>NZ_CP179210.1:2451298-3064123 GCF_051201665.1 Psychrobium sp. nBUS_13 | reverse complement strand
CAAATACTCAAAGCAAATCTTAAAAATGAACTACAAGGGAATGCATTTCCCGTTCATTATCTTCCATTTACTCAATTCGATTCTCTAATGAGTACAATGGCGCAACTGGGCTCAGGTCAAAGCGCTCAGCCATTTGACTCTGTTAAAGATTATAACGATTTCGCTAAACGATTAAGAGCATATGTCGCGTGGTTTGAAAGCGCTAAACAGCGGTTGTCAGAAGGGGTTGCCAATAAAGTTGTGTTACCACGAGTGCTAGTTAATCGCCTACTAAGCCAGCTGGAAGCACAAGTAGTTAACGATGCCAATGGCAGTATATTTTATCAACCGATTGATAATATGCCAGATGGTATCTCGCTGACTGATAAAACTCAGCTAACGAAAGAGTACAAGGCGCTAATTTCAAACGAGATTATCCCTGCGTATCAAGGACTCATTGATTTCATTAATGAACATTATCTGCCATATACCCGTGCAACAGATGGCTATAGCAGCCTGCCAAATGGACTACCGTGGTATCAATATTTGGCGAACAGTCACACCACGACAACCATGGATGTTGCGCAGATCCATCAGCTAGGTCTAGATGAAGTTGCAAGAATTCTAAAAGAAATGAACGGTGTTAAAGAAAAAGTTGCTTTCAAAGGAGATTTAAAGGCTTTTTTCAGTCATTTAAGTCAATCTCCACAATACTTTTTTACAGAGAAACAAGATTTAATAGACGCCTATCAAGACTACAAAAAACGCATCGATGGTGTTTTACCACAATACTTCGACGTGATGCCTAAATCACCTTATATCGTAAAGGCGGTTGAAGCTTTTCGCCAGCAAAGCGCAGCAGGGGCATCTTATGCGTCAGGCAGTCCAGATGGTAGCCGACCTGGTGTGTTTTATGTAAATACCTTTAATTTAAAAGCGCAGCCTAAATGGGGCATGATGACATTGTCATTACATGAAGCGGCGCCAGGCCATCACTTTCAGATTTCGTTAGCGCAAGAATTACAAGATATTCCAGACTTTCAAAAGTTTGGTGGCCAAACTGCCTACATTGAAGGTTGGGCGTTATACAGTGAACAGCTTGGTATTGAAATGGGACTGTTTGACGACCCTTATCAATATTTTGGAAAATTAGCCGACGAAATGCTTAGAGCAATGCGATTAGTCGTTGATACCGGTTTACACTCAAAAGGATGGAGCCGGGAGCAAGCTATTGCGTATATGCTGGCTAATTCAACGATGGCTAAGTCTGATGTGGTTGCTGAAGTTGAGCGTTACATGGCTATTCCTGGGCAAGCCTTATCTTACAAAGTTGGCCAGCTAAAAATTATGGAGTTAAGAGCTCGCGCTGAGTCAGCATTAGGCCAGCAATTCGATATTAAAGACTTCCATAATCAAGTATTACTTGACGGTGCACTGCCACTAGCTGTACTTGAAACAAAAATAGACCGTTGGATTGCAACTGTAATCGCCACGAATAAATAATAAGTATTGAAATGAAGTTAGTTCTAGCACCACTTGAAGGTGTCATTGATCATTTGGTGCGACAACTGCTGACCGAACTCGGTGGCTTTGATTTATGCATCACCGAATTTATGCGTGTTTCTGATACATTTATGCCAGAGCGCAGTTTCTATAAGTTATGCCCAGAACTTTACCATGGCGGTAAGACATCTGCGGGTGTCCCAATTCGCATGCAGTTGTTGGGGCAACACCCTGGTTTAATGAGTGACCATGCTAATCGTGCAATCGAATTAGGCAGTCACGGTATCGATTTGAATTTGGGTTGCCCAAGTAAAATTGTTAATACCAATAAAGGTGGCGCGGTATTACTCAAAGAACCTGACGTTGTTTATACGCTTGTTAAAGCAATGAGAGAGGCAATACCTCAAGAGCAAATTTTTTCGGTGAAGATACGATTAGGTTGGGATGATCCTAATACTGTGCATGAAATCAGTGATGCGATTGTTAGTGCCGGTGCGAATGAATTGACCATTCATGCCCGTACTAAAGTTGATGGCTACAAAAAAGATGCCATCAAATGGCCAGCCATTGCACCGATTGCTCAAAAAGCGAAAATATCATTGATTGCTAATGGCGAGATTTGGAACGTACAAGATGCGTTAACGTGCCAGCAACAAACCAAATGTGACAACTTAATGCTCGGACGAGGTGCTTTAGCCATGCCCAATCTTGCTGCAACGATAAAGCACGGTGTAAAGCCAATGTCGTATTCTGAACTATTAACATTGCTTGGACGTTATACTACGTTTGAAATAGAAGGTGATAAAGGCCTTTATTATCCTAATCGCATTAAGCAATGGCTAGTTTATCTACGTCAGCAATACCCTGAAGCTAACGCATTATTTGGCGCAATTAGAACATTGAATAAGACGCCAGCAATCATTGACGTCTTAAATGCGGAACGTGATCTTTACCTATCTCATTAATTCCAATCATGCTTTGTGACTTAAGCCGTATCTTTTTTTAGGCTACTAGTTTTCATCTGGTGGTCATTCCTTTATAATGTCGCGTCACAAAAAGAACCCTATGGGGATGGTTTTGTTGAGGAGCCTGCATTTATGCAGCTTTCACGCCCTCCCTCATTAATTTTAGAAAGCAACTTTAATAGAGTAAAACAATGGCAGATTTATCAAAATACAGAAATATTGGTATCTTCGCTCACGTTGATGCTGGTAAAACCACAACAACTGAACGTATCTTGAAGCTTACCGGTCAAATTCACAAAACTGGTGAAGTACATGACGGCGAGTCAACTACTGACTTCATGGAACAGGAAGCTGAGCGCGGTATTACTATCCAGTCTGCTGCTGTTACTTGTTTTTGGGATGATCACCGTTTTAACGTAATCGATACTCCTGGACACGTTGACTTCACAGTTGAAGTATACCGTTCTCTTAAAGTACTAGACGGTGGTGTTGGTGTATTCTGTGGTTCTGGTGGTGTTGAGCCACAATCAGAAACTAACTGGCGTTACGCTAACGAATCTGAAGTTGCACGTATCATTTTCGTTAACAAACTTGACCGTTTAGGTGCTGACTTCTACCGCGTTGTTAAGCAAACTCAAGACGTACTAGCTGCTAACCCACTAGTAATGGTTCTACCAATTGGTACTGAAGATGAATTCGTTGGTGTTGTTGATCTTCTAACTCGTAAAGCATGGGTTTGGGATGACACAGGTCTTCCAGAAAACTACGAAATCCAAGATGTTCCTGCGGACATGGTTGACCAAGTAGAAGAATACCGTGAAATGCTAATCGAAACTGCTGTTGAGCAAGACGATGACCTAATGGAAGCGTACATGGAAGGTGAAGAGCCTTCTATGGAAGACATCAAACGTTGTATCCGTAAAGGTACTCGTACAATGGACTTCTTCCCAACATACTGTGGCAGTGCATTCAAAAACAAAGGTGTTCAATTAATTCTTGACGCTGTTGTTGATTACTTACCAAGCCCTACTGAAGTTGACCCACAACCGTTAACTGATGAAGAAGGTGAAGCGACAGGTGCAGTTGCAACTGTATCTCCAGATGAGACTTTTAAAGCACTAGCCTTTAAAATCTCTGATGACCGTTTCGGCGCACTAACATTCGTACGTATCTACTCAGGTACACTTAAGAAAGGCGACACGATCCTTAATGCTGCTACAGGTAAAACTGAGCGTATTGGTCGTATGTGTGAAATGCAAGCTGATGATCGTAACGAATTAACTAGCGCACAAGCTGGTGATATCATCGCTATCGTTGGTATGAAATCAAACGTTCAAACTGGTCACACATTATGTGATCCTAAAGATCCAATCATCCTAGAAGCGATGGTATTCCCTGAGCCAGTAATCTCTATCTCTGTTAAGCCTAAAGATAAAGGTTCTACTGAGAAAATGGGTATCGCTATCGGTAAAATGGTTGCAGAAGATCCAACGTTTAAAGTTGAAACAGACCAAGATTCAGGTGAAACTATCCTATCTGGTATGGGTGAGCTTCACTTAGACATCAAAGTAGATATCTTACGTCGTACTTACGGTGTTGAGCTAGAAGTTGGTCAACCACAAGTTGCATACCGTGAAACAATCACACAACCAATTGAAGATTCTTACACGCATAAGAAACAATCTGGTGGTTCTGGTCAGTTCGGTAAAATCGACTACCGCATCAAGCCAGGTGAGCCGGGTACAGGTTTCGTATTCACTTCATCTGTTGTTGGTGGTAACGTACCTAAAGAATTCTTCCCTGCTGTTGAGAAAGGTTTTGCCTCAATGATGGACGAAGGTGTTCTAGCTGGTTTCCCAGTATTAGACGTTGAAGTTGAATTATACGATGGTGGTTTCCACGCCGTGGATTCATCAGCTGTTGCGTTCGAAATCGCTGCAAAAGGCGCTTTCCGTCAATCTATCCCTAAAGCGGGTGCACAGCTAATCGAACCTATCATGCACGTTGACGTATTTACGCCAGACGACCATGTTGGTGACGTTATTGGTGATTTAAACCGTCGTCGCGGCATGATCAAAGATCAAATGGCTGGCGCAACTGGCGTTCGTATTAAAGGTGATGTTCCTTTATCTGAAATGTTCGGTTACATCGGTTCACTACGTACAATGACTTCAGGTCGTGGTCAGTTCTCTATGGAGTTCTCACACTACATGCCTTGTCCACAAAACGTAGCAGAGCAAGTAATTGCTGACGTTAAAGAAGCTAACAAGAAGTAATTCTTCTTAATCGTTAGATTCTTTATAAAACCCCGTTAGATTATCTAGCGGGGTTTTTTTATGGCTATTTTGAGGACAATATTGTAATGAACAAGCAAGAGCATTGGCAGCAGATATATCAAACAAAAGCCGTTGAAAAAGTGATACCAATTGCATTAAGTAAGTGATCTTGTTGTGCGTAGAGAAAATCAGCTAAAACAAGGCGCTCGATTGACTAATAGCTGGCTATTAGGATTGAGAGCAACGCCATTTTAGTTAATTTTAACAAGTACAAGTGGGTAAATATTTAATGCAATTGGTATGAGTTGGTTTCAATCATCAGCCAACCTTTCTTTAACTTTGATAGAACAGGCATGCCAAAAGGAAACATTGATTATTGATATTGGTGGTGGTGCTTCTTGTTTAGTTGAGCAATTAGTGAGTAGGCAATATCGTAATATTTCAGTGTTAGATATTTCGCAGCAAGCCTTAGATATCGCAAAGCAAAATCTATCGAAGAACGCGAGCTCAAACTCGTTAAGTTGTGTTTTATGGCACTGCTCAGATCTGCTGACATTTAACTTTGAAACCGACAGTTTTGGTTTGTGGCATGATCGCGCTGTTTTTCATTTTTTAACTGAAGATTCAACGCAACTTGTTTATCTCAAACAACTCAATAAAGCCCTTAAGGTTGGGGGTTGTGCGGTAATATCAACATTTGACATTGGCGGGCCAACGCAATGTAGTGGTATTCCAATTAATTAATAGGGTCTGTTGACCTTTGTGGTTCGAATTTTGTTCAATCTAAAAGTGTTTTGAGCACATGTTCATTGTTCCAGACTGAACATAAGCACCCACATCCTTGTGGGCGATGCATGAGGATTGATGCTGGGTTTACCCCAGTGAATGACGAATAACGCCGCACAAAATACTTTTAGGTGAATCCAACGGACAGCATTTGTTTGTTATTTCTACGGCGTTATCGCCTATTCGTGTATTGCTACAGGGGTGTAGCTCATTAGGATAATGCAGGAGCTATTATCGAGCCAGCTACACCACATAGGCTCTGCCTTGTAGAAACCTCAAACTAATTGCTGCAAAAACGAACTCAAAAGATCAATAGACCCTATAACTGGCAGACATTAAGTGAACGGTTAAGCGATAATTTTGAGTTAATTAGTCATCACCAAGAAACGCATCGTACGCCATTTGATACTGACCAAGCTTTTAATTATTGTCTGTTTAAGAAAGTGAAATGAGAGATAAGCCAACAATAATTGGCGGTGAATTTTTATTTGGGCACATTACTTAAATCGCGTAGAATGCAATTCTATTTTCTTTGAGTTGGATTATTTAATGAGCCTTCAATTAACGCCGCTACAACAGCATTGTCTCAAAGGTATTGGTATTACGCCATGGCAATATCGTCAAGTACCGAGTCAACATAGTTCATCTCAAGAGCTTGCCACACCTGAAGAAACATCTTTGCCTGCTAGCGTCGAATTACTAACTGGCCTAAAGAAACAAACAGAGACTACAGCGAACAGCTGCGAAGCGATTAAAGAGCCTAACGCCGATTACGTTCTTCCTGAGACGCTTACCGCGCAACCAGCGTTTCTTGTCAAAGAATTAGAGCGAGCGCTAGAGTACGTCGCTAAACACGACAAAGCCATTGAATGGCAGGTGCATGAAACTAATTCACAATTGGTACTGAAGGAAAACAAGCTGTTGTTGCCATCGCTGGACACGTTGTTTAATTCACCATCGTTAAAAAAACAATTATGGCAGTTATTATCGAGCGCTCAATCATGAGCCATATCTTTAAGCCTTTTTTACTAAAAGATGTGCCAAATATTTACGCCATTGAGCAACGAGCACAAAGCCATCCGATGTCTCAAAGCGTGATGGAGTCGTGTTTAGCTAAACGCTATTTTAATAGCGCGCTTTACGTTGCTGGAGAATTGGCGGGATTTTATATTGGCGAGATAGTATTAGATGAATCATCGTTAATCGAGATTTGTATTGATCCTAATTTTCAAGGGAAAGGATTGGGCAGAGAGCTGCTCAGTCACTATATTGAACAAGCCACCGACAAAGGAGCAATGAGTTGTTGGCTTGAAGTCAGAGAGTCAAATACTACTGCTCATAAGCTATATCAATCGATGTTATTTAATGAAGTTGATAGACGGATTAATTATTATCCCACCGAAACGGGAAAAGAAGATGCGATTATCATGAGTTATTTCTCATTTGGATAATATAACGCCAGTCATCGACTGGCGCTTTATTTAAGGCGCTGTGTAATAGCGCTTATGCTGGAAACAGTTGAGTTAGTTTAGTCGCCAACATCATGTCACCAATGGCTTTAACTTTACCCATCATAAACGCTGTCATTCCGTTAACACTGCCATCTAATAAGCCTTTTAGTGTAGCGCTTTTAAGTTGAAGTGTTACAGAAGGATCGTCATACTCACCTTCTAAAATATCGTAACTGCCATCGGCAACGATAAGATGAAATAGCTCACCTTCAAGGTCGAACTGAAAAACTTCATTAAGCCCTGCTGCGGCACTTGGGTTAAACTTATTAGCTAAAATTTCTTTGTATTCTGCAACACTAGACATAGTTGATTCCTTATTATTATCGTTATAAATCTATTTGTTAGACGAGTAATTTTTTGGGTTAGAGCATTAGCTCTAGGTGTGTGAATTAACTTATCACGATTTTTTATAGATGCAAATAAATTTAAACACATGTTTTGATTATATAGCCAAGCTCTGAAAGGTGCATCTTCAAGTAGTTTGGGTATATCAATGCAACAGAGTTAGCAAAACATCACACATTGCTTTCTAAAATCCGTTATAATCGCGCCCATTAATTTTTCATTGATTGACTGCTTAGAGATTTCTATGACGCCTTTTGAGACTTCTGTAAATAAACGCCGTACATTCGCGATTATTTCTCACCCGGATGCGGGTAAAACAACGATTACCGAAAAAGTATTATTATTCGGACAAGCTTTGCAAAAAGCGGGTACCGTCAAAGGTAAGAAATCTGGTCAACACGCAAAATCCGATTGGATGGACATGGAAAAAGAGCGTGGTATTTCGATTACTACCTCGGTGATGCAATTTCCTTATAAAGATTGTCTGGTAAATTTACTAGATACACCAGGACATGAAGATTTCTCGGAAGATACTTATCGTACACTGACCGCTGTTGATTCATGTTTAATGGTGATTGATGCAGCAAAAGGTGTAGAAGCACGTACCATAAAATTAATGGAAGTTACGCGCTTAAGAACAACTCCAATCGTAACCTTCATGAATAAGCTTGACCGTGATACACGCGATCCGTTAGAGCTAATGGATGAAGTGGAAGATGTATTAAACATCGCTTGTGCACCAATTACTTGGCCAATCGGTATGGGTAAAGAATTCAAAGGTATTTATAACCTGTTGACCGACGAAACTGTTTTATATCAAACGGGACAAGGCCATACAATTCAAGAAGTTCGTTCTATTAAAGGGCTTGATAATCCTGAACTTGATGAAGCCATTGGTTATTATGCAGAAGAGCTGCGTGAAACCATGGAGTTAGTGCAAGGTGCTTCTAATCCATTTGATTTAGAAATGTTTTTAGCAGGCGAATTAACACCAGTATTCTTCGGTACGGCAATGGGTAACTTTGGTGTTGACCATATGCTAGATGGGTTTGTGAACTGGGCTCCTGCACCAGTTAACCGAATTACTGAACAACGCGAAGTAGAAGCGACTGAAGAGAAATTTACAGGCTTTGTATTTAAGATTCAGGCAAACATGGATCCTAAACATCGCGATAGAATAGCCTTTATGCGTATTTGCTCTGGCAAGTATGAAAAAGGCATGAAGATGAAGCACGTGCGTATTGGTAAGGATGTTAATGTCTCTGATGCTTTGACCTTCATGGCGGGTGATCGCTCTCATGCTGATGGCGCGACTTCTGGTGATATTATCGGTTTGCACAATCACGGTACCATTCAAATTGGTGACACGTTCACGCAAGGTGAAATGCTTAAATACAGTGGTATTCCAAACTTCGCTCCGGAATTATTCCGCCGTATCTTGCTAAAAGATCCACTGAAAATGAAGCAACTTCAAAAAGGCTTGATCCAATTATCAGAAGAAGGTGCTGTACAGGTATTTAGACCACTGCGTTCAAACGAATTGATTTTAGGCGCGGTTGGTATTCTTCAGTTTGATGTGGTTGTTGCTCGTCTTAAATCTGAATACAAAGTCGAGGCCATTTACGAGCCTATTAATGTTGCTACAGCGCGTTGGGTTAACTGTGATGATCCGATTAAACTAGAGAAATTTAGAAAGAAAGCACATGACAATCTAGCGTTAGACGGCGGTAATAACCTTACTTATATCGCACCGACTATGGTTAACTTAAACCTTGCTTATGAACGTTACCCTGAGATTACGTTTAGAGAAACACGCGAGAATTAATTAAATGGTGGAATCACAGTCATATATACTGACTGATTAACTTGGATGTAGTTGAAATTATGATGTGCAAATGGTTTTCTATACTCCTTTGAGTATTCTATTTGCACATCAGTTACTTTTCTTTGCGTCGCCAAAGAAAAGTAACCAAAAGAAAGGCGCCCCCAGAATTTATCGCTTATTTTAAATAACAGATTGTCTTTTCAATACCGTATTTCATCCGCATCCCTGCGGAAAATACTAAAAAATCATCCATGATTTTGTTATTGGACAATCGGTGATTTAAACGATAAATAAAGGGGGGAGTTGCCACGTTGAAAAGTGTGGCGCTAATCTACTATTTTATTGTTTTACGATATTCTGGATAACGCTTTGAAACATCAATTCATCGATACACATAGTCATCTTGATTTCTCTCGTATGGGAGAGATTGATACTGTGCTTGCCCAAAGTACTGATGTTGGTGTGAACCAATTTATCGTACCCAGCGTTGATGGCAGTAATTGGCAAAAGGCACTCGACTTATCTTCCAAATTCGCCAATATCCATTGCGGATTGGGTATGCATCCTCATTTTTTGACTGATGACAATCAGCTACCGATGTTGGCTAATTTAGCGACGCATCAACGAGAGAACATTGTGGCCATTGGTGAAATTGGATTGGATGGTGCTATTGACTGGCCGCAGCATCTGCAAGTTGATGTATTAAAACAGCAATTAGCCTTGGCAAAGTCGCTTGATCTGCCCGTGATTTGTCATGGTCATAAAGCGCTTGATATCTTGCTTAAATACCTGCGTTTATATCAGTTACCCAAGGGCGGTGTTATTCACGGTTTTAGTGGTAGTCTTGTACAGGCCAACGAGTTTATTAAACTTGGATTTTACATTGGGATTGGCGGCGTTATTACCTATGAGCGAGCACAGAAAACACGAAGCACGGTTGCACAATTACCGCTAGCATCTTTATTGTTAGAAACTGACAGTCCCGATATGCCGGTTAGTGGATTTCAAGGTCAGGTTAATCACCCGAAACGCATTCCAATTATTGCTCAACATCTTAGTGAATTACACAATACATCAGTAGATTTTATTGCTGAAATTACCACCACTAATGCCAAACAATTATTTGAAATATAGTAATTTATTGACTTGCTTCATGCCACAAAAACTTCCTGCCTGCTTTTTCTAACAAATGTGATCTTGATGATGGTAACTATCGCTAAAACTCGCTAAATTGAGAGTTATTGAAGTGACCGCGAATATAGGGTCATATATGGACTATCGAGAGTAAACAAAACTAAAATGACTGATTTAGAACGCGCAGCATGTTACGGCATCCAGTTGATGGATCTGACCACGTTAAGCGAAGATGATACGCCTGAAAAAGTTCAAGCGTTATGTCGTCAAGCAATAAGCGACGCTGGTAAAACGGCGGCAGTGTGTATTTATCCTGCATTTATTCAATCGGCAAAAGCACAACTTAAGGCGTTAAATGCAGAAGACATATTAGTTGCAACGGTCACTAATTTTCCCCATGGAAATGATAATGTTGATAGTGCGGTAGCTGAAACAAAGGCCGCTGTTGAAGCGGGTGCTGATGAAGTCGATGTTGTTTTTCCTTATCGCGCATTTCTAGCTGGCAACGAAGAGGTTGGCGCACAACTTGTTCGCGGTTGTAAGGATGCATGTGGCGATAAGGTAGCACTTAAAGTTATTCTAGAGACCGGTGAAATTAAATCGCCTGAGCTCATTAAAAAAGCCAGTTTAATTGCAATTAATGCCGGTGCTGACTTTATTAAAACATCGACGGGTAAAGTGCCTGTTAATGCGACATTAGAAGCGGCAGAGCAAATGCTTAACGCGATTAAAGACACTGGCGAAACCTGTGGCTTTAAAGCCGCCGGCGGCGTGAAAAACGCGCAAGATGTTGCAGATTATCTGGCGCTTACACAATCAATATTATCAAGTGAGTGGATTACCCCAGCACACTTTAGATTTGGTGCCAGCAGCTTGTTAGGCAACTTAATTGCGACATTAAATAATCAACAGCCAAGTGTTCAAAGCACTGGCTACTAATTGACGGAAGAATAAGTTATGAAACGCGTCACTATTATGATGTTAGATTCGTTAGGTATTGGTGCCAGCGATGACGCCGATACGTTTGGCGATGTTGGCGCAAATACCTTAGGTAGCATTGCAAAAGCTTGTGCTGCCGGCACTGCCGATGTGAATCGTCAAGGCACACTAAATATTCCAACACTGACAAAACTCGGTTTGTCTCATGCGTGTTTCGATAGCTCTGGTTATTTCCCACAAGGTAATGACCAAGAAAATTCACCAATCGGTCAATACGGCTTTGCCGCAGAAATTAGTACCGGTAAAGATACGCCAAGTGGTCACTGGGAAATTGCAGGTGCCCCAGTGTTATATGAGTGGGGGTATTTCACTGAAAAAGAAAACTCATTCCCACAAGTAATTATTGATGAACTCATTAAACGTTGTGATTTACCCGGCGTTTTAGGAAATTGTCACGGTTCAGGTACAACTATTTTAGAAGAGCTTGGCGAAGAGCACATGGCGACTGGCAAACCTATTTTTTACACCTCTAGTGACAGTGTATTTCAGATTGCTGCCCATGAAGAAACCTTTGGTTTAGCGCGCTTATTAGCAGTGTGTGAAGCGGCCCGTGATGTGTTAGATGAATATAACATCGGCCGAGTTATTGCTCGTCCATTTGTTGGCAAAGACAGCACGTCATTCGAGCGCACTGGCAATCGTCGTGATTTATCTGTATTACCGCCGTCTAAAACATTGCTAGATTTTGCTAAAGAAGCCGGCAATGAAGTGGTAAGCATCGGTAAAATTGCTGATATTTATGCGCAACAAGGCATCACGAAAAAAGTGAAGGCAACAGGCCTTGCGGATTTATTTGATGAAACGCTAAAAGCACATCAAGCGGCGTCTGAGAATGCCATTGTATTTACCAACTTTGTTGATTTCGATTCAGCATACGGTCATCGCCGTGATATTCCTGGCTATGCGAGTGCGTTGGAGTATTTCGATAGCCGTTTACCGGAGTTTATCGCGCAAATGGCCGATGATGATTTATTAGTACTAACAGCTGATCACGGTTGTGACCCAAGCTGGCCGGGTAGTGATCACACACGTGAACATATTCCTGTTATTTTTTATAGCCCATCAATGCAGGGTGGAAGTGTGGGTAAACGTGATACGTTTGCCGATATTGGTCAAAGCATTGCATCCTATTTAGGTTTACCGCCACTGGCATATGGTAAATCATTTTTATAATTAATTATTAAGGTTAACTTATTATGGCGACTCCGCATATTAACGCTCCAGAAGGTGCATTTGCAGAAGATATTTTATTGCCGGGCGATCCGCTTCGCGCTAAATTTATTGCTGAAACATTTCTAACAGATGTTGAGCAAGTAACTGATGTACGCAACATGTTTGGTTACACAGGTTTTTACAAAGGCAAGCGCATTTCTGTTATGGGTACTGGTATGGGTATCCCTTCAATTTCTATCTACGCGAAAGAGTTAATTACTGAATATGGCGTGAAGCGTTTAGTACGTGTTGGTAGCTGTGGCGCTGTTTCTACAGACGTTAAAGTGCGTGACATCATCATTGCACAAGGGGCTTGTACTGACTCAAAAGTAAACCGTGCACGTTTCCAAGATCATGACTTTGCTGCTATTGCTGACTTTGGTCTACTACACAATGCGGTAACAGCGGCTAAAGAGAACAACATCGATGCATTAGTTGGTAACGTTTACACTGCTGATTTGTTCTATACGCCACAACCAAGCATGTTTGATACGGTTGAGAAAATGAACGTATTGGGTGTTGAAATGGAAGCTGCTGGCTTATACGGTGTTGCTGCTGAATTTGGCGCGAAAGCACTGTGTGTTGTTACGGTATCTGACCATATTCGTACTGGTGAAGAAACAACCGCTGAAGAGCGTCAAACGACGTTTAACGGCATGATTGAATTAACGCTTGAGTCTTTATTAAAAGACTAATTATTGTTGTAAACAACAAAGCCAGTGACATGTCACTGGCTTTTTTATGCCTAAATAACGGTAATGACTATATCTTTTGTATTACGTCGATTCATTGGCTTCTTGTTGCTCACTTCGCTCTTTACGGCGATACTTATTGAGTAAATCTCTCAGCTGATACTTCGCCCGTTTTTGCGATAATGCTCGTGCTAACAAAATACCTATCAGCCCCGCTAAAAGTAGTGACCAACGCTGCCATTCTTGTTGCTGTTTTTGAATTTCAACAATGGGTTGTACAAAGACATCTTGATTCAAACGTAATCGTAAATAGCCTAATAACTTATCTTGACGTATTTCAGCGGCAAGCATCAATGTCGGTTGCTGAGTTTGTACGGTTGATTCTGCCATCAAGGTGCCATCACTGCGGTGGATCCAAACACCATTAATCAGCGGTGATTCACTTAATGTTTGTGCCAACCATTGAAGCTGTTGCTGATCATTAAGTTTCAACCCCATGGTCGCAGCAAGTGCCAATTGCTGTTTTAGAATCGCAGCCATTGATTCTTCTTGCTGTGCGCGCATTTCTTTTGACTGCTCCTGCGAATGCCATAATAGCGATGCAAGGGCTGCAATAAGCACTAATGCCAAAGATATTTGCGACAAGCGTCTGATGATTATTTGCTTATTTAATGAGTTCTTTTTCATAGAATGTCCAATCACACTGTCCTTGTGTTGTGTCCTTGATATTAAATTAAAGCATATTTGACTGCGTTGTCTATGAAGTAATGGAATACCTAATAAATAAAACAGACTTATTGGGCATGTTCAATAGACATTATTTTTGTTAGTTTAACCGACAATGTTGTCAATTAGCTAATCAGGAACGGTTTCGTGTCACAAAAACAATTTAATCTTACGCCCAGTCAGAATATTTTTCAGTTGATTAACGAGGGCTTTTCAGCAGATTCTAGAATTGAAATATCACAAGGGAAGGTTCGCGCTGTATGGAGTAATGAGACTATTGAAGGATTAACCCTTTCGTCTAACGATGACGTCATTCCAGCAATTTCTCAGCAACTTGTTTTATTAAGCGCAACCTTTAATCAAACTACTATTGAGGCTTTTTGTAAGCTGATCCCAAATCAAGATTGGACGGTAAGTCCATTATCTATTCACCTTGGTGTCGAAAAAATATCTGTTTGCTTAAGTGAGCGATTGTCATTGACTGAGTATAAATGCATTGCCCAGCACTGTAATGAAAATAACGTTGACCTTATTGAAATCGATGAAAAACCACCGACCTTATTAAAGCCTGGTTTAGTGGTTTTAGATATGGATTCAACCAGTATTACCATTGAATGTATCGACGAAATTGCAAAACTCGCTGATGTTGGTGAGCAAGTTGCTGAAATTACTGAGCTTGCAATGCAAGGTAAGTTAGATTTCTCTGAAAGCTTGCGCTCACGAGTTAGCAAATTAAAAGGCATTGAGGTCTCTTTACTCGATTCAATTGCCAATAATTTACCGTTGATGCCGGGTATGGCCGATCTTGCAAAATCTTTTAAACAACATGGCTGGCGTGTCGCAATTGCCTCAGGTGGTTTTACGTATTTTGCTGATAATTTAAAAATGCAATTAGGACTTGATGCGGCGGTATCAAATACCTTAGTCATCGAAGATGGAAAATTAACAGGTGAAGTGGCCGGTACTATCGTTGATGCGCAAGTTAAAGCTGATACGGTGGAGGCGCTTGCCAAAGAATATGATATTGAATTATCACAAACCATTGCCATCGGCGATGGGGCAAATGACTTAGTGATGATGAAAAAAGCGGCGTTAGGAATCGCTTATCACGCCAAACCTGTTGTTCAACAGCAGGCTGACGTGGCAATAAATTGTGGCGATTTACGCAGTGTGATAGCGCTACTGTCGAGTTAATGACAATTAAAGCGTTGTTTTATTTCAGGTAAAATATCAACAATCTCTGCAGTGGCAATCACTGCATCGAGCTCTGCTTGCAGTTGGCGAGTTTTATAACTTGCTTGTTTGGCGGCGTAAATAATCTCACGAGAAAAGGTCTTATAGTTCATCTTAGGGCTGCGATTCATGCTAATGCGCAGCGCAAACAGTTGACCTTCCTTGCTCGCTGAACTCATAAATTCACAGTGCTCTTGAGGGCTTTTAAAACTATCAAAGTGATGGGTTAGCGTACGATAATTTTTTCCTTCACTAATCAATTGAATGTACACTTCCTTACAAGCCGCCGGCGCATTTACCCCTAATTGTTTTAAGGTGTTGGTAAAAATTTCTTTAAATAGATTATTTTGTGAAATAGGTGCCATATCACAGTGACTATCAAGTGGTGATAGCACAGAAAAAAGATTGAATAATGAGCTATGCTGCGGAGGCGTTACTATTTGTGAAATCTTGTAGCTATTTTTCACTTTTGAAATGATGATTATCAACGAGCTTAAGTAATGACAATATTGCAGGATAAGTGATTTTGTAAAATTAGCTGGTGGCGCGATTTGCGCAGTGAGTTTATGTTGGTTACTTTTGATTATCCGGTAGACGGCTTTAGGCCCAAACTCAGTTTCTGGTGTCACTGAAATTTTCAGATTTAGGATTTTTCCTTCATTGGCCACTCGCATCACTTCATAATATAAAACCGTGTCTTCAGGCTGTTTGGCTGCCTTATTAAAAATCGGGATAACCAAGTTTATGATATCGCCTTTTTGTATTTCAAACGTGTCACGCAAGTTAACTTGAATTCCGTGCACTGAGAAATCGACACTCGTGCCGGTATATTGTTTACGCTTATGTAATATCGTGAGCTTGGTTTGATAATTAAACCTATCTTCACGTCGATTGCTCATCGTCATATTACTGGTTTCAATAAGCTTAATTCCAGCATCTTTCGCATCTTTATGACCAAACTTCTGTAGCAAATTAATACGCGTTTCTTGCGGTTTACGCATGCGGTAATGTTTAAAATTATCGCCAGTCGAAATCTCAAATAAATACGCCGAGACTTCAATATCATGGAGCTTTAGGAGATGTTTGTGCTGCTCTAAGGTCGACTTTTCTTTGCTAATTAAATGCTGCGGCAATATATCAGGCATATGCCATTCGTAATCTTTGACATCATTAACGTAAAGTTGATAAACCTTCCAACTCTCTTTGCTTGCGCCAAATTGCATAAAGAGATCGGTAAGGCCGCTTTCTTTTAGTTCTTGCTCCGTGGCGCTATAGAAAAATTTTCGACCCTTAGCAATATGAGTAAAACAGAATATTAAAATGGGCTGATCAGGCTGTCCTGTTTGCAATGCCTGCT
Organism: Psychrobium sp. nBUS_13; assembly: GCF_051201665.1. Classification (GTDB taxonomy): domain Bacteria; phylum Pseudomonadota; class Gammaproteobacteria; order Enterobacterales; family Psychrobiaceae; genus Psychrobium. Next base: position 3,047,580 of record NZ_CP179210.1, on the reverse strand, counting down.
TGATACGTTGGTGAGAAACCAGTGACGCAATTCGCAACATATTGTTGTGCGTCTGCCAATAGCTAAGCAAGTTTTTGTTCTCAAAATTACTTAAGGCAAACATTGGCACATAAGAGTCATCTTGCTGCTCGAAGAATATTGGTAAACCCGACATCTTGTTGAGATAAATATATTGGTATCCTAAAGAACGCACTCCTTCAATAATATGTTCTACATCGGTAGTGCTCGACGGTCGTTCTTTTTTGATAAATGCTATTAAAACAGCGTCGACATCGGCCTGTTGGTGAACACGATGGAGATTAAACCAGTGCTGATCACCATTGGAAATTACGTCTATGACCTTGTAAGTTAGGTCAAGGGATACAATGTCTTCTCCAGTTTGCTCAATTTCAACAAAATCAACATAGAGTAAATCGCCGAGCGCGATTTTATAGGTGTTTGTCAGCTTTATTTTCGCACCCAACGTCGACATATTTGTTGTTAAACCGTGAATTGTTCGACCATTAGCTAAACGGACTTTGACGCGAGTAAGTATATTAATACGCTCTTCGATTCGCGGATTTAAATTAGTTAAACTAACTTTCTGCGCAAAGTTGGGAGGAATAACAATTTCTTCAGGTGCAGCGATAGTTTCAGTCGTTGTTTCTTTTGTCGCACTTTGCCTTTTACTTTTTAATTCGTTGCGGCGTTCGTTATCTTCTCTTTGTTGTTTTTCTCGATAACTATTTTTAGCGTTAGTCACTTCTTCAAAAACGCCGACGGTAAACTTGCCAAATACAGATATTGATTCTTCAAATAGATTTAACGCCACATCATCTAGGTAATGAATGAGGTCGTCATGAGGGTGCTCAAAGCACGGAGCATCCACACGGCCACGTAAATCGATAACGCGATTACAGTCATTGAAAAGGCGGTTAATTTCCATTTTGACTAAAAAGCGTCGTGATTTAGAAAGATCACGGGTTACATGCTCGAATCTTTCATTAAAGTTCGAGTCCTGATAATACGGGATCAGCTTTTTAATAAATGCTTTGTCATCGTCTAAAGACATAGTGGTACTAAAATCCAAGTTTCATGGTGTTAACACTGTTTCCGAGCCTCTAATGTCACTAATTTGGCGATTAGCTGTGGAAACGGCAGAAATAGTATTGCAGAGCAATATCTATGCCTGTTCTACGTTTCTGTGGCACTAATTATTATTTCCGAATACGAGTATGGAATGCTACTGCAATAAATTAGGTATTGATGGCTCAGAAAGTACAGGTAATTCTTATCAATAAATTATGCTTTACAGTATGATAGAGCGTATTAGTGAAACAGACAATAAATGAGTGGAAAGTAGTCATGGCTAAAGAGAAAAAGTCATATATGTGTTCAGATTGTGGATTTGACGGGTATCCACGCTGGCAAGGGCAATGTAGTGAATGCGGTCAATGGAATACAATTGTTGAATTTAAAGCCGCAAAAAGCCCAACGCAAGCAACACATAGCACTAAGACGACTGCGCGTTCAGGTTACGCTGGTGCTGCGAGTGCTCAATCTAAAAAGCTCTCTGATGTAAAAGACTCTGAAGTAGCACGATTTAGTTCTGGCTCTAAAGTACTTGACCGACTGATGGGGGGCGGCACCGCTTACGGATCGGTAAATTTACTCTCTGGTTCACCTGGCGCGGGTAAGAGTACCATTTTGATTCAAACCGCTTGTTTTGTCTCACAATCAATGCCGACGTTGTATGTTACTGGTGAAGAAAGTGCTGAACAAGTCAAAGCACGCGGGGTTCGTTTAGGACTTAATATCAATAACGTGAATATTATGACCTCTGGTGATGTGGATGAAATAGCGGCCGAATGTGATCGTTTGAGCGTCAAGTTTTTGATTGTTGATTCAATTCAAACCGCCTTTTTACCGTCATTAGACAATAGCCCAGGTAGTGTTACCCAAGTCAAAGAGAGTGCTGCATTTCTTACTCGTAAAGCGAAGGCCGATGGTATTTCAGTGTTTTTAGTTGGCCATGAAACTAAAGATGGTTCCTTTGCTGGTCCGCAAACATTAAGTCACATCATCGATGGTGCGTTTAAATTAGAAACGGAAATTGACGCTAAATATCGAACCATGAAACCTAATAAGAATCGCTATGGCGGTATTAATGTCATTGGCACCTTTGCCATGATGTCTGATGGTTTGAAAGACGTGACGAACCCGAGTGCCATTTATCTCGAGCACAGCGGCGTTGAAGCCACAGGCAACATGGCCTATGCGTATAGCGAAGATAACAGAACATTGTTGGTTAATATGCAAGGACTAGTGAGTGACAGCACGTCAGAAAAACCTGAACGTGGTGTTATTGGTATCGATTATAAACGACTAAATATGTTGCTGGCGATAATGCGAACGCGAATGGGCGTGATGATTGGCTTTAAAGATATTTATGCCAATGTTGTTGGCGGTGTTAACTTAACTAGAGATGTTGGTTGTGACTTACCATTAGTGATGTCCTTGATGTCGTCCCATCAAGAAATTGTCTTTCCAAACGATACGATTGCATTTGGCGAAGTTGGACTAAATGGTGAAGTGAGACCGGTAAGAAATGGCGTTGAACGTGTCGAAGAAGCGGTTTTGAATGGTTTTAAAACTATTATCTTACCAAAGAAGAATTACAGTAAAGAGCTCACTAACCATCAAGGAATAGCTTTTATTCCAGTAGAAAAAGTGAGTGATTTAGGTCAAGCAATGGAAGTAGGGCGCCGTCAAGCGTCTTAGTATTAACTTAAAAGGCCAATAAACAATATTACTGCATTAGTTTAGCGCGCCAACATTGCAAGCTCTCGATTGAGTAAATCGTCATTAGCAAGGTTGAGTTGGATAAGTCGCTTTAATTCACTGACACTATCAATATCGATATGATGACTACTCATACCAAGATGTGAGTTTTCAACGTGTACCACGGTGGACTCCATGACTATTTTTCGGCACTGTTCAAGGGTTAGAATGAGCGTCGTTTCATCTTTTAGGCGCACGTTGAGCGCATCTGGTTTAGTGCACAAGAATCCATGTAAAGACAAATCTAAGATTTGAACGGTGTGACTTTCACCATTACATACTAATTTTGCGTCATGACTAAATAAGACACGTTGAAAAATGCGTTTATCTTGCATAATGACCTCACCACCTAAGATGAAATAGAATTAATTATTAAGTTAGCTGGTCAGCCGAACGAAAGCAAATCTATCGTCTTAAAATTTAAATAGAAAAGCGGCCACATGAATAGTCATTTGGCCGCTTTTTTAAGAGTAACTTTAAGAGATTCGCTTGTACTTTATGCGGTGGGGATTAACAGCCGCTTCACCTAGCTCTTCTTTTAACCATTTTTCATAGTCAGAATATGCGCCTTCAAAGAAGTTGATTTTTCCTTCGTCGCGATAATCTAAAATATGAGTGGCAATACGATCAAGGAACCAACGGTCATGGGAAATAACCATGGCACAACCAGGGAACTCAAGTAAGGCATCTTCTAGTGCACGCAATGTCTCAACATCTAAATCATTGGTTGGCTCATCGAGTAATATCATGTTGCCGCCAGCTTTTAATAGCTTTGCTAAATGCACACGATTTCGTTCACCACCGGATAATTCGTTTATACGTTTTTGTTGATCGCTACCTTTGAAGTTAAAACGACCAACGTAAGCACGTGATGGAATTTGCACATTACCAACGGTTAGAATGTCTTGCTCTTCTGCAATTTCTTGGAAAACAGTGTTGTTTTCATTCATGTCATCGCGGAACTGATCAACACTTGCTACAACGACAGATTCACCAAGCGTAATATCCCCACTGTTTGGTTGCTCGCTCCCAGTAATCATTTTAAATAACGTCGATTTACCTGCACCATTTGCACCGACAATACCAACGATGGCACCTTTAGGGATGCTAAGACTTAGATCATCGATTAATACACGGCCATCAAATGATTTATTTAGGTTGGTAATGTCTAATACTTTGTCACCTAGACGAGGACCTGGTGGAATGAATAATTCATTAGTCTCATTACGCGCTTGGTAATCATTGGTATTAAGCTCTTCAAAGCGAGCCATACGTGATTTACTTTTTGCCTGACGCGCTTTAGGGTTTGAACGTACCCATTCCAATTCTTTAGCAATTGATTTTTGACGCGCTTTTTCGCCAGATTTCTCTTGCGCTAATCGTGCATCTTTTTGCTCAAGCCAGCTAGAGTAGTTGCCTTCCCATGGGATACCTTGCCCACGATCAAGCTCTAAAATCCAACCTGCAACATTATCCAAGAAGTATCTATCATGGGTAATGGCCACAACAGTGCCTGAATAGTCATGTAAGAAACGTTCAAGCCATGCCACTGATTCTGCATCCAAGTGATTGGTCGGTTCATCAAGTAACAGCATGTCAGGTTTTTCGAGTAACAGGCGACATAGCGCAACACGGCGACGTTCACCACCAGATAATACTTGAATCTTTTGATCCCATTCTGGTAAACGCAGAGCATCGGCAGCGCGCTCAAGAGCGTGCTCAAGGTTGTGGCCGTCGGTTGCTTGAATGAGGGCTTCAAGTTCACCTTGCTCTTTCGCTAACGCGTCGAAATCAGCACCTTCTTCAGCGTATTCAGCATATACTTGATCAAGACGAGTCAATGCATTTTTAACCTCTTTAAACGCTTCTTCAACCGCTTCACGAACCGTTTGTTGCTCATCAAGTACAGGCTCTTGTGGTAAATAACCAATGCGAATGTCAGCTAACGGGCGCGCTTCACCTTCAATGTCGGTATCTAAACCAGCCATTATTTTGAGAAGTGTTGATTTACCTGAACCATTAAGACCTAGTACGCCGATTTTAGCGCCGGGGAAAAAGCTGAGTGAGATGTCTTTAAGAATATGTCGCTTTGGTGGTACTACTTTACCAACGCGATTCATTGAGTAAATGAATTGAGCCATTGAGTGTCCTAAGTAATGATTTTCAATGGCTCTAGTGTAAACAAATTTAGCGCAACAAGGTACTATCTTAAGATGTAATTACGATGAGATTTGAGTAATCCAATCGTAAAGAGCAAGATGGCGATGCCCAGAAAGTAGAGCGGCATGTTTGCTTGCCAGCTAAGTTGGCTATTTACACCAAAATAATCGAGATAAAGCGCGGCATGTAACGGCCCTAAATACCATAAAGCAGGGTAGATAACTTCGAACGTTCGATTAGTGTTCGTTAAACTCGCGCAGAAAAAAGCGAGAGAGCTGATAAAGAAGGTCGCAATGAACATTTGAGCGACCATTAATAGCTCTCCCGTCATCAATAATCGAATAAGTCCACCAGATGTTGTAAGCAATAACAGTAAAATGGCGGCTGAAATAACGCTCAATGCCTGCTTGTTGATGGAAAAATTGCAATAGCTTAACAGAGAATCAGTATTGTTGAGGTGCGAGCGTGCACCAATGGGTGACAAGATAAGCACGCACATTAGCCAGCTTAGCGGAATAATGGCTTGGCTGAGTGTTGCTAACGGCACAAATACTTGAGCAATATTAAGACCAATAATAGCTATATACCAGTATTTAGATAAACCTTTGATTAACAATAATAGTTCAAGTCTAATTTGACGAGTAAACCCACTAATACTGGTTACTTTCTTAAACAACACATCGCAAGCAGCGCCTATCATCGACAGTTTTTTATCAACAAAATGATTAGAAGTTTTACTTACAGCTGCGTCACTATGCGTAAAGCGATCAAAAAAATGATGGCGGTTACTAGTGGCAAACATAATGGGCAATATATCGGTAAATATGTCTGACGATATTGATGCACCTTGCCAAACAAAGGTTGAAACTTCGTTTTATGAAAGGCTGGTACCAATACTAATACTAGAATTTAGTGCTGTTTCTGGGTGCAGTGTTGCAATATCTTGTTGAATTTTTGTGTGGATCACAGATATACCGCTGCCTGATGCAACAAGTTTGACCAGCGTTGTAACCCAAATAAAGAAGTAGGCGACGTTTCCAAGTCTACCGCGAAGCCAAGGCACAGTTTCGAAAAACAATGCAATTGACGCAATGGCTAACAATAGCGGTAACACAAACACCATTTGTGGCCAAATAATTTGCCATAGATTTATGGCGTAACTCTCACCAAAATAAAGCTGCATTAACACACTAATCGTTATCATCACCGCCATTATAGCCGTTAAAATAATGACACTTACCAGCCATTTAGAAAACAAGTAATGAGTTTTACTAACGGGCGTCGCAGCAATTAATTCAGACACCAGTAATCGTCGATCGTTATTTATGGTGTTTTATCACGAGATAGAAACAAATAATTGGTAGCAAAGTGATATTAAGACTAGCAAGGAAAATACCTATCCACGCACTATTGTATATACCGCGATAACCATTAATAACTAACGTTTGATAGTCGGCACTTGGCGCCGGGAAAAATAATACAGTAAGCAAGGCCATTACTAATAAAGTAATGATAAAGCTTGATTGTCGAATTCGTTGCTTAAAGTCAGCTTTAATACTCGCTATAAGAACATTGCTCATAACGCCTCCAGCGCAATATTTGTATTTACAGACTCAGTGGCAGGCTCATTTCCATTGACGAAATGTAAATAGGCGTCTTCTAATGTTGAGCTTCTCGATATTGCCTTTGCTGGGATAGGTTGTGTGCTAACAAAATGAAGCGTCATGTCTTCACCTTGGCGCAAACTGTGACTGACATTAAGCTGAGGTTGCAGTGCTTTAGCTTGTTCTCGTGGCAGTGTTATTTCAAAACAATAAGGGGCGACTTTTTGAATCAATTTCTCCGGTGAATCGTGGCTGATGAGCTGTCCTTGATCCATTATTGCAATCGAATCAGCGATAGTTTCAATATCATACACTATATGTGTTGATAGAATGACGAGTGCGTCTTTGCTGATGTCTGCGATTAGCTGTCTAAAGACTAAACGTTCATGTGGTTCTAAACCAACAGTAGGTTCATCGACAATGAGTAATTTTGGATTATTAAGTAACGCTTGAGCAATGCCAATACGTTGGCGCATGCCACCTGAAAAGCTCGCGAGAGGCGAATTTGCGACATGGGCGAGATTAAACTGAGAAAGTAAATCTATAATGCGTTGCTCTGCATCATTATGTTTAAGTCCTTTTAAACCTGCTAAATAGTGCAAAAACTCTTTGGCAGTTAATTGTTCATAAACCCCAAATTACTGTGGTAAATAACCTAACTCTTCACGAAGAGGTGCGGGTTTGTCGATAATATCGTGACCTTGCCAGAGAATATTGCCTGAGGTTGGTTTTTTTAATGTGGCCAAAATTCTCATTAATGAGGATTTTCCTGCCCCGTTTGGACCTAGTAATCCTAACACGCCAGTATTAGCAGAAAGTGTTAAGTTGTTGAGTGCTTGCTTCTTACCGTTGTAATTAAGTGATAAGTTTTTAATTTCCAATGACATTGTTATTCCTTACTATTTTCGTTTCTTTTTATTGGGAATAGCAATGTCTTTGCCATTAACCTAAAGCCCTTTAAATCAGTGTGTTGCTGGTGTTTCTTGGTTTTTTATTAGTTTTTTAGGTTACTAAATCGTTATTTTTGCCACTTGTTTGTTAGCGAATTTTTTAAGAAACCCTGAGTTTTTCTAACTTACGCACGTTTTTAAACTTGCTATCGCGTCGTAAAGCGTTAAGTTGGAAAAAGAAAGTTAATTTGATGTATTTTTATGGATGTAGAAGAGAGGCTTATAGTGAAGTATGTATCAGTATTTTTTGCCATCGTTGGTTTTTTATCGGCATTATCAGCACAAGCAGCAGTAACTCCTAGCGATGTTTATTCACGAGTAAAAGCAATTGAATCTGTCGTTAAAAAGCTCAGTTCGAATAAAAAAGAGCGCATTGAAAGTATTAAACTCATTGATGCAAAACCACTTCATGTTTATGCTATTGCTACAGCTTTGAATGAAAAAGTGATTATGTTGAATCAACTTGATAATAAGCCGCAGCATATTAGACCTGATTTACCCAGGGCGTCCTTATTACAGTCCCTATGATGATAAGCAGATAAAACCTATACATGTGTTTACTATTACCGTGATGAACCGTGTGTTATTACAAGATTTAATGAGGCGCCAAGGGCATTCATTCGATGTTGAATATGACCGTCAATCTCAGCGCGTGATTAAACCCGCACATGTTTATCAAAAATATGAAAAAGCACTCTTATTAATGCGTTTATATCTAATTAATTAAAAGTTGACACTTTGTATAGGTTAATAGGATGTTTCACACTGCTAAAGCATTCAAATATGAAGTTTAGGTCTAGCTTGCAATAATTCGTGAATTAAGTGTGGTTTTTGTCACATTAATTGTGTGTTGATGTGTGAGAAATCTGCTGGTCTTGTAAAATTTGATTCAGTTAAGCCTTCACAAGAGTTTGACGCTTATGTGTCTGCATCTTACGGTACTTGGGGCTCTATGGATCTTCAAGGCGCTGCGGGTTTCGGTTTGACTGATGAGTTATCAACTCGTGTTTCTTTATTACGTCAATCTCGCGATAACTTTATTGATAATAAAGCACCAGGCTTTGAACAAAACGATGTTGTTGGCGGTTACCAAGAAATCGCTGGTCGTGTTCAGTTCCTTTACGAAGGCGACAACATGAACGCGTTGTTCAACTACCACTGGCGCGACATGAATGGTACACCGATTAACTTCCGTGCAAATATCATTAAGCCGGGCACCAATGATCTCGTTGATGATTTCGATTACGAAACTGTTTACCACGATGCCGCTAGCCGCTCTAAGCAGTTTGTCGATAACCAAGGCGCTAGCTTAAATCTAGAATATAACCTTGGTGATCACACTGTTACCTCTATTACAGGTTATGAATCTGTAGAAGTATTCTCACAGGGCGATATCGACGGTGGTTACGGCGCTGTATTCCTACCTGTAAGTGGCCCGCGTACCGATGAAACGCCAATTCCATTTCCATCTGAAAGTGCTGGCGTAATTCCAGACCACTCTCAGTTTACGCAAGAATTCCGTGTTGCTTCAAACGAGCTAGGTAAACTAGATTACCAATACGGTGTATTTTTCTTTAAAGAAGACTTAACCATTAACAACCTAGGTTTCGATACATTAGGTGGTGGTGCTCAGAATATTTTTGCTCGCCAAAATCAAGAAACAACTGCGTGGGCCGTTTTTGCATCGGCTGATTATGATGTATCAGATCGCTTAAAAGTGACTGCGGGTGTTCGTTATACTGATGATGACAAAGATTTCGAAGCTGAGCGTACACAAACAGCCTTTGGTGGTGCTAACTTAGCGCTTACTAAATTAAATGTTAACGATTCACAAGTTAGCTGGGACTTAAGTGCGTTCTATAACTACTCGGAAGATGTAAACTTATATGCACGTGCTGCAAAAGGTTTCCGTGCGCCATCTATCCAAGGTCGTGTATCTTTCGGTGATGATATTACTACCGCTGATTCTGAAACACTGCACTCTATTGAGTTTGGTGTTAAATAAAGCGTTTGGGAAGATCGTGCTCGTGTTAACGTTTCTACGTTCTACTACACCATGGATGATCAACAACTAACGGCTGTTGGTGGTGGTTCAAATACTACGCGTCTTCTAAATGCTGACAACACTAAAGGTTACGGTTTTGAAGTAGACTCTGAAGTGGCCATTACTGAAGATCTATTAATGACCGCTGGTGTGAGCTACAACAAGACAGAAATTAACGATAGCGACCTAGCTGTACAATTCTGTCGTTCTTGTACAATCGCGGATCCATTAAATAGCGATGGCTTAGCAATCATTGACGGCAACAGCCTTCCTAATGCACCAGAGTGGATTGCTAACTTTACTTTACGCTACGCTAAAGAGTTCGGTGAAGGTGAAATTTTTGCATACACTGATTGGGCATACCGCAGCAAAATTAACTTCTTCTTGTATGAGTCAGTTGAGTTCAACGATGACAACATGCTTGAAGGCGGCGTTCGTGTTGGTTATGCATGGGATACAGATAACAACAGTCACGAAGTTGCAATCTTTGGCCGTAACATTACCAATGATGACAGCATCACAGGCGGTGTTGATTTCAATAACCTAACAGGCATGGTTAAAGAACCAGCATTCTGGGGGGTTGAGTACAAAGCGACATTCTTCTAACTAAAAGCTAACGTTGTTAGCAAATAGTGATGAATTCGACAGAAAGGAAGTGCTAAGTTAATTAGCACTTCCTTTTTTTTTTAGTAAAAATGTTATCAATTGTTAGGGTCTGTTGACCTTTTGAGTTCATAATTTATACACTCATGGATAACCAAATCATACTGCATCCTAAGGCGACTGTGCTTTCATAATTTACTTGCAGCTTGTCATATCTTGTCGCAATACCTCGATATTGTTTTAGGCGAGCAAAAACATTGTCAACTAAGTGACGGTATTTGTATAAACACCAGTCTATATCAGTATTCCCAACCTTTGAATTTTGTTTTCTCGGGATAACGGGTAATGATAATTTATCGCTAATTTGTTCTCTAATCGTTTCACTGTCATATCCTTTATCAGCAATAATGTACCCACAACTTGGTAGTAAATCGATAAGGTTTATCGCTTCTTTACTATCATCAACCTCACCACCTGTTAGGGTAAATTCAATGGGCAATCCATAACTATCAACCGCCATGTGAATTTTTGTTGTATTTCCAGCCACACTTTTACCAATGGATTGAGTGTTGTCGGTGGCCGCACCAGCGCAATGCTGGTGTGCTTTAACAATGGTGCCATCAATAAATACCCATTCGAGTTCGGGGTCATTTTTCAATGCCCTAAATACCTTTCTTAGACCAGAGATTAAATCGCCGATAAATAGCGCTCCAATCACCGAAGTAATCAGGTATATCACTCCATGGGCAGCCTGTTCGAATCTTATAAAGAATTCCCTCAAACGCTTTTCTGTGGTCATATTTTTGATAAACACGACCTGTAAAAATCATAAGATTAGATAGCTTTTTTTACTGTTCATTTGATAGCATTGTTCGCGGCATAGTTTCTTTGGTGTTTTTGTTTTTGGAGAAATTATTATACCAAGTTACTATGCTGTTCAAAAACTAGGCTTAAAAGATCAACACGCCCTAGTACATTAATAAACCTGAGATCGGCTTAAGAAACGACGATCTGATTCATCTCAACGTCAGTGATATTTAGTTGTGGTTTGTTTTCTTTCAGAGAATAAGCCACAAGCCCAGCAATGAGATTTAACATTAAGCCATTCATGCTTCTATGTCTGGAATGCTCAATTTGTGAAATGTTTTTCAATTGGTCATTGATTGTTTCAATAATAAATCGCCTAGATAGCATGGCCCTATCCCAAATAGACAGTACCTTTGCTTTCATATTTTTTCGCACATTTGTTACTAAAGTGACTCCTTGTTCTAGCAAATTACTTTCTAATGCTTTACTTATGTAGCCCTTATCAGCATAGAGTTTATCTGGCAGGTCTGATGCCATACCTTCAACGGGTTGAGTATCATGCACGTTCGCAGCCGTTATTTTCGCTGCAACAATCTCCCCTAGGTGATTCACTATCAAATGGAGCTTAAATCCAAAATACCAGCCCATAGTCCCTTTACCTCGTTTAGCAATTCCATCAAATGTTTTGTGGCGTGGGATTCTTAAATTGTGGCAAACTTTAATGCTTGTAGAGTCAATAAATTCAAGGCCTGTAGGCTGCCCCTTAATCGCAGAAAAATAACTGCACAACGGCACTAATGTCGTTGGCATGACTTCTAAAAATCGTGTGTAACTAAGCAAGTATGGGAATTGTTTTTTGTAAAAACGCTGAATGAACCCGATGTAATAGTTTTTAAAGTCTCTGTGATTCGACATATGGAATAAAATAACGATAGTCATCACTTCACTTGTGGCCATTCGACCTTTACGCTGCCGCTTTCTCGTTCCATCAGACAGTAATTGCTTTTCACATTGAGGAATAAAAACTTCACAAAAAATCATCGACATTACAAAATATTTCAACTAACTTATCCATACGCTCACCGTTTATAGTGTTTAAATCGTTTCTTGTTCGAAAGATCTGATCACTAGGTGGGCTATTAGTTCAATTTTTATCCCGAGTTCAGGTTGATAAGTAATTGTAATCAAAGGTAAAAATTGAGCGAATTGCTTGAATGTTACCAATGTGTCAGCTAGTATGACCGCCCACCTAGGAGAGAAATAATGATTAAATCAACCGTTGCTGCAGCGCTGTTAATGACACTAAGTCATACCGCACATGCTGACTGGGCATTAGACAAAGACAATTCAACATTAAGCTTTGTTTCGGTGAAGAAAAGTGACGTGATGGAAGCGCATCACTTTAACCATATCAATGGCACGCTAACAGACAATGGCGCGTTTTCATTAGTTATCGACTTATCGTCAGTTGATACTGCAATATCCATACGTGATTCACGTATGGGAGAGCATTTATTTGAGACAAATAAATTCCCACAGGCGACATTAAGCGCAAGGCTGCCTAGCAAAGCACTGGCTAAATTAGTTGTAAATCAGACTGCGATGATGAAAGTGCCTGCTTCGCTAAGTCTACATGGTGAAAAGCAAGCCATTAATGCCGATGTGAGTGTCACTTTATTGAGTGACGGTAACTTGTTGGTATCGAGTAATAAGCCAGTATTTGTGAAAGCTGGTGATTTTAATTTAGTCAAAGGAATTGAAAAACTGCGCGAGCTTGCTGGATTGCCGTCGATTTCAACGACAGTGCCAGTGACGTTTTCGTTGCGCTTAAATAACAAATAAAATAACATGCCTATGCAGAAAACTCAGGATTGAACTATACTGTATATATAAACACACTGTATAGGTAGAGATAATCATGAACATGCCAGAAGCAAGCTTTTTAGCTTGGTAAAAACAGTTTAGTACTGAAGATGATTGCTTAGAATATTTACAAGAAATGAAATGGAAAAATGGCTTTATTTGCCCGCGTTGCGGCAATGCTCATAACTATAAAATTGCCAGTCGCCACTTATACGAATGCACGCAATGTAAAAAGCAAACAGCAGTCACGGCAGGGACACTTTTTCATGGGAGTAAAATCACCTTAATCCAGTGGTTTTGGGCTATCTATTTTCTTGGCTCTGATAAGGGAAGTATATCCGCACTGAGACTAAGCAAATTAATAGAAGTCAATTGGCGAACAGCGAGACTAATTTAAAAAAACTTAGAAGTGCTATGGGTCACAGAGATAGTTTATATCAATTGAGTGGAACAATAGAGCTAGATGATGCACTTGTTGGAGGTAGACAAAAAGGGAAACGAGGTCGTGGTGCAGCAGGAAAAAAGAATGTATTAATCGCCTGTGAAAGTAAAGAGAAAAAGGCAGGATTTATTGCCATGGAAGTAGTTGATAGTATTTGCCATTTTAGCGTTGATAAGTTTGTTAAGAAGTACTTAAAACTAGGTCAGAAAGTTCGTTCTGATGCATTAGCTGCTCTGAATATAATTGACCAAGCACAGGACCATGAAGCGAGGGTAACACCAAGCCATTTGGTTGATGAATGGCTACCATGGGTACATATCGCCATTGGCAATTTAAAAACATTTTTGTTGGGTACATTTCATGGCGTATCGGGAAAATACCTACAAGAATATCTAGATGAGTTCTGTTAACGGTTCAACCGTCGATTTATTGAAAAAAAATCCCTAACCGACTGTTATACCAATTGCATTAAATATTTGCCCACTTGTACTTGTTAAAATTAACTAAAATGGCGTTGCTCTCAATCCTAATAGCCAGCTATTAGTCAATCGAGCGCCTTGTTTTAGCTGATTTTCTCTACGCACAACAAGATCACTTACTTAATGCAATTGGTATTAAATTTGGCGATAGTTCATGTACCTGTAAAATCGTCCTGAGCCAAGTGCATAGGCATGTAAAATAAAGTAGAGAAATATGGCTTTAAAATTTTTAAAGAGATCATTGTTAGTCGCTTCATCACTAAGCATGTTCACCGCATCAAGTTTCGCAACTATCGTCGAAATCCAAACATCGCAAGGTAATGTCGAAGTTAACTTGTTTGATAATGCAACGCCTAAGACTGTCGCTAACTTTCTAAGTTACATCAATGATGGTAGTTATAACACCACAGTAATTCATCGCAGCGTAAAAGGGTTTATCGTTCAAGGCGGCGGTTTTACCTATGATGGCGCGAAACTGGTGAAAGCAGATACCAAAGCCGCTGTTGTTAATGAGCCTGTTTATTCGAACGTTAAAGGTACTATTGCAATGGCAAAACTTGGCAGCGATGCTAATATTGCCACTAATCAGTGGTTTTTTAATATGGCAGACAACTCGGAAAATCTTGATTTCCAAAATGGTGGTTTCACGGTATTTGGTCAAGTGGTTAGTGGTTTTGATGTGTTAGAGAAAATCCAAGGGTTAACGCATTGTGGTGTAACACCATTAGATAATTTTACGACTGCGCAATGTAGTACCGTTGCTGGTTTTGAAAACTTTGTGAGTATTTCTAATGTTGATATTAAAGATGCCACTGTTGATACCGCAGCGAGTTTAAATCCAGTAAAAGCTAAAACTACAGCGCCGACTGGTGGCGATTCAGGTGGTGGTAGTGTTGGATTTTTTGCGCTTCTTGGCGCTATATTATTCACAATGCGTCGTCGCTATTTTTAAGGAATAATCAGAGATAACAGGGATATTGTCGATATTATTCAAAACCTTTCTGCATATCTACTGATTTGATGCTGTCACATTAATGTCATGATTATTTAATACACTTTTTGCTAATGATAACTAATACAAAACCATTATGAATCTAGGCGTTGAGTTAGCAAAAATAATTAAAGAAGAATCTCTAACTGCTGTATTTCAACCAATTTATGCGACTGATAAGTGTGAATTATATGGCTATGAAGCATTAATTCGAGGGCCATCAGACAGTCCATTAGCGAGTCCGAAAATGTTGTTTGATACGGCGCTAGAGTGCGGTCTATTGTCGCAACTTGAATTGGTTTGTCGAAAAATTTCTATCGCTCGTTTTGCACAATTAGAACTCAGTGGTTTCTTGTTTTTAAACGTTAGTCCGATGATATTTTTGCAAACCGATCATCCACATGGCAAAACATTAGCCTATGTCAAAGAAAGTGGATTATTACCTGAGCAGGTGGTGATTGAACTTAGCGAAAAATACCCTATCGATAGTCCGTCTGTTTTGCAAAAAGCGCTGATGCATTATCGCGATCTAGGTTTTCGTATTGCGGTTGACGATTTAGGCGCTGGCTATGCAGGTTTGAAGTTATGGTCACAAGTTAAACCTGATTTTGTAAAAATTGATTATTACTTTATTAATCAACTGCACCTTGATCCCGTTAAGCGTGAATTTGTAAAAAGTATTTTGTCGCTTGGTCAAAAAATCAATGCGCGAGTCATTGCTGAAGGGATAGAAACAGAGCAAGAATTTGAGCAATTGCAAGATTTGGGTATTTGTTTTGGACAGGGTTTTTTGTTCGCACGTCCCGAATCGTATCCTGTGCGGGACGTCCCAGCAATTATCTGCAACCATCAGCGCTCAACGCTTTATCTGCCTCAATTAGAACAAACAGCAAGCTCATTACTCCAACCAGCTCAAACCTTTCACATGAATACCCGAACTAAGGATGTGGTGAATTACTTTCATAAACACGCGACGGTAAACTCGATTCCGGTATTAGACGGCAAAAAACCTGTGGGGATGATGTTACGAAATGATATTTTGGAACTCTATTCAACGCCTTATGGGCGTGCGCTAAATGAACGTAAACGCATCAAAGAAGTGATGAATGAGCATCCTGTCATTGTTGAGGCTAATACACGCCTTGATGAATTATCTAAGACAGTGACGGCAGAAAAAGATGATCAACTGCAATGGCATTTTATCATTACCGACCAAGATAATTATGTGGGCATTGGGTCTATTCGCGATTTATTACGCCAACTAACACAACAGCAAATTAAGCACGCAAGTTATGCTAATCCTCTGACATTATTACCGGGTAACGTACCCATTTATCGCCATGTTGACCGTTTGATTAGCGAGCAACGCAAGTTCTATTTTGCCTGTTTCGATCTTAATAATTTTAAGCCTTTTAATGACGTTTACGGTTATTCAAAAGGCGATGCGATTATTGCTCTTGTGTCAAATCTAATGCAGAATTATTGTCAAGCGAACGATTTTGTTGGACACATTGGTGGCGATGATTTCGTGGCTATTTTCGAACGGGAAAATTGGCATCATCATTGTCAGTTGATCTTAAGTGAGTTTGATCGAGAAGTACGTAAATTTTATAACGAACAAGATCTTAATCAGTCTGGTATTTACGCAAAATCTCGTAATGGTGAAGAGCATTTTTTTCCGTTGTTAAGTCTTGCTGTAGGGGTTGTTGCACCGGACGTGAGCATTTGTAGCTCTCATCATGATGTGGCTGAAATGGCCAGTGAAGCAAAGAAACAAGCAAAGAAATTTACCCATTCAGCTATCTTTTTGTCACGCCGTACTAAACCTACGGCACGATGTGAATATACCGAGAAAGCAAAACTATGTGAGTAACCTGAGTCAGGGAAAGGCATATCTCGAACTCCGGTCAATTGTCACTCTTTTGAGAAATTTACAAGCATCGACGACGATAAATCTGTAAACTAGCGCCAATTCTCGTCACGTCGTGACGAATAGTTAAATGAGCTAGGATTTAAAAATGAGCAACAGCAAAAAATTTGATATCCGTTTACTTGAAGAAAACGGTCAATGGACAGCACAA
Source organism: Psychrobium sp. nBUS_13 (assembly GCF_051201665.1). Classification (GTDB taxonomy): domain Bacteria; phylum Pseudomonadota; class Gammaproteobacteria; order Enterobacterales; family Psychrobiaceae; genus Psychrobium. The sequence continues at coordinate 3,030,736 of NZ_CP179210.1, read as the reverse complement.
ATCACGCGTCGTAAAACGGCTAGAGAAACGATAGTTTCAAAATCTGAAACAGGATTTGAAAGCGAAGCAAAAGCACAAGCTTGGGCTGACGAAGAGCTTAAAGGTTTCTTAGCGACTATTACTGCCCGTAATAAACGTCGTTAATTCTATCTGCTGAAGATAGTAAAACGCCTTAACGATTAATGTCGTTAAGGCGTTTTCTTGTGCAGAAGTTTAATCGCAAAGATTTATAAAAAATGCCATTTCAAGGGCTTTTTCTTCTAAGCTTTTAAAACGACCTGATGCGCCAGCATGGCCACTTTCCATGTCCGTTTTAAAGACTAATAGATTGTCGTTTGTCTTACATTCTCGCAATTTTGCCACCCATTTCATTGGCTCAAAATACTGAACCTGAGAATCGTGTAACCCTGTTGTAACGAGCAAGTTAGGGTAGTGCTGCGCTGTTACATTATCAATCGGAGAATACGCTTTGATAGTATTATAAGCCGCTAATTCGTTTGGATTACCCCACTCGTCGTATTCATTGGTCGTTAACGGAATGCTTTCATCAAGCATGGTGGTGACCACATCAACAAAGGGTACATGTGCACCCACGCCGCGATACAATTGAGGCGCTTGATTAATAATAGCTCCCATCAATAACCCTCCGGCGCTACCGCCACTCGCAAACAGCTTTTGTGGATGAGCGATTTTTTCTGCTAGTAAATGCTTACTTACATCAATAAAATCATTAAAGGTGTTTTGTTTATGCGCTTTCTTACCATCTTCATACCAACGACGCCCCAGCATTTCACTGCCACGAACGTGAGCTATGGCATACACAAAGCCACGATTTAACAAGCTTAACGTGTGTGGACTAAAGTTAGGGTCGATAGTGATGCCATACGCACCGTAACCGTATTGCAGCACAGGGTTGGTGCCATCTTGGCGATATAGAGACTTTTTATAAACTAAGGACACTGGAACTTGCTGATTATCACGACTAGTGACAAAGATGCGCTGCGATTCGTAATCATCGCTATTAAATTCGCCTAAGACTTTTTGCGCTTTTAACAGAGTGCGATCTGTGGTGGCCAAGTCGGTTTCAAATAATGAACCAGGCGTGGTTAACGAGCTGTAATAAATACGCGCCGTTGTCGAACTTGGTTCAGGGTTATCACCAAGGCAGGCGTAATAACAAGGATCGTCAAAAGTCATTGGGTAGCTTGTGTCACCGCGGTGAATGACGAAGCGAATTTGGCCTAACTCACGCTCAACAATAATCAAATAATCGTTAAATATCTCAATGTCTTCAATCAGTACATCGTCACGATGCTCAATTTTAGTTGCCCACTGCTCAACATCAAATATTGTTTCTGTGGTGGCTGTCATCACCTTAAAGTTAGTCGCTTGGTGGTTAGATACGATGTAAAAGGTATCTCCCAATTTATCAACGCTGTATTCGTGCTCATCAATGCAATCGATTAATTGGGCGAACTCATCCATTGGCGTATTGGCGTCAATAAACCAAATGTCGCTGGTTTCTGTCGATTCGAGATTGATAAAAATAAGTGACTCATCGCGACTCTTATCCAAGCTCATATAAAAGCTATGATCTTCTTCTTCATAAACTAATTCATCATCGCTTTGATTGGTGCCTAACACATGGCGATAAACTTGTGTGCCTAACAGCGTTTGCGGATCTTTTTTAACGTAAAATACTGTCTTGTTATTATTAGCCCAAACAATCTGACCCTCTGTATTCTCTAATACATCGTTGATGAGAGTGCTTGATTCAATCTGTTTAAAGTTGATGGTATATATGCGTCTACCATCTAAATCGCTCGCATACGAGAGTATGCTGTCATCAGGGCTTATCGACATATCGCCCAGCTCAAAATGCTCATGACTAGCAGCAAGGACATTAACATCTAACAATAATTGTTTGTTGGTGCCTTTATTGTCACTAGCGCGGTAATATCGAGAATATTCCTCATCGCCGCTAACTTCACTGTGATACCAATAATCACCGTCTTTGACAGGAACACTATTATCATCTTTACAAATTCGGCTCTTGAGTTCTTCAAATAAGCTGTCTTGCAGTGTCTTTTGCGGTGCTAACATCGCATCACAATAATCATTCTCAGCGGTTAAATGCGCCAATATTTCTTTATCGGAGCGACTGTCATCACGCATCCAATAATAATTATCGATTCGTGTTTCATTGTGGGTGGTTAACTGATGCGGAATTTTCTTAGCGATAGGCGCGATGGGCTGAGTCACAAATAACCTTTGAGTAAATAGAAATAATAGCAGGCTAGTGTAACTAAGGTTGTCGGGGAGGGGAAGAGATTAACGGTCGGTGTTGATGGTTATTAATGCTAAGACTTTGACACTCTTAATTTTAATTACTAGGGTCTGTTGAACTTTGTGGTTCAAATTTTGTTCAATCTAAAAGGGTTTTGGGCAAGGCATGAGGATTGATGCCTAGTTTATCTAGGTGAATGACGAATAACGCGGCACAAAATCCTTTTAGATGAATCCAACTGACAGCATTTGTTTGTTATTTCTACGGCGTTATCGCCTATTCGTGTACCCAGCTACACCACATAGGCTCTGCCTTGCAGAAACCTCAAACAAATTGCTGCAAAAATGAACTCAAAAGATCAACAGACCCTAATATCTAAATCGGATTTAGATATTAGTTTCAATATTATTGATTATTAAGGTGTAAAAAGGGAATTATATGCACGTACAACGTTATTGCAAAAAGTTACAATCTCAGCTCATGGAGTGTCAGGTGCAGCTTGCAAAGAAGCATACGAGAAGTAAGGGAATCAACTTTTTACCATTAGTTATTTTTGTTCCCTTTATCGTGATTGCGGTATTTCATTAGCTGGTCATCTTTCTATATTGAATTTGTGGAAAATAAAATCGGACGTATGCAAGTCTATGTAAATAAAAGGCGCTGTTGTAGCTAATTGTTGTCTATACTCAATAGTGAGATTAACTTATTGAAGGTATTGGTAATCAATACTAAATCATTTGTAAGCAAGCTTAACCGGATAACGAAACAACGTTCCTCGATGACTCCAGCGCAAAGAGAGATAGTTCATCAGTCAATTCAAGCCCTAGAGGCTGAAATCAGTACCGATGAAATTATTTCGCCTCTTTTTGACCTATCCCCACAATGCCCTCATTGCGAATCCACTCAATTGAAAAAGTGGGGGAAATCAGGTGCGATACAGAGATACCGCTGTAAAGGTTGTCATAAAACCTTTAACAACAAGACTAAGACACCATTCGCTCGATTACATAAACCTCATCTGTGGGAAGATCATGCCCGTTGTATGCAATTGGTATTCCCCCTAAGAGAAGCTGCCGAGGTTTGTGGTATTAACCTTAAAACGGCTTTCTTATGGCGACATCGTTTTCTGGTTGCTCAAGCGGGTAAAAAAGTGCTGGTCGTCCATCGCGGATGATTGCTAAAATTGAAAATATCTTGGCGTGGTTTGAGAAGTATTACTTTTAAAAAAAGCAGCGTATTACCGCTGCTTTTTTGTAAATTTTGTTAAGGTCTAGTTTCCTAATATATTCAGTGTTGAAATATAGAAGTTTTTATCAACACTAAAGCTTGGATTGGCTTTCTCAATCTTGACGCCGCTCCAGCGCGTTGTTGGTGTTATCCAGCGCTCTTTACCGTCAATGCTGACTTTGATTGGCATGGCAAAGTTCTTAACCGCGTTCGACCAACGTACCATCATCTTTTTATCTTTGATGAAATATTCAAGTGTTGGTAGTCGGTAATCACGTAGGTATTGGTCAAAAATACTAGACAAATCTTTGCCCGATTTATCAATCATGTATTGTTCTACTTGTTGCGTAGTGACGACTTGATGGTAAAAATCCTTACCTAGTCCTCGTAAAATATCACGCCACAATTTATCATTATCTACAACTTGTCGAATAGTATGTAGCATACTTGCGCCTTTGTCATACATGTCACTTGATCCGTTACGATCAGCGTTGTAAGTACCTATGATAGGACGATCGTTTGCAATGTTAGCGCGTTGACCACGCATGTATTCATGACCAGCATCTTTGCCAAAATGGTATTCAACAAAAAGATTCTCACTGTAGGTGGTGAAACTTTCGTGAATCCACATGTCTGCAACATCTTTGTTGGTTAGGTTGTTGGCAAACCATTCATGACCAGATTCATGCACGATAATAAAATCAAACTTTAGTCCCCAACCTGTTCTGCTGCGATCGCGACCTAAGTAACCATTTTGATAACCATTGCCGTAGGTCACCGCACTTTGGTGCTCCATTCCTAAATAAGGCACTTCGATTAATTTGTAGCTGTCTTCGTAAAATGGGTACGGACCAAACCAATGTTCAAGTGCTTGCATAGTGCGTTTAGCGTCTTTAAATTGTTTTTTCGCTTTATCTAGATTGTCACGAAGCACGTAATAATCCATATCCAATAATCCTTTCTCTCCCTGATATTGCTCTGAGAAATGGACGTAATCACCAATGTTTAAGCTGATTGCATAATTATTGATGGTGTTGGTAACCTGCCAATGGAATGTCTTGGTTTTACGCTGCTTATTATCGTCAATGCCCACTAAGCGGCCGTTTGAAATATCCATTAAACCATAAGGAACTTCGACGGCTACATCGGCACCTTTGTCAGGCTCATCATAAGGATGGTCTTTGTTTGGCCACCAAATACTAGCTCCATTACCTTGATTTGAGGTCGCGATAAAGTGTTTGCCATTCTCGTCTTTTTTCCAAGTGATACCACCATCCCAAGGCGGACGTTTAGCGACTTGAGGTTTGCCGGAAAACTCAATGGTAATCTGATACTCTTTACCTACTTCTTGCTTAGCTTTTGTATGGATAAAGTAGGTATAACCGTCTTTATCGACGACAAGCTCTTGACCATTTTGAGTGACTTTTCCAAGTTGCATCGGTGATTGTAATTCTATCTGCAATCGGTCTTTTTTAGATAATACAGTGTAAGTCATTATGTTTTTTCCAGAGATATAACGTTGCTCTGGTTTTACATCGACAGCTAAGTTGTAATGTTTTAAATCCCACCAACTTCGTTCTGGCGTAATGCTGCCACGTAGTTTTTCTTGATGCGAAATTGGTTTGTCATTAGCTGCTAATAAATCAGCTGCTAATACAGGACTACTTATCGTTGTCGCGAAAAGTCCCGCCATGGCGATATTTTTAATGATTGTCATTCTGAAGCCTAAAGCAGATAGTAAGAATTGGTCGGTAATATAGCAGTATCAACGCCATTGAACAAAATAGCTGAAGGCAAATTAGCTCAATTTGAGTATTAGATTTGTAACAACATAATTTTTAAAGTAATGTTGAATAATTATTGTGAATAAAATTATCACATTTCGGCCTGTAGGCCACCAATTAGAGCATGATTAACATGGCGCATAAGCTGGCCAATTCGCTAGTAGTATTGGATTTTGAAACCACGGGGCTGTCACCTGATAATGGCGATAGAGCGATTGAAATTGGCGCGGTTAGAATTGTCGACGGCGAAATTACAGAGCAATTTCAAGCATTGATGAATCCAGGGCGGCAGGTAAGCCCTTTTATTGAAGATTACACCGGCATTACTAATGCAATGTTAGCTGATGCTAGACCGTGTGATGAGGTAATGAGTGAATTTTGTGATTTCATTGGAGATGATAATTTACTTGCCCATAATGCGTCTTTTGACCAAAAATTTTTAGAGCATGAGTTAAAATTGATTAATCGACACTACGGTGGGGAATTTACCTGTTCTTTGTTAGCTGCACGTCGTTTAATTCCAGAATCAGATAGCCACAGTTTAGGTAATTTGGTTAAACACCTTGAACTAGCCGGCGAAGGAGATTTTCACAGAGCGTTATTTGATGCGCAAATGACGGCAAAATTATGGTTGTCGATGCTTAATGTTATTAACGAGCAATTCCATATTTCATCAATTCCTTTTTCTTTGATGCAACAGGTGTCCTGCACTCCTAAAAAACAAGTGGCTAGTTTGTTACAGGATTATAATTTACAGCAGTGTAGTTTCTAATTTTTGCTCCACCTTCCCTAAGCAAGGACGTTAATTTTGCATACCATTCGTTTATTTTTGGTCTTTTTTACGTTAATGATAATATCAGTAGCGTCGGCTACTGAACTGCCATTGGCAAAGGTTTCTAAGCAGCCGGTACCTGAATGGGTTAAGAAAATCACGCCTAACTTACCCGAAAATATTCCTGTTAAAGATGTTAGCGACGGGACGTATTATTTATTGGCTGACGCTCAAAATAAAGTAACAGAAGATGACTCGGTTGCGTTTCGTCATTATGCTGAATTAATCGTCAACCAGAAAGGCGTTCAGCAATCTGGTCAGGTGAGTGTTACTTTTGACCCTATCTACGAATCCGTTGTTTTTCATTACGTAAATATTATTCGAGACGGGATAATCATCGATAAATTGGTAAGTAGTGATATTAAAGTTATCAATGTTGAACCTGAATTTGATGATTTAATTTATAATGGCAGACAGAGTGCAAAGATTATTATTGATGATGTGCGGTTAATGATATTTTAGAATATTCTTATTCACGAAAAGGGCGAAACCCAGTTTATAATGGATTATACAGCTATCGTCCTTACGTGAGTTGGTCTATTCCATTGCATCAGCAAAGTGTTCGTGCTTTGTGGGGCAAGAAAACACCACTTTATGTTTCAACATCTTCCAATGAATTGACCATTGACAACTCTGTGATAGCTAGTCGCTTAGGGCAACAGTTTACGTTATATGAATTTGAATGTATTGACGGTGATTACAAAGGATATAACTCGCAATCACCAAGTTGGTTTGAACCATACGCCCAGCTGTTTTTTACACAATCGAAAAGTTGGGCAGAGATAGTTGATTGGGCGCTTCCTATGTATGAAGCGGCTTTTGAAAATGGTGAGAATACGGCATTTAATCAAGTTGTATTAGATCTCAAGTTAACGTTTGATAATCCACAACAGCAAGTTGCGGCAGCACTTAAAATAGTACAAGACGATGTTCGATACTTTGGTATTGAAATGGGAAGAAACTCTCATCAGCCGTCATTTGCAAGCGAGACGCTAGAACGTCGTTATGGTGATTGTAAAGATAAAGTAGTGCTGTTTGTGTCGCTGCTGAATGCTCTAGGTATTGAAGCCTATCCTGCTTTAGTTAATACCGATGACGGTCGTAAATTACTGGAGATTCCAGCAGGTGTTGGCAGTTTTGATCATGTTATTGCGCAAGTAGTTATTGGTGATAAGCACTTTTGGTTTGATCCAACATTGAGTTTTCAAGCGGGGAAAATTGATGATATTTACCAGCCGAACTATGATGTTGCACTGCTGATAAAACCAGGCTCTGACACTCTTTTTTCAATGAATGATAGTCAGCGAAAAGTTGGAGAGTTTGTTCATGAAACGTTTGATATTACGGCCGGTGGCGGTAAACCTGCCACCTTGACCGTCGCATCTCATTATCTTGGGAATGTTGCCGATAGAAATCGTCGCCGTATTGCAGAAGATGGGGTAGCTGATTTAGAAAAAGATTATCTTAACTTCTATCGTGATTATTATCAGCAAACTGAAACCTTAACGCCAATGCTGCATGAGCAAGATCCTGTCACTGGTCAAATCAACCTTACCGAGCATTATCAATTAAATGATTTTTGGCAGGACGAAGGTAAAGGGCGTTTCGATGGAGAGCTTTATGCCCATTCTATTCGTGGTTATTTAAAGAAACCATCGCAACTTAAACGTAATTCGCCCTATCTATTGAGCTATCCCGTTAACGTCAAACAAACAATTACTTTATTAATTGGTGAAGATGGGTGGGAGTTCGATGATGAATCATTACAGCAAGATAATAAATTTTATTATTTTAACTATCAGCTCAATTATGATGAAACTGCACGAAAACTAATAATCGAGTATCACTATCGCTCAAAAGTTGATTTTGTCTCGATAGCTGATTTTGACGATTATAACAGTGCTCGAAAATTAGCGCGTAAAGTGACATATTATTCTGTTTCTGATTACATTACTTCTGCTGAGCCCTCTACAGCGACTAGTCAAAGTATTGAGCCAGATAAACTTGGCTGGTTAATTGTCGTTATCTTGTATTTTGTCGGATATGGCATGATAGCCATGGCATGGCTTATTGATGGTAGTGAATTGGAGCGCAAGAGTGAAACACGGTTTTACCCGGTCAGTTTTGCTAAAGTATTGATTTTATCCGTTCTAACTTTTGGATTTTATCCAAGCTATTGGGCCTATCGTCAATGGGAGGCGATAAAGCGTGACACCAACGAGCCAATAACGCCGTTTTGGCGAGCCGTGTTTATGGTGATTTGGTTTATTCCGTTGTGGATTAGATTGCGACGGATGGATGATAATCGGTTGTTGTCTCAATCACCGTTATTACTGTCTTTACCAATGGCCATTGCGATGTTTGGATTGTTCTTTGCGGCTAATACCAATTGCATTAAATATTTGCCCACTTGTACTTGTTAAAATTAACTAAAATGGCGTTGCTCTCAATCCTAATAGCCAGCTATTAGTCAATCGAGCGCCTTGTTTTAGCTGATTTTCTCTACGCACAACAAGATCACTTACTTAATGCAATTGGTATAACGTGCTCGGTTATTATGATTACTATTTCCTGATAACACCTATTATTTTTGCATTAGCAATGTGGCCTATGTTGCGTGTCATCATCAATGAAAATAAAGACTGCAAAGAAGACGTCGCCTTCAATAATCGTTTACTACCACGGCATATTGCTTTGGTGAGTTTATTTGTTCCCCTAATGGTGTTCGCTGCTGCTCAATGGAGCAACTTTATTCCTGCACAACGTGTCGTTCAAAGTGATGCTATGTGGCCTAAAGATATTCAATTTATGCGCCGTAATGACGTATTGCAAGGCGATGAAATTCCGCAGTTGTTTTATAGTAATACCACTATCGATTTGTCTGAAGACGGTAATGGATTTACCAAAGACAACGTCTTCTCTTATTGGCGAGATGCATCTAAGACATTTACTATTGAACGCGCGGCTTTTAGTGATATTAAATCTATTGATTTTAAAGAAGGGAATGAACTCGTCACGTCCTCTATAACGGTGACACGATTGGATGACACAAGTTTTGACTTGTATGTACCCTCAACTGAAGGGGATGATAAATATTTTTATCAAACCCTTAATGAATTATGGCAGCCGAAACAAGCAGCAAAGAAACAAAACTAGTCACGGCTAATTATGATACCAGCACTAGTAAGTTGATTTGCTAGCTGCTGATGATTAGTACGCAGTGCCGCTAGACCACTATTTTCCATATCAGTGATGAGTTCTCTCAATTTTTTAGAACCAAAGGTTGCACCATATTTACGTGTTTCGATGCGGCGCACAATATCATTTGACTGTGCATAGAACTGACTCGCTTTTGATAAAATATGAGAAGGTGTTTCAAGCGTTGATGATGAGTACTTCATGTTGTCCCACACAAACGTGAGTAAAATAGGGCGTTGAGATTTTAGATCATACACTTTGTTCGATGCGACTAAATCGGCATAAGCTTTTAGCGTTGTTACGTTGGCGCTAATTTCATCATCAAGAGAACGACGCAGATGATAGTTGTTCTCTAAACGATTTAAAGAATCAAATAGAATCGCTTGAGATAGACCTTCTTGTGCCGCTAGAAAAACACCGGTGACAGTCGCGATGATCATGAATATCTGGCTTATCCAAAAACTGGTTTTAGTCAGCTCTCGGTTATCTAATTTCTGAGTAAAGCGGGCTGGTTGTGTCGTATTGACGGCGTTTTTGTTTGAGGTTTGATTGGTTGGAACCATGAATGTTATTCCGTGTTAATTGGTAACCTATTGATGAAAAACAATTTTTATATAACATCAGAAATGGGGCTAGTTTCGATAGAGGGTTTTTATCAGATGAAAACCAAATTGGGTTTTTACTGGGCCATGTACTTCTAATATTGGCTTTTTGAATACGACATTATCAAATGCTTTTACCATTTGTCCTGGTCTAAATTCGCCTAAATTTCCCCCTTTTTTACCTGATGGACAAGTTGAATGCTTTTTGGCTAAGTCTGAAAAACTAGCGCCTTTGGCGAGTTTCTGTTTTAGTTTTTCAGCTTCTTTTTGGGTTTTTACCAGAATATGGACGGCACTTGCTGTTGGCATGATAATGACTCTTGGCTAACGATTAATGGCCGAGAGTATATAACAATTTTCTAGTTTGATCGTGCTTTGGTGATTTAAATACTTGCTCAGTATCACCTAATTCAACGACTTGTCCCTGATCAAGCACCATCACCTTGTCACTAATATGTCGCACGACATTAATGTTATGGGATACAAAAATATACGACAGTCCCATCTCTTTTTGTAATCGTAAGAGCAGGTTTATAATTTGAGAACGTACAGACATATCTAATACTGAAAGCGCTTCGTCAGCCACAATAATATGCGGATTAAGCATTAACGCTCGTGCAACGGCAATGCGTTGTTTTTGGCCGCCAGAGATCATGTGAGGATAAAAATGAGCGTGTTCAGGCAACAAGCCTACTTGTCGAAGTTTACTATAGACCTCTTTTTCACGCTCTTTAGCCGGCATATCTGTGGCGAATTTTAGGGGTTCTTCTAACAAATTTCCGATGCGCATTCGCGGATTTAAACTAGTATTAGCATCTTGAAAAATCATTCTGATGGCACAACAACGCTGAATATGCTTTTTAACTTCGAGTTGCTCTCCTTCAAGAATTATCTCGCCGGAGGTGCGTTGTTCTGCGCCTACTAGAATTCGTGCGAGCGTGGTTTTACCTGAACCTGAATTACCGACAATTGATAAGGTCTGTTGCTCTTCTAAGTTAAACGAAATAGGGCCCAGTGCTCGTTGATATTGCGGAATGAGCCAGCGATAACCAACCTTAAAAGATTTTGTCAGATTGTTTACTTCAAGCAAAGTATTCATAGACTACTCAATGTTTTCTGTTAGCGGAAAATGACAGCTAAAATAATGACCGCGTGACTTTTCCATCACTGGTGTTTCAACACATTTGCGATGAGCTCGTGGGCAACGAGGCCCTAACCGACAACCTATTGGTAAATGTTGCAATGAGGGAACGCAACCAGACAGCGTGGTTAGTTGTGACTTGTGATGAAGCATCTCATCAAAGTGCGGCATACTCTGTAATAACGCCATTGTGTAAGGGTGAAATGGCTGCTTAAAAATATCTTTGGTAATTCCTGACTCTACCGTTTGTCCACAATACATAACGGTAATAGTTTGAGTCCAATTTTCTACGTGTTCTAAATCGTGAGTGATCAAAAGAATAGATACATCATTGAGCTGATTAAGCTTTTTGAAGAGCTTAAAAATCTGATCTTGAGCACCTGCTTCAATAACCGTTGTTGGCTCATCAGCAATGAGTAGTCGCGGCTTATAAGCGATGGTCATTGCGATAAGCACTTTTTGGCACAGGCCCTCTGATAATTCATGAGGATAGCTTTTTAGCACTCGTTTATGATCGCGGATCCCTACTTTGTGCAGCAGTCCTTTGATTTGTTCATCACGCCATTTTTTTCGGCGATAAAAAGGAACGTCACATTCGTCCATTGGCAGCGATTCATTAAACTGATGACCAACCGTATCATTAGGATCTAGACTCGAGGATGGCTCTTGAAATACCATTGCAATTTCACGACCCATCAATTTTCTTCGTTCACTGGCACTTAAGGCTAATAAATCGACGCCGTTGTATCTCAAGCGGTCGGCAGATACAGTCCATCGTTCGGTTAAAATCCCCATGATGGCCTTCGCCACTAAACTTTTACCTGAGCCTGACTCACCAACTAACCCAAGTATTTCACCAGGATTTAATGAAAGGTTTACGCGGTCAACAGCGCGAATACGCCCGTGTGGACTATCAAATTCGATACTGAGATTTCTAATATCAAGTAATGGCATTAACCTAAGCCCTCTTTAACTGCACGTTGTAGACCATATCCTATGAAATTCACAGCCAATACGCTGGCAAAAATGGCCATGCCAGGAAAGGTTACATTCCATGGTGCAATAAAAATTAAATCAACGCCATCTGCCAGCATAGTTCCCCATTCTGACGTTGATACCGGTGCACCAATACGCAAAAAACCTAGGGTAGCAATATCGATAATTGCGATAGATATTGCCAGTGTAAACTGGACGATTAATGCGTTTAATACATTGGGAAGAATGACATTATAAAAAATCTGAAATTTGTTTGCGCCATCAAGTTTGGCTGCAACAACATACTCACGTGACAATTCGTGATGAACCGCTGTGTGAGTCGCACGAACAAACTGTGGCACCAGCGCGATACCTACGGCAATCATTACATTAATCATCGTTTGTCCGCTAATAGCCACGAGTACGATTGCCAGTAGCAAAGAAGGGATAGCTAAGGTTGCATCAAGGATGTGATTTAGAATACTTGATTTTAGGCCGCGCGACATTCCCGATAAAATGCCTAAGAAAATCCCAATGAACGCAGCAAATATAGTAACAATCAGACTTGAACCAAATGTGGTACGAACACCATGAAGCAGATTCGATAAAATATCTCGTCCAAGATCATCGGTCCCTAAAAAGTAAGATACTTGACCATCGTCATGCCAAGATGGCGGAAATAGTAATGCATCAGGGTGCTGTAATCCGGGCGGATAAGGTGCAATAAATGGTGCCACTAAGGTGATAACCAAAAAGCCAATAAAAACCCATAATCCAAGCATTGCAACTGGATAACTTATAAAGTTAAGCCAGATATGACGCAACGGGGTTGGAATAGTGTCTTCTTGATAAATACTATCAGACCGAGCCATACTCAGCGCTCCTTCTACGTGGCGTGGTTGCAATTAGCAAGATATCACTGAGCACTGTTACCACTATTACAAACCCTGCACAGACTAAGACGCCCGCACTGATAATGGTGTAATTTTGTTGATACGTTGCTTGAATTAACCATTGGCCAATACCCGGCCAAGAGAATATTACCTCTGTTACCATAGCACTAGTAAGCAATGTACTTAGCTGCAAGGTCATTTGCGATAATACAGGTTGAATCGCGTTTGGCAGCGCATGATGAAAAATAACTGACAATGGGTGCTGACCACGCGCTTGCGCCGCTTTAATATAATTGGCATTGAGCTCTTCGAGCATCGTTGTTCGAGTGATTCGAATGACTACCGCAGCAGGAATAACCGCGAGTGTTAATGTCGGCATAATTAAATGAGCTACAGCATCTTGATAGGCGAGCTGCTTGTATTGAATATCTGATAAATATATATCGATTAGCGTAAAGCCAGTCACTTGCTCGACTTGATACAGCAAATTCAACTTACCAGCGACCGGAAGCCATTGTAAATCGAGACCAAAATACATAATGGCAATGACACCAAGCCAAAAAACAGGAATAGAATAACCGATAAGACTGGTACCCAATAAAAAGAAATCACCAAATTTCTTATAATAGACGGCAGCAATAATACCTAAGGGTAATCCCAGTAACAATGCAATAGTCATCGCGTAAATACACAATTCAATAGTGGCCGGTAACAAGCGTAACATTTCATCATAAATCGGCTTAGCGTCACTAAAAGACACACCAAAGTCACCGTGAATACGTTGCTTTATAAAAGATATATATTGATTAAACCAACTTTTATCTAGCTGATATTGACTAACAATTGCGTCATATTGGGCAATCGTTGGATTTTTAACACCGCTTAAATTAGTGGCAAGCTCTCCTGGTAGGGCATTGAGCATGACAAACACTAACAAAAATAACACAGAGACAGTGAATATAAATAAGTTAACCCGCCGAGCAATATAGAACCACATTACTTTGTTCCTCCATCGCTGGTGCTTAACGCTTTACGTTTCGCTTTTGCAAATGAAATTCCGCCATAAGGATTAAGTGAAAGGCCCGAAATATTGCGACTCTTCACTTGGAATCGTAGCGCGTGGGCGATAGGAATTAGCGGTACTTGCTTATTGAGTGTTTGTTGTGCTGCTAAATAATAGGGAACACGTTTCTTTTGGTCGGTTGATGCGATGGCTTGGTTAATGGTTTCATCAAAATCATCGTTACACCAATTTACTCTGTTTCCGCCTGAAAGTAGCGCAGCACAGCTAAATAGCGGCCTGAAAAAATTATCAGGATCTGCATTATCTGCCGTCCATCCCATTAGCACCGAGTCGTAGCTATAATCGTTTAGCTTGTCAATGAACACATTCCAGCCATAGGTGACGATATTTACGTTAACTCCGACTAGCTTAAGTTGACCCTGAATGAGCTCCGCCGTCTTTATCGCATTAGGATTGTAAATTCGTTGTACCGGTGCCGCCCACAGTGTCATATCAAAGCCGTCTTTAAAACCAGCTTCTGCAAGTAAAGCCTTGGCTTTGTCTGGATTATATTCATAGGGCTGTAAAGTATCGTTGTAAGCCCAAGATAACGATGGCAATACGCTATCAGCAATGGTTGCACTGCCATAATATACCGCTTCAACGATCGCTCGCTTATTAATGGCGTGGGAAAGAGCTTGGCGTACTTTCGGATCATTAAAAGGAATTCTTTCTGTGTTAAAGCCAAGATACGCTACATTAAATCCAGTTTGAATTTGCAGCTCTAGTTTTCGGTTTTGGCGAATAATATCAATTTCACTCGATTGTGGTAAGGCAGAAATATCACAATCTCCAGTCATTAATTTAGCAATGCGGTTGGTGCTCTTTGGTGTAATATCAAAGACCAATTGCTCTATATCTGGTGCACCGTTCCAATAGTCTTGATTTGCTTTATAACGAATGTGGTCATTTTGAAAATAAGAATCGAGTATGAATGGTCCTGTTCCAATTGGCTGGGAGTCAATCTGCGATTGCAATTGTTGTTTGGTCAGTTGCTCTGCGTATTCTTTGGACTGCACTATAGCGAAGTTAGCAGCGAGGTTTGCCATAAATGACGCGTCTTTCTCAGTAAGATGAATGACGATCATATAATCATTTACTTTCATTATTTTATTGATGATATCTGTAAAACCAACACTTTGGAAAAACGGATAACTGCCGCCCGAGACATTATGGTAGGGGTGTGCTGAATCAATGACGCGATTAAAACTAAACAGTACATCATCGGCGTTGAAGTCACGTGTTGGTGTAAAGTTGCTATTACTATGAAATTTTACATTTTTGCGAAGATAAAATGTATAGCTTGTGCCGTCTTCATTAATAAACCAATGACGAGCGAGAGCAGGAACAATGCTGCCAAGTGCTGGATCATATTCAACTAGCCGATTATAAATTTGGTATGACGACGCATCGGTTGTTGTACCGTTGGTGGTTAATTGTGGATTAAATGAGGTTGGATCGCCTTCAGAGCAATAAACAATGCCAGGAGTATGGACATTATCATCAACACTAGGGCTACACCCTGACAGCATGAAAAAGCCAGTGAGAAAACACAATTTAATAATAAAAATAAACCAATTTTTCATGGTGGTATGTAAGCCGCTAATGATACATAGCTAATGTAACGCCAAGTCCCTGTAACATCAATAGTATTATAGGCAACTTAGCGTTTTTGTGATGAAGTTTTATTCATTTTCAGCACTTGACTCTAATAGCTGATATTTCTTAAGCAAACCACGTAATTGGTGATAGGTTACACCGAGTTGCTGAGCCGCTTTCTTTTGACTAAATTGGGCACTCGCTAGCGCCTGTTTAATTAAATCAACTTCAAAATCTTGCGTGACAGTTTTAAAGTCTAATGGGAAATCAGGAATTGCCGAGCTATTTGAAGTTGTCGGTTCTGCAACTGCCGCTGTTGTAGTTGGAGCACTGTTGTTGATATTCTCACTAGCAACAACCGACGAAGCAATTGATTGTTTTGGTCGATATTCTGACTCGAAAGGGTCGATAAGAATCTTTTGTAATGGTAGTGCTGCGTTATCATGTCGATAAAGCGAGCGCTCAACAACATTTTTTAGTTCACGTACATTACCTGGCCAGTCATAACTTAACAGTGTTTGTTTTGCTTTGGCGCCAAAACCGCCAAAATACTCTAGTTCTAATTGACGTGCCATGTTGATGGCAAAGGTTTCACCAAGCAGTAAGATATCTTCTTGACGATGCCTAAGAGGTGGCAAGGTAATAACGTCAAAGGCAAGTCTGTCGAGTAAATCAGCGCGAAACTTTCCTTTTGCAACGAGCGTAGGCAAGTCTTCGTTGGTTGCACAGATCAGTCTGACATCCGTTTTCACAGGCCTAGTCCCGCCTACCCTTTCAAACTCGCCATACTCAATAACATTGAGTAGTTTCTCTTGCACGCGTAATGAGGTGTTTGCCAATTCATCTAAAAAGAGCGTTCCGCCATTTGCGCGTTCAAAACGTCCTTCATGGCGTTTGCTTGCCCCTGTAAATGAACCTGATTCGTGACCAAATAACTCACTTTCCAATACGCTTTCAGACAAGGTTGCACAGTTTAGCTTGACGTAGTTGGACTCCCAACGCTTTGATAAGTAATGTAGTCGCTCTGCAATGAGCTCTTTACCTGTGCCGCGCTCTCCGATAATAAGTACCGGCTTACTGATTGGGGCAGCGAGTGAAACATGATCTAAAACTTCCAAAAAACTAGCAGCTTGTCCTACTAAATTATCTTTTTTGTCAAAACGACTCATAGTTATACTTTTTATTGGTTTAATTAACTAAAAATTAGTCTAACAAATAACGGTGAATAAAAATATGACAAAATAAAAATTAATTAATTACTTTAAATTTAGAGGTTTAGGATTATTTTGTTACACTGGCACCAATTGTGAATATAAGATATTAAATTCATACAGTTTCAAAGATAAGAGGAAGTTCATTATGGGTATTTTTAGCAGATTTGCAGATATCGTTAATTCGAATATCACATCTTTATTAGATAAGGCGGAAGATCCAAAGAAAATGGTTCGCCTAATTATTCAAGAAATGGAAGACACACTTGTTGAAGTTCGCTCTAACTCAGCAAGCTTAATTGCTCAGAAGAAAGAATTACAACGTCGTGTTACCCGTGCATCTAATCAAGAAACTGAGTGGCAAGCGAAAGCGGAATTAGCACTAAGTAAAGAACGTGAAGATTTAGCGCGCGGTGCATTAATTGAAAAACAAAAGTGTGCTGAGTTAGCTGAAGCGTTATCAGGTGATATGGTTCAAATTGAAGAGCAGTTAACATTACTTAAAGAAGAAGTTGTCCAGCTGCAAAGTAAATTAGATGAAGCCCGCGCTCGTCAAAAGAGCATGGTTATTCGTACTGAGACAGCAACATCACGCTTACAAGTTAAAAAGCAACTTGATTCGAGTAAAACTCAAAGTTCTATTGATAAGTTTGAACAGTATGAACGCCGTGTTGAAGATTTAGAATCTCAAGTTGAAGCCCAAGATTTAGGTGCCCGTTCATTAAATGATGAATTCGCAGAGCTCGAACAACAAGATGCTATTACTGACGAATTAGAAGCACTTAAAAAGAAAATGAAAAAGAAATAAGGAGAGATAGCGATGGATGATGGAGTATTAGCGGTAATAATAGTACCAACAGCGCTGTTCTTAGTATTTGTTGCACCAATGTGGTTGTTTTTGCACTATCGCAGCAAACGCCAAGTAAGCCAAGGCTTAACAGATGAAGAGTATCAAGAACTAACATCTCTAAGTCACCAGGCAGAAGCCATGGCGGTACGCATTGAGACTTTAGAGTCAATTTTAGATGCTGAAGCACCACAATGGAGAGCAAAACAATGAGTCAACAAGAACCAGTAAAAGAGTTTTACCGAATTCCACAACAAGGCAAGATTGCAGGTGTTTGTGCAGGGGTCGCAGAACGATTTAATATGGAAGTATGGCTGGTTCGCGTTGGTGTTTTATCAGCATTCTTTTTAGGTGGTGCGGGCTTTGTTTTTCTAATGTATGTAGCCGCATGGTTTATGTTAGATAAAAAGCCGCCAGTTCAGCCAAACATCGGTGGTCTTGATCATAGTGTGTCGGTGAAGTCGAAAGTATGGCAACAAGGACAACCACCACGCGAAGCATTTCGCGAAGTGAAAACGCAATTTCGTCAAATTGAATTACGTTTACGCAATGTTGAAAGCTTTGTGACATCAAAAGAATTCGACCTAGCGAGACAGATTGATAGCTTGAAGTGATTTAGTCACTCACAATTAAACCGCAAATTTATTTGCGGTTTAATTGTGTCTAACGTGGCGTAAATTTAGCCGTTTAGATGATCTAGTACTACTTCATGGTGGTTCTTAGTCTTAAACTTATTAAATACGTGTTCGACAACACCATTCTCATTAATTAAAAAGCTCATGCGGTGAATACCGTCATATTCCTTACCCATGAATTTCTTCAGGCCCCACACGCCAAAAGCGTCAGCAACAGCGTGATCTTCATCCGATAACAATGTGAAGTTTAAATCAAATTTTTCCGTGAACTTTACCAAGCGTTTAGGTGCATCAGGGCTCAAGCCTAATACCTCAACATTGAATGCTTTTAACGCTTCTTGGCTATCACGCAAACCTTGAGCTTGGACATTACAACCAGGTGTCATGGCCTTAGGGTAAAAATAAACGAGTACTTTTTTACCAGAAAATTGATTAAGGCTGATTTCCTTTTCATTTTGGTCGAGTAATGTAAATTCAGGTGCTTTGTCGCCAGCTTGTAAAGTATTCATTCAGTATCCTATTGCTAAGTTCTAATATTGTTCGAGATGTTCATATCGTATGGTGAGCGAGAGTTGCTCCGCCAACGCGTCGAAATGTTGTTGTAATTGTATATAGTCGGTATTGCTTGTGAGGTTGATGAGCATCTCAATACGTTGATAGCCACTTTTTGCTTTGGTTCTAAAGCTACACAGGTCTATATTTTTAGTCGCTAAATATTCAGTGAATTGGCCGATACATCCTGGCGCATCTTTGCCGTCGAGTTTGACGGATATCTGACCTTCATAGCTAACTAATTTGTGCTCACTAGTACGTTTCATAAAAGTAATTAGTTCTAACTGTGCACTGCGTACCGATAAATCTGTTTCAAAGCGTGTGATGGCATTCCAATCGCCGCTGAGTAACAAAATTAGCGTAAATTCGTTACCAAAAACGGCTAGTCGACTATCAACAATATTACAATTAGTTTGGGTGACTATCTTAGTCAGTTCGTTAACAATACCGGGGCGGTCAGTACCCACGGCAGTGACGACAAGAAAGTTATCCATGATGCTCCTGTTCTCGATAATGGCCAATGAATGACATATCGATGAGACGAATAAATGATTGAGTAAAAAATTGGACGTGATATTAGCACAATTTTCAACAATTTCTTAGGATTGTTATGTGATCAAGCGATTAATTCCTTGAGTTTATTATCACCTATCCGTACCATAGCTTGCCTAGATAAAGAGAGGATTTTAAAGTGATGTTTTCAGGTAGTATTGTTGCATTAGTTACCCCATTTAATGACAACGGGGATGTTGATTATCAACAATTAGAACAGCTGGTGGAATTTCACATTCAGCAAGGCACCGACGGTATTGTTGCTGTTGGTACAACTGGTGAATCAACAACACTAAGCCATGACGAGCACATAAAAGTGGTCAAGCAAGTGGTTTCATTTGTTAATGGACGAATTCCTGTTATTGGCGGCAATGGTTCAAACTCGACCTCAGAAGCTGTTGAATTAACAAAACGACTAAACGATAGCGGTGTTGATGCTATGTTAGGTGTGACTCCTTACTACAATAAACCTCCTCAGCGCGGACTGATAGAACATTACAAAGCTGTTGCAAACGCCACTGATATTCCTCAAATTCTGTACAATGTACCAGGGCGCACACAATGTGATTTGTTGCCTGAAACAGTTGCAGAATTATCAAAAGTAAAAAATATTATCGGAATTAAAGAAGCAACGGGGAACTTATCGCGCTTAAGTGAGATCAAAGCGCTGTGTGATAATAACTTCCTACTGTTTAGTGGCGATGATGACACGGGTTTAGAGTTTATGCTGCAAGGTGGTCACGGCGTTATTTCTGTGACAAATAATGTAGCACCAAAGCTAATGAGCGATTTATGTCGTCATGCATTAGCGGGTGAACGAGAACCAGCAGAACAGATTAATAGCAAGCTAAAATCATTGCATAGCCATCTATTTGTTGAGGCAAATCCAATTCCTGTGAAATGGTGTGTGGCACAAATAGGTGCAATATCAAACGGTCAATTGCGTTTGCCATTAGTAGAATTATCAAGCGAATATCATGAGTTGCTAAACAGCGCCATGCGAGAAGCACAAGTATTATAAGATTGGAGTAACAATGAGAAAGCTTTATATTGCCTTATGTGGCGGTATCATTTTATCGGGTTGTAGTAGTTTTAGTGAACGACATCAAGCCAGTGGTAATTTTGAATATTTAAAAGAAACGACAGATAAACAAGTTAAGTATCCTGAAGGATTCACGCCGCTAAAAGATAGCACGGCCTATAAAATTCCTACGGTTTCTGCGAATGCTAATAAAGAGTTAATAGGCGATAAGCTTGATATCCGTGCTCCAGCATTAGTGATGCCTGTTGCGCCAAATTCTTTGGCGAGCGATGTAACCGAGCAAACTGAAGTTATTTTTGAATCATTTTTATCAAAAGATAAATTCCAAGATGATCTATGGAACAAGCTAACAACCTTCATTTCTAGTCAAGGCTATGGCATTGGTAGTGAGCAAGTTGGTCGTTCTTTGTCAACGCGCACTATTGCGTCTGATGAATATTTTAAAATATTATTCGGTCTTGATGAAGAAGTGACGTTAGATCAACAATATCGATTTGACATTAAGGTTGATCCTCAAGGTTACAAGGCTATTGTTGCTGTTTCTTTGATTCAACATCAAGAGCAAGGTCAAACTGTTGAACTTAATAAATTTGCAAAGCGTCGTTATGAATCGCGTATGCTTAATCACTTCTTATCACAAGTTTTTGTTGAGCATCATAAGCAGTTATTAGCAAATCGTGTGAAGGTAAACAAAGGCATAAAGTTAGGCCTTGGACTTGATAACGAAAACAACACTGTGTATCAAATTCATGCGCCATATGAATTATCATGGGAAAAACTAGCGACCGTTTTACCTAAACTTGGTTTAGAGGTTGAAGACCGTGATAAGTCAGTTAATACTTACTTCACAACGTTTAAACCGTTAAAAGATGGATTCTGGGCGAACTTATTCTCAGGTGACAGCAGTGTCGCTGAAATAAAACTTCAGAAGAACGAAAAGTATCAAATCAAACTGGTTGAACGTGGTGACTTAAGCTTATTGACTATTGTTGATAGCAAAGGTGAACGCTTATCAAGTGAGAAGATGCAAGAAATGCTAGCAGCCTTCAGTGAGCTAATGGCTAAGAAAGACTTGTAATCGTTAAATGATTAAAAAGCCCTGTGTTCATTAATTTGAATGCAGGGCTTTTTTAATCCCTAAAGATCAAGAAGTACCACATAATTGATCCTTTTATTATCATAGGGAATCATACTAAAGTCGCTGATAAGATGGAAAAATTACATCAGTCGGTGTATGATAGTCGGCCTGTAAACAAGGAAAGGATCAATTTGTGGCTTCCATAACGATACGACAAGCAGTCATTGCAGATAGTAAGACCATTAGTGATCTCATTGCGCGTAATGCTCAGAGCTTGTTGCTAGATGAATTTGAAGAGGGCGGTTTAGGTTTCTTTTTGAAAACTGTCGAGCACCGTGCCATTCGCGATTATATGGAGCAAGGATTTTCATATTTAGTGGCGCAAGAGGGGAGTGATATCGTGGGTGTAATTGCCATGAAAGATCACAGCCACATGTTTCATTTATTTGTCGATGAGCAACACCAACACAAAGGTATCGCTAAGAAGCTTTGGCACGCTATTTATGAGCATAGTTTGAAGCAAGGCAACCGAGGAAAGTTTACTCTCAACTCAACATCATATGCGCTTCCTGTGTATGAACGCTGGGGCTTTTCGAGTATTGACGAGCAGCAATGTCGTCACGGTATCAAATACACGCCAATGGAATTTGTTGTCGAAAACTAAAATCTCAAATGTGAAACGAACTTATACCAATTGCATTAAGTAAGTGATCTTGTTGTGCGTAGAGAAAATCAGCTAAAACAAGGCGCTCGATTGACTAATAGCTGGCTATTAGGATAGAGAGCAACGCCATTTTAGTTAATTTTAACAAGTACAAGTGGGCAAATATTTAATGCAATTGGTATTATATTTCAGACATAAAAAAGCGCTTACCGGATGGAAGCGCTTTTTTATTGCTTTAATTATTACATTTTCTTAAATAACAAAGTAAAACGGTCTGTATTACCAGTAACCGTCTTACGGCCTACTTCATAACGAAGCTCGTCATCGGCTTTGTAATGTATATTTGAGTAATCGACAAACTTAAACCCTGCTGCTTCGATTTCTTTTATTGCTAAAACGGGATCGAAACGACGGCCATTTTCATCATTTTCACGCTGCATATGACGACGCGTATGGTCAACAACACCGTAAATACCACCAGATTTTAATGCTTTAAACGCCGCTTTATTCATGTCATGACGCGCGCTTTCAACAAAGTTATGATAATTGCGGAAGGTTAATACCGCGTCGAAATCATTGCTTCCTAAGTTTAGGTTTTCGATTTCAAAATCACGTAGTTCGCGATTATATTTCATATCAGCTTCAGGGTTGATAATTGTCACTTTATCAAAACCTGGTTTGCTGATCAGATTATTTTTAATGCGGTCAGTGCCAATTGCTGCGTAATATTTACCATTATCGCGTAATGCTGGCGCTAACAGTTTAGTATACCAACCACCGCCAGGGATAAGTTCTAATACCTTCATGTCATCTTTAATGCCAAAGAATTCCAGCGTTTGAACTGGACGGCGATTTCTATCGCGTTTTACTTCTTTAGCGGTGCGAATATCAGACTTCATTGCCTTCTTAACACCTTCGCTGAGATCTCCAGCATGGGCACTTCCAATACAAAATACAGCTGCAATGGTTAGTGGTAACAGTTGTTTAATCATCGTAATTCCTTGTTGCGGTTATTATTTGAGATTGATTATTAATGACATTGGTGAAAATTGAAATCATTGATTACCTGTGTATTACGTTAAATAGGTAACAAAACATTTCGATTATCACAGTTTATAACTTTTGATTGCTAACGTATTTAACAAAGGCATCACTCATAGAGTAGGGAAGATCTTGTTGTTCGCTCGCGTGCAACAACGCGTCGTAGCCTTCTTTGCCTGCAATCGTATAAGCAGATGAAACACCGTAATAATATGCATCAGACGAGATTTCTTGCCATTGCCCATCTTGATTAATTAGCAATGAACTAATGCGTTCACCCTTTGGATTATCATCTATATAGGTAAATCGTATACCGTGACAATAAGGGTAACTGCCGTCACCAGTGCCAATCACGCCATTATTTTTCGCATTGTTAATACCACCTTCAAGCGCAGCTTTTAAAACCTTACCTTGGACTCTATAACGTACAATTTGTATTTCAAAGGGTAATAAACGCCCGCAAATATCAGCAGCTGTTAATGGCCCCTTATTGAGTGAAACGCGAACGCCGCCTGCATTATGCAGTGCAAAGTCGGTAGGGTGATGCTCATTGGCACAATGATAAAAGGCACTGGCGACTAATGGCGCTATCTCACTGCCCTGTGGTAATAACTCGTTAGGTACTCGTACATGGCGATAATCTTTAGATAAATTTGTGATCACATTCGCTTTCATCGCTTCAATCAACGGGCGATAATCATGGTAGATACATTCAGTCACTTCAGCACATGGTTTAGTCAATTCAAACAAAGCGCTGCGGGCCATAAAATCATTACATTGACTTATTTTATCAGCGCTTAAATGCTTATTATCTGGCTCATGATTCCAATTGGCGCAAGGCAAGAGTTTTACACCGCCTTCTTGCTCAATGACTCTACCATTTTCATCAAACGTTAACTTACTTAGGCCAATTGACTCGGCGTGTTTGCCAGCTTGTAAAATTAAGGTGTCGTTGATGACAACTTGTGATTGCTCGGTTGACGACAATCCCAGCTCACTGAAATCGGCTGTTAACGTATGGGAGTGACCACCAACAATGACACTTATGCCAGAGACCGCCTGAGCTAGCTCTCTGTCGCCTTGATAACCTAAATGAGACAGCACGATGATATGTGAGATACCTTGCTGTTGAATGTGCTCAATGGTGCGCTTGGTCGTTGCTATGGCATCAAGGAAGTGGCAATCATGATCTGGACAGCCTATTTTGGCCATTTGATCTAACGTAATGCCAACAATAGCCAATTCTTTATCGTGTAATGGTCGTGTGATGTATGACGCTATGGCTTTGTTGTTATCATAATGAAATAGGTTGTCGTGAATCGCTAGTGGTAGTTCTTTGTTGGGATTTTCATGCTGTAAATCCATATTACCTGCCAAACAGGGAAAATTGGCAGCTTTAATAAATTGAGAAAGCGGTAAGTTCCCCAAATCAAACTCATGATTACCAATCGTCATTGCGTCCGGCATCATTTTATTAAGTAACACGGCATTGGCTAAGCCTTTAAAACGACTAAAGTACAAACTTCCTTGAAAACTATCGCCTGCATGTAGAAATAATGAGGGTGTGTTTTGCTGCTTGGCAATATTTCTGAAGTTGTTTATGGCACTTGCGATCATTGCGTAACCACCACAAGGTACTGATAGTTCAATGGCGCCATCAGCTAAAGGAAGTCTCAACGATAACGGCGTTGGTTCAAAATGTGAATGGGTGTCATTAATGTGTGCTAGGTAAAGCGAATAGGTCATTTAGCCTCCTGTGAAAGCTGAGCTTAGCACGAACTAATGACTGAAACGTGTCATTTATTATAAAAAAACAACATAACAGTTTAAAATTTAAACTGTTGTGTAAACTTAAAAACTCAGTATCATTATTTATTGGAATCAGCAACTAATGGAGCAGTTGGCGTCATATGTCTAGTTTTTCTAACTCAACGTATTCTCAGGAAAAATCGTTAACACAACAGTTAATTCAGATTTTAATTATTCCCACCCTTGTTCAACTACTTGGAGTTGGCTTTTGTAGCTGGTTCTTTGAAATAAGTTGGTCGGCTGTCGCAGGTATATTAGCAGTGAGCGGGCTCGCTACCGTAGTATTTGTGTTAGCGGTAAAAAATAGTTTGTTTTCAAGTATCACTGAGCTCGATAACTACGCGTCAAGCATTCGTGCAGGTGATAATATCGACCTAACCAAAACACTTTCGCAAGATAAAGGCGGTATGCTAGCGCACGCTTTTAACAGGCTAAATAAAAACAATGAAGAAATGGATGAGTCTTTATGTTCTCTCTATGCCTCCTCAGCACGGCTTCATCCAATGTCAGAAGAACTCAATAACTCTTATTCAACCATGATGCAGAAAGCAACAATGCAAGACAGTTTAGGTCATGGTATTCATTATGCACTTAATCAAGTGGGTGAAGCTTCCAATAACTTGCACCAAGATTTAGCGTCGCTTATTGACCAAGCAAATGTCAGCGCAGAGTCATCAAAAATTGCGCAAGACTCATCGTCACAAGAAAAAATTAGTGTGACAAACCTACAAGATAAATTGACTCAAGCAGCATCTCACATTGATGTGTTGAAAAAAGACAGTGATGAAATTAATACTATCATTGATGTGATTAACTCTATCGCAGAGCAAACTAATCTATTAGCGTTAAACGCTGCCATTGAGGCGGCTCGCGCTGGTGAGCAAGGTCGAGGTTTTGCTGTTGTTGCAGATGAGGTTAGAACGTTGGCAGAGCGCACTGCAACCTCGACTCAAGAGGTACGAGATCTAGTGACGCGCATTGCCAGCAGCACAGACAATGCCTACAAAACAATGCAAGTGGGATTAGAATCGTCGAAAGAGTCGGTAAGTTTGTCTTCTGATACTTCCGAGCATCTCAATATTGTATTAGAAGCAATTAATAGTATTAATCAGTTATCAGGCAGCATTAAACAATCATCAGATATTCAAATGTCAGTATCACGAGATGCGCAACGAGAAATTGACAACATGGTGGCATTGAATCAAGAAGTATTGGCAAGTTCGCGAGAACAAGAGCTTTCATCAAATGATTTAGTCGCATTGTCACATTCATTACGGACAGTGCTTGATCGCTTTATTTTATCTGGCGCACATTGGGATGTTAATCATCGTCCTAAGAAGCTTAAACCAGTGACTGCTATGGCGCCTCAAACTGACGAGGCTGATGTTGAGTTGTTCTGATAAATGCGTTCTGCTGTTTTTCTAAAAGGTGCGAAATCACCTTTTTTATTGGCTGAATTATAGTCAATCGATTAGTGGTTTCTTGACATATTATGACATTGGATGTAATTATGAACTCGCTTTTTTAAGTAAACCGTTAAATATCTACTACTCTTAATGTCTATGTTTAAACTGCGTTGTTAAAGCAATAAAAAGGACGTTAGTGATTAATTATCAGCATTTTATGTTATTTAGATGCGTAGATATTTAATGTAAGCACTTCAACTAATAAAAGGAATTAGGCCATGTTTGAATTTCTCGTCGCCGATTTTAATACACCATTTGCAATCGCCTTAGGTTCAGTGCTCATTCTCGGACTTTTTGAAGGGCTAGGGCTACTTGTCGGTTTAAGTATTATGAGCCTTTTTGATCAATTCTCTCCGTTTGAAATGGAAGTTGATGTTGAGCTAGATGGCAACGTAACGTCTGGCGGTTTAACCTCTGTCGTTGGTTGGTTGTATCTCAACAAGTTACCACTACTTGTATGGCTGGTTCTGTTTTTATCGACATTTGCCATTGCAGGCTACTCATTTAACTATTTAAACCTCAACTGGTTAACGTTAGCGCTACCGTCATTTATGGCATCTATTTTTGCAATTTTTGCTGCGATAGTCATGACACGAACCATTGGCAAGCCGCTCGCTAAACTTATGCCAAAAAATGAAACATCGGCAGTATCAGCTGATTCATTTACTGGATTCGTTGCAAAAATCACCATAGGTAAAGCCACTCAACATTCTCCTGCTGAGGCTGTGCTTACCGACCAATTTAATCAAAAACACTATGTGCTGGTGGCTCCAGAAACCAGCGATGAAATATTTGAACAATCTCAGCAAGTTGTTCTCGTTGAAAAACAAGAAAAATGCTGGCTTGCAGTCAAATTTAACGCGTAATTAAGCGTAATATTCAAAAAAAGGAAACTCTCTATGGAAGCATTAGATTCAAACACTACATTTATCCTGATCATGGCAGGTGTTGGTGTATTAACAGTACTCATTATCGGTCTTATCTTTGCCAAGCTTTATGTGCGCGCAACAAAGGAAATCGCATTTGTTCGTACCGGCATGGGCGGTGAAAAAGTAGTAAAAGATGGCGGCGCAATTTGTTTGCCGGTATTACACGAAACTATCCCAGTGAACATGAACACGTTGCGTATCGAAGTGGAGAAGGTACAAAAAGACTCGCTTATCACTAAAGATCGTATGCGTGTTGATGTGAAAGCTGATTTCTATCTACGTGTGGCGCCACACGCTGAAGGCATTTCAATGGCAGCTCAAACACTGGGTAGTCGTACCATGCGTGTTGAAGAACTTAAAAAATTGATGGAATCAAAGTTTGTTGATGTACTGCGCACCGTAGCTGCTGAAATGACAATGACAGACATGCATGAGCAACGTGCTAATTTCGTACAAAAAGTTCAACAAAATGTATCAAACGATTTGGAAAAAAATGGTTTAGAATTGGAATCTGTATCGTTAACAGGATTCGACCAAACAGACTTGAATTTCTTTAACGAAAACAATGCGTTTGATGCGGAAGGTCGTGCTCGACTCGCTAAAATCATCGAAGAAAAACGTAAAGAGACCAATGACATTGAGCAAGAAAATCGTGTTCAAATTCAGCGTCGTAATCTTGAAGCTGAGCGTGATTCATTAGAAATTGAAAAAGAAGAAGAAGAGCTGCGCATTGCTCAAGAACAGGTACTTGAATTTAAACGTGTTGAACAAAAAGCTGAAATTGCTAAAACGCGCGAAATTAAAGAACGCGAAGAACGCGAAGCACAAATCACTAAAGAGAAAGCAATTGAATTAGCCGAAATTCAAAAAGCCCGTGATGTTGAAGCTCGTGAAATTGATAAGCGCACAGCGTTAGAGCAAGCGCGAATTCAACAACAACGCGATGTTGAAGTGTCTGAGCAAGACAAGCAAATCGCCGTTGCTGAAAAATCGGAAGCAGAATCCGCAGCCCGTGCAAAAGCGGCTGAAGCTGAAAAAGAACGTGTAGAAAAAGAAGAAGCGGTTGTTACGACCCGTCAAGTTGCCGAAGCTAATCGTCGCAAAGAAATCGAAGTTATCGACGCGAAGAAAGAAGCTGAACGTGACGCTGTTGGCATCACAGTACAAGCTGACGCTGAAAAACGCGCCGCAGAAGATAAAGCAAGTGCTGTATTAACAGAAGCGAAAGCAAGTGCTGATGCAACTATGCTTAAAGCAGAAGCTGATGAGCGTATCTTAGCAGTTGAAGCGGCTGGTAAACAAGCATTGTACGAAGCGGAAAACATTTTACGTGATGAGCAAATTGAATTACAAAGAGCGCTAGCAACGCTTAAAGCACTACCAGAAGTTATTGCTAATTCTGTTAAACCACTTGAGAACATTGAAGGCATTAAAATCTTACAAGGTTATGGCGGCGGAGCGAGTACAAGTGATAATGGTCAAACTATTAGCACCTCCGGCAATGGCAGCATGGCAGAACAAGTAACAGCAGCTGCGCTTAACTACCGTGCCAATGCGCCGTTAGTTGATTCTATGTTGCAAGAACTTGGTTTAGTAAATAAAGAAACAGGTTCATTAAATGACTTGTTAACAGGCAACAACAGTCTGAATCCAAGTCAGCCAATAAATGGTCTTAATGGTCATGATGGTTCTGATTTCTCAATGTCTAATAGCGTTGAAGTATCTAGTGATAAATAATCGTCATTAGTAAATTAGAATAAAACGGTGAATCAAAAACGCCCTACTGAAATAGATAACAGTAGGGCGTTTTTTTATGACGTTGGGATAACGCTTGCGTTG
The DNA here is from genome assembly GCF_051201665.1 of Psychrobium sp. nBUS_13. GTDB lineage: Bacteria > Pseudomonadota > Gammaproteobacteria > Enterobacterales > Psychrobiaceae > Psychrobium. The sequence goes on along the minus strand of NZ_CP179210.1, from coordinate 3,001,470 downwards.
AAAGTTTTTTCCATTCAATGAAAGTTGAAGCTGTTCAATATGAACCGATCATGGATAGAGAAACCATGCGTCAAAACATATTTGAATATATTGAAGTTGATTATAACAAGAAGAGAAGGCATAGTTCTCTTGGCTACTTAAGCCCTGAGAAGTATGAAGAATTAAATGTCGCTTAACAAAGTGTCCATTCTGGCTGGATCAGATCAACTTATCACTCGACATACACGTTTCAATCTCTGCAATTGTTCTTGGGGCTTGTTTAGTGAGATTAATATAGCCATCCTCAGTCACTAAAATATCATCTTCAATACGTATCGCTATGCCGCGCCATTTGGCGTCGACTTTGTCGCAATTGGCAGGGATGTAAATGCCCGGTTCGATGGTGAATACCATGTTGGGCTCGAGCGTTGTCCATTCATTAGAGTTGGGCGCTTGGTAAGATCCAACATCATGGACATGGAGTCCCATCCAGTGGCCAGTCTTATGAACCGTGAATTCTCGCTGCGCTTCGCTGGCGAGGATTTCTTCAATATCGCCTTTTAGTATGCCCAAATCTAAAAGCCCTTGTGCGAGCACGCGTTGATTTGCTTCAAACAGCGTATTCCATTTAGCGCCGGGTTTAACGAGGGCTATTGATGCATCTAGTGCGTCCAAGACAACCTGATAGAGTGCGGCCTGGGCATCGGTGAATTTTCCATTGACGGGAAAGGTGCGGGAAATATCGGCGGTATAGTGTTGGTATTCGCCGCCTAAATCGGTGAGTACCATGTCACCAGCTTTACAGGGTTGGTTGTTGTCTTCGTAGTGGAGGCAAATACCGTTATTGCCACTCGCGACAATATTGCCATAGCCAACGCTGTCGCAGCCATAATCACTAATGGTGCGGTTGAAGGTTGCGCTTAACACGCGCTCGTTAACATCAGGTGCGCTGGCTTGCATGACAGCTATATGCCCTTGAACTGACGCATGAGCAGCTTGTTTAATGAGGTTTAATTCATGTTCGTCTTTTATGACGCGCATTTGGGCAATCAGTGGTGACAGTTGATGAATTTCACGATAGACTTTAACGCTGTCAAAGGCGTGTTCTGGTTGTCGCGCAGTTAACCATAAACCGAGTTGGTCATGATATTGACCATGATTGTCGCTAATAAACAGCTTGTGACGCTTTTCAAATAGACCTACAATTTTTTCTTTAAATTCATTAATATCAATTGCGCGATTCACACCATGATTTGTCTCTAAACCGTTAAGTCCTGCCCGCGAGCCAAATTGGACTTCTTGATGACTGTCGCTGTCTCTGGCGAACATGATATAGGGTGTGTCATGACCGGGACGAATGACGCACACGCAATAAGGTTCGTTAAAGCCCGTGAGATAATAGAAGTCGTTATCTTGGCGAAACGGATAGCTGATGTTGAGGTTGCGAATTTGTTCTGTGTTACCGATAATAATCGCAACACTGTCGCTGTCTAATTGCGTTGCAAGTTGCAATCTACGCAGTGAATAAGGCGTCATATTCAGTCCTAATATGTTATTGATCGTAAAAGTTAGCGACGAGTTTTGCAGCGGCTAGATCTTCAAGCGCGTGACCAACGGATTTGAACAAGGTTATTTGGTCATTGTTAGTTCGTCCTGGATGCTGGCCTTGGCTTAGCTCGAAGAGATCGGCATTGAGATCGTCTAGCGTTATGACACCATTATCAAGTGGGATTTTTATATCGCCAGTTTCTTTAGTTGCACCGGGACGCGAATCAACAAAGATATCACAGCGCTTAACGACGTTATCATCGGCTTCGCGCATATCAGGTCGGTAAGCGCCCACTAAGTCTACATGTTGTCCATTACTTAGCCATTCACCTTTAATAAGCGGTGTTTGACTTAAGGTTGCAACACTAATGATGTCAGCATTTTTAACTCCTTGCTCTATTGAATCGGTAATATCAACGATTAGGCTTAAGTCGCTCACTTGCTCGAGAACGGCTTGCGCTTTACCCTTGCTGCGTCCCCAGACCGTAACGTGAGTAATGGGCGATACGGCATGATGAGCACGAATAAGCTGTGGCGATAGGGCACCCGTACCAACAACAAATAAATGATTGGCATTTTTACGGGCCAAGAAGCTTGCTGCAAGGGCTGACGCTGCTGCTGTCCGGTTTGTGGTTAATGTTGGCGCGTCCATCATGATCTCTGGCGTGCCTGTATGCAAATCCATGAGTAGATAAATGCCTTGTATTGATGGCAGATCAATTTGTGCATTATCTGGTGCTACTGTAACCATTTTTACACCGGCTTTGTCGCCTGCTTGCCATGCTGGCATCAACAGTAATGTAGTTTCTCGTGACGCATTTGGATTATCCATATCGTGGTGATGACGCAGTGGTACTGTGATATCACTACAGAATGCGTCTTTGAGCGCGCCAATGAGTGATGGAAAGGTTAGGGCATCTTGTACTTGTTTAGCGTTTAAATGTTTCATGAATGACTCGTTAAACTAATGTTTGTATACAATATATCATGCGTACGACGAAACTTAAGTAGTTTTTTATTGTTGATTAAGAATCGCAGCAAATAGGCTGATTAACCTGTTTTAGCACTTTTTAGACGACGTCGTTATGATAGACTAGCGCCACTAAATTTAATGTAGAGAATAAAGTTAATGTCAAACAAAGCCGTATTTTTAGATCGTGATGGCGTAATTAATGTAGATACTGGCTATGTAAGCCACAGCGATGACTTTGTTTTCATTGACGGTGTGATTGATGCGTGTAAAGCCATTAAAGAAAAAGGCTATCAAATTGTAGTCATTACCAATCAGTCAGGTATTGCTCGTGGCTATTTCTCAGAAGATGAGTTTATGACGTTAACTGAGTGGATGGATTGGTCATTGGCTGATAAAGGCGTTGATATTGACGGTATTTATTTTTGTCCGCATCATCCAGAAAAAGGCATTGGTGAGTTAAAACAAGATTGTGATTGTCGTAAGCCTCAGCCTGGTATGATTTTAAGTGCTAAGGAGCACCTAAACATTGATTTATCTCAGTCGTTTTTAGTCGGTGATAAGTTATCTGATTTGCAGGCAGGTAAAAATGCCGGTGTTGCGACTAATATTTTGGTTCGTACAGGTAAAGAAGTGACAGAAGAAGCGACTGAAAGTGCTGATCATGTTGTTGACAGCTTAGTCGATGTAATTGATTTAATTTAAGATTAATTCTCCTTCAAAATTAGTTTCTAAATTTTGAATATTTTATTGTCATTGGTGGGTCTTTTACTCAAATTTTATTATTGGTAATTGCCCATGACAGACAAACATTTCCAACTCGCTGTAAAGTCCCTATTAGGATTGAGCTTTTTGCTCCTCGGCCTTTCGTTCTTTCTAGGACAAAACGCTGGGGCGATAAAAGCAACATTTAGCTTTTATTCACTCACTCAAATGATTGAACCTGCATTACTTGGTCAGTTAACGGGCACTTTGTTTGTTGCTGTCGCCATTGCGTTATTCGTACCCCATAAAAAGGCTAGTAATTTCGCGTTCATCGGCATGTTAGTTATTGCTGCTGTGCCTTTGTTGACGCTATTGAGTGAAACCCGTTGGGTTGCTGCTCATGGTGGATTTCCGGTTATAGGCTCAGGTCAAGGCATTATCAAGTATTTTGCGATTATTCCACTTGCCGTGTATTTGTTTAAGCCACATGCGTTAAGTGAGCGTCAACAAGCTTGGTTTAATTACGCGACCATGGCGATGGTGCTATTTTGGATTGGCGGCGTTAAGTTTTTTGAATATGAAGCAAACGCTATTGAACGTTTAGTTGTCAATTCGCCGTTGATGTCTTGGTTATATGACGTATTTTCCTTGCAAGGTGCATCAAACGCTATCGGTAGTTACGATATTGCTTTTGCATTATTGCTAGCTTTAGGCATGGTACTTGGTAACAAAAAACTGATGTGGGTTGCAGGCGTTGCCTGTGGCGCAGTATTTGGCATGACACAGACGTTTTTAATATCGTCAGGCGGTTTTGACGCAAGCACCGTTATTAATGGCCTTGGTCAGTTTGTTGTTAAAGATTTGTGGTATATCGCTAATCTATTAGTTATCGCGCAATTTTTAGCAGTAACGAGAAAGGCAAAGATTGCGTAATTAAAACTAGGATATTTATGAGTACATCATTTTTAAAAAGCATTCATCATGTTGCAGTAATTTGCAGTGACTATAAAGTTTCGAAGGCTTTTTATTGTGATGTACTGGGACTTACTATTATTGCTGAAACATATCGTGAGCAGCGCGACTCTTACAAGTTAGATTTAGCCCTACCTGATGGCAGTCAAATTGAGCTATTTTCGTTTCCTGATGCGCCGCCACGTCCGAGCTATCCAGAAGCTCAAGGGCTTAGACATCTTGCATTTTCCGTTGATGATATCGATTTGGTGGTTGAATATTTACAGGGACTGGGCGTTGTTGTCGAGCCAATTCGCGTCGATGAATTAACTGGAAAACAATTTACTTTTTTCAGTGATCCTGATGGTTTGCCATTGGAGCTATACCAAACTTAATCGCGCTTAATCTAGTGTTCACTAGCAGCGATAAATAATGCTTCAAATAATCGATGGAGCATTATTATGGCAACTTTCATCAGTAAAAAACTTATCGCATTGATGTGTGTATCAGTCACGGTAATTAGTGGACTATGCCTACCTGAAAACTTAATTATCCCTGTTAAAGGCGCAACAAGTAACGATTGGAACCATCAAACGTTTTGGTATTCGCCATGGGGCGCATCTGGTGTTCATAAGGGCATTGATATCTTTGGTAAGCGTCATCAGCAAGTGATTTCGCCAATATCTGGCTTTGTTATTTTCTCTGGTGAGCTAAGACGTGGTGGCCACGCCATTGCTATATTAGGCCCCAAGTGGCGAATACATTATATAGCGCATTTGCAAACGAGAGATATCAGTGTTGGCAGCTGGGTAACGCAGGGCGATAACATTGCTACCCTAGGTGATAGTGGCAATGCATTAGGTAAACAACCACATGTTCATTATTCAATAATGACACTGGTGCCTTATTTATGGCTAATTGACTTTGAAGAGCAGGGCTTTAAAAAAGCCTTTTATCTCAATCCACATCAAAAACTAAAAAGCGCCGATTTTTAAGTCGGCGCTTTATATTTCTGTCTATTGCTAAGCGGTTAGTTTGGAATAAAGCGTTTGACGAATTTATTAGCGTTGCGCATTCCAACGCTACTGTTTTGAGCTGTTTTAGTTAGTACCAGATACAGCCACGGCACAAGATAAAGACTCATAACAGTAGAGAAACTTAAACCACCGATTATCGCAATGGCTAGAGGACCATATGATGGGCCATCACCACCAATTTGAGCGCTGCCAATTGCTAGCGGGATCATGCCAAGAATGGTGGTTAATACCGTCATTAGCACTGGGCGCAGTCGCGTGACACACATGTCGCAAATAACTTGTTCTAGCTCTTCACGCTTGGGTGTCATTTGATTAATTTGGTCAATGAGCACAATACCGTTATTAACGACAATACCCATTAAAATCAAAATTCCTATCATGCCCATCACACCCATGCTGGTTCCTGTGATCATGAAGAACCAAAACACGCCTGTAATAGAGTAAATAATAGAACTGATGATAGCTGCTGGCAGTAACAATGATTCAAATAATGCCGCCATCACGATGTAAATCATTGCAACAGCCAGCAACATGTTGACCATCATAATATTTTGTTCTTGTTGTTGGCGTTCAAATCCTTGACCGAGTTTCCATTGATAACCAGCTGGCATATTCACATGTTCCATCGCTTCTTTTAATCGTTCTCCAGCTTGCTCAGTGGTGATGCCATCAAGATTGGCGCCGATACTCAGCGATGTCTGACGATTTTGACGATTGATATTGCTCAGTTGTGGTTTCACGGTGAACGTCACCAAATTTTCTAAGGTGATCATACGCCCATCAAATTGGGTGATGGGAATCTGCTTTAACTTGGCAAGAGAGTATTTAATTTGCTTATCAAACAACATTTCTATACGCACTTCACCTTGGGGATCATGACGGAAGCTTCGTAAGTTTCTCCCGCGAAGCGCACTCGACACTAATGAGGCAACTTGTTGAGAGCTTAAGCCATAACGACTGGCTTTTTGTCTATCAACAGTAAGCACCATCTCTTGTTGCTGTTGTGACATTTCACTTCGAACATCAGACAACCCTTCGATTTGTTGTAATATCGGAATAATCTGATTACTAAGCTCTACTAATTTGTCAGTTGACGGGCCTGTAAGCGACATTGATGTGCCGCCAGCTGCTGCGCTGCGCCAGCTAAACTCAGGTTTAGCGATGGCGAACTTAGGCATGCTTTCTCGAATACGTTTTTTTATCTCTTCAATACCAAGCGTTGCATCTTCTTTAAGCAACAGGGTTGAACTGGCATATTCAGGATTGTAGTAGGTATACACCGACTCGATATCAAACTTATCTTGGTTGGCATATAAGAATGTTTCCATCTTATTAACCAATGCTTCAACTTCTTGCAGCGGGTATTGACCATTCAGATGATAGTGCAACCTGATGCGCGTCGTGTCATCGCTATTGTTATTGTCAGAGGTAATCACGCTAAACGGTAATGCTGTACTTGCCAAGATCATGATGGCGAAGAATCCGGTGAGTTTAGGGCGTTGTAACAACCAACTTAAACTTTTCTTATAAATACGATTGCCCGGTTTATCAGCGCTATTTTTTCGTTTTTTAGGTAGCAGTTTTTCTAAGGATACTTTAGACAGAAGTAGTGGCAATAATGTTTTGGCTACTAATAATGATGCGGCCAATGAAATACAAATGGCGATGGCGACGTGTTCAAGGAAAACCGTTAGCTGTACTTTTTCACCGATAATATTCGGTAAGAACACTATCATGGTGGTCAATGTGCCTGTGATAACCGCTAAGCTTACTTTTGATACGCCCGTTTTTATATTGTAGTGGACACTCTTCTCTGGGGATTTTTTGTATTGTGCTGCGATGGACTCGGTAATCACCACTGAGTTGTCAACCAACATACCAACGGCCAGTAATAACCCCATTAACGACAATACATTGAGGGAGTAACCTAACAAATGCATACAGGCTAACGTTAAACAAATTGAGAAAGGCACTGAGGCCACAACTAATAAAGTAATCGGTGTATTTCTAATAAATAAGTAAAGTACGGCAAATGACAATAGTGCACCAATACCGCCAGCTTGAAGTAAATCAGACAGTGAGTCTGTTACTCCTTTTGCTTGATCTTCCATTAAGAAAATATCAATACCTTCAAATTTTTCACTGGCAGAGACTTCGTTAATGGTTTCAACAACACGGGCAGATACATCAACAAGGTTGGCACTTGATTCACGAAAAACATCTAAGCCAATGGCATAACTTTGGTTGAGGTGACGGCCTTCTTCGGGATCTTTCCGCTCATAATTAATGGTGGCAATGTCGCCTAAATAAATATGCTCATTAACCCGCAAGTTACGAATGTCATTTAAGTTAGTGTATTCACCTTGTGGTGACACACGCATGGTTTGATTATCACTTTTGATCGCGCCCGCATTAATCGAAAAGTTTTGCTTGTTTAATAATGCGGTTAATTGGTTTACATCAATGTTGTGACTCGCCATGCGATCGCTTGATAAACGAATGATGATTTGACGTGGATCGACACCGTATAAATCAACTTTGGACACGCCAGATAAACGCTCAAGTGGCTTCTTAAGAAAATTATTAAGTAAATCATAGCTATTACGCAGCTCTCGTTCACTCGATAAACGCATCGTAAGAATTGGCATATCTGTGGTTGAGAATTGATAGACAAAGATACGTTCTAAGTCATCGGGTAATAGGTGTTTAACCGCATCAATTTTTTCCCGAGCTTCAATGCCTTTACTGGTGATACTTTTATCCCAGGCTACTTCAACGAAGATATTACTGCCATTTTCGCTTGAATTTGAATTCATGCGAACAATGCCGCCCATCGTTGCGAGAGCTTCTTCAAGTGGTCGGGTTACTAAGCGCTCAACCTCTGCTGGGCTCGAACCAGGGTAAGGGGCATTGATCATGATTTGCGGCACATCAATACCAGGGAATTTCTCCAGTGGTAACATTCGTGATGCAGCAATGCCCAGTAAAAGCATTGTTAGTGCAATCATAAAGGTCGTAACTGGGCGCTTTAAAGCAAGCGCCGTTAATCCTGTATTGTTTGAATCATCCTTGCTCATGTTATGCCTCCGTCGCCGATGAGTTATCGAGCTGTGCACTTTCCGTTGCTTTGACAAACTTCTTACTATCAAACAAGCGATAAAGCACTGGAATGACAATCAGTGTTAACAAGGTAGAGAAGATCAAACCACTAATAACGGTAATCGCCATTGGAGCCCGTAATTCACTGCCTTCGCCGAGGCCAATACACATTGGCAATAAGCCTAAAATGGTGGTTAACGTTGTCATAACTATTGGCCGTAAACGTGACTGAGCAGCAATTTTAATGGCTTCAACTTTTTCCATGCCTTCGAGGCGTAATTGATTGATGCGATCCACAAGGACAATGGCATTATTAACCACAATACCACTTAGCATCATTAAACCGAGGAACACGATAACGCTTAAGTTAGTACCTGTGATGTATAAGCCAAGGAGTGAGCCAACACCTGCTAGCGGCACACTAAATAAAATAAGTAATGGATGAAGTAGTGACTCAAACTGAGAAGCCATGACTAGGTAAACTAAGAACACAGCAAGTGCTAGCGCCATCATCATTGAATTGAATGACTGTTCCATTTCTTCACTTTGACCACCAAAATTACTAGTAATGTTTAGCGGTAAGTTTAGTTGTTCAATCAGAGTATTTGCGGCTTCAATTGCGCTTTGTTGATCGCCAGTTGCAATATTGGCGCTAATAACGGCCACACGTTGTTGGTTGATACGGTTAATTTGCGCTGGACCTACCGTTTCTCTAATTGTCGCCACGCTATCTAACGAAATTGGCTGTTGACTATTAGGGTTAACAATCATTGCGCGCAAATCGTTGATTGAGTTTCTGTCTGCTAAGTCACTGCGCACCAGAATATCAATTTTACGATCAAACATAGTGAATTGGCTCGCCACGTTACCGCCAACTTTTACGGCGATAAGTTGTGAAATATCTGCGCTATTTAATCCGAGGCTTGCAATGCGTTTATGATCAAATTCAATCGCTAATTCAGGCTGACCACGTCGCATACTGTTGACAACATCATCAAATACCGCTGATTGATTCATAAGTATCGCTAGCTCTTTGCTGTAGCGATCAAGTGATTCAAGATCATAGCTTGCCAACTCAATACTCATTGGTTTGCTCAAGGTAAATAATGCAGGGCGATTAATTTCGTTACTGGCTCCGACAATTTGTCGAGCGATTTCACGAGTCTTATCCATGATAGCTTGCTCATGAATTTTATTATTTACAATAATTTGCAATCTCGCTTGATGCTCGCCACCTTTACTAGCACTACTTGTCATTAAACTACCGCGGCCTGACAGTGAATAAGTGCTTTTTACGCGCTCGTCGTCTTTTAATGCATCAGAGATGCGGTTAATTGCTTCGTCTGTTTTAACAAGTGGCGTGCCTGGCGCCAGTTCGAGCTCCAAATAAAACTCTCCTTGGGATAACGAAGGAAGTAATTCAAAACCAACACGCGGGGCAATAACAACACTGGTACAAGCAAGACCTAGGGTGACTACAAGTGTTTTAAAAGGATGTGCTAGTGCACCTGATAGTAGCTTTTTAAAGCCGCTAGCTAGTAAATCAAAGACCTTATTAAACAGCCCTGTAATTGGGTTAAATATAAATCCGAATGCTTTGCTCAGACCATGGAAAATAACTAAAACAATGCGAGTGATGAGCATTGGCAGTAATATAAATACGGCATAAAGCGGTGAAACTAGAACATATAGAATTTTTCCGCCAAGACCACGCTCAGAAAATAGCACACGCTGATAACCTGTTGAATCATCGTCATTTGACGATTTTTCACGTGATGCCAACATTGGAATCAACGTTAGTGCAACAAGCAATGACGCGAGTAGGGCAAAGGTCACTGTCATCGCTTGATCGTGAAACAATTGACCGGCAACACCTTCAACGAAAATCAGTGGCACGAAAACTGCGAGCGTAGTTAAGGTTGATGCGACTATAGCGCCGCTTACTTCTTTCGTACCTTTAACTGCAGCATCACGATTTGATAGCCCCTGCTCTTTATAACGGGCGATATTTTCTAGTACAACGATAGCGTTATCGACCAATAAACCTGTGGCCAATGCAATACCGCCAAGCGACATAATATTAAGTGTTATCTCATTGCCATACATTAGATTAAACGTGGCAATGACTGACACAGGAATTGAAAGCGAAATAATGAGCGTTGGAACAATTGAGCGTAAGAAAAGATACAGCACCAACATGGCCAACAAGCCACCAATAATCGCTGCTGATTTTACTTCGCTAATCGCATTACTGATAAAGGTTGATTGATCGTAAACCAGTGTTAGTTCATAACGACTGTCGCCTTTGTCCTTTTGTCTATCTAATTGACGTTTAATTCGAGTGGCAACTTCAACGGTATTAGCATCACCTTCTTTGTAAATTGCTAACTCAACCGCTTCTCTTGCATTAATTCGCGTAACGTCAGTACGTTCTTTGTAGGCATCTTTAATATTTGCAATGTCTTTTAGGTAGATGATTTGATCGTTTTGTTGATATACCACCAAATCACCAATCTGTTTAATGTCACTAAATTGATTGAGTGTTCGAACGAGGTATTGAGTATTGCCTTCGATGAGTTTACCGGCTGAGATATTAATATTCTCACGACGAATAAGTTGGCTTACTTGTTCGCTACTTAGATTTAACTGCGCCAATTTATACTGGTCGATCACCACTTGATATTCTTGTTCTAAACCACCACCTAATTTGACTGAAGCGACGCCAGCAATCGACTCTATTTGGCGCTTTACATCATATTCACCGTAGGTTCTCATCGCAGTTAAAGTATGGATGCCTGCATTCGTATCCGTTGAAACGGTGTCTTTCGGTTGCAATGCCAATCGAACAATAGGGTCGAGGCTCGGATTAAACTTTAAAATAAGTGGCTTTTCAACATCAAGAGGCAATGAGATTAGGTCAAGTTTTTCGCGCACTTCAAGACTAGTGATGTCCATGGCGACATCCCATTCAAACTCAAGTAAAACATCAGATTGGCCAGGTTTAGAGATCGAGCTGATTTTACGTAAACCTTTTACAACACCAACGGCTTCTTCAATGGGTTTACTTATAAGCTGTTCTATTTCTGACGGTGCTGCACCAGTGTAAGTTGTACGTACCGTTAACGTTGGGTAGCTTAGTTCTGGTAACAGGTTCACCGCTAGACGCGATAACCCAACGAGACCGAATAGGATGATGGCAAACGTCGCCATCCACACCGTCACAGGACGATTTATTGCAGTATCAATAATTTTCATGACGAATTCCTAAGATACTTTAGCGATAGTTTCTGTCACTGATTCTGACATTGGATCGTCAGTTGTTTTAGGCTGGTTAATCACTTCAATGAGCGCATCATTTTTAAGATTACGATGACCTTTGATAACGATTTGAGTGTGTGAGTCAATGTCACCTGTCACCTCAGTAATTTCTTCTTGGTTGTAGCCAGTGGTTACTAGCACTTCATGAGCTTTATTGTCTTTGATAACGAACACGTATTGCTGACCATCTCGATGAATTATCGCGTCAGATGGCACCGTTAATGAATCTTTATGTGTATCAAATACTACTGCGATTTGTGCAAACATACCTGGTTTTAAGAGCGATTCGCTATTAGTAAGTGCCAAAATGACTTTAAACGTACCGCTTTTGCTATCAATCACTGGTGAAATTGAACGAACGTGAGCATTGAATGACTGATCTGGTAGCGCTGAAAATGCCAAAGTCGCTAATTGATCGAGTTTAACATTGGCAAGTTGCGCTTCTGGAACATAGAGAATAGCTTGTAGATCTTGCTGATTGACGATGTGAAGTAACTGCTGATATGACTGACTAAAGTGGCCTTGCTTGACCATTTTGTTAGAGATGTAGCCTGAAATAGGTGCTTTTATTAAGCTATCTTCTAAATCTAACGCTGCTAAATCATAGGCGGCTTTTGCCGATTGGTAAGAAAACGATAACTTATCAACTTGATCGCGACTGACTAAGTTTTTAGCTTGAAGTTTCTTTAAACGGCTGAGTTCTTGATTGATGCTCGCTAGTTCAGCTTGTGCTTTATTCAATGCTAATTGATAACGACGAGAATCGATCTTTGCGAGCAATTGACCCTTCTTAACATAATCACCTTCTTCAACATTCAGTTGTTCGACAATACCTGTCACGCGGCTAATAACTTGTGCGTCATCGCGAGATTCTAGGGTGGCAGTTGAATGGTAAGTTGAAGAAATTGGCTGCTGTTTTATGTGAGTTGTAACAACCGGAATGGCAAATTCCTTATCGTCTTTCTCGTCATCTTTGGCATTTGAATCGCCACATCCCGAAAGTAGGCTAGAAAGAAGAAGGGCGGCGATAATTGATGTTTTTGTAGTAGTTTGCATGATCCGATGCTCTTGTTATCAATAATAAAATATAATCCGAAAGAGCATAGCTTATGCCAAGTTATATTAATCTAAACAAAACAGATAGTTAGTTATGTGTTGTACGATATTTTATAATTGAGTTAGTGAATATTACTATTGCTGGTGGCGAGATTGATTAAAAAAGTGTGAAGTCGCTAGGTCTATTAAACGCATAAGAGCAGGTAATAAAAAAGCCCGTTTGTAATATTACAAACGGGCTTTCATTAACTTATTTTACTAAGTTTTATTTTTTAGCATTTGATTCAAAGTCACGTGCTGCTGCACCAGTGTATAACTGACGAGGACGACCGATCTTGTGACCTGGTTGACCCAGCATTTCTTTCCAGTGCGAAATCCAACCAACTGTGCGAGACAGGGCGAAGATAACAGTAAACATTGATACTGGAATGCCCATTGCGCGCATCACGATACCTGAGTAGAAATCTACGTTAGGGTAAAGTTTTTTCTCGATGAAGTATGGGTCTTCAAGCGCGATGCGCTCAAGTTCCATTGCTACGTCTAATAGTGGATCGTCAATTTTTAGTTCTGAAAGAACTTCATGACATGTTTCACGCATTACTGTTGCACGTGGATCGTGGTTTTTGTAAACGCGGTGACCAAAGCCCATTAGGCGGAATGGATCAGACTTATCTTTCGCTTTAGCAACGTACTCTTCGATGCGATCAACACTGCCGATTTCTTCAAGCATTGTTAAACACGCTTCATTTGCGCCGCCATGTGCTGGGCCCCATAATGAAGCGATACCAGCCGCAATACATGCGAATGGGTTAGCGCCTGATGAACCCGCTAAACGTACAGTTGACGTTGAAGCATTTTGTTCATGATCAGCATGTAATGTGAAGATACGATCCATTGCACGAGCAATCGTTGGGCTAATTTTGTAATCTTCAGCAGGAACAGAGAACATCATGTTTAAGAAGTTTTCTGAGTAAGAAAGGTCATTCTTAGGGTAAACAAATGGCTGACCAACGCTATACTTATAGCTCATTGCAGCCAGTGTTGGCATTTTTGAGATCAAGCGAATAGCTGATAAATCACGGTGACGCGGGTTATTAACGTCTAGTGAATCATGATAGAACGATGATAAAGCACCAACAACACCACAAAGAATTGCCATTGGGTGAGCATCACGACGGAAGCCTTTAAAGAACTGGAACAACTGGTCGTGAACCATAGTATGGTTCTTAATCAATGCAACAAACTCGTCGTATTCAGCTTGAGATGGTTTGTCACCATGAAGAAGGATGTAACATACTTCTAAGTAATCAGCATTGTTTGCTAGTTGGTCGATTGGGTAACCGCGGTGTAAAAGAATACCCTTTGCACCATCAATGTATGTAATTTCAGACTCACAAGAAGCCGTTGCCATGAAACCCGGGTCAAAAGTGAAATTTCCGGTGCTGCCAAGCTTGCTGATGTCGATTACATCGTGACCTGCGGTACCAGATGAGATTGGAAGTTCAATAAGATCATTTCCGTCGATCGATAGGGTAGCGTGACGCTCTGTCATACGATTTGCTCCTGTGTAATTTTTCTGTCTATTCATTAAATTGGTTGTTGTATTGACCAATAAATATTCAGGTTACATAAATAAATGGCCTGTATTTAACCTAATAATTGCATAACTTGTCAATTTAAATGAATGTTTAAAAACGGTTGTGTTGCTTTTTTGTGCTAATTCTGTGTATTTTTTGCATTTTGTGTGCGAATAATAGTCAAGTTAACTCGAGAGTATGTCAAGTTAACGAATAAATCTTATCAAATGATTAAATTTAATAATCTTTATTTGACCGCGAAAGACGCGATTTATGGCATTACATTAATTGTATTTATGTAACAGTCCCAGTATACTTTCTTCGGATTTAACGGGTTGTGGAGTTTTGACACAATTCGTAAGTACCAAACAAAGGGAAAGATAGGTAATTAATGGGTGTTAATTACTGAAGCCATTTCTTGTCGGAGCCCGAGAGGCTTTCTCTTTTATAAAAATAAATGGGCCTCCAATTTAGCTTAAGTGAGCACAATCGTGAAAAAGCAAAGACCTGTAAACCTCGACTTACAGACCATTAGCTTACCATTACCTGGATTGGCATCAATTCTACACCGTATCAGTGGCGTTATTATGTTCGTTGCAACTGGTATCTTGATGTGGTTTTTTGCCGAATCGTTATCAAGCCCATTAGGCTTTGCAAACGTTCAGGATATTATGAGTAGCTTTTTGGCGAAGTTTGTCTTCTGGGGCATATTAACCGCGCTAGCCTATCATCTAGTTGTAGGTGTTCGTCATATCATCATGGATATGGGTTACGGTGAAGAGTTAGACTCTGCAAACACCACGGCACGTATCTCAATGGTTATCACACTAATTTTATCAGTATTAGCAGGGGTTTGGGTATGGTAAATAATGCCGCAACACTAGGGCGCAGTGGCGTTCATGATTTTATTATCATTCGTGTGGCAGGCATTAATTTAGCACTGTACGCACTTTTCCTTTTAGGTTTCTTCCTGACAAATGACGTGAACTATCTTTCATGGAAATCATTGTTTTCAAACCTAGGAATGCAAATTTTCACGATCATCACTTTGCTTTCGCTATTGGCTCACGCCTGGATTGGAATGTGGCAAGTCCTAACAGATTACGTAAAACCTGTTGGTCTTCGTTTTGTTCTTCAACTAGCAATTAACGCGGCAGCATTTAGCTACGTGGTTGCTGGTATTGTTATTTTATGGAGAGTCTAAAGTGAGTATTCCAGTATTAGAATTTGACGCCGTTGTAATCGGCGCTGGTGGTGCGGGCATGCGTGCTGCACTGCAAATTTCACAAGAAGGCAAAACGTGTGCACTTATTTCAAAAGTGTTCCCAACACGTTCGCACACTGTATCTGCGCAAGGTGGTATCACCGTTGCACTAGGTAACAGCCATCCAGATAACTGGCATTGGCATATGTATGACACGGTTAAAGGCTCAGACTTTATCGGTGATCAAGATGCTATCGAATATATGTGTGAAGCGGGTCCAGAAGCAATCATCGAACTTGAGAACATGGGTTTACCATTCTCACGTACCGAAGAAGGTAAAATTTATCAACGTCCATTTGGTGGTCAATCGAAAGAATTCGGTGGCGAGCAAGCGGCACGTACAGCGGCTGCTGCTGACCGAACTGGTCATGCATTATTACATTTGCTTTATCAACAAAACGTTAAAAACAAAACTAACGTATTTAGCGAATGGTATGCCCTAGATTTAGTTAAAAACGACGACGGTACTGTTGTTGGTTGTACTGCGATGAACATTGAAACGGGTGAAGTAGTTTACTTTAAATCTCGTGCAACTGTTCTAGCAACTGGTGGTGCTGGTCGTATTTACGCATCAACGACCAATGCTCACATTAACACTGGTGACGGTGTTGGTATGGCAATCCGTGCTGGCTGTTCTATGCAAGACATGGAAATGTGGCAGTTCCACCCGACAGGTATTGCAGGTTCTGGTGTACTAGTAACCGAAGGTTGTCGTGGTGAAGGTGGTTACCTTCTAAATAAAGATGGCGAACGTTTCATGGAGCGTTACGCACCAAATGCTAAAGATTTAGCATCACGTGACGTTGTTGCGCGTTCTATGATGAACGAAATTCGTGAAGGTCGTGGTTTGGATGGCCCATTAGGTCCACATTGTTTATTAAAACTTGATCATTTAGGTAAAGAGACACTTGAGTCTCGTTTACCAGGTGTTTGTGATTTATCACGTACCTTTGCTCACGTTGATCCTGTTGATGCACCAATTCCTGTACTACCAACATGTCACTACATGATGGGTGGGGTAATGGCGAACATTCACGGTCAAGCGTTAACACGTAATGATGCTGGTGATGATGTGATCGTTGAAGGTCTATTCGCTGTTGGTGAAATCGCTTGTGTATCAGTACATGGTGCTAACCGTTTAGGCGGTAACTCATTACTAGATTTAGTAGTATTTGGTCGTAGTGCTGGTAAGTTCCTTGGTGAATACCTAACAGGTGACTTAAATCATAAAGATGCTTCTCAAGCACAAATTGATGACGCACTTGCTCGTCTTAACCGTTGGGAAAATAACAAAGACGGTGAAGACCCAGTACAAATTAAGAAAGACATGCAACTTTGTATGCAGCTTAACTTCTCAGTATTCCGTGAAGGTAAAGCAATGGCTGAAGGTTTGGCTGAACTTAAGAAGATTCGTGAGCGTTTACAAAACGCAAAACTGTCTGACAATTCAGCAGAATTCAATACACAACGTATTGAATGTTTAGAGCTAGATAACTTAATGGAAACTGCTTACGCAACTGCTGTTGCTGCAAACTTCCGTGAAGAATCTCGCGGTGCTCACTCTCGTGAAGATTTCCCTGAGCGTGATGATGACAACTGGCTATGTCACAGTGTTTACAATGCAAACACTGGTGAAATGACCAAGCGTGATGTTAACTTCACACCTAAGACGCGTGAAGCCTTCCCACCTAAAGCTCGTACATACTAAGGAGAGAGTGATGAAAAAAGTATTCTCAATTTATCGCTACAATCCAGATGTTGATGCGAAACCGTACATGAAAGATTACACGTTAGAGATAGAAGAAGGCTCTGACATGATGGTTCTTGATGCGCTTATCTTGTTGAAAGAACAAGATCCAACGTTATCATTCCGTCGTTCATGTCGCGAAGGTGTTTGTGGTAGTGACGGTGTAAACATGAATGGTAAAAATGGCCTCGCATGTATTACGCCATTATCAGCCCTTAAAGGCAGTAAAGTTGTTTTACGTCCATTACCTGGTTTACCGGTTGTACGTGACTTAATTATTGATATGAGCCAGTTCTACACTCAATACGAGAAGATCAAACCATATCTAATTAACGATGGTAAAGTGCAACCAGCACGTGAACATCTGCAAACTATTGAAGAACGTGACAAGCTAGATGGCTTATACGAGTGTATTTTATGTGCTTGTTGTTCAACATCTTGTCCGTCATTCTGGTGGAACCCTGATAAGTTCATCGGTCCTGCTGGTTTATTACACGCTTACCGTTTCATCATTGATAGCCGTGATACGGCTACTGATGAGCGTTTGGGCGAGTTGGATGATGCATTTAGTGTATTCCGTTGTCACGGTATCATGAACTGCGTTAGTGTTTGTCCAAAAGGATTAAACCCAACAAAAGCCATTGGTCATATTAAATCTATGTTGTTAAACCGCGCGGTATAATGAATGGATATTGACCTTAGGTTAATAAAAGAATAAGAATTAAATAGCCGTATGCTCAATGGAGGATATGGCTATTTTTGCGTTAGAAACATTTAAAACTTTTGATTAAGTTTTCGTTAAATAATAAGTATTCTCGATTGAGTGTTATTTATCATCTAGCGGTTGTTTTTAAGTTTATTGTAGCGTTTGGCTTAGACCAATCTATTTTTAATTGATTGGTGAAACTAAAAAGGGCAAAAAATGCATGAAGGCATAATGAAGGAGTGGCTTGAATCGTCACACCTAGCTGGTGCTAATGCGGGCTATATAGAAGACTTGTATGAAGCATTTCTTGAAGATGCAACATTAGTTTCTGATGAGTGGCGTGCTGTGTTCGAACAGTTACCACGCAGTGAAACTGATGGCGTTGAAGAAGTAAATCATACTCAAATCCGCGATTATTTCCGTCGCGCTGCCAAAGAGATCCGTGGTGGTGGTGCAAGCGAAATCGATCCGCAGACTGCTTCTAAGCAAGTAAAAGTACTGCAAATGATCAACGCCTACCGCTTTCGCGGTCATCAGCACGCAAACCTTGATCCATTAGGATTAT
The DNA here is from genome assembly GCF_051201665.1 of Psychrobium sp. nBUS_13. Lineage (GTDB taxonomy): Bacteria > Pseudomonadota > Gammaproteobacteria > Enterobacterales > Psychrobiaceae > Psychrobium. Next base: position 2,982,948 of record NZ_CP179210.1, on the reverse strand, counting down.
GGGAACGTGACAAAGTGGCAGAGCTTAATCCAGCATTTCACAATCTGGATAAAGATGATATGGACACTGAGTTTAACGTGGGATCATTTGCGGTAAGCAAAGATTCTATGAAACTCAAAGACTTGCACAAAGCGTTAGAACAAACGTACTGTGGTAGCGTAGGTGCAGAATACATGCACATTACCGACACAGAAGAAAAACGTTGGATTCAACAACAGCTTGAGTCAGTGCAAAGTACGCCAGATTATTCAAAAGAAGAAAAACTACGCTTACTTTCAGGGTTAACCTGTGCCGAAGGTATTGAAAAATACGTTGGTGCTAAATTCCCTGGTGCAAAACGTTTCTCATTAGAGGGCGGTGGCGCACTTATTCCTATGCTTCGCGAAGTGCTTTATAAAGCCGGTGAACATGGCGCGAAAGAAATCGTACTTGGCATGGCTCACCGTGGTCGTCTAAACGTACTGGTTAATCTACTTGGTAAAAAACCATCAGAATTATTTGATGAATTTGCTGGTAACCACGACGAAATGAATGGCTCGGGTGACGTTAAATATCACCAAGGTTTCTCATCTGATTTCGAAACACCACATGGCGCGCTTCACGTGGCCATGGCCTTTAACCCATCTCACTTAGAAATCGTAAACCCAGTAGTTATTGGTAGTGTACGTGCTCGTCAAGATCGTCTTGAGTGTAAAGATGGCAGCTTAGTAATGCCAATTACCATTCACGGTGATAGCGCGATTGCTGGTCAAGGTGTTGTACAAGAAACCTTTAATATGTCGCAAGCGCGTGCATTTAAAGTAGGCGGTACCATTCGCATCGTTGTAAATAACCAAGTTGGTTTCACAACAAACAATCCAGAAGATACACGTTCTACGATGTATTGTACGGATATTGCGAAAATGGTTCAGGCACCAATTTTCCACGTTAATGGCGACGATCCAGAAGCGGTTGCTTTTGTTTCTCGTATTGCGGTTGATTACCGTAATAAGTTTGGTCGCGATGTGGTTATCGACTTAGTATGTTACCGTCGTCACGGTCACAACGAAGCCGATGAGCCAAACGCAACTCAGCCATTGATGTATCAAAAAATCAAACGTCATCCAACCCCACGTAAGATTTATGCCGACAAACTATTAGGTCAAAGCTTAGTAGAGCAAGGTGATATCTCGAGCATGATTAACGATTATCGTGACCGTTTAGATCACGGAGATTGTGTGGTTGACGAATGGCGTCCAATGACATTGCATTCGACCGATTGGTCTCCTTATGTAGGTCACGATTGGGATATTCCTTACGACAATACTTTACCGTTAGATACGATTAAAGTATTGGCACACAAAATGTGTGAATACCCAGAAGATCATAAGTTACAGTCACGCGTTGCTAAAATTTACAACGATCGTGTCACTATGGCTAATGGCGACAAGCCAGTTGATTGGGGTTTTGCAGAAAACCTTGCTTACGCGTCTATCGTAAACGATAAAGCGAACGTTCGTATTATCGGTCAAGATAGTGGTCGTGGCACATTCTTCCATCGTCATGCTGTATTGCATAACCAAAATGATGCATCAACCTACGTTCCACTAAAGAACATCTCTGAAGACCAAGGTAAATTCCGTCTATTTGATTCGGTATTATCAGAAAACTCAGTGGTTGCATTCGAATATGGTTATACAACAGCAGAGCCTGCTGGTTTAAATATCTGGGAAGCACAATTTGGCGATTTCGCTAACTGTGCCCAAGTAGTATTTGATCAATTCATTTCGTCGGGTGAGCAAAAATGGGGCCGTTTATGTGGTCTAACAATGCTCTTACCACACGGCTATGAAGGCCAAGGCCCTGAGCATTCATCTGCACGTTTAGAGCGTTTCTTACAGCTTTGTGCCGACCATAATATGCAAGTTGTTGTACCTTCAACGCCAGCGCAAATTTATCATATGCTTCGTCGCCAAGTGGTTCGCCCAATGCGTCGTCCATTAGTGGTAATGACGCCTAAGTCACTATTACGTCATCCATTATGTGTTTCTTCACTTGAAGAACTTGCACATGGAACGTTCCAAAACGTGATTGGCGAAATCGACGAAATCGATGCAAGCAAAGTTCAGCGCGTTGTATTTTGTAGTGGTAAAGTTTACTACGAACTATTGCAAAAACGTCGTGAAGACAAGCTTGATAACATCGCTATTATTCGTGTTGAACAACTTTACCCGTTCCCACACGATGAAGTTGAGAAACTATTGGAACAATATAGCCACGTTACTGATTTTGTTTGGTGTCAAGAAGAGCCGCAAAACCAAGGCGCATGGTACTGTAGCCAGCATCATTTCTGGTCTGCAATTCCAAAAGGTGCAAATCTGACTTATGCAGGTCGTGCTGCGTCAGCTGCCCCAGCGTGTGGTTATCCAGCAATGCATAAACAGCAACAGCAAGATTTAATTGATGCTGCGCTTATTATTAAATAATTATTAAGGGAAAAGTCGATGACTGTCGAAATTAAAGTTCCTGTATTACCAGAATCAGTAGCAGATGCTGCTGTAGCGACTTGGCATGTAAGCGTGGGCGATAGTGTTTCACGTGATGACAACCTAGTTGACATTGAAACAGATAAAGTTGTTTTAGAAGTACCATCACCGGTTGATGGTGTTGTTGTTGAAATTCGTGAAGACGAAGGTGCAACGGTTCTTGGTGAGCAAGTAATTGCAATCATTAAAGAAGGCGCAGCCGCTGGCGAAGAAGTGAAAAAGGATGACGCAGCTCCTGCACCAACAGCAGCGGCAGAATCAACTGACGAATCTTCTGATGCATTGAGCCCATCTGTACGTCGTCTACTGTCTGAGCACAACTTAAACAGCGACAGCATCAAAGGCACTGGTGTTGGTGGTCGTTTAACCAAAGAAGACGTTGAGAAGCACATCAAAGGTGGCGCAGCGGCTCCAGCGGCAGCTCCAGCAGCGGCTGCACCAGCACCAGCGATTGGCGCACGTGACCAAAAACGTGTTCCTATGACACGCTTACGTAAAACTATCGCTAAGCGCTTATTACAAGCGACTAACGACACCGCAATGTTGACAACGTTTAACGAAATCAACATGAAGCCAATCATGGATCTTCGCAAGCAATACAAAGATGTATTTGAAGAGCGTCATGGTTGTCGTTTAGGTTTCATGTCTTTCTACGTGAAAGCAGTAACAGAAGCCTTAAAACGTTTCCCTGAAATCAACGCGTCTATTGACGGTGATGACTTGGTTTACCATAACTTCTTCGACGTAAGTATTGCTGTTTCTACGCCACGTGGCCTAGTAACTCCAGTATTACGCGACACTGACCAAATGAGCATGAGCGACATCGAGAAGAAAATTCGCGAATTAGCCATCAAAGGTCGTGACGGTAAACTAACGGTTGACGAAATGACTGGTGGTAACTTCACCGTAACAAACGGCGGTGTATTCGGTTCATTAATTTCTACGCCAATCATTAACTTGCCACAAAGCGCTATCTTGGGAATGCACAAAATCCAAGATCGTCCAATGGCGGTTGACGGTAAAGTAGAAATTTTACCAATGATGTACCTTGCTCTGTCTTACGATCACCGTATCGTTGATGGTAAAGGTAGTGTTGGTTTCCTAGTAACTATTAAAGAGCTACTAGAAGATCCAACTCGTTTACTACTTGATGTTTAATCAAGAGTAGAAAATTTTTTAAATTGGTGTTGTAAAACACTATGAGGGTTGCCAGCAAAAGGCTGGCAACTTTTTTTAACTAACGTGACGGAAAATCATCATGAATTTGCATGAGTATCAAGCGAAACAATTATTCGCAGAATATGGTTTACCAGTATCTGAAGGGTTCGCATGTGACACCCCTCAAGAAGCTGCTGAAGCTGCTGACAAAATTGGCGGAGACATGTGGGTTGTTAAAACTCAAGTACATGCCGGTGGCCGTGGTAAAGCTGGCGGTGTTAAGCTAGTAAAATCTAAAGAAGAAATCAAAGACTTTGCACAACATTGGTTAGGCAAAAACTTAGTTACTTATCAAACAGATGAAAACGGTCAGCCAGTTGCTAAAATCTTAGTAGAAAGCTGTACTGATATCGCTAACGAATTATACCTTGGCGCTGTTGTAGACCGTGGTACACGTAAAGTAGTATTCATGGCATCTACTGAAGGTGGTGTTGAAATCGAAACTGTTGCTGAAGAAACTCCAGAGTTAATTCACAAAGCCGAAATCGATCCACTAGTTGGCCCACAAGCATACCAAGGTCGTGAACTTGGCTTCAAATTGGGTCTAAACCCAGTACAAATGAAGCAATTTGTTAAGATCTTCATGGGTCTTGGTAAAATGTTCAACGATTTCGATTTCGCACTACTAGAAATCAACCCTCTAGTAATCACAGACGAAGGTAACCTTCACTGTCTAGATGGCAAAATCGGCATCGATGGTAATGCACTTTACCGTCAACCAAAAATCCGTGAAATGCACGATCCATCTCAAGAAGATGAGCGTGAAGCACATGCAGCACAGTGGGAACTTAACTACGTTGCACTAGACGGAAACGTTGGCTGTATGGTTAACGGTGCTGGCCTAGCAATGGGTACGATGGATATCGTAAACCTACATGGCGGCAAGCCTGCTAACTTTCTAGATGTTGGCGGCGGCGCGACTAAAGAACGTGTATCTGAAGCATTCAAAATCATCCTATCTGACGACAACGTTAAAGCTGTTCTAGTAAACATCTTCGGCGGTATCGTACGTTGTGACATGATTGCTGAAGGCATCATCGGTGCAGTTAAAGAAGTTGGCGTTAAAGTACCTGTAGTTGTACGTTTAGAAGGTACTAACGCAGAAGCGGGTCGTGAAGTTCTTAAAAATTCAGACGTTGCAGTAATTGCAGCTGAGTCATTAACTGATGCAGCAGAGAAAGTTGTTGCAGCTGCGGAGGGCAAATAATGTCTGTATTAATTAACAAAGATACTAAAGTAATCTGTCAAGGTTTCACTGGTGGTCAAGGTACTTTCCACTCTGAGCAAGCTCTTGAGTACGGTACACAAATGGTAGGTGGCGTAAGCCCAGGTAAAGGCGGTCAAACGCATCTTGGTCTTCCAGTATTTAACACAGTTCGTGAAGCAGTAGAAGCTACTGGCGCAACGGCTACTGTTATCTACGTACCAGCTCCATTCTGTAAAGACGCTATCTTAGAAGCTATCGATGCTGGCATCGAACTAATCGTTACTATCACTGAAGGTATCCCAACTTTAGACATGGTTGACGTTAAAGTTAAGCTTGAGCAAACTGGCGTTCGCATGATCGGTCCTAACTGTCCAGGTGTTATCACGCCAGGCGAAACTAAGATTGGTATCATGCCAGGTCACATCCACTTACCAGGTAAAGTAGGTATCGTATCTCGTTCAGGTACATTAACTTACGAAGCTGTTAAGCAAACTACAGATGCTGGTTTTGGTCAGTCTACTTGTGTTGGTATCGGTGGTGACCCAATCCCAGGTACTAACTTCATCGACGTTCTAGAAATGTTCGAGAAAGATGAGCAAACTGAAGCTATCGTTATGATCGGTGAGATCGGCGGTACTGCTGAAGAAGAAGCTGCTGAATACATCAAAGCAAACGTATCTAAGCCTGTAGTATCTTACATTGCTGGTGTTACTGCACCAGAAGGTAAGCGTATGGGTCACGCTGGCGCAATCATCGCTGGTGGTAAAGGTACTGCTGATGAGAAATTTGCTGCTCTAGAAGCTGCTGGTGTTAAAACTGTACGTTCACTTGCCCAAATCGGTTCTGCACTTAAAGAAAAGACTGGTTGGTAATTACTAGTTTTTGATTGTGAAAAGGCTGCCTTGTGCAGCCTTTTTTGTTTTTGGATAGTGGTAAAGGTAATGCTGACTAACTAAAACCTTCGGTCAGCATTAGAAGCTGCTGGTGTTAAAACTGTACGTTCACTTGCCCAAATCGGTTCTGCACTAAAAGAGAAAACTGGTTGGTAAGCTAAGGCTTAGCAAGTAGTTTGTTGAAAAGGTCACTTCTGTGGCCTTTTTTGTGTCTGAGATATATCTGTATATCCACTTTATTGATAAATATCAGGTGAGTTCATTCGCTATATTATCAAAGGGGCTCACTGTTCCAGCATGTCGTTGCCCAACTACATGAGTGTAAATTTCAGTGGTTCTTAAATCTGTATGCCCCAGTAATGTTTGAACTGTTCGAATATCTGTCCCATTAATTAATAATGATGTTGCAAAGCTATGACGAAATGTATGAGCAGATACTTTTTTAGGGATATTAGCTTTTAAAACACTCTGGCGAATTTGTTTTGATAGCGTTGTGGGATGCAAATGATGACGACAAATATAACCATCAATAGGGTGATTACAGCGAGTTGTTGACGGGAATAAATATTGCCATCCAAAATCTTTCATCGCAGAGTTATATTTCCTATTTAACCTGAGATCGGCTTAAGAAACGACGATCTGATTCATCTCAACGTCAGTGATATTTAGTTGTGGTTTGTTTTCTTTCAGAGAATAAGCCACAAGCCCAGCAATGAGATTTAACATTAAGCCATTCATGCTTCTATGTCTGGAATGCTCAATTTGTGAAATGTTTTTCAATTGGTCATTGATTGTTTCAATAATAAATCGCCTAGATAGCATGGCCCTATCCCAAATAGACAGTACCTTTGCTTTCATATTTTTTCGCACATTTGTTACTAAAGTGACTCCTTGTTCTAGCAAATTACTTTCTAATGCTTTACTTATGTAGCCCTTATCAGCATAGAGTTTATCTGGCAGGTCTGATGCCATACCTTCAACAGGTTGAGTATCATGCACGTTTGCAGCCGTTATTTTCGCTGCAACAATCTCCCCTAGGTGATTCACTATCAAATGGAGCTTAAATCCAAAATACCAGCCCATAGTCCCTTTACCTCGTTTAGCAATTCCATCAAATGTTTTGTGGCGTGGGATTCTTAAATTGTGGCAAACTTTAATGCTTGTAGAGTCAATAAATTCAAGGCCTGTAGGCTGCCCCTTAATCGCAGAAAAATAACTGCACAACGGCACTAATGTCGTTGGCATGACTTCTAAAAATCGTGTGTAACTAAGCAAGTATGGGAATTGTTTTTTGTAAAAACGCTGAATGAACCCGATGTAATAGTTTTTAAAGTCTCTGTGATTCGACATATGGAATAAAATAACGATAGTCATCACTTCACTTGTGGCCATTCGACCTTTACGCTGCCGCTTTCTCGTCCCATCAGACAGTAATTGCTTTTCCCATTGAGGAATAAAAACTTCACAAAAATCATCGACATCACAAAATATTTCAACTAACTTATCCATACGCTCACCGTTTATAGTGTTTAAATCGTTTCTTGTTCGAAAGATCTGATCACTAGGTGGGCTATTAGTTCAATTTTTATCCCGAGTTCAGGTTATTTAACGATGCAGGCAAAGAGGTTAGCCCAAACCCTGCTTGTAAGTCTTGATTATGCATTAACTTAACCTTTTCAATTTGTTTAGCAATGGCATCATTTAATTGATTAGGTAATAAAGTCACTCGATCTTTTTGTCCTTTTCCTCTGAACACAAAAAGTGTTTGATTTGAAAAATCAATATCTTTAATACGTAATCGTAATGCCTCATTCAACCTTAATCCACTGCCATAAAGAATAGAGACGAGTAGTTTATAGGGATTTTTTAAGTGACTTATAATCGCAGAGACTTGCAGGGGAGATAATACAGTTGGAATTGTTTTTGGTCGCTTGGCATAAGAAAATGTTAAATTATCGAATTGGCGTTCTAATAGATGCTTGTACATGAAAACTATCGCACACAAAGCTTGATTTTGCGTTGCTGCACTTACCCCACGATTAACGGCTAAAAATGTTAAAAAATGATTTATTTCAGATAAACCCAAATCTTTAGGATGACGTTTGTCATTAAACATAATGAAATATTTAGCCCAATACAAATAGCTTTTTTCAGTTTGCAGGCTATATCGTTTCACACGTATCACATCTCTAAGTGACAGTAAAAAAGGGGATTTAGTAATCATCATAGAAGCCTTAGTTGATCTGTATGTATGTACAGTTATAATTGGCTTTAGTGATCTTTGCAACTTATTGTATGTTTATTGTTCTAATTGGTTTCTTTGTTCCAACAAACTAATTTATATAGTTGATTGTTTTTTTATATAAAATTATTTTAATTCTTGGCATACGAAGAAATAAACTTCTTCGTATGCCGCACTTCTTTCTTTCGACAAGGAGTGTTTTTCATTTATTTAAAATAAAAGTCGATAACCCATTGCAAGGTAATAGATTAATCATTATTGTTGAGCACAATTAAGTTTTATTAATCCGGCATTATCGAGAATTCCGGATAATATACTGTTATATTTCACACAGAGTACGGAGGCTCACTTGGACTATCTAGTATATGGAGACGAAAGTGGAACGACAGGAAGTGACCGTTGTTACTCTATAGGTTTGCTTTGTGTCCCAAAATCAAAGGTTGACGAGTTCAATAAATATGTTCTTGATTTAAAGAAAAAGCGTGGGATTGTTGGCGAACTAAAGTGGTCAAAAATTAAGAATAGTGCTGGGCAAGCAAATATCTGTGTAGATCTCCTCTCGATGGTTCTGAGAAGTTCATGTTGCTTTCACTCTATCGTTGTTGAAAAATCTATTTACAACAACTGGAAATCAGATAGAGAAAAAGCATTTTATCAAACCTACACGTACTTATTAAAAAACACTGCCAAACAAGTAAAATCAAAACTTATCGTTTTGATAGACCAAAAGTGTGACAAGTATAAAAAGAACGATGAAGTTATTGGTATAGTTGCTAACAATATGTTGGCAAAACTTGGCTCAGATAGAACCATTCAAGAAGTGACAATGAATGATTCAAAAGAGCACCTTGGTCTACAAGTCGTAGATATCTTAACTGGTGCAGTAAACTCAGGTTACATGAAATTCCTAAACCCTAAGTTAAGTTTATCTGTAGCAAAAGAAGCCGCATTTATTAAAATGGCAAACATGCTTGGTTGGGATCAACTGGTTTATGATACATATCCCAATAAAGACTTTAACATTTGGCACTTTCCGTCTGAAAATAGGTCAAGACCTGCTACAAAGGCAATTACCCCTAATTTTAGTATCAAGGCAGTAGAGCCAAGTGAAATATAACAAGCTAATAAATAAGGACAAAAAACAGTTTTCTGTTTTCGTTCCTCAACATTTTAGCAAACAATTTTTTGCCCATTATTAGGGCGTTAGGCTGCTAAGGAGTAGCGAGTGTGAAGATCGTTAAACGTAAGCAAGATTATTTGGGGTTTATCCTGATACTGGGTGTTGGTTTAATTATTTTTACTCATTACTTACGAGATACTCAAGTTTCAAGTAACTTGTCTTTTTTTCTTGGTGTAGCACCAAATTTTATCGCAGCATTTTGTTGCCCTGTAGTATTTTTGGTCTACATAAAACATGTACAAAAATTATTTTGTAATCTTAGTGATTTTCAGTGGTTTTTTAGTAGCATACTTATTACATTAATTGGGCTGTTTTTCTGGGAATTGCGTCAACTGCATCTAGATAAGTTTACATTTGATACTTACGATATTATCGCAAGTTTTATAGGTTCTATTTGTTTCTTAGGGTGCTGGCCATTAATTAAACCGTTTATAGCGCAGCCTAACAAGCAAATAAACTAGGACAAAAAACAGTTGGTTTTTTCTCCTTCGTCGCTAATTTTAACCAACTATTTTTTGCATGTTATTTGGGCGTTAGGCATACATGGAGTTTCCAATGAACTATACAGAATGGTTGAACAATAGCTTTCCTAAACTAAAAGAGGCTCCTAGTACGGAAACATTTTCGTATATACATCAAGCTAAGCTAGCATCAAAATTACAGTGTTGGTTTATTGATATATTATTAACAGTAGCTTTTATGGTTTGCTTTACTTTTATCATGTCATCCGTAGGTTATATCCCTTTTGAAAGTTATATTTACTGGGCAGGACTTGTCATTGTTTTAGCTATAAGTAAATATATCTCAGATAAAATTGAGCAAAAAATAATTAAAAACAAACTATATAAACTTGTTATTAAAAAGTATGCCTAACAAGCGCATTAAGCATGGGACTGCTAACAGTTTGCTCGGTTCCGCTCCGCTTCACATTTTAGCAAACTATTATCAGCCCCTTATGCGGGCGTTAGTGCGTCAAGCTAAGCTTGATGCATCTTGCAGGGTGTAAGTCCCTGTCGGGTAAGGTATAACCAACCACCTGTATCGAGTGTTGCGCCTTTGGCGGAGTGTGAGATTAGCGATTGCTTTTCGGCAGTGAGGACTGCATCACATGAACAATATTGGTGAAGCGTACACAGAGAATTATGTAGGCCATAGGGGATATCGTGTCCCTGAAGTGCTGGCATCGCTCCGATAAATATTAGATCTGACTGACGAGGTTTGTAACGCCATCGAAGTCCAAGCAAAGCAACCATTATTCATGAAAGTGAGCGGTGAGGTTGTGGCGAGTCAGCGGGGTTATCAAGCCGTGGCATGTATAAAGAGATGCATTGAGAACTTGAGAGATCCAAAGGTGTCCCATTAGGACGATGGTAGGGACGTTTAGCCAAAAGCAAAGCCAACGATGACCCTTTGGAAGTCAGATCAGCCCATAGTAGTCTGAGCAGGGGAAAGCCTTGTACATGGCGAAGGAGCTGACAGTTATATCCGGTATTAAGCCGCCACATAGTCCGGACAAAGTAGGGCTGGAATCACTATGACAACAACACTTAATGCCATCGCATTTAAAGCACAAACCCACCCCAAGCACAGATTTCAGAATTTATATGGATTGCTAAATACTGACAGTTTGTATCAAAGCTGGGGGCAACTCAATAAACATGCTAAACCCGGTATTGATGGCACTACCATGCCTAAATACAAGGAAAAGCTAACTGAAAATATTGATCGCTTAGGTCAACAACTCAAACATAAATGTTATCGAGTTAATGATATCAAGCGGATCTTTATCCCTAAATCTAATGGTAAATTAAGACCACTAGGTCTGCCAACGGTTGAAGACAAGCTCGTGCAACAAAGTGTTAGCCAGATCCTGCAAAGCATCTGGGAACAAGACTTTATGCGCAATAGTTATGGTTATCGACCGAATAAAAGTGCGCATCAAGCAGTGCATAGTTTGACACTAAATCTGCAATTCAAAGGTTACGGTTACATTGTCGAGGCTGATATTAAAGGCTTCTTCGATAATCTTGATCACGAATGGCTGATGGACATGTTAAAACAACGCATCGATGATAAGGCGATACTTAACTTAATTAATCAGTGGTTAAAAGCACGGATAAAATCACCTGATGGAGTCTACACCAAGCCATCTAGTGGCAGTCCACAAGGCGGAATTATCAGCCCTGTACTGGCTAATATTTATCTCCATTATGCACTAGACCTCTGGTTCGAAAAGAAAGTAAAACCGTCGATGCGTGGCAGAGCAATGATGATCCGCTACGCCGATGACTTTGTGTGTGCGTTTCAATTGGAAAGGGATGCAAAGCGCTTTTATAAGGTACTACCGAAACGATTAAAGAAGTTCAACTTAGACGTCGCAGAAGACAAAACATCGTTAATGCGCTTTAGCCGATTTCACGCTGGTCGAAAACGTCACTTCGTATTTCTAGGGTTTGAATTTTACTGGGGCACTGATTCAAACAGTAAACCAAGACTCAGACGGCGAACCGCTGTTGCGAAACAGAGGGCGAAGCTGAGTGAGTATTACCAATGGATTAAAAGCAAACGCTCGCTTAAATTGAAGCTATGGCTGCCGCAGTTAAGACGAAAACTCATGGGGTTTGTAAATTATTTCGGACTACCGGACAACAGCAGAAGTTTATCAAGCCTGCATGACTATGTTTTACATAGTCTGTATAAATGGTTGAACAGACGCAGTGGTCGGCGAAGTTATAATTGGAGTAATTTCAAGAAGATGTTAGAGTATTTTAAAATTGAGAGACCAAACGTCAGCAAGCGATTTTTGCTGGTTGATTGGTACTAGGGTCGTGTTTTTACACGAGCGAATATATAACTGAAGAGCCGGATGCGGTAGTTCCGCACGTCCGGATCTGTGTGGGGTCGGCTCAGTAATGGACCGCTCTACCACGATTGTGATTGGGGGTTCAAATGGAAAAATTAGCGCACGAGATATGGATATTTGATGGTAGCTCAGTTCAGTTTCTAGGATTACCTTTTTCTACTCGAATGACGATTGTTCGGCTATCTAGTGGTGAGCTTTGGGTTCACAGCCCAATCAAGTTATCAGAAGTAATTACTGATCAGATTAGTAGCTTAGGTGAAGTAAGGTATTTGATAGCGCCAAATCACTTACATCATCTATTTTTACCTGATTGGCTAGCGGTTTATCCCAAAGCCGAAGTTTTTGGCACTAACGAAGTTATCGAAAAGCGTGGTGATTATCTTTTTAATGGTTCTTTGAACCATCAGCAAAGTTGGGCATGGGGAGCAGACATCGATCAAGTGTTATTTTCGGGTTCCCCCTTGATGGAAGAATGTGTTTTTTTCCATAAAAGTTCAGGTGTCCTTATCGCCACAGACTTAGTTGAAAACTTTTCTGGAAACGAATTTAATTATTTGCAAAGAGTTGTAGCGAAAGGTGTTGGTATTCTCGCTCCTAACGGAAAAATGCCTTTAGATTGGCGCCTAAGTTTTATGTTCGGTAAATCGGATGCTCGCCGACACCTTGATAGCTTGTTGTCTTGGAAACCTCAAATTTTAGTCATGTCCCATGGCGAAATTGTCAAAGAAAATGCAGATAAGTTCTTAGAGCGTGCATTCAAATGGCTTATCTGAGCAAGTGGCAAAAAATCACATAACAAAGCATTTAAGACGGATTCCCAACGCTCGGCATTTTTGGCTTGCTTTGAATTTAGTGTTTACGGCACAATACTTTAAGTTCATTGGTCTGCGTTGCTCGCCACTTAATGCGGCGTTGAGGCTGTAGAATTTATAAATCTTAGATTCCAGAGCCAAAAACTACGTTGATGAGAGTAGATGCGCGGTTTTTAGTGTAAATTAATCAAAATTTAATGGCTGTTTTTCTTGAATGATAAATTCTACAGCCTCGTTAAGCATCATTAGTTCATCACAAGTATTTGATAAAAACAGTGCTTTCTTAACAATTAACTTTAAACATGGAGGGAAAATATGAACGAAAATGAACAACTTGTTGAAAAGTTTTATAACGCGTTTAAACAATCAGATTATGCCACAATGCATGATTGTTACCACCCTGACATTGAGTTTTCTGATCCATTATTTCAATTAAAAGGCCCTAAGGCCAAAGCCATGTGGCACATGCTCTTAGAAAAAGGAGGAGATCCGAATAGCCGAACCTTCGAGGGAATTCAGGCAGATGACCACAACGGAAAAGTCCATTGGGAAGCCAAATATGTGTTTTCTAAAACCGGTAGGCATGTCCACAACAAAGTCGATGCTGAGTTTATATTTAAGGATGGAAAAATCATTAAACACTATGATAATTTCAATCTTTATAAATGGACTCAAATGGCTATGGGACCCATAGGGTTAGTTCTGGGATGGACCTCTTTTTTCCAAAACAAGGTTCGCCAAGGAGGCCAACAAACTTTGAACCAATTTATTGAAAAATATTCAGAATATGAAGAATGAGCTCTTTTGGATGAAATATGCGAAAATGATGCTTAACAGGGTGCTGTTGTCGGATAAATTTTCCGCTGCGCTCCAAATTTGCCGCAAAGCACCGCGTTGAGGCTGTAGAATTTATCAAAAAGAACGTTTTTACGTTCTTTTTTAGTTTTAGCATCGTTGTTCAATAATTAAGCTTGAACGGTGATCTGGTCTGTGAACCAATGGTTATTATCCGTTGCGAGTAAACGAGATGGCCACTTTCCCATAACAAGATGCAAACCAGACTTATCCTGTCAAAACAGATTCATTCCCGTTGATTTTTCCCAGCAAATTATGCCCGGCACGTTTGAATATGCACTAGCTCATATTGTGGATAATCGTCTCGATTTGTCGGGCTTTGATAAATGGTATAATACCAATTGCATTAAATATTTGCCCACTTGTACTTGTTAAAATGTAACTATTCACTAGGGAAAATTATTTTCTAAGGATCCTTTTTAGCTATTGACCGATCCTGCCAGTATGCCAAGCTAGGGCTATGACTTAATCGCCCTAGCTTCAATGAACTTAAACAGCATCAACATCACTGAAATAGTTGAGCAAACTAAAGCTCAGTTACAAGAAGATAAGACACTCACGCCTGCGTTGAAGATGTCTATCGAGCTTATTCTTGTTATCGTTGTTATGCTTGCCAGTAAATTGGGACTTAACAGTAAAAATAGTAGTATCCCGCCATCAAAAGATATTAACCGAGAAAAACAAACCAAAGCTAAATCAGATAAGCTAGCGGGTGGACAAAAAGGCCGAACGGGTAAAACGCTGACTCAAACAGAAACGCCCGATGAGATAGAAGTCATTTTAGTTGACCGAGACATGTTACCTCAAGGACGTTATCGTGAGGTGGGTTTTCAAAAGCGGCAAGTTGTCGATATCGACATCAGTAAAGTGGTGACAGAATACCAAGCGCAAATTCTGGAAAATGCGCAAGGAAAGCGTTTTGAGGGTGAATTTCCAGAAGGCGTTAACAGTCCGATCCAGTATGGCGTTGGTGTGAAAGCGCATGCCGTTTACTTATCCCAATATCAATTACTTCCTTATAATCGTATTGAAGAATACTTTGCCGACCAGCTCGGTCTCCCCGTCAGTGCGGGTAGTTTGTTTAACTTTAATGAGCAAGCCGCTGCACTGGTCAAGTCATCAGGTGCAGAAGATATCATAAAAACGGCATTACAAAGCCCTCATCAAACATTACATGTTGATGAAACAGGTATTAATATCGGCGGAAAACGGCGATGGCTTCATGGCGCGTCAACGACATGGTGGACGTATTTTTATCCTCATGAAAAAAGAGGAAAAATAGCGATGGATGACGCCGATATTCTTCCTCACTTTAGTGGTGTACTGTGTCATGACCATTGGAAACCGTATTATCAATATACCAAGTGCCAACATGCCTTATGCAATGCTCATCATATCCGAGAGTTAGAAAGAGCATGGGAGCAAGATGGCATGCAATGGGCGAAGGCGTTGCAAACCTTACTGAAGGACATGAATAAACATCAAATTGATAACCCCAACTTAGACGAAGACACTAAGCGGCAATACTTAACGCAATATCAAAAAATACTAGCCGCAGGTGAAATTGAATGTCCAGCGCCAGATGAAAACAGCCGAATAAAAGGTCAGCGAGGGCGATTAAAACGAACAAAATCCAGAGCATTGTTAGAGCGATTAAGAGATTATCAAGATGATGTCTTACGCTTTCTGACGAGCACTGCTGTCCCATTTACCAATAATCAAGGCGAGAATGATATTAGGATGACAAAAGTTCATCAAAAAATATCTGGATGCTTTAGAAGTATGCAAGGCGCAGAGATGTTCTGTTTGATCAGAAGCTATTTATCGACTTGCAGAAAACAATATGTATCTGCAAGCCTAGCCCTTGAATTGCTATTCAAAAATCAGCTTCCAGATGTATTTATTGAAGATAAGGCTGAATAGTTACGTTAAAATTAACTAAAATGGCGTTGCTCTCAATCCTAATAGCCAGCTATTAGTCAATCGAGCGCCTTGTTTTAGCTGATTTTCTCTACGCACAACAAGATCACTTACTTAATGCAATTAATGGTATGGACCAATATGCTGTTATCTGGACAGACGTTTTATGAAGTGGCGTTAAATGAAAAAGGTGAAGAGCAAAGTTTAACGCAGGGCCTTGCCAAAGGCGTTGCTGAGCTAGAAAACCATGAACTTCATGAAAAGCCACAAAACAATGAAGATAAAAAGCAATTGGCATGGTTTGAACAAGCAATCTCTCAATCAACAGCAAAATGGAAAGTGGTGTATGGTCATCATATTCTGTGGTCTATTGGCGGCACGAAATACAGCGAAGGGCATGTGCTGCGTCCATTGATCATGCCTTCGCTATGTCGATATGCGGATGCGTATATTGCGGGACACGAACACGATTTAGAATGGCTAACCGATGATTGCTCTAAGTATACGCCGCAAAGCAATAAAGGTGAATTACCACTTATTATAAGCGGTGCAGCGTCTAAAATGCGTGGGACACATACTCCCTTTGCAAAGTACCAAGAGAAGCAATATCCAGAATATGAATTGATTTGGAATAAGAGTTTTACTTGGGGGTTTAGTCGCGTCGTATTAGACAATGACAGCGATACATTGTCTGTTGAGTTTTACGCCGCGCAGTGGCAATGGTGCATTAGAGACACAAGCGCAATTTTCGTTTAAGCGTCGCAATCAATAGATAGGAACGGTGGATCAATAACTCTGAGCCACAAAACTTTATTCTTCTTCAGCTGGTGGTGTGGCTAGTGGCCAACCACCTAGTGCCTTCCATTGGTTTACTATATGACAAAACAACTCTGCAGTGCGCTCGGTGTCATAGAGTGCTGAATGTGCTTCTTTATTGTCAAATGCAATGCCTGCTTCCATACACGCTTTTGCTAACACAGTTTGGCCAAGTGCAAGACCAGAGAGCGTGGTCGTGTCAAAGGTCACGAAAGGGTGGAATGGGTCACGTTTTAAACCACTGCGGGTGGTGGCTGCTTTAAAAAAACTTTGATCAAAGGCGGCATTATGTGCCACTAAAATAGCACGGTGACAACCTTGTGCTTTCATTGCTTTACGTACGTGCTTAAACAAATCATGTAACGCATCTTTTTCACTTACTGCGCCGCGTAACGGGTTGTATGGATCAATACCGGTAAAATCTAACGAAGCCTGTTCTAGATTGGCCCCTTCGAAAGGTTCAATGTGATAATGATGGGTTTTGCTAATCGAGAGTTCACCTTGCTCGTCAAATGCTAAAATACTGGCTGCAAGTTCTAATACCGCATCAGTTTGCGCATTAAATCCAGCCGTTTCTATATCGATAACAATAGGAAAGTATCCGCGAAATCGTTGACTCATTAATGAAGGTTGTTGCTCTGACATGTGCTCTAATCGTTGATTGGTAGTAAGATCGACTATTATCTTAGATATTGAGAACACTGGCTAGCGTTTTATTAAGGCGAGACAGGAAATAAAGTTCAGGGTAATTACTAAAGATCTCCCGCAGTGCGCCGATAGCATTTTTAAGTAACCCTCTAGACAACATAGGACAGGTGTCAATGACAAATCGATTGCTAACCTTTGGTGCCATGCTTAGTGTGACCGCATTATTAACAATGCCCGCTAATGGCATGATGCGCAGCTATAGCGCGTCTATGCAAGAGTCTAGTTGGTCGTTAGTGAAAAACTCGCCAACGGCTTGTGTGTTAGAGCATCAAATCCCTCGTTTTGGCAAGGTAAACTTTTCAAGTGTTGCCAATAAAAATATCAATTTAGACTTTGCGATGAACATGTTGCAAAAGCCAGCTAAGTATACCGAAGTTGAATTGCGCTCAATGCCGCCGAAATGGCGTTTCAATTCGCCTTCATCCCATATTACCAATCTTGCTTATTACAAACAGTTTGATGGTGAAGTGTTAGACGACCAAGCATGGTTAATGCTTAACGAATTAGAAAAAGGCATGTCTCCGACATTTTTCTATCGCGACTGGTATAACGCGAATGATTCTGTGTCTGTTGGTGTTTCTGCCGTAAATTTTGCAGATCAACACATGGCATTTATGGATTGTGTTAGTAAATTACTGCCATATTCGTTTGAAGACATCTCATTTACGACGCTGAACTACAAAAAGAATACGCAAATCTTAGATCGCCGCTCTCAAGAAAAGCTCAAAATGATTCGTGACTATTTGAAGTTTGAGCCAGAGATGGATCTTGTATTAGTTGATTCATATACTGATAGCTACGGTGGTCGCTATAAGAATAGACAAATATCGAAACAACGTGCCAATGACATAAAACAGATGTTGGAAGATTCAGGGATCGCTGGCACTAAAATTATGGTGACAGGCCATGGTGAAAAACGTCACATTGCGTCAAATGAATCGTTACAAGGCAGAAATGAAAACAGGCGTGTGGTTATTACCATGAATCGCGGATATTAATTAATTTTACAAACCTAATTGTATAAAAGCCGCTAAACATAGTTAATCCATAATTTGGATAATTAGTTTAGCGGCTTTGTTGATCTTAGCGTCATAGGCGCACTGAGCTAAAGCTAATACCATTAATTGCATTAAGTAAGTGATCTTGTTGTGCGTAGAGAAAATCAGCTAAAACAAGGCGCTCGATTGACTAATAGCTGGCTATTAGGATTGAGAGCAACGCCATTTTAGTTAATTTTAACAAGTACAAGTGGGCAAATATTTAATGCAATTGGTATAATTAATTGTCGCCTAAGCCTTTGCCAGCAAACTTGTTTTCAATGAGCTCTATTTTATAGCCATCAGGATCTTCAACAAAAGCAATTACCGTTGTGCCGCCTTTAACAGGGCCGGGCTCACGGCAAATAGTCGCGCCAGCTGCTTTGAGCGCATCGCAAGTTGCATAGATATCGTCACAGCCAATCGCAAGGTGACCAAAAGCGCTGCCCATATCGTATTCGTTAGTGTCCCAATTGTAGGTCAGCTCTAACACCGTGCCTGTTGCTTCGTCGTCATAGCCTAAAAATGCCAATGTATAACGATACTCTGTATTTTCAGATTGACGTAACAAGCGCATTTTTAGTGCTGTAGTGTAAAACTCAATTGAACGTTCTAAGTTGCCAACACGCAACATTGTATGTAAAAAACGCATGATTATTCTCCGGATTATTTAGCTCTTAGTTTTTATAGACGGGATTATACAAGAGTTTTATGACGAGATAATTTTATCTGCCTTATTTTCAAGTATTAACGTTAGGGTCTGTTGATCTTTTGAGTTCATTTTTGCAGCAATTTGTTTGGGGTTTCTACAAGGCAGAGTCTATGTGGTGTAGCTGGCTCGATAATAGCTCCTGCATTATCCTAATGAGCTACATCCCTGTAGCAATACACGAATAGGCGATAACGCCGTAGAAATAACAAACAAATACTGTCCGTAGGATTCACCTAAAAGTATTTTGTGCGGCGTTATTCGTCATTCACCTAGATAAACTAGGCATCAATCCTCATGCCTTGCTCAAAATCCTTTTAGATTGAACAAAATTTGAACCGCAAAGTTCAACAGACCCTCATATGAAATCTTAAGTTCACTTCACTTATCGTAGAAAACCACCTACAATAGCGGCGATTTTGTTTGAGATACTTATGTTTAAATCACTGTCCAACTGCCTATTGATACTAATTTTGATTTCCTTTGCTGGGCAATCGATGGCCTATCATGTGGCGTCATCGCAGGACGAACTCTTTCATCAATCAACTCAAGTTCAGCAGCACAGTTCTGCTGAGTCTCACGAAAACACTGATACCTCAATAGACGATGATTGTTGTGACATAGATTGTTGCTCAGGTGACTGCATTTGTCCTGATAACACCTGTAGTTCACATGTTTATCTCGTTACCAGTTTTTCATTGTCACAATTAGTTATTTTAAGTGAGTTAAAAATCTCTACAGCGATTCAACAAACACATTTGTTTGCCGCCTCTCTTTATCGACCTCCCATATTCAGCGCGTAAGTCTTTAATACCAATCTGGTATCCACACAACATTAAAAATTTATGATTAATTGCGAATTTTCGCAGTGCTATTCCATTGCTATTAATTATACCCGTTGCCAGTGAAAGTGCATGATTTCAGCAAGACGAGAAGCGTGCTAAATACTAGGCGTAAGATGTGTCGTTAAGTCATTCTTAACAAATATCTTATAACAACGTAGTTGGTCGCTTATCGCCTTGCCCGTAGGGACCTCGGGTAGAACACGACTACTGCGTTATGATTTATAATCAGGGAGTGACCATTAATTACAAATCATGCCTTGTATTCGAATTCTACCCGAGCTCTGAAACAAGCATCTTCAATGGTAACGGGTATAAATAGAATGGCATTAGCATTATTAGAGGTCAAAATGCTTACTAAATATTCTAAAATCTCGCTGGCTGTGATGCTTGCACCAACAATCGCGACAGCAAGTGAAGATGACCATCATGAACATGACGAGAAAAAAATTGAAAAAATTCAAGTGACGGCGTCGCGCCTTGGCCGCATTGTTACGGAATCGGCAACTCGCACAGAAATAATCAACGGTGAAGAAGTCCAAGAAAAAGCCCTAATGAGACCGGGTAACATCTCAATGCTGGTGGCGGAAACGGGCGGCGTACGAGTGCAAAATACATCGCCTGCATTAGGCAGTGCCAATATTCGATTACAGAGTTTGTATGGCCGTTATACGCAGTTACTTAGCGATGGCTTACCGCTATATGGCGGGCAAACCGCATCCATTGGTTTGTTGCAAATTCCTCCTACCGATTTAGCGAATGTTGAAATAATCAAAGGCTCAGCCTCATCACTGTACGGTGGCTCTGCACTTGGCGGCGTAATTAACTTAATTTCTCGTACGCCATCAGATGAGTTTGAGGGGGAAGTATTATTAAATGCGACCTCAAAAGGTGGCCAAGATATTACGTCTTATTTTTCTTCGCCAATTAATGAGACGACCAGCGCATCAGTTACCGCTGGCTTACATAATCAAGCCGACAAAGATCTCGATAGTGATGGTTGGAATGATATTGCGCAATACCAACGGGCGACGGTTCGTCCGCGTTTGTATTGGGAGAGCGAAAGCGGCGCTAATTTATATGTTACTTTTGGTGCGATGAAAGAAGAGCGCGAAGGTGGCACGACGGCGCAAGGCACTGTCCCTGATGGCAATCCTTTTGAACAAAGCCAAGATTCGTTAAGGCTCGATAGTGGCTTCATTTTTGATCGGCCACTAGGAGATGTGCTTAATCTCAACTTACGCGGTTCAGCTACGCGACAAAAACACGATCATATTTATGGCTTGGTTGAAGAAAATGACACCCATGAAAGTTACTTGTTTGAATCAAGCTTATCTGGCTATAACGATGCTATCGCGTGGCTTGTGGGGGCCGCTTATCAGTCAGAGCGCTTTGATTCACAAGACTATAGCGAGTTCAATTACGACTATCAGGTTCCTGGATTATTCTCACAAGTTGATTATCAAGCTAATGACGATGTGTCGATGTCACTGAGTGCCCGTGCCGACTGGCACAGCGAATACGGCACACAGGTTAGCCCACGTGTATCGATGCTATATAGTCCTGAAAGCTGGACAATTCGAGGTTCGTACGGTCAAGGTTTCTTTGCGCCAACGCCGTTTATCGAAGACATTGAAGATGCGGGGTTGTCACGCCTAGCACCACTTAATAGCATTGATGAAGAGCGTGCGACGACAGCATCTATCGATGTGAGTTATGCCATGGATGATGTCGAAGCGAGCGTCACCTTGTTTGCATCCAATGTCGATAATGTCACCGAGCTTGAAGTGATTAACCCACTGGATAGTGGGCTTGATAACGGGGCAGCAAAGCAGGTGAGAATTATCAATGCAGCGGGCGAGAGCGAAATTCGCGGCGCTGAATTACTGCTGCGTTATCGCTGGCACGATATTAAATTAACGGGAAGTTACTTATATACCGACGCGACTAAACAAAACCAATTAGGCAACAGCCGTACACCGCTTAACCTAACACCTAAGCATTCTGCTGGTGCGGTGCTAATGTGGGAAGAGCACGGTAGTCACCTTGTCGGGTTTGAAGCCTACTACACAGGAACCCAGCATCTTGATGGCAATCCCTATCGCGAGAAAAGTGATGCCTACTGGCACTTAGGATTACTTGGTCAAATTACTATTGGTAAGGTTAGCTACTTCATTAATGCAGAAAACCTACTGAATGTGCGTCAAACAAAAGACGAGTCGCTACTGCTGCTAGAGCGAGCGCCAAGTGGACGTTGGGCAACCGATATTTGGTCGCGGAATGACGGTTTTACGGTGAATGCTGGGATCCGCTTTAAGTTTGGGCATTAAGACCCTACTAAAAAAGGAAGGCGCGAATCCAATGCCATTCAGTTAAGCGAAAATTCCTAAATAGGGGCATAATTTGGTGTGCTTGTGAGATTCGGATGCTTAATTGAAATTTTTCGAAAGCACACCAGTTACTTTTCTTTGCGTCGCCAAAGAAAAGTAACCAAAAGAAAGGCGACCCGTGATTTAGCGTTGATTCTTAAATGATAAATTTCCTGTTCAATACAGTATTTGAACCGCGTCCCTGCGGTAAATACTCAAAAATCATCCCTGATTTTTGGATTGGTCAATTTCAAATTTAAGACGCTAAACGACGGGAGTTGGCCGCGCTATAAGCGTACAAAGATCCTTAACTAATCAGTATTAGGCGTGAACTTCCTTTTTTATTTTGTGAAGAGAGTTAATATTCCGTCTTTTCTTCCACTTGGTCAACGTTTTTACCCATTGCGAACTTGGTGCGGTTGGCGACGCGATAAATATGAGTATCAACCGCAATAGTCGGCCAGCCAAAGGCGATATTGAGGACGACATTAGCGGTTTTACGGCCAACACCGGGCAATGCTTCTAATGCTTCACGATTCTCTGGCACTTCGCCGTCATGAAGCTCTAGTAGCATCTGACAGGCTTTGTGAACATTTTTGGCTTTAGAGTTATATAGCCCTAATGTCTTGATATAGCTGGCAAGTCCATCAATACCTAAATCGACAATGGCCTGTGGCGTGTTGGCAACTGGAAATAACTTACTGGTCGCCTTATTTACACCAACATCAGTTGATTGCGCTGACAAGGTTACCGCGACTAACAGCTCAAAAGGCGACGAGAAGTCGAGTTCTGTTCAGGATGTGGATTACCGTCCCGTAAAATGGAGAGGATTTGCTGGCGCTTTTCTTTATTCAATGACTAGGGTCTGTTGATCTTTGTGGTTCAAATTTTGTTCAATCTAAAAGGGTTTTGGGCAAGGCATGAGGATTGATGCCTAGTTTATCTAGGTGAATGACGAATAACGCGGCACAAAATCCTTTTAGATGAATCCAACTGACAGCATTTGTTTGTTATTTCTACGGCGTTATCGCCTATTCATGTAGCCAGCTACACCACATAGGCTCTGCCTTGCAGAAACCTCAAACAAATTGCTGCAAAAATGAACTCAAAAGATCAACAGACCCTAAGCTCTTTTTGTTATTTTTTGGCTTTTTTAAGTTTCTTTTCTTGCTCTTTAAGCACTTCGTTAATAAAGCTTTTTCGGCCATATTGGCGCGTGATAATACACTTGTCTAGTGAAAAACCACGAGCTGGGCAGTATTCACGGCCGTAGTAAATAATTTGTAGGTGCAGTTTATTCCATTTCTCTTTGGGAAATAGACGCTTACCGTCACGCTCGGTTTGTTCAACACTTTTGCCACTGGTTAATCCCCAACGAAACAGTAAGCGATGAATATGGGTATCAACAGGAAAAGCCGGTACATTGAATGCTTGAGCCATCACTACCGACGCTGTTTTATGACCAACACCTGGCATCGCTTCTAAGGCTTTAAAATCTTGTGGTACTTCGCCGCCGTGCAGCTCAATAATCATTTGTGAAAGGTGCCAGATCCCCTTTGATTTCATTGGCGATAGACCACAAGGTTTGATGATTGCTTTAATTTCATCAATGGTCATTTTCACCATGTCGTAGGGATTATCTGCCTTAGCAAACAAGGACGGTGTTATCTGGTTTACGCGCTCATCGGTGCATTGTGCTGAGAGTAATACAGCGACGAGTAATGTGTAAGGATCGGTATGATCAAGTGGAATTGGCACTTCAGGGTAAAGCTCGTCGAGGATCTCAACGATTGCCTCGACTTTGTCTTGTTTACTTACTGTCTTGTATTGAGTGTTTGTTGCAATATTCATTCAAGTGCCTTTATTATTCTTTTTCTTTAGACCTTGCTCACTCGAGCACGCTCGATTTTTTTCTCTTCAACTGGCGGAACAATCATCGCTTCTACCTTATTGTTAAGGCTATTTTTTATCGCGAGAATAAAACCCAGTGCCACGAAGGCACCTGGTGGCAGCATAATAAATAGAAATGATTGGTCGATGGAGAAAATCTCAATGCGTAAGCTGGTGGCCCATTGACCAAGCAACAATTCTGCACCATCAAATAACGTGCCTTGGCCGAGCAATTCTCGCACTGCGCCTAATAAAACCAACACGGCACTAAAACCAATCGCCATAATAAAACCGTCATAGATTGAAGGTAATAGGGCGTTTTTAGAGGCGTAGGCCTCAGCGCGGCCGATGATAATACAGTTGGTTACAATCAATGGTAAAAAGATGCCTAATGATTGATATACACCGAACGCATAAGCATTAAATAGCAATTGAACACAGGTTACGTATCCAGCAATAATCATTACAAAAATTGGGATGCGAATCTCTTTTGGGATAAAGCGGCGAATCAAGGACACAGTAGCATTGGAGCCAACCATCACAATAATTGTCGCTAAACTCATGCCAAGCGCGTTAGTTAATGTTGAGGTTACCGCGAGTAAGGGACATAAGCCTAACAACTGCACTAAACCGGGGTTATTTTTCCACAATCCTTGCCATGTTAATTCTGCATAGGTGTTCATGATTGGCCTCCACATGCTTGGGTTGATTGTAGAATTGAGGTTTGATGGCTATTAACATATTCGACGGCTTTACGCGTTGCTTCAACGACGGCGCGGGGTGTAATAGTTGCACCAGTGAACTGATCAAACATACCGCCATCTTTTTTCACGCGCCAATGTGATTGATTATTATCACTCAAAAACCAGCCTTTAAAACTGTCCATCCACGATGATTTAGCAATTTCAATTTTATCACCTAATCCCGGTGTTTCAGTATGACGAAGCGTTCTGACTCCACTGACTTCACCTTGCAATGTAACGCCAACAAGCAAGTCTATGTTGCCGTTGTAACCATTGGGTGCGGTCGTCTCAATCGCTATTGCTACAGGACTTCCGTCGTTTTTTGCGATAAAAGCGCGTTGGGCTGCAGTGCGCCCCAGTACGTTAGGCGCGGTGACTAGCACACATTGATTAGCGAGGTCGTTATTGTAACTTGACGGCTCAACAACTTGTTCTAATAACGTTAATAAGTAGCGTTGTTCTTGCTTCGTTATCGCATCTTTAGTGAGCTGCTGAGTTAGCGTCACTATAGCTGTGACTATTAACGCAAACGCCGCAAGGATAAGGCCGTTCTTTGAGATGATTTTAGTCATTTGAACTTCCTTGCTTAGGATGACGTTTTTTCTGGTGACCGTAGCTTGATGGCTTAGAATACATGTCGATAACAGGCACTGTCATATTCGCAAGTATTACCGCAAAGGCGAATGCATCTGGATAACCACCGTACTGTCTAATGACATAAACCAATAGGCCGATAATCGCGCCAAATATAAGTTTCCCTTGATTGCTGGTGGCGGCCGTCACAGGGTCCGTTGCGATAAAGAAAGCGCCAAACATAGTCGCGCCGCTTAATAGATGGAAAAATGCTGATGCATGCGTATCAGGATCAACTAAGAAGCCTAACGTTGCACAAACAGCTAGCGTTGCCATCACAGCAACAGGAATGTGCCAGCGAATGATGCGCTGAGCCACAAGCCATAACCCACCGAAGAGAAAGGCTAAATTCACCCACACCCAACCTACGCTGACAAAGCCGTTATAGATAGGTTTGGTAAAACTCTCATATGTTGTTAGGCCAAGACTTAAATCGGTACGTAGTGTATCTAATGGCGTTGCCATTGTGATGCCATCAACACTAATCCTAAGCTCATTAACACTCAACCCTGTCGTGGTAAAACCGGTAAAAATCGCACTAAAGATATCGCTAGCGCCAAGTTGATATTGACTTAACTCGATTGGCACTTGCCAATTGGTCATGGTGACAGGGAAGGAGATAAGCAACAGAACATAACCCACCATCGCAGGGTTAAACAAATTAAAGCCTAATCCTCCGTAAAGCTGCTTTGCGACTATGATGGCAAAAGCCACACCAATAACACTAATCCACCAAGGTGCTAGCGGCGGAATTGAAATACCAAGTAATAAGCCAGTTAGCAGCGCGCTGTTATCTTTTAATACGTGACTAATTGGGCGTTGACGAATTTTTAATATCAAGGCTTCACTGACTAAGGCGACGCTAATACATAACGCGATTTGAATTAAGCTGCCGATGCCAAAAAAGAATACTAAGGCCACAATGCCGGGAATTGTCGCCAATGCAACAGAGCGCATAACACGTGAAACGTCGACTTGCGCTAAGTTGTGTGGAGATGGTGAGACGGATAAAAACATATTATCGGTGCCTATTTATCGTTTGTTTGTGAATCGCGAGCGGCTTTTTTAGCCTTCGCTTTGGCAACAGCTGCAGCGACGCGCGCTTTCTTGGCAGCTGCAGGATCGTCGGTTTGTTCTTGAACTTGCGGTTCAATATTTTGTTCTAGAGGCGCTACGTCAAGGGTGCGTTCTGCGTTATCTGCATCAGTTTTTGTAGCAGCTTCACTCGCTGCTTTCTTAGCCTTTGCTTTAGCAACAGCTGCTGCAATACGCGCTTTTTTATCATCGCTAGGGCTAGCGGCTGGCGGTGTATCACTGTCAGCACTACTGCTAGCTTGCTCTTCGACTACTGTTTCTTCAATTGGAACTTGAGTCTCTGCATTGTCAGCGTTATTTGCCGCTTCACTCGCTGCTTTTTTGGCTTTTGCTTTAGCAACGGCTGCTGCGATACGCGCTTTCTTGTCGTCGCTAGGGCTAGCAGCTGGCGGTGTCTCAATGTCAGCGTTATTTGCCGCTTCACTCGCTGCTTTTTTGGCTTTTGCTTTAGCAACGGCTGCTGCGATACGCGCTTTCTTGTCGTCGCTAGGGCTAGCAGCTGGCGGTGTCTCAATGTCAGCGTTGTTTGCTGTTTCACTCGCTGCTTTCTTAGCCTTTGCTTTAGCAACAGCTGCTGCGATACGCGCTTTTTTGTCATCGCTAGGGTTAGAAGCTGGTGGCGGTGTATCGCTGTCAGCATTACTGACTTCTTCACTTGCCGCTTTTTTGGCTTTTGCTTTAGCGACTGCTGCCGCAATACGGGCTTTTTTGTCGTCGCTTGTATCGGCCGGCGATTGCTGTGTATCAGAAGTCACAGTGTTGTTATCGCTTTGCGCTGCCTTGGCTGCTTTTTTAGCTTTGGCTCGGGCAATCGCTTCAGATACACGTGCTTTATCAGGATTTGCGCTTTGCGTAATAGGCTTTTCTTGTGGTGCTGAATCACCTTGTTGCGCTGATTTTTTAGCTTTTGCTCGTGCAATTGCTGCTGCCACTCTATCGTTTTGAGGCGACTTAGGTGCATCTGCACCTGGCGCGGCATCACCTGCTTTTTTAGCTTTTACACGGGCAAGAGCAGCAGCGATAGCGTCGCCATCATTATTTTGTTTCATGGCCGCTTTACGGCGTTCATTAGCAAGGCGATTACGTTCTTCACGCTCTTGTTTTTCGCGATCTAATCTTGCCTGACGTTGTTCGTAACGTTCTTTCGCGCGTTGTGCTTGAAGTTGCTCTTGATGTGTTTCACGAATATCAGCCTTGGCAACACGGTAGTATTGAACCAGTGGAATATGACTCGGACAAATATAAGCACAGGCGCCACATTCAATACAATCAAAGAGGTTGTGTTGCTGAAGCTTTTCATGATCTTTATCTTTAGCGAACCATTGCAGCTGTTGGGGTAAAAGCTGTGCAGGACAAACTTGCTCACAGTCGCCACAACGAATACAGTTTTGCTCGCTTGGCGCATCAGGCAGCTCATTAGCGCTTGCTGCGATAATGCAGTTGGTGGCTTTTACTACCGGCGCATCAAGATTTTGCAATGCAAAGCCCATCATTGGACCGCCCATAATAATTTTTTGCTGGTGCACAGGTTTGAAACCACAGAAATTGAGCAAGTCGATAATTGGCGTACCCAAATGGACACGATAGTTTCCTGGACGCTCGACGAGATCACCAGTGACGGTTACAACACGTGATAACAAAGGTTTACCGTGAAATACGACATCGGCAATGGCGTGAGACGTTGCAATATTTTGTACAACGACACCGATGTCTGCGGGGATTTTACCGCTAGGTACTTGATGGCCGGTTATTACTTCAATCAGCTGTTTTTCGCCGCCAGCAGGGTAAAGTGTTGGAATTGCCGTAACAATGATGTGTTCATATTTTTCAGTAGCATTTTCCATCGCTGTAATGGCTTCAGGCTTGTTGTCTTCAATCGCGACGACAACGCGTTGCGGTGAAAGCAATTTATCCATGACAACAATGCCTGCAACAATTTGTTCACTGTTGGCGCGCATTAGAGCATCGTCAGCCGTAATGTATGGCTCACATTCGGCGCCATTTATTAGCAATAAATCTATCGATTTACGGGGAGATAATTTGACTGCTGTTGGGAAGCTCGCGCCGCCAAGTCCGGTAATACCGCTCTCTTTGATGCGTTGGGTGATGGTTTGGTTATCATCTTCAAGGGATAGCTTTGGCCACGATTCGAGTTTGGCGTCAGTGGCTTTAATGAGCACTGTTTCTGTATTGAGTCCAGACGGATGACTTGCCGGATATTGACTGACATCCACAACAACACCAGCAACTGGTGCGAGTACATTGGCTGAAATAAAACCGTCACTATGGCCGATTATTTGCCCTTTTTTAACATCATCGCCAATTTTTACGGCGCATAATGCTGCCTGACCCGTGTGTTGTGCTAACGGCAGGGCATATTTTTCAACCCGTGGCATATCTGTAATTGGTTGTTGTGACGTGCGATCTTTACGTGACGGAGGATGTATTCCACCGTGGAATTGCCCAAGCTGACCTTGATCGATTAATTCAAAAATACTACTCACAATCAAGACTCCAACTGCTTCACAGGAATAATGTTCAACTGACCATTCCAATTATTCGTTTTTTGCGCCACAGGGATCATTTCAATACAATCAACAGGACAAGGTTCGACGCATAAATCACAACCTGTGCACTCATCGGCAATAATGGTGTGCATTTGCTTGGTTGTTCCTAAAATAGCGTCAACCGGACATGCTTGAATACACTTGGTACAGCCAATACAGTCTTCTTCGATGATAAATGCAACGGTTTTTACTGGCTCAGCAGAATCACCTGCAACAGGGACTTCAACGCCCATAATCTCGGCAATGGTTTCGATTGTTTGCTGGCCACCTGGTGCACATTTAGTGATGTCATCACCATTGGCAACAGCTTCTGCATAGGGTTTACAACCAGGGTATCCACATTGACCACACTGAGTTTGCGGCAAAATATTATCAATTTTCTCCGCAACAGGATCTTCTTGTACTTTGAATTTTATTGATGCAAAGCCTAGTGCCATGCCAAAGATAAGTCCGAGACAGCCGAGAACGGCGATCGCTATTAATACAACACTCAACATTAGCTTGCTAACCCACTAAATCCACTAAACGCTAACGACATAAGCCCTGCGGTGATCATGGCAATCGATGCGCCTTTGAATGGCATAGGTACATCGCTCGCAGCTAAGCGCTCACGCATTGCAGAGAATAAAATAAGCACTAACGAAAAGCCTGCCGCTGCGCCAAAACCATAGATAATTGAATCGATAAAGTTATGCGCTTCATTGGTATTTAGCAATGCGACACCAAGTACCGCACAGTTGGTGGTAATCAGAGGCAAGAAAATACCGAGCATTTTGTACAATGCAGGACTGGTACTGCGCACTACCATTTCTGTAAATTGAACAACAAAGGCAATAACCAAAATAAAGCTTAAGGTACGTAAATATTCTAATTCGAGGGGAACAAGTAAAAATTCATTGACTAAAAAACTACACAACGAGGCGATGGTTAATACAAACGTGGTTGCCATAGACATGCCGATGGCGGATTCGAGCTTACTCGATACCCCCATAAACGGGCATAACCCCAAGAATTTAACCAGCACAAAGTTGTTCACCAGAACTGTGCCAATTAACAGTAAAAAATATTCGACCATGGTTGCTTTCATTGTATTTTTAATAGCGCATATTATCCGTGTTTATTCACCGATAAACAACCACATATCCTATAGGTGTACTAGGGAAAAGTATTAGGGTTTGATGCAAGTCATGATGTTGTGTTTGCCAAATCACTAATTTCAATTACACTGACGCCAATTTAGCGATAGTTACTCTTCAATCTTATGCATAAGTCACCGTATTTTTCCTCCATGTTATTGCTCGTGTTTGCCATGTTGTTATGGGCGAGCTCGTTTATCGCTTTGAAGATTGCATTTGCCAGTTATTCGCCAATGTTAGTTATTTGGGCGCGTATGTTAATTGCCTCAATTTGTTTTCTGATGTTTATCAAACAAGTGATGCGATTCGAGTATCGAGCGGGTGATTGGAAATTGTTATTAGTGCTAGCGGCACTTGAACCCTGTTTATATTTTGTATTGGAAGCAAAAGCGTTGCAACTCACCAGTGCTTCAGAAGCGGGAATGGTGAGCTCGCTAAGCCCCCTAATTATTGCAGTGCTTGCGTTTTATATGTTGGGGGAGAAAATCACCAAGCACCAACTCGCTGGTTTCTTGGTGTCTATTAGTGGTGTAGTGGCATTATCCTTTGGTAGTGAAGCGACAGAGTCTGCCCCCAATCCCATGTTAGGTAATTTTCTTGAGTTCTTAGCTATGGGGTGTGCGGCAGCTTACTCTGTACTATTGAAACGTTTTAGCAGTCGTTATTCACCAATGTTTTTAACGGCGTTTCCTGCATTTATTGGCTTGATATTCTTTAGCTGTTTTACCTTTATTGAGCCTTGGCCAACGCAGATAAACGTATCTGGCCTCGCGGCAATATTTTACTTGGGATGTGCTGTCACGTTGGGCGCTTACCTGTGCTACAACTTGGCAATCACTAAATTGCCAGTCACCATCGCTGGGGCGTTTATTAATTTGATTCCAGTATTTACGTTATTTTTGGCGTGGTTAATTCTAGATGAGCAATTGACGACGTTTCAATTGCTCGCTTGTGGCATTGTTGGTGTCGGTTTGTATATTAGCCAGACGAAGCGTCGAGGTTAAAAGACAGTACAATACCGCTAATTAATGCGCTAATGGGAATAATTAAAAACCAACGAAGGTTGTCGAAGGGCAGGTGAGCGTTGCTACTAGTGTCCAGTAGTACAAATAAAAGCCCTGCACCTGAAATAATCCCTATGCTCATGAGTATTATTGAGAAGCTTTTCATTGATATCACGTTTCTATTCCTTGATGTGTAAACACGCTTATCATAGTGCTCACATTATCACCTAGCAAGCACCTTTGATCACTTTTACATTTAGTTGAAATTTCCTTTACATTTCCTCAACCATTGTCTTTATTTTTAGTGCTTTTTCAAAGTGGTCGAGTTGATGAATTTGAATCCACCATGTTGCTGCTTCCATTAATAATTCTGGATTGTCATTTTTATTGGCAAAAAAGGCGTAAAACGACAGTCCAACATTGTCACCTTTACTCGCTATCTTCTTATCACACACCTCAATGATCTTTTGACGTAAACTCGCTCGCACTGTTTTCACTCCAATTTAATTTTAATGGAACTATTGTACATTTTTATAAAATAATTAGTGGGCTTAAAAATCGAAGTTATGTGAGATATAGGGGATTAATAGTAGAGACTGTTTATAGAATAAATTTTGAGAACTTTGAATGCACTAGATGGCTGCCCAAGCGGGACTCAACCAGTGTGAAATAAAGAGGGGATTAACATTTCTGTTGATGTCTAAACTCAATTGAAAACACTTAAAGTAGCAATAGTTTTGTAAACTGAATTTGAAACGAGATGAGATAAAATAAGGATTAACAGTAGAGACTGTTTATAGAAGATTTTTTATTTTTAATAAATTAGATGGCTCCCCAAGCTGGACTCGAACCAGCGACATACGGATTAACAGTCCGCCGTTCTACCAACTGAACTATTGGGGAATCTTGAATTGTCTGATAGTCAA
This sequence comes from Psychrobium sp. nBUS_13, assembly GCF_051201665.1. Lineage (GTDB taxonomy): Bacteria > Pseudomonadota > Gammaproteobacteria > Enterobacterales > Psychrobiaceae > Psychrobium. The sequence continues at coordinate 2,950,758 of NZ_CP179210.1, read as the reverse complement.
ATAGTTTATCTTAAGATAACGGCTCATCAAGCTGGACTCGAACTCGTGTGAAATAAAGAGTGGATTAACATTTCTGTTAAATTCTTTTTTCGTTCGAAAACACTTAAAGTAGCAATGGCTCCCCAAGCTGGACTCGAACTAGTGTGAAATAAAGAGTGGATTAACATTTCTGTTAAATTCTTTTTTCGTTCGAAAACACTTAAAGTAGCAATGGCTCCCCAAGCTGGACTCGAACCAGCGACATACGGATTAACAGTCCGCCGTTCTACCAACTGAACTATTGGGGAATTACTATTTGTTGTGAATAGCCATTTTCAATACAAATCGAAAGTGTTTTCGATTAATTAGTAATGGCTCCCCAAGCTGGACTCGAACCAGCGACATACGGATTAACAGTCCGCCGTTCTACCAACTGAACTATTGGGGAATCACAAAATCACCTAAAATCAAACACATAATCTCGGTAGAAAGATTATTTATTACTTTAATAAAAAAGTAATGGCTCCCCAAGCTGGACTCGAACCAGCGACATACGGATTAACAGTCCGCCGTTCTACCAACTGAACTATTGGGGAATGATTGTCGGTGAAGACGGAGCGCATATTAAAGACTGCTTGCTTGGCTGTCAACACTGGATCTTTAAAAAATGTTTGTTTGTGCAACACTTAAACAAATAGAGGTAGATTTCGCCACTTCGTTCATTAGGTAATCGTCGGGATTGTTGTTACACGCTCAGCAAAGCAGCATTGCTTTCTGCTGATTTTAAAATGACGGTAAGATCGTCAAAAAAACAATCACTATTAATGTTGCTTTATTAAGAAAAGATCCTGGTAAAAGATCAAAAATTAATGATCAATATTTTTTAATTTATTGAATTAATTTTTTTTGAGAATAATTTCCATTGCCTTACACATAGCCACAAACCCAATGAGAAAAAGGGGTGTAAGTGGTTATCCACCAAATCTGTGGATAACTATGTTTATTAAACTTTTAGAAGTCGATCAAAGCCCGCCACAGTGGGAGTTGTATACTTTTTTGCTGATTTTTGTTCGAATTGGTAAAGGTCTTTACTTTCATGAGGTTACTTCAAGTCAATAGTATCACAAGAGGGAGTTTGTGATTTTTGTCAGTGTTTTATTTGGGGTTGACTTTTTATCTGAAAGTTTACAGTTTTCACATTGGATAAGTTTTATTCAGCCAAAACATTGGCACCTATTATGACATCTGTATTAAATATTTTTTAAAGCCTCAATCGATAAGGGGTTGAAATTTGTCAACGATTAAATGGCATGATTTTATAATAAATTTTGGCTGAAATTTGATCGCGATCGATAGGTAATATCTTGTAACGCAAATATGTTATCTAGGCCGTCATTTTGAGTTCATTGTAAAGTCACGATCTGATAGGATGAGCATCCGATTTTTTATTACGGTTTATTGATGAATCCAGCCACCTTATTAAATGCTCCTGTAAATTCGACAATCAAGAATATGACGATCCCCATGCTTTACGGCATGATCCTGATGATGTCTTTCTTTATCGTCGACACACTTTACGTGAGTATGCTTGGCACTGATGCATTGGCGGCTTTTAGTTTTACCTTTCCTGTGACCTTTACGCTGATAAGTCTTGCTATTGGTATGGGGATTGGCGTGTCAGCTGTCGTCGCTAAGACGCTTGGTGAAAATAACAAAGAGCGCGCACGCCAACATTCATCGGTATCGATGGGACTTTCAGCCGTACTTATATTTAGTTTAGCGATGATAGGCTGGTGGCAACACGATTTTATCTTCACGTTAATGGGCGCTAAAGAAGAAAACCTTGTATTGATTCGTCAATATATGTCGCCTTGGCTGTTTTGTAGTTTAATCATCATAATGCCAATGATTGGTAATTCTGTAATGCGTGCATCTGGTGATACCAAAACCCCAGCTAAAGTCATGGGCATTGGTGCGGTGATTAACGCTGTGTTAGATCCGATTTTCATATTTGGCTTTGGGCCAATACCAGCGATGGGCATTGAAGGGGCGGCCATTGCCAGCATTTTATCAAGCGTTGTAAGCTGTGTTATTGTTTTCTACCGCGTTACCTATACCTACGACATGCTTGGTTGGGGTTATAATTTCGCACAAATGAAAGAGTCAGCCTCCAAGGTGTTGACCATTGCATTACCTGCGGCAGCGTCAAACATGATGACGCCAATTTCATCGAGTATTTTAACGGCTATCGTTGCAACTTATGGTAGTGAAGCGGTTGCTGCATTTGGTGTAGGTAGTCGTATTGAATCTTTTGCCATGATTGTGGTGTTGGCGATGTCGATGTCATTGCCTCCGTTTATTAGCCAAAACTACGGAGCAGGACACTACAAACGAGTTAAAGAAGCCTATTACTCCAGCATAAAATTTGTGATGGTATGGCAAGCGGCTATCTATCTCGTGTTATTAGTATTTTCATCAATGATAGCTAACGCTTTTGCTGATGATAAATCAGTGGTTGAAATTATTGTGCTTTATCTCATGCTCATTCCTATCGCACATGGATTCGGCGGCATCACTATTTTGACGAACTCATCGCTAAACGCATTACACAAGCCAATGGCTTCGGTGTTACTCAACATTATTCGCTTATTCGTATTAATGCTGCCGTTAGCTTATTTAGGTGGATACATTGATGATATTCGTGGATTGATTATCGGTGTGAGTTTATCAGGCGTATTTACTGGATTAATCGCTTTGATACTGATGCGCATGAACCTTAAACAATTACTCGGTGATTGCGATGAACGAAATGACTGTAACGAGTCTCAAGCAAATCAAAGTGAAGACGAATCAAAGGTGGAACAGAGTTAATGACGTTTTCTTTAGTCAGTGATTATAAACCTGCAGGTGATCAGCCTAAAGCGATTGAACAGTTGTGTGATGGTATTGAAGCCGGATTAGCGCATCAGACATTACTGGGTGTTACCGGCTCTGGTAAAACTTACACCATGGCCAATGTTATCGCCAAAATGGGAAGGCCTACGATAATTCTTGCGCCAAATAAAACTCTCGCTGCTCAGCTTTATGCCGAGATGAAAGAGTTTTTCCCCCACAATGCTGTTGAGTATTTTGTTTCTTATTATGATTATTATCAGCCTGAAGCCTATGTGCCATCAACTGATACCTTTATCGAAAAAGATGCCGCAGTAAATGCCCACATTGAACAAATGCGTTTGTCGGCCACTAAAGCGCTGATTGAACGCAAAGATGTTGTATTGATAGCCTCTGTATCAGCAATTTATGGCTTGGGCGATCCTGAGTCATACATGAAAATGCTATTACATTTCCGTCAGGGAGATGTCATGGAACAACGGGCTATTTTACGCCGTCTTGCTGAGCTGCAATACAAGCGTAATGACATTGAATTTGCGCGCGGTACCTTTAGAGTGCGCGGTGAAGTACTTGATATCTTCCCGGCAGATTCTGAAAAATATGCCGTGCGTGTTGAAATGTTTGACGACGAAGTTGAGCGCATTACCTTATTTGATCCGTTAACTGGGGCCATGGAGCGACAAGTCACTCGCTTTACTGTGTATCCTAAAACGCACTACGTAACACCCCGCGAAACTATTTTAGGCGCGATCGATAAAATTAAAGATGAGCTGCGTGAACGTAAGGTTCAGCTCCAGTCACTTAATAAACTGATTGAAGAGCAGCGTATTAGCGAGCGCGTCAGCTATGACGTCGAAATGATGCTAGAGCTTGGCTATTGCTCAGGCGTTGAAAACTATTCCCGTTACCTATCGGGCCGCGCGCCTGGCGAGCCGCCACCGACGCTTATTGATTATCTGCCTGACGATGGCTTGATTATTCTTGATGAGTCTCATGTTACCGTACCGCAAATTGGCGCGATGTATAAAGGTGATAGGTCGCGTAAAGAAAATCTCGTGCAATACGGATTCAGATTGCCTTCAGCACTTGATAACCGTCCATTAAAATTTGAAGAATTCGAAGCAATATCGCCACAAGCAATCTATGTGTCTGCCACACCAGCGGCTTACGAGCTAGAAAAGTCTGGCGTTGATGTTGCCAGACAAGTCGTCAGGCCAACTGGATTACTTGATCCTGTGATTGAAGTGCGCCCTGTTGCGACCCAAGTTGACGATTTATATAGTGAAATACTGCAACGTGTTGAAAAAAGTGAGCGTGTTTTAGCGACAACGCTCACTAAGCGTATGGCGGAAGACTTAGCAGAGTATCTTGATGAACACGGTGTTAAAGCCCGTTATCTTCACTCAGATATCGATACTGTTGAACGTATTGAAATTATTCGTGACTTACGGTTGGGTAAATTTGACGTCCTTATCGGCATTAACTTGTTGCGAGAAGGGCTAGATATTCCTGAAGTGTCATTAGTGGCGATTCTCGATGCCGACAAAGAAGGTTTTTTACGTTCTGAACGCTCACTTATTCAAACCATCGGTCGTGCGGCACGTAATCTCAACGGTAAAGCTATTTTATATGGCGACAAAATTACCAAATCAATGCAAAAGGCGATGGACGCTACCGTCGAGCGTCGTGCCATTCAAGAAGCATTTAATGCCGAACATGGAATCGTTCCTAAAGGGCTCAACAAGAAGATTACCGATTATCTTGACGTAGGTGGTGATGAAGCCTTAGATCAAGTCGCTGAAGATAAAGCAACTTATCAATCAATGTCGAATAAAGACATTGAAAAACAAATTGCTGATATTGAACACCGCATGTACGAACATGCACGTAATCTTGAGTTTGAAGACGCCGCTAAATTGCGTGATGATATTGAAAAACTCAATGCTATCGTACTCGCGCGTTAACGCGTTATTTGACGGACTAAAACAAGTTTTACAAATTGCACCATAGCCACTGCTGCACCATATAAATGGGCATCGGTGGCTACGTTCGCATTAATCAACTCACTCATTTCATCACTGGCACCAAAGAACTGTTCATAAGCTACCTTACCGACGATACCAATTAATAACATCCAGTAGGTTTCACCATCAAATTTAACACGGCGACGCCACTTGGTGACTAACTGGGTCTGGCTATCATCATTCTCATCTGTTTTGAACGAGCGATGGTTAAGAAGCTGTTTTAAATGGACAGCGCGATAAATCCCTAACAGTGCGCCGTATATGAATAACCCGTGCAAGTAACCGGATAAACCCACGTAATAGCTAATATCAGGATTAAAATAGTAAATTAGCACACCAACCATCAAACCATTGCTAACGAATAACGCGAGAAAGTGTTGCCATGAAAACAGGTGACCAACCAATAAAGTCGCTAACAACAATCCCCCCAAGTTCAGCAGTAAATGCCAGTGATTGGAATGCATAAAGTTGCCAGTAATTAAGCGCCACCATTCTCCCTGCTCAATAGCGCTGCGACTAAATTCTAACACCGGCAGCGTGTGCTCTTGAAATAAAAATAAACCACCACTAATGACTGCGATTATTAGCGGCATTAACGCGTATTTGAGGGGCACATAAAATTGCTTCATTAACTAAAAATCATCAACAATTACAAAGATGTGGGCAGTGTTACACATTTAAGTCTGATTGTAACCCTGTTGAACGTGTGATTGATGCTACAATCCTTCCCATTAAAGAATTGCCATTAACCTGATATTGATATGACCAAAAGAGCCCGCTGTCCGCAATGTAATAGAGCCATCGTTGCTTGTTTTTGTGACACTATTACTCAGATAGAAAATGAACTATCCGTTATTATTTTGCAGCACACTAGCGAAGTAAAACACGCTAAAGGCACGACCAAAATTGTTGAATTATCATTAAACAACATTGAGGTGTTTGTTGGTGAAGACTTTACTGACAACAGCGAACTTAAAGAAAAACTTGCTACTAAGAAGAGCCTGTTATTGTATCCTCAAGAAAACGCGATTTCTCCCTCTGATTTAGCAAGTCAGATTAATGAAAACAGTGATATCAAGCTAAGTGATTACCAACTAGTTGCCATTGACGGAAGCTGGAAAAAGGCCTTTAAAATTCTTCAGCTCAATCCATTTTTATCGCAAATCCCTGCCATTGGTATTGATGCCATTAACGAAAGTGATTATCGTATTCGCAAATCCTCCCGCAGTGATAGCTTATCGACGTTAGAAGCTGTTCATAGCGTATTAACAACTGTTGAAGGTGACAAATTCGAGGGCTTATTAACGAGCTTTAAAGCGATGGTGGATTTTCAAATCAAGTCGATGCCAAAAGATGTTCAGGGGCGGTATTAGTCTATAAGCTCATTAGAAGTAGGCTACGTAAACACTAATAGATAGAAACAGCAATCCTGTTCCCGAAAAAGATTTTTAGCTGTATGATATTCAAATAGCTGATATCTATTGGCTTCATAAACTTAATTGGTCACGAAAAGGAATTCATGTGAATAAGTATCTCCTCATTTTTATCGTCATCCTTCTATCATTTGACAGTAGTGCTACAGCACTGATTAATAGTAAAGAAATCACCAAACAACGTAACTGTTTCTCACAAATATTTGCTGAACACGAGACTTGGCGAAGTTTTATAGAGAACAAGCTTAGTAAAAAATTTAAGTCAGAAGATAAGCTAAAAAACGCTATGTCAGGATTCGACATGCGGTTCACTAAAAACGCATTTGATAAATATAAGCGAAATCTCTTGTGCAGCATATTCGAATATCAGGTTGATGGCATTGATGTTAACGGATATGTCATCAAGCCAAAAGAGCATAAAGGTAAACTACCTGTATTAATTTATAACCGAGGTGGTAATGGTCGATATGGCCTTGTTGTCTTTGGTTCTATGATGAACAATTTGTTTTCAGTTGCAGATGAAGGTTTTGTAATCATTGGTAGCCAATATAGACAGTCTCAGAAAAAAGGGCAGCTTCTTGATGAATTCGGTGGTAAAGATGTCAAAGATGTTACTGAATTACTAAAATATATTTCCAAAATAGATGGTGCCGACCCTGAACGAATAGGTATGTTTGGAGCAAGCCGCGGTGGCATGCAAACATTCTTAGCCGCTAAACAGTTAAAAAATATCAAGGCTATTGCTACGATTGCTGGTAATAGTGATTTACTTAAAGATCTCCATTTTCGTCCTGCGATGGAAAAAGTGTACTCTCGTCGAATACCCAACTACGGCAGTAATAAAGTCGCTGAATTAGAACGACGCTCGGTTTTAAGATGGACAAATGAGTTGTCATCAAATACCCCCATTTTACTGTTGCACGGGCAAAATGATAAACGTGTTTCAGTTCAGCGCTCAATCGAATTAGCAGATGCATTAGCCAAAAAAAATATACCTCATAAACTTGTCGTGTATGCCAATGATAATCATGGTCTTATGAAGAATAAAGCTAAAGCTGACAAAGAGCTAGTGGCTTGGTTTCGCAAGTATTTATAATAATTATTTGTGAACTATCTAAATAGGAGCATGATGAACAAACGATTATTGTGCTCAGAAAGTATCATAAGGAAACAAAATGGAATTTATTAGCTCAATTCAAATTATTATTGCTGTAATGGTGATTATCGCGTTGGTTATTCAGCAAGTTATGATTAGTAAAGGAATGTTGGTAGAAGTCGAGTACTCTAAAAGCCGACGTTTTGGTATGTCGCTATGTTTAGCTGCCATTCCTATCGTACCCGGTATAATTACTGGTTTTCACGCTTTGGTTATAGGTGGCGTTGTGTTGGGAATAATCTCCTATCATAGAAACACATGGCATAAGATAAAACCTCAATAGTAGCTCTAAACGTTCACTTCATCTGAATTATATGAACGTATATTAATGCGGTTAATAAAACAAAGAACAGGCAAGAACTTCTCATTGATTATTGAGCGATAGATTATTCCAACTATGCTTTGAAATGATTTAAATCAGCGTAGTAGGAGTTGTCATGACAAGAGCCTGTCACCAGCTAATTGATTTATCAGCGACACCCTATTATTCCATCATTAATTGATGCAATTAACCATTTCATAAGTCATTCCACAAGCAACCGCTTGTCATTTTTTGAGCATCAAACAATCTGCCATTAATTGCATTTTTCATTGTCTTATTACAACCAAATAGTGTAAAACATTCAGCGAGTTAACTTTTAAACAGTCTTAGATTAAATGAAGGAATAGTTATTTATGTTTGAATCAAATGTTTTTAATCGCACCAGTGCTGGGGAGCAAGAAATCAGCGCTGCGGCTTATAACATTACCATAGGCTTATGCTTGTTTTGGGGATTTTTCGTTAATTGGCTGATGGTTGTGAATATTGACCCCGCTAGCTTGACATCAATTCCTACTTGGATGTTTTTCATTGGATATTTTGCCTCGTGTTTCTTTGGCATGTATTTGTTCAACTCTTCTGATAAACCTATCGTCAGTTTTATAGGTTATAACTTTGTGGTTGTGCCGTTTGGGTTAATCATCAATATGGTGGTTTCTGTTTATGATGAAACCTTAGTGATGGAAGCTATTAGAATAACCGGTGGTGTCACATTGGTTATGATGATTCTAGGCTCTATGTACCCTAAGTTTTTCCAAAAAATTTCAGGTGCGTTAACCGTTGCTTTGTTGGCGGTTATTGTTATTGAGTTAGTACAGATTTTTGTATTTGGCATTCATCACAATTGGATAGACTGGGCAGTGGCAGTCATTTTTTGTGGTTACATTGGTTATGACTGGGGCAGAGCGAATCAAATTCCTAAAACCTATGATAACGCAGTAGACAGCGCGGCAGCGTTATATATGGATATCATTAATCTATTCCTTAGAATTCTACGTATATTGGGTAGACGTTAGTTTACAAATCATGAAGTAGTTTGAGGGGAAAAATACTCTCAAACTACATTGGAGTTGTATGTTTCTTCTAGTTTTATTCGGCAGCGGTATGTTTGTATTTGGCTGTATGATGGTGGCTAAGCCTGATGCTTTCGCTAAGGGCATTACCGAATTTAGCAATAAGCCTTGGTTTCATTTATTTGAAATCGTCAGTCGATTAACACTTGGCGTTTTATTACTGCTATTTTCAGAACAAACGTCATATCCACTTGTAATGCAGGTAATCGGCGGCGTTTTATGCTTCGTCGGTCTTTTTCTGATTGTTATTGGCAGTGAAAGACATCGCAATTTTGCCTCCCTTACCGCAAAGATTGGCCGATATTTTATACCTATCGGTATTGTCGCTCAGCTATGTGGCTTGGGGTTGGTTTATTTAGGATTTAGTTCGTCCGATACCCCCTTTTAATAACCAAAGACACCAATATATTCACTTGAGATAAGTTAATGCCAAATCCTGATCCTACAAAAATACTGACATTTGAAGAGTCGCAGCAATTAGGGTTGTGGCTTGAGAATAATCATGCGAATGAAACTGAGTTATGGATAAGAATCTTTAAAAAGCATACTGGCGTGCTAAGCGTGACTTGGGATGATGTTGTGGTTGAATCGCTTTGTTGGGGATGGATCGATGGCATTAAAAAATCTGTCGATGACCAAGCTTATCTTCAACGTATTACCCCAAGAAAATCGAAAAGTAATTGGTCTAAGAAAAATAGAAAACACGTTGAAGAACTGATTCATTTAGGACGAATGCAAGCGTCTGGTCTTTTACATGTCACTGCCGCTAAAGCTGATGGACGGTGGGAAAATGCTTATGCAGTGAGTGAAATGACCGTGCCAGAAGATTTTATTGCTGCGTTGGCAGATATTCCAATCGCCAAAACATTTTATGACACGCTTAATAAATCAGATCGATGCACCATTGCTCATGGGTTAACCAGTGCGAAAAAAGCCGACACAAGAGCGCGACGATTTAATAAATACATCAAGATGCTTGAGTTGAATGAAAAGCCAAGATAATAGTGCATGCGCGAAAAAGAACGGATATTTGTGCTTGTCTGACATTAATTTGCACCATTACAGTAAGTGGAATAAACTTAAGCACTGAAATTAATCAGAATAGAGTAGCTTAGTTATACTCTAGTTTTAAAATGTTAGGGCTTATACATAGGGATATTTGCATGCGAATTATATTATTTTTTTTCACTTCAATACTACTTATAGGTTGTGATACATCGATACGCCATTCTGATTACACTGATACAACTTATAAAGATGGGGTGATGATGACGGTCAATATCTCCATCGTTAATGAAACGGCTAAATTCAAATGTGTAGAGAGCGATACTGACAATTGTTTTTTAAAGGTGTCATCTAAACGATGCCATCAAAAAGAAAAAACGAATATTTGCACGATAGCCGAGCTTGAAAACTTCAAGTTATTAGTAGGAGAAATGAAAGAGTTTGTCGGTAGGGATAGTAATGAGCAATTTGCTCATTGTGCATCAGCTAATGAATTTAATGTCGATGATGAATGCAGGCCTAATTATAACGCCTATAATACGCTTTAATACTAACTTCATTTAAAGGGAATGATATGTTGTTTACCATGAAAAATTTAACAACGGCTATAGTCATGTGCATAGTAATGGCTTTAACATTATTTCTTCTACGTTGGTTTAATGCTGATGTTGAGTGTGTATTCTCATGAAGATGATCACTCATTCTCACCGAAGCTGATCAGTTGTTCTCATCCATACTGATCACTCTTCGGTGCCATTTTGCGGCTCGGTAACATTGTTAATTGATCACGACGTCTCCGTCAAGTTCATTTCTAATTTTCGCATTGATTCTCCCTGTAACTCAAAACGCTGTGAACGATGAATAAGCCGATCCATAATGGCATCTGCATAGGTGGCTTCACCGATCAGTTCATGCCACTTAGCCACAGGCAGCTGACTCATTATGATCATTGAACCTTGTTCGTGTCGTGCGTCTATTATGTCTAGAAGATCGCTGCGCTGCTGACTCGTCAACATTTCCATTCCCCAATCATCCAAGATCAAGATCGGTGTCTTATTGAGCTGGGCAAGGAACCGAGGATAACTTCCCTCGCCGTGAACTTGCCGTAGCTGCTCTTGCAGCCCTTTGATTCGGTAATAGCGTGCTGGTATGCCCTGTTGGCAAAAGTAATGCCCAATAGCACAGCCTAAAAAGGTTTTGCCGCAGCCTGTCGCGCCGGTAAAAATAAGGTTCTGATGGTGCTCAAGCCAATGTCCTTCAAGCAAGCTGCTAATTTGTGATTTAACAATGCCACGGCTCGCTCGGTAATCGATTTGACTTGGATGAGCAGCCAATCGAAATTTAGCATGCTTGACTAGGCGCTCTATCTTACGTTGCTCCCTGGTTGCAATTTCTTCTCCCAGCAATAGTGATAACCGATCATGAAAACTTAAGTCACTATATAAATGTGGCTGCTCTTCTTGGCGCGTTAGGCTGCTGAGAATGACGCTTAAACGTAAATTACTAAGCTGTTGAGTTAATTCGATATTCATCATATTTCCCTTAATGGTAGTATTTTTGTCCACGGACATTGTCATGCTTGATATCTGCCAATAGATCGATTTGCTTAGGTTCACGTTTTTCTTGGTCTAAGTTCTTTTTCAGTATGATTTTTACGTTTGCTAGTCGGTAACCTCCAGTGTCTAGGGCCCGTTGACATGCCGCGTTTAGGCGCTCTTTTGAATAGACCTTGTTTAAGCTCAGTAAGCCAAAGCAGACTTTATAGCTTTGTTGTGGATGAGCTTTACTGTGCAATTGATAGTCGACCCACTGCGAGACATACTCACCGAGCGTACTCGCCCATTGTTTTAAGCGATCTGGCGTCCATTTAGCGTAATCTTGATGCGCCTTAGGCATATGCTCCACTTGAGTGCTGTAACCTCCGATGCGGATTGAACGAAGATGCTGGGCAATACATTGATTTTGATAATAAAGTTTTACAGTCTTATCACTGACATGCGCCTCGACTTGCTTTTTAAGTAGCCCATACGGCACTGAGTAATAGTGCTTATTCACTTCAATATGGTAATCAACATTTACTTTGACCTTTTTTATGTAGGTGTACTGGTAAGCGTGTCTCGGAAGAGGCCTCATGGCGGGCAGCTCATGGGTATTAAACTCTGTTGTTCTGTTTCCTGGCAGTTTCTGGAAAGGCTTGGTGTTTAACTTCACAAGTAATTGGCTGACCCGCTGATTGAGCTGCGTTAAGCTATAGAATGTTTCATGGCGTAATACCGCCATTATCCAGCGTTCGACGATCAGCACACCATTTTCAGCTTTAGCCTTGTCTTTGGGCCGCAACGGTCTTGCTGGAATGATTGCTACATTATAATGTGCAGCAAGCTGCTGATATGTTGGGTTTAAGTCAGAGTCATATTTACATGCTCTTGTTGTCGCTGAACGCAAATTGTCAGGCACAATAATATCGGGAATGGCACCTAAAAACTCGAATGCTCGAACATGGCTCATTACCCAATCTTCAAGCTGTTGGGATAGCGTCGCTTCAGCAAAGGTAAAATTAGTACCACCCATCACAGCAACGAATATTTGTGCGCCGCGAAATTCACCAGTTTGTGGGTTAACAATGGGGATTGTTGGGCCACAGTAATCAATAAACAACTTCTCACCGTACTTATGAATCTGTCGCATCGACGGTTGTTGACGTGACAGCCAGTCTTTGTAAATACGGCACATCTGCGGATAGCTATAATGATTAGTGGCATTTCGCTCAACATACTCTTGCCACAGCAACTGTTTAGTAACGCCTTTACCCTTTAATTGACTATTGAATTGTGACCAGTTTGGCAGCGGGATCGCAGTCCTAGGTTGGATTTTGGTTTGCAAAAAGCACTTATTGAGTTTGATGTCGTCCCAAATTGGTGGCAACGGCCATTCCTCTATACCCATGAGCTTAGCGCGGTTGACATAGGTCGATACAGTACCGGGTGAGATAGACAAGCTTGTACCGATTTTACGGTGTGATAACTTGGCTTCATATTTTAATCGAAGTATTTCTTTAAGTTTTCGCATTGATATTGACTCTGCTGGCATAACGACTCCTTGATAAAAATGGAGTAAACATTATGCGGTTATAACAATGCAAAATGGCAGTATTGAAAGCAGTCATTTGAAATTAGCCTAGCTAAAATCAGTGATCAACATCAATGAGAAAAGGTGATCAGCTTGAATGAGAATGTGTGATCAGTTTCGATGAGAACAGGTGATCAACATCCATAAGAATATGCAGTAGCGGAGACAATTCGCTGTGCCTAAACTTGTTAGAGGTTTATCCATAAAATTCATGCTCAATTTTGAGCTCATTCCAAAATCTTTTTAGAATATAAACCCTCATTGTCACAACGCCGTGGCTAGGGTCTTTATATTTTCCCCTAAATATAAATAGTTGATTATCATCGTCTCCGTTTTGATAAACTTCAATATCACTCAGGGCTTCCCAAACATGATCTGGATGACTGCTGGTAGAACATGGCTGATAAAAACCTGCAGAGTTTGACCAATATTTGCTATGAATTTTTCTCTTTGTAGCCATGTGAATATCAAGGCTTCGTTCTTCGTATTCTTTTTTAGAAATTATTTCAGCTTCTAATTTTTCAACTTCAATAAGCTCTAAATAGTAACTATTAATAACTGCGATTACAGCATCTTCAATAGCACTATAGATATCAGGCAGATTTTCTATTCTCTTTACCCACTCTAGAGCTTCATTAATATTCATACATACCTCTAACAGTGTATTTATCGCGCATGCACAATAGAAACATCACGCGATTTTTAATATTACCTGCAAATCTAATAATAAACTGATTATAAATCAAAGTTTTAAACTCTAACGTTGTAATTATTATCGGCTTTTTCTCTTGGAGAAAGTGAGCATTGCGTCATACATAGCATGCCTGTGCAATGTATGGCGCAGGCGATTTTAATAAATTCCTATTAAATCAAACTATTAAAAGTAACGTGATGTAGAAAACGTGCATCAAACTGCACGATTTTTACAAGAGAATAATGATGTTATTCGCTTTGTCTAATAAGGTGTAATTATCTCGATAATGGGGTAGATTAGCCTGCAACAGTGATTAACATCGATTTAGACACAAGGATAATTATGTCATTTTTCAAGAAAGTTTTATCGTCAGTGGGTATTGGCAGCGCCAAAGTAGATACCATTATTCATAACCCAGAAGTTGCGCCAACGCAGGTTCTAGCAGGAACAGTACAGGTTGATGGTGGTTCAACGCAGCAGCACATCAATCACATTAAGATTAATGTCTGTTGTAACTATTTCAGTGAAGAAACTTACACCGATGATGATGACAATGAGCACGAACGTATTGTTGAGCACACGCCGGTGTTAGCGTCTTATAAAGTGTCTGATAGTTTTGATGTTGAAGAAGGGCAAGAGTTGAGTTTTGATTTTGAAATTCCATTACCCGCTAATACGCCGCTATCACTCGGTCAATCACGTGTGTGGGTGGATACGGATTTAGATATCGATTACGCGCTGGATAAGTCAGACAAAGATATGCTGCATGTGGTGCCAAACGAGCGTCAAAACGCTGTGCTGGTAGCGATGAGTCAACTTGGTTTTGCCTTAGGTGAAGTTGAAAATGAAGAGAGCAGCGCGCTTGGCGGTCGCTTTGTTCAGGAGTTTGAGTTTAAAGCACACTCAGGTGATTTCAGAGGCCGTGTTGATGAAGTTGAAATGTTGATGGTTAATCATGATGACTCATTAGAGCTGATGGTTGAAGTCGATCGCAAGGCAAAAGGGCTAGGTGGTTTCTTTGCTTCAATGATTGGCCGCGACGAAACTAAACTGTGGGTTGAAATTCAAGACTACGATTTAGAGTCAGTGACTGATGTTTTGCATCATGCCATTGATGAGCATTGCTAAACTACGATTGCTAAGCGGCGATTGTTATGTAGTAATAGTTTGGCTGAAATGGTTAAGCTGACAAAGCTAAACAAAAGTTCTAAAAAATGCTTGTCCAGTTTTCGGTTGTGACGAGTTGGCAACAAAGGCTATTCTTAATATTAATCTGTTAAGCAATAGCCTTTTTTATTCGTGGGCTTGTCATAGAGTATGAGATGTTAGTAACCCAACCCCAATTAATCGACGATTTTTATAAGGCGCTGTGTGAACGTCAGCCGAGTTATGTGGGTAGCTTTTACGTGGCGGTAAAAACGACGTCGATTTTTTGTATTGCGACCTGCCATGCTCGTAAACCTAAAAAAGAGAATGTAGATTTTTATACCAAGCTTGATGATGTGGTCAAGGCGGGCTTTCGGCCTTGTAAGGTGTGTAAGCCGTTGCAAGAGGCTAATGAAATGCCTGATGTGGTGAAGCAAGCGGTGGCCTTGGTAAAAAATAACTTAGGCGAGAAGGTTACTGACACGCAACTTAAAGAACAGGGGATAAGCCCTGAAACAGTAAGGCGCTGGTTTAATAAACATTATGGAATGACTTTTCAGTCTTATGCGAGAATGATGCGAATGAATAACGCGATAAAAGAATTAGATGCTGGCAAAAAAGCAATTGATACTGCTTTTGAAAGTGGTTATGAGTCGTTAAGTGGTTTTAATGACGCCTTTAAGAAGATGACAGGTCACTCGCCAACGACTGCCGATGGCAAGATTATTATTTTAATTGACCGCTTAACAACGCCTATTGGCCCTATGTTTGTCTGTGCAACACAGCAAGGGGTGTGTTTGATTGAGTTTGATGATCGTAAGAATCTAAAAGCAGAATTTGATGAGTTACAAAAGCGCCTAAATGGGGTGATGATGGCTGGTGAGAATGAACATATTGCGCAAACGAAAATAGAGCTTGGACAATATTTCGCAGGTGAACGTGAAGTGTTTGATTTAACGTTATACACACCAAGCACTGAGTTTAGAGAGTCAGTCTGGCAAGGGTTACGTGATATTCCTTATGGCACGACATCTAGCTATATTGGCC
Organism: Psychrobium sp. nBUS_13; assembly: GCF_051201665.1. Classification (GTDB taxonomy): domain Bacteria; phylum Pseudomonadota; class Gammaproteobacteria; order Enterobacterales; family Psychrobiaceae; genus Psychrobium. Next base: position 2,934,861 of record NZ_CP179210.1, on the reverse strand, counting down.
AAGCACAGCGCTTAGGCAATGAAAAGGCGGTGCGTGCGGTTGCCAGTGCAAATGGTCAAAATCGTATTGCGATTGTTATACCTTGTCATCGAGTGATTGGTAAAGATGGCAGCTTAACTGGCTACGCTGGTGGCTTAGCGCGTAAAAAATGGTTGCTGGACCATGAAGCCGCTAACAAAAACGGATGAGTTTCTAGCGGATTTTGGTAGAATGCCTTACCTTTAAAAAACATTTCCCGTAGATCGTGGCTGAAAAAACCAAAATCATCCTAAACGCATTTGTAAGAAAGTGTTTTGATGCCTATTTATTAAAAGCAATTATCCGTGACAGTGGCGCTCATTTGTCGCGTAAAGGGCGTTCAAGAAATTGGATGTTAATTGCTGATGCCAAACAAATATCCCATATTGTAGAAGAAGTAGAAAACGCACAGCAGCCAAGCTGGTTGTGGTTTTCTACCTTACTTCGACAGCAGCGTCAGTCATTGACGCAGCAAGAATTACTCGCGCTTATTAAGCGCAATCCATCCATTTCGACCAATCAACTTATCGCATTAACCGATTGCACATTAGCGCAAGCGAGAGAAGTGCTTGATGAAGCAGAATGGATGGATGAATAACGCAATTTAGCGTAAAATTGCGCCCGTCTAAAACTAATAACAATAATAGGTCGATTAACTATGTTAAGAACCAAATTTGGGATGTCGATGGTTACAGCGAGTGTTGTAACATTGCTATCTGGGTGTGTGACCACCAGTAATACGCCAGTCATTGATGATTCGTTATCACTCAGTGATTACCAGCGCGCTGAACGTCAGTTACGTTCTCATACTAATAAGCTTGTTTATGGCACTGTTGAGGCAACTCAATGGCTTGGCGATAACCGCTTAGCCTATAGAACAGCGGTTAAAGGCGGTCATCAATTTGTGATTGCTAACGCGGCTAAAGGCACTAAAACAGCGGCATTTGATCACGCTGCGTTGGCGAAGGTTTTATCAAATGACGATGAAACATATACCGCCATCACACTGCCTTTCAAAGCCTTTACCTTTGCTAACAACAATCAAGACATTAATTTCCGCGTTGGTAAAAATGCGATGGAATGTCAGTTAAGTCCACTAAGTTGTGATAAAGCGGCTGATAAATTTTCTGAAGCTGGGCAAGTTGTGTCACCTGATGGCAAAAAAGCGGCGTTCATTAAAGACAATAACTTGTGGTTATTAGATTTAGCTAACGGCAAGAAAACGCAGTTGACTAAAGATGGTGTTGAAGATTTTGGTTACGGTACTAATAACGCGGGTTGGTTACGTTCTAAAACACCCGTAATGATGTGGTCACCGGATTCTAAAAAAATCGCCACCTTCCAACACGACGGCCGCAATGTAAAATCGATGCACTTGGTGACGACTAATGTTGGCCATCCAACATTGGATAGCTGGAAGTACCCGCTACCAGGTGATAAAGATATCTTTATGCTTGAACGTGTGATTATTGATGTAGACAGCAAGAAAGTTGTTCGTTTGCAAGATAAGCCAGATTTCCAACGTTCAACGGTAACTGACCACGTTTATAGCCGCGGCAAGATGTTAGATGTGCTGTGGAACAAAGCCAGTGATTCACTTGCTTACGTATCAGTGACACGTGATCACAATCAAGCAACGCTTAAAGTGGCAGATGCTAAATCAGGTAAAGTAGCGACGATTCTTGACGAGAAAGCGAGTACGTTCTTTGAATCTGGTAAAGGTAAAGCCAACTGGCATTTCCTTCCAAAGTCGAACGAAGTGATTTGGTTTTCACAGCGTAGCGATTGGGGCCATTTATATCTTTACGATTTAGGCACTGGCACGCTTAAAAATGCCGTAACTAAAGGCAACTGGAACGTGTTACAAGTTCGCGCTATCGATGAGAAAAATCGCGAGCTGTATTTCACTGGCGCTGGACGTGAGAAAGGCGATCCGTATTTCCAATATTTCTACAAAGCAAAATTTGATGGTAGTGGCTTAACGCTGCTAACTCCAGAGCAGGGTGATCACAGCGTTAAGCTAAGTGACGATCGCAGTTACTTCGTAGACTCTTATTCAACACCAAGCATGCCAACGACTAGCGTTGTTCGCAACAGTGATGGCAAAGTAGCTGTTGCACTGGCGAAAACTGATATTAGTGAACTGCAAGCAACTGCATGGCGAGCACCTGAAGCCTTTGTGGTTAAAGATCGCAATGGCAAGCATGATATCCATGGTTTGATGTACAAACCTTCGAACTTTGATCCATCGAAGAAATACCCAGTTGTTAACTACCTTTACCCTGGTCCACAAACGGGCAGTATTGGCTCGCGTTCATTCCGCGCTTCTCGCGGTGATAAGCAAGCAATGGCTGAACTTGGCTTTATCTTGATTGAGATAGATGCGTTAGGTACGCCAATGCGTTCTAAATCATTCCATGAGTTCTACTTTGGTGACATGGGCGACAGCGGTGTGCCTGATCAAGTATCTGCCATTAAGCAACTTGGCGCGAAATACAACTGGATTGATTTAGACAGAGTCGGTATCTGGGGACATTCAGGCGGTGGTTTTGCATCAACAAACGCTATCTTACGTTACCCTGATTTCTACAAAGTAGCGGTATCTGGTGCAGGTAACCATGATAACCGTAACTACGCTGATCCTTGGGGCGAAAAATGGCAGGGCATGTTCAAGAAAAACGAAGATGGCACCACTAACTACGACAATCAGTCTAATCCATTATTTGTTGATGGCTTAAAAGGTAAGTTGTTATTAGCGCACGGTACATTAGATGATAACGTACCGCCGTTTAATACCTTGATTGTGGTTGATGCGTTAATTAAAGCCAATAAAGACTTTGATTTATTAATGTTACCGAATCGCCGTCATGGGTTTGCACGTGAACCTTATATGATGCGTAAACGTTGGGACTATTTTGTTGAGCACCTGATGGGTAAGAAGCCACCAAAAGAATTTAGTTTTGGCGAGCAAAAATAACTACAATCACGTATTTTAGCTACCAATAAACGCGGCACTTTATAGGTCGCGTTTTTTTATGGAATTTATTTGGAGAGACCTTTGTTATTTAAAGAGCATTTAACCCTGTTAACAACGACGGCATTAGCTGAACTGGCGGAATCATCGTCTAATGATCCTGTGAGCGAAAGTCACTATTTGAGTTTGTGGGTAACTCAAGCAATTAAGAATAAACGTTTTGATCTTTGTATGTCACCACTGTTAAAGCAATGGCAACAGTCAGCCCGTACACTTGGCCAAGCTGCCAACCTTAAGCATCAGTTCGAATCTATTAAACACGATTATCAGTATGTGAATAATATTAATGATGCAATGACTAAAGACGGTTTGTTAACGCTATTTAACGCGATAGAGACAACTGATTGGCAAGTTAGTTATCAGCATTTAGGTCGTAAAAAAGTGGCCGTAAAAATGCAGTGTTCATCATCACTTGTTGTTGATAATGAGAGTTTTGAAAAAGCGTTTGATGAAAACGGCCTGTTAGTGAATCAAATTAATCTATTTATTCGTGGTGATAATAAGCACTTTTTTAAAGCGGCTTATGATTGTGGCATATTGTGTTTCAAGCTCAGTGATTATAAATCGGTAGTTAAGTTTCATGGCCAATACGTTATTGCAGCGAACAACAATTATCCGTCGATAGCTGAATTTTCTTCGGACTTTTAACGGAACATGGTAAGGTTTATGAACGATAATTGAGCAGCAGTAGTGAGGTTAGGCGATAGATGGTAAGAATGATTGTAGTATTGTTATTCTGTTCACTTTGTCAGTCTACTGCGCGCGCGCAAGATTATGAGTTTATTTGGAATCCGTATTGTCCCTATACATGTGACGCTCATTTGGAAAATGGCAAAGAAGGCGTCGCCATCGACATCATTAAGGCATTATTTAAAGAGTCAAAACATACAGTTTATTTCATAAGAATAGACAGTTGGCTGCGAGCTAAACGGTTGGTTAAGTCTGGTATTAGTGATGGTATGGTTTTTACTTTTTATCAACATGGAAAAACTGAAGAGGGCTTCTGAACGCCTAAATCACCGATGTTGATGATTAAAGGTTTTGCTTACCTTTCCTTTAAGAAAAACCAAATGTCATCGTTCAAAACGGCAGATTTAGGACGATTTAATGCCATCGGTAATTATTATGGTGCTGTTAATTCTAGGCGCTGTTGTAGCTAATTGTTGTCTATACCCAATAGTGAGATTAATACCAATTGCATTAAATATTTGCCCACTTGTACTTGTTAAAATTAACTAAAATGGCGTTGCTCTCAATCCTAATAGCCAGCTATTAATCAATCGAGCGCCTTGTTTTAGCTGATTTTCTCTACGCACAACAAGATCACTTACTTAATGCAATGGTATAAGGAATATGCTGGAATGCTATTTTCACCAAAGAAGCCAAAGAGTGAGAAATTGGCCGCTATTATGAACGAAGGTATCCAACGCTTGCGAAAGAGTGGTGAGCTCGAAAAGATTTTAGCGAAGTATGGAATGCCAGATAGGTTAGCTGGCAATACTCAATAAAAGAAGTGGCGTCCTCGGCAGGATTCGAACCTGCGGCTTCCAGCTTAGGAGGCTAGCACTCTATCCAGCTGAGTTACGAGGACTGTAAGCAGTACAAAATACCTGATTAACCTAGGTAATTCTAATGATTTTTCATATCACTTAGTTCGGTTTCAATGAAACAATAGCGTCACTTTGGATATCGCCATATAAAGGACCGTCTTTTGCGATGGCCTCTAGATGGTTGTTATAAATTGTTCTGATCTGCAAAGTTGTTCCGTTAACCTGTGTTGATTGACGCAAAATTCCGCGATTATCCGTAAACTGCGTTGCATGATGTACCATTAATTCATCTCCGACTTTAAGCCCGTGGCGCTTGCCAAGGTTAACGGTAACAAATTCATTATCAACTTTGATAACTTGGCCACGCAAATTTTGACACTGCATAAAAATATTCAGATCATTGGTAAGTTGTTTAAACTGGCTAACAATAGATGCGCCGTAAACATTTGACCAAAACTCTTGCGTTGCGGGATCTATCTTTTCAGTTCTTTCAAAGGTCCAAGGGGCTTGAGTGCTATAGCGTTTGCTCCATACTTTTTCGCCGGTTAAACCATCAAATAACGTGTAGGATGCAATAAATTGACGCATTGGGTTGTTGTTCGCCATGCCAAACCATTTAGATGTCGGTTTAGCCAATGACACATCTTGTATTTCACCGGTTAATAAATATTGGCTATCTGCTTGAGCTGCAAGTAATTGCGGTGCAGATGTGTTTGATTGGTCAGAGATAAATGGTTGACTGTGAGGAGCTATAACTTGATTAATAGGTAATAATTTACTCGCTAGATAGCTGCCTTTGAATACTGACATTTGTTCAAATAATTGCTGTGCACTTTCACTACCAACGTCAAAAATTGCGCCATTAACTGCTTGTTGACGATTTCGTAATGGAAATTTTGTCAGTGCAATATATTTTGTTGTAGTAGATGCGTGACAGGTTGATTTACTAGGCATGATATCAGCGCGGATTTGAACGGTCATGACGCCATCAATGATTTCTTCGCTTACCAATAATAAATTTCTGACACTGCCACTTGAACGTACTTCAAATCGATCAGAATTTAGGAGTCCATTTGATAGCTGACTTATAGAATTAACTTGTGCACCTGTGTATAACAGAGCGTGCTGCAATGCATCTTGTACAGCCATATTTCGCGCAATATCTTTATCGTCATTCACTACGGTAGCGCGGCCTTTAGCATCAAACCATTGTGCGCTAGCGTTGATATTGACACTCAAATATAGAATACAAATAAGCAGTAAGCGTGTCATAAGCGTTACTCATTGATTACACGGCGAGGCATTGCCGTAGAATTATAAAGAAGGTAAAGGTTTTTGTAGTCTAGCTCTAATTCAGTGGCATAAATTTCATCGCTGACAGGGTAGCTTTTTACGACTTTAGCACCGCGAATAAGACCACGAACAGACGCACTTAATGATGAGTCTGCAATCATTAATTCGCGTAATTGAGTTTGGCTATCAATTTGATGGCCGTGAACTTGTGCGGTGAGCTCACGATAAGCTTCGAGTTTTGAGGCTTTAATGGCCTGTAACACTTTTTGAGTTTTATTGTCGCCCATCTGACTGTTGATAGGGGCATAGCCTGTGGCATAAAACTTTGCAAACTTTTTAGGCGCTTCTTGGTAATATTTTATCTGAGACGATGATGTACAGCCCCAAACTAATGCAACACTAATTATTATGGTTAATAATCGAAACATTATATTCTCCTTTTGATTTTGACAAATTAAGCAGAAATATAGCCGCTTGATGAAGAACCTGAGCGTGTTTTTCCCTTCGCATTATATGTCATTGAATTGCCACTGCGCTTTTGAATTAATGAGCTTTGCAAACGTTCGATGCTATTTATGCTTAGCTCAATTGCTTTACCATTTTCAAGATTTTTCGTATGACATTGCGCTAACTGATCATTAATTTCGCCTTTAAGTGCGAGCGCAGATTCACTTTGCGGTATTTGTTCGGCGTAGGAAGACAATTCAACATCGAAAGTTTCGAGTTGTTTCATTAGATGTTGTTTGCTTTGAGCTAGAGATGCAATTAGCTCATGATCACGATCGATAAGAGATTGGGTTTCATCGTTAAGCAGTTTATCTAACTGCTTAACGTGTGTTAACTGAAGAGTTAATAAGGACAGTAGTTTTTCATTATTCATTTAAAAGATCTTCTCTAGATCTCCCTCGAATTTTGCCAAGTTAGCTGCCAATTTATCTGGGTCTACTTTATATTCACCAGCAGCAATTGCTTTTCGAATACTTTCAACCTTCTCTTGGTTTACCGAGGAAGTATTGTTTAACTTCTCTCGAATATTATGCAACTGTTGTGCCTGTTGTGTTAAAGACACTGAATCTTTTGATTCTGGCTTAGCTTGTGCTGCCGTTTGGGTCTGTTGTTGTACAGATTGCTGCTTAACCTGCTCAGTTTTTGACTGTGCCTGATTCTTCAACTTGTCAAGTTGTTGACTATGGTTACCTGCTAGCTTATTTATATCCAATGCCATAATAGCCTCTACTATTAATATTCCTCTTCAAACTCTCTATCGGCGAATCTTTAAATAACTTTAGTATTTTTTAAAATTTATTTCTGCTTGACCAACCGCCATCACCGTCGCTTCAATAATTCTACCAGAACTATTGTTTTTAATGGAAATTTTTTGACCACGACTGCCATCATTTAATGCAAGCCCTGTGGACTTAATTTGTAGTTTTCCATTTTTAGCCACAATATTTACTTGCTCACCTTTACAAACCATACATATCAAATTAGCCATTAACGGGCGCCCACCTTGAATGTAACGCTTCACTTTCGAACCACTAATGCCATCGATGCTATAGACAACAGGCCCAATGATTAATGAGGTATTGATGTACTTAATCTCTAGATTTTGATGATTAAGAAATTCTCCCACGGCAAGGTTTTGCCTAGCGGTTACAACAGGGGTTAGTGTAGTAACCTTCACTGGAACAAAAATTCGCCACGCACCATTACATGCAACACTAACAGTGTTGTTTCTTTTTAGGCCATTTTTTGACGCCAATGCGATTGACAGGTTATTACTGCAAACCGATAGCTTCTTGCGTCTATCGATAGGCGAAATAATAATTTCTGTTTTTTTATCGGGAGATTTGTCTATTTTTCCTTTAATATAAGAATGTATTTCGTTTTCTATTTTTTCGTGCACTGATATTTGATTTGCAGCAACATTTTTTGCTAAACCAATTGCGATTACTGCCGATAATAAGATTAGAAAACTATAACTATGCATATAATGCTTAATTTGGTTACTTTGTTTGACACTATTCATAAGTCACTATATTTTATTAATTAATCATTGTATTAAATGTATTGTTTGTAATCATGGTAGGTGATTGTGAAGTGCACAATAACATTCAAAGATGAATCTACCATAAACGAACTCAATTCCCTAACTGTCTATTGTATGGAGCTATTATGGCCGGTGTCCTAGATTCAGTAAATCAAAGAACCCAACTTGTAGGACAAAATCGTCTAGAGCTGTTACTTTTTAAGCTCAATGGCATGCAGCGTTATGGCATTAATGTATTTAAAGTTAAAGAAGTTTTACAGTGCCCACGCTTAACTTCATTACCTAATTTGGCCCGCGAAGTTCGCGGAATAGCTCATATTCGTGGTGAAACTATTTCTGTTATTGATTTAAGTTTGGCTACAGGCGGCCGTATGATTGACGATATTGAAAATCGTTTCATCATCATTACAGAGTATAATCGCTCTATTCAAGGCTTCTTGGTCGATTCTGTAGAGCGCATTATTAACTTGAACTGGAGGGAAATTATGCCGCCCCCAGAAGGCTCAGGTAAAGCTAACTATTTAACGGCTGTAACTGAAGTTGACAATGGCATGGTGGGGATTTTGGATGTTGAAAAAATTCTCATGGAAGTGGCTCCTCCTGCTGATGAAATGACAGATGAAGTGTTAGAAGAGGCAAAAGCTATTGTCAAAGGCACATCAAAGAAAATCATGATTGCAGATGATTCCATGGTTGCGCTTAATCAAATTAAACGTGCGTTGACTCCACTTGGACTTGAGATTGTTGAAGCTAAGAATGGTCGAGAAGCGTTAGATAAATTGATTGATATAAGCAATGATTGCGACTCATGCATCACAGAACAAATAGGACTGTTGATTTCCGATATCGAGATGCCTGAAATGGATGGCTATACGTTAACGTCGGAAATTCGAACGAAGGAAAAGCTGAAGGGTTTACGCGTTATCCTTCATACTTCGCTAAGTGGAGTATTCAACCAGGCTATGGTTGATAACGTTGGCGCAGATGATTTTATTGCCAAGTTCAATCCGGATGATTTAGCAGGCGCGGTTGAGCGAAATATTAACATTTTACATTCTGATCCTGCTCGGGAAATTTCGAGTGAATAAAGTAGATTTAACACCTCAGGAATATACGGAATTTTGTAAATTTTTAGAGAAGCATTGCGGTATTGTGCTTGGCGCGAGTAAGCAGTACTTAGTTAGGAGTCGTTTGTCTCCTTTACTTAGTGAAACGCATTGTGATTCACTGGCGCAATTAGTGAAAAAGGCAATGATGATACATGAGCGAGCACTTCGTTCGACAGTTATTGACGCGATGACAACGAATGAAACATTGTGGTTTAGAGATAAATATCCATTTGATATTCTAACTACGCGTTTGTTACCAGAATTTGCCCAGATAGGTAGACCATTGAAAATTTGGTCTGCAGCGAGTTCATCAGGACAAGAACCCTATTCTATCGCAATGACATGTATGGAATTTAAAGAAAAAAATCTAGGCGCATTAAAGTTTGGATTTGAAGTTTTAGGTACAGACATCTCTGATAGTATGTTGGCACACTGTAATAAAGGTGAATACGATAAGCTTGCTTTGTCTCGTGGTTTGTCACCAGAGCGATTAAGAAAATTCTTTAACCCAGCAAGTGATAATTGTTATGTCATTAAAGATGATGTTAAACGACACGTTAAGTTTCGTTCATTTAATTTATTAGATAACTTTAGTTTACTAGGCCGTTTCGATATTGTTTTTTGTCGTAATGTACTTATTTATTTTTCACCAGAAATTAAACGGCAAATATTCGCCAATTTTGCGAAGGTGACAAATAAAGAAGGATACTTAATGTTAGGTGCTTCGGAGTCTATTAACGGCTTAACCGATGATTTTAAAATGAATAGATGCCCATCAGGTATCGTCTATCAAGCCCTATAATTCGCAGTTCTTCTAATAATAAAGGCAAGTTTTCTTGCCTTTTTTCTTTTCTAATCTCACGTTGGCACATCGTTTGCTTTATCTCTGTAAAACGTATCAGAGACAAAATTATGGCGATTTCATTTGAAAAAGCATTAGGCATTTCACAATACACAGTTGGTGTACGCTCTAAACGTGCCGAAATGTTAGCAAGCAATATTGTAAATGCTGACACTCCGCACTATAAAGCCCGTGATTTAGACTTTGCCACTGCGATGAAATCAGCGAAACAAAATTTGTCCACCAGTATGGCACAAACACACGATAAACATTTCAATATCACCACCAAAGATAATTCAGGTGAGGCTTATCGCGTGCCAAATCAACCAGATACGGGTGATGGTAATACCGTTGATGTACAAGTGGAACGAAACTTGTATATGCAAAACGCATTAGAGTATCAATCAAGCTTGCAGTTTTTAGGTGGCAAGTTTAAAGGGCTACGATTAGCCATCAAGGGATCATAATCATGAGCTTATATAATATCTTCGATGTAGCTGGATCAGGCATGAGCGCTCAATCACTGCGATTGAATGTGACTGCATCAAATCTTGCTAACGCAAATAGCGTCAGTAGCAGTGCAGAAGAAACATATCGTGGGCGGCATCCTGTTTTTGCCGCTGAGATGCAAAAAGCTGCCGCGGGACAACAAGAAGAGTCTGTTCAAGTGAAAGTATTAGGTATCGTTGAAGATCAAGATCCTTTGAAGATGGAATACAACCCGAATCATCCAATGGCTGATCAGGATGGATACATCTATAAACCGAACGTAAATGTGATGGAAGAAATGGCTAATATGATTTCAGCATCACGATCTTATCAAACAAATGTTCAAGTGGCAGATGCGGCAAAACAAATGCTAATGAAAACATTACAGCTGGGTAAATAGGAGAAACTAAATGACAACAGTAAATACAGGTAATGCTTATTTAGACTCTCTTAAGGTGAAGGAAGATCCGTATAAAGTTGATGATGGTTCTAATCAAACCCTTAATCAAGAAGATTTCTTTAAACTATTAACCCAGCAGTTATCACAACAAGATCCGTCAAAGCCTGTTGATAACGACCAAATGTTATCGCAAATGGCGTCAATTAGTACCGTTGAAGGTATTAATACGATGACTAAAGAGTTTGAAAACCTCAATACTGTGATGACGTCATCGCAAGCATTACAAGCCTCAACATTAGTTGGGCAGAAAGTACTTATACCTACTAATGTTGCGAATAAACCAGCAGGTGAAGGCGTCGATGCCGTGATTAGTATGCCTGCGTCATCAAGCGGTGACGTCATTGTCAATGTAGAGAATGAAGCTGGCGAACTAGTTCGTACTATTAATATTGGCAAACAAAATCCTGGTAATAATGAATTTACGTGGGACGGTAAAGACGAAAATGGTGATTTGGTAAAAGAAGGGAATTATACCGTTAAAGCCACAGGTACTGTTGATGGTGAAAAACAAGATTTAGCCGTGTCTACATACAGCCACGTTTCAAGTGTTAACTTGGGCAGTGGTACTGGCGGCGTTATTTTAAATTTAAGAGGGCTCGGCAATATTTCGCTTAATGAAGTATTAGCGGTTGCCGAAAGTTAATCTAAGAAGAGGATTCGAACATGTCTTTTAATATTGCATTAAGTGGTATCTCAGCGGCGAAAAAAGATCTCGATGTTACTGCAAATAACATTGCGAACGTAAATACAATTGGTTTTAAAGAGTCTCGCGCAGAATTTGCCGATGTATATGCCTCTTCTTTGTTTACTAACTCAAGTACTAAAGCGGGTGACGGTGTCACGACTGCACAAGTAGCACAGCAGTTCCATCAAGGTAGCTTGTCATTTACTAATAACGCCCTTGATTTGGCAATTACAGGTCCAGGCTTTTTCGTAACCTCTGATGGCTTAGATTCTAAAGATTTAACCTTCACTCGTGCTGGTGCGTTTAAACTCAATAATGAAAATTTTATTGTTGATTCAAATGGTAACTACCTACAAACATACCCTGTTAATAGTGACGGTACATCGGCTGCCATTAATTTGACGTCAACTCGAGGTATGCAAATTCCAGAAACGGCTGGTGTACCTGTTAAAACCGGTATGGTGAATATGGCCGCTAATTTACCAGCTAACGCAACAGGTAAAACAATCGCTAATTTTGATTTATCTGATACCGCAACTTACAATCATTCAACATCGATCACGATTTATGACTCATTGGGTGAAGCCCATGTGCAAACGAGTTATTTTGTCAAAGATGACGCAACGCCTAATCAGTGGGCTATGTTCACTGCTGTTGATGGTAAAAAGGTTGACGCTGTAGCGCCGACAACGAATCTAACAGCCGCAACAGCAGGGACAGCACATGTTGGTGCAATTGTTAACTTTAGCAATAGTGGTGTTTATCAACAACCTGCTAATCCAGATATTGTGCTGCAACCATTAGGCACACCTGGTGCTGGTGTTTATAGTTCAGGCGCTGATGGCACGCAAAATGTTAACGTCCGATTGGAAAATCCGACACAGTTTTCATCTGGTTTTGAAGTAACATCATTAGAGCAAGACGGTTTAACTGTTGGCCGCTTAACGGGTGTTGAAATTGGCCCTGATGGATTGGTAAAAGCGACATACAGCAATGGTAGTTCACAACCTCTTGGTCGAGTTGCAATGGCCCGCTTTAGAAATGAGCAAGGTCTAACACAGATCGGTAATACGTCTTGGAAAGCAAGTCAAGGTTCAGGTGAACCATTGGCTGGTGAAGGTGATAGTGGTACATTCGGTACGATAAAATCTGCCGCTTTAGAACAAGCAAATGTCGACTTAACGACAGAGCTAGTTGATTTGATTGCTGCTCAACGTAACTTCCAAGCTAACTCTCGTGCGCTCGAAGTTAACCAAACACTATCTCAAACTATATTACAAATCAGATAATTAAGTCGATTTTATAGACGCTTTAAAACTCCTTTAAAGCGTCTATTTTATTCTAAAATACCTTTCTAAATCTCTCATGTTTACTTTTGGCACACTCGTTGCATTATTAGAAAATAACTACGCTGATATCAGCAAAACGCTATTTTTTTGACGAGGTGAAATATGGATAAATTATTGTATATATCCATGAGTGGCGCCAAAGAAAACCTAAATGCAACGGCGCTTCGAGCCAATAATCTTGCAAACGCTAAAACCACAGGGTTTAAAGCGGACATTGAACAAGCTCGTTCGATGCAAGCTTATGGAGAAGGTATGCCAACGCGTGTTTTCTCATTAACGGAACGTCCTGCACAAGATTTTTCTCACGGTGCCATGATCACAACCGCTCGTGATTTAGATGTTGCCGTCCAAGGTGATGGTTGGTTAGTCATTGAGTCTGAAGATGGCACGCCTGCGCTATCACGCGCTGGCTCATTGCAAGTTGATAGCGCTGGTATGTTGCGTAACTCATCTGGCCAGTTAGTACTTGGCGACGGTGGTCCAATAGCCGTGCCAATTCCTGTTGATAAGATGAAAATTGGTAATGACGGCGTCATTACTGTTCATCCTCAAGGCGCGCCGGCGACAGTCACAGAAGAAGCGGGGCGATTGCAACTAGTTAACCCTGACAAACGCGACCTTGTGAAAGGTGAAGATGGATTATTCCGTCTGAAAGATGGTGGCCCTTTTGAAAATGATGGCGCAGTCACAATTGCCAGTGGAATGCTCGAAGGCAGTAATGTGAACGCCGTTAGTGAAATGGTTGATTTGATCACGTTACAACGACAATTTGATATGCAAGTGAAGATGATGAAAACGGCAGAAGAAGTCGATACATCACAAGATCGTTTGCTTCGTTTAGGATAATTTAGGAGAGTTCGCATGCATGCAGCATTATGGATCAGTAAATCAGGGCTAGACGCACAGCAAACTGATATCGCAACAATTTCAAATAACTTAGCGAATGCTAGTACCGTTGGTTTTAAGAAGTCTCGCGCAGTATTTGAAGATCTACTTTATCAAAACATAAATCAACCAGGCGGTAAGTCATCACAAAATACTGAATTACCAGCAGGCTTAATGCTAGGTGCTGGTACAAAGGTAGTGGCGACACAAAAAGAATTCACCCAAGGTAACATGCTTACTACTGAGAACTCACTGGATATGATGATTGAAGGTGATGGCTTTTTCGAAATTTTAATGCCTGATGGCAATATTGCATATTCTCGAAATGGTCAGTTTATGCTCAACGAAGAAGGGCAAATTGTAACGCCAGGTAGTGGTTACTTACTTCAACCTACAATAACTATTCCGCCAGATTCTCAAAGTATCACCATCTCTTCAGAAGGTGAGGTTTCGGTACGTCAAATAGGCACAGCTGAAAATACAGTTGTTGGTCAATTGACGGTTTCTAATTTTATTAACCCGCAGGGCTTGGAGCCGATGGGACAAAATCTATATACGGAAACTGGCGTGAGCGGTACACCTATTCAAGGTAATCCTGGATTAGATGGCTTAGGTTCAATTCGTCAAGGTGCGCTTGAAACATCAAATGTTAACGTGACAGAAGAGTTGGTAAACCTGATAGAGTCGCAACGTGTTTATGAAATGAACTCCAAAGTCATTTCAGCCGTTGACCAAATGATGAGCTTTGTTACTCAACAGCTTTAATACGCTGTTTTAGAGGAGTGAACCCTATGAAAAAGTTAGCTTGCATAGTCAGCATTATTTTCTTATCTGGTTGCGTTGCAACACAAGATAAGCCGATTGCTGACGATCCTTATTATGCGCCAATTTATCCTGAACAACCGGCCGTAAATATCGTTAAAACAGGCTCGTTATTTGACGCAAATCGATTAGAGAGTTTATACGCTGACGTAAAAGCCCGCCGAGTGGGTGACATTATTGAAGTGGTGCTGAGTGAAAATACGTCGGCCAAAAAGAAAGCCAATAGCAATACTAAGAAAGAAAACAGTGCCAATTTAACGCCAATAACTGGACTCAATGGTGCCAATGTCACGATTGGTGGGAATTCGCTAGCGTTTGGTCTTAATCAAGACTCTGAATTTAAAGGAACAGGAACAAGCGATCAGTCAAACAGTTTGTCTGGATCGATTTCTGTCAATGTTATGCAGGTGCTTGGCAACGGTAATTTAATTGTTCGTGGCGAAAAATGGATAACCATAAACAACGGCGATGAATTTATTAGACTTAACGGGATCATACGCCCACAGGACATTAGCGCCGATAATCAGATAGATTCTATCAAAGTTGCGAACGCGAGAATTCAGTATTCTGGCACTGGCGCATTCGCTGATGCGCAAAAAGCTGGCTGGTTGGCACGATTCTTTAATAGTAGTTGGTGGCCGTTTTAAAAGCGTCAATTTAATGTCAGGAGATGTCGAATGAAAAAGCTTAACTTTATTAATCAGAGCTTGTTGTTATTAGCGTTATGCCTATGTTGCGTAACTAGCGCTAATGCACAGCGAATTAAAGATTTAGCATCTGTTAAGGGGGTTCGTTCGAATCAATTAGTCGGTTATGGACTCGTGGTAGGTTTACCGGGAACAGGTGAACAAAGTCCGTTTACAGACCAAAGCTTTATGACAATGCTTAAGAATTTTGGCATATCTATGCCAGCAGGTATAAAACCTAAAATAAAAAATGTTGCTGCCGTTGCTATTCATGCTGATTTACACGCATTTGCTAAATCTGGGCAGAATATTGACATCACCGTATCATCTATTGGTAGTGCTAAAAGCCTGCGCGGCGGAACCTTATTAAGAACCTTTTTAAAAGGTTTAGACGGAAACGTTTATGCAGTCGCTCAGGGCAGCATGATGGTGTCAGGTTTTAGCGCAGAAGGTGCTGATGGTTCAAAGGTTATTCAGAACACACCAACTGTTGGCCGTATTCCAAATGGTGCTACTGTTGAACGTGAAATTCCAAGCGCCTTTGGCCAAGGCGATTACATAACGTTTAATCTCCATAATCCTGACTTTTCAACTGCGCAAGCGTTTGCTCAAGAAATTAATCGTGCATTAGGTGGCTCTGGCAAACAAACTGGGGCTCCAGCGATTGCTAAAGTATTAGATGCTGCTTCAATCCAAGTAGCCGCTCCTCGCGATATTAGTCAACGTGTCTATTTCTTGGCTCACCTTGAAAACCTTAATGTTAATCCAGCAACTGCTGCAGCAAAGATTATTGTTAACTCTCGCACCGGTACTATCATCATTGGCCAACAGGTTCGTTTGAAGCCTGCAGCAATAACTCACGGTTCACTAACGGTAACTATTGCTGAGACTCCCGTTATTTCACAACCGAATGCACTGGCCGATGGTGAAACCGTCGCTGTTGCTAATTCATTGGTTGACGTCAATCAAGCTGATAGCCGTATGTTTGCGTTTCAACCAGGAACGACGCTTGATGAGTTAGTTCAAGCGGTAAATCTTGTTGGTGCTTCGCCATCTGATTTAATGGCGATATTAGAAGCACTGAAACAAGCTGGCTCACTTCACGGCGAATTAGTCGTTATTTAAGGAGCGGGTCATGGATAATTTTGCACAATCATTGACTCGTCAGTTACCGACGAGTCAATCGAACTATCAAGATATTGCAAGTTTAGATAAATTGCGTAAAGAAGCACAAAGTGACGAAAAAGCGGCGCTTAATAAAGTGGCAAAACAATTTGAAGGTATTTTCATGAAAATGCTTTTAAAGAGTATGCGAGAAGCAAACAAAGCCTTTGAATCTGACTCACCGTTTAACAGCCAGGGAACAGAAACGTATCGCAACATGCATGATGACCAAATGGCCACGGAGTTGAGTGAAAGTGGCAGTTTAGGGCTTGCTGAGCTTATCGTGCAGCAACTAAGCCCGCAAACAAGTGGCGTCACCCCAAGCTCAGTCTTGCGAACAAATAAAACACCGCTAGTAACAAATAATCAATCTGATTTAACAACGTCTGATTCGAGCGCTAGCCAATCCAAGAAACCAGCGCCTAGAGAAGGCGGTTTTAAATCGCAGCAAGATTTTGTTGATCAAATGATGCCTTATGCGCAAAAAGCGGCGAAGTTATTGGGCATTTCTCCACAAACGATGATTGCCCAAGCGGCATTGGAAACTGGTTGGGGTCAAAAAATTGTCGGTAGTGAAAAAGGCGAGTTTAGTTTTAACTTATTTAATATTAAAGCTGATAAACGCTGGCAAGGCGATAAGACCGATGTTTCAACAATAGAATATCGTGACGGCGTTGCCCTTAAAGAAAAAGCGTCGTTTAGACGCTATCAAGATTTTGAACAAAGTTTTAAAGATTTTGGTCAATTCCTCAATAATTCCCCTCGTTATGAAAAAGCCTTAAGTAAAGTTGAAAACTCGGCAAGCTTTTTGCATGAGTTACAGCAGGCAGGTTATGCAACCGATCCAAATTATGCATCGAAGATCATGACCGTTCTAAAACAGGTTTCAAAACTCGCTCCATAACTTATGGAGCAAATCATCGAGAGATTTGAGGAATAGCAAATGGGTGTTGATTTACTTCAGGTTGGTGTCAGTGGACTACTTTCCTCCCAACAGCGTTTGGGTACTACAGGTCACAACATTGCCAACGTTAATACTGATGGCTTTTCACGCCAGACTGTTTTACAAGAAACAAGCAGTCCTGTACGCGCTGGCAATAACTTTGCTGGCACGGGTACACGAGTCTCTCAAATCGAACGTGTTTTCGATCAGTTTCGCTACAACGAAGTGGTATTCAATCAAACCTTAAACTCTGCAGCGCAAACCACTGCCACTAAAATGCAGCGACTAGATGAAACCATGTCCCTAATTGGGAAGAGTATTTCTACCTCGCTTAATGACTTATTTGGGGCAGTTAATTCACTGGTTGATGTACCTGGTGATATAGGCTTGCGTGAGGTGATGCTTTCAAAAGCTGATACGTTATCCAAGAACATGAGTTCGGTGCAAGCTGCACTGAATGGTGAATACAATTCAGTGAATGAAGACTTAGAGTCTTCTGCCACCAACGTGACAGAAATTGCCGAACAACTAGCAGCATTAAACCGCGACATAGTAAAAGCGTCAGCCAATAATTCAACGCCGAGTGATTTATTAGATAAGCGAGATAACTTAATAAAAGAGTTATCAAGTTACACCTCGGTTTCTACTGTTGAAACAAACGATGGCGCGCTCAATGTTTATATTGCCGGTGGGCAAACGTTAGTGACGGGTACCACCAAATTTTCTGTTGGCATCGAAGCGGGCAACCCAGATCCTCGTCAAACTCAATTATTTATTCAGTCACCCTCTGGCGCCAAACAAAGTTTACCTGGTGATAATATCGGCGGCAGCATGGGCGCTTTGATTAAATATCGTGACGGCGTGTTGTCCGACACCATGAACAAGTTAGGCCAGACTGCAATTTCAATTGCTGATTCATTTAACACGGTACAATCACAAGGCATGGACTTAAATGGCCTACAAGGTCAAAACCTGTTTAAAGACATCAATGATACCGAGTCAGCACAGCGCCGTTTTCTTTCCGATTTTGATAACACAGGTACATTATCAGGTGAAGTGGATATTAGCGATATTAATCAGTTATCAAGCGATGATTATCGGCTCGATTTTGACGGCACAAACTATACGATGACCAATCAATCGACTGGCACTTCACAAGTGTTAACACCGGATAACGTTACTGCGCCCGTTGGGAGTAGAACTTATACCACAGGTGATGGTTTTACGTTTAAAGAAACGGGAGGGGTTCCGCAAAATGGCGATAGTTTTATCATTCAGCCGACGCGTTTAGGATCGACTAATCTAGACGTGAACTTAACGCAACCAGAGCAGATTGCGACCTCATCAATCGTTGAAGTGTATGATGATGACGACAATGTTAATACTGCAAAATTAAAAATTACGAGTGTTGATAATACTGCCGCTGCGGGGTTTCCTAGCGCTAGCAATCCTTTATCACTCGAAGTGTATGAAGCACCAGTAGGTACTTTTAATTATCGGGTACTCGATAATGCTGGTAATCCTCAACCGTTATTTGACGAAAATGGTGTTGCTCTTGGTCCTTCATCGACCTACACGACAAGCCCACTGAAATTTCAAACAGCAGGCATGAGCTTTGAGCTTAGCGGCTTGGCTAGCGGTCAAGGTATTAATGCTCCTGAACGCTATGAGATTAGCTATGCCGTTGGTGAAGGTAACAATAAAAATGCGTTGGCAATGGCGAGTCTTGTTGATAAGAAACTGGCTAATCAAGGCCGTTCAACGATGAATGACTTATACGAAGAATCAGTGACTAGCGTTGGCTCTGCGACAGCAACAGCGAATATTGAAGCGAGCGCTGCAAATACATTGTTTAGTCAGGCAGAAGCACGAATGTCTAATACTTCTGGTGTTAATCTAGATGAAGAAGCGTCAGATATGTTGCGTTTTCAACAAGCTTATTCCGCGAGCGCTAGAGTGATCTCTACCGCGAATGAAATTTTTAATACGCTATTACAAGCCGCTCGATAGGAGATAATCATGAGAATATCAACTAACCAATTTTACCATCGTAATACGACGAATATTATTGAGCGTCAATCGAGTGTTAATCAGTCGATTTTAAATATCTCTGAAGGTAAACGTGTTATTACCGCTGGTGATGATGCGGTTGCGACCAACTCGATCTTGAATATTCGCCAAGAGCAGGCATTGCTTAAGCAATATCAAACAAATATCGATTTTGCTGATTCACGAATTAATGTTCAAGAATCAGCAATGAAATCAGCAGAAGATGTGATGTTTCGTATCAAAGATCTTGTTCTGCAAGGAAATAGCGTTAGTAATGATGATGCAGCGCGTCAAGCGATTGCTGATGAGCTAAAAGAGCGAAAAGAAGAATTGTTGTCATTAGCGAATAGTCGCGACGAGTCAGGGAGTTATGTGTTTGGTGGATTCCAAACGAATAATCCTCCGTTTGAAGAGCAAGCAAATAGTGATGTTGTTTATCATGGCGATAATGGACAACGCGAAACGAACATTGGACCTGGAGTCAAAGTTGCGACTAGTGATTCCGGCGACAAAATATTCATGGAAATTGCGAGTAGCACAGGCGATTTTCGTCCTACCTATAATTTAAATGCAGGTATCGATAATATTGATCGCGCTATTTTAACCGATGCTAGTATCAGTGACCGTGCCAATTATGTACCAGTTGGAACGCCTGACGATTATTCAATTAATTTTGCAACAATGGCAAGCGGAGAAATGGGCGTAACAGTGATAGATAGTGCGGGCACGCAGCAATACCCTTTATTACCGCAGCCTGCTGCGCCATATGTTGCAGGTGATACAATTACTTTTAATGGTGTATCTGCAACATTAAAGAATACACCGCAAGATGGCGACTCGATTTCTATTACGCCTGAACCGGATGTTGATATTTTTGGTGTTATTGAAGATGCAATTAGTTGGTTAGAAAGTGGCAATGGGGTTGGGGTTGATGAAGCGCAAAGACAATTAGATGTCGGTCATATTTTAGGTGATATTGATCAAATCCAAATAGAGCTTGGTGGAGTTCGTGCTGAAATAGGCGCAAGGCTTCAAATTACTGAAAGTCAAAATAATCGCCATGAAGACTACAATCTGACGATAGAGAAATCGCGCTCTGCACTTGAAGATCTAGATATGGTTGAAGCCATTTCAGTATTTGAGCAACAAAAGCTATCTTTGCAAGCGGCGCAAACAGCGTTTTCACAAGTCCAAAATATGAACTTGTTAAACTTCTTATAAAGAAAGCATAACGGCAATTAAGCGGCAATGGCGGCAAAAGCTGTCATTATTTAGACACTCAACACAAACTACAGAAATTAAAGGCGGCAACTCGGTCAATATGTTGACAAAGTTGCCGCCTTTTTAGTTTTTTCAATATTACTAATCTATTGGTATTTTTTTAAGTTGCTGTTTTTAATCGTTTATATCGTTTATTTGTAGGTTTTTATAATTTTGGCACGCAGGTTGCTTTTATTGGGTAGCTAGGCAGTACTTTAAATAATTATACCGGCTTGTAGGCATCAATCGTTGATGCAACAGCCATCAACGTGGAGGCTATATTATGGCTCTTACAGTACAAACAAATGTAACGTCGCTAAATGCACAACGTAATTTAGGAACATCAGGCTCAGCACTTTCTACATCAATGCAACGTTTATCTTCTGGTTTACGCATTAATAGTGCAAAAGATGATGCGGCGGGTCTGCAAATATCAAATCGTTTAACGTCACAGATTTCAGGTTTGAATGTAGCTATTCGAAATGCCGGGGATGGTATCTCATTAGCTCAATCTGCTGAGGGTGCTCTACAAGAGTCGACTAATATCCTGCATCGTATGCGTGATTTATCAATTCAAGCAGCAAATGGTTCAAACTCGCCTGAAGATAGACGCGCAATTCAAGAAGAAGTGACGCAACTACAGCAAGAGTTAACACGTATTGCTGAGACAACAACGTTTGGTGATCGCAAATTACTTGATGGCTCATTTGGTACAGAAAGCTTCCAGGTTGGTGCTAAGTCTTTTGAGACCATTAATATGGGCCTCGCAGCCTTTGGCGCTAAAGATATTGGATCTTATGAGACAGATATTGCTGGCGACGGCTCTGTCGGATATGGCGCTGTAGGTGCTGCAAATTCGGTAAATGGTACTTTATCAATCGTAAGTAGTGAAGGTACTGACGCTGGTCTCGGTGCGGCAGGCAACTCTGCTGCTGAATTAGCCACTGCGATTAATGCAAGTGATTCTTCTGCAAAAGCTGATGCTCGTACTGGTGTCGAGTTAGACCTTACTGACTTTGGTACTGGTGGTTCATTAGCGTTTACCCTTGAGGGCTCAAACGGTACGCCAATTCAAGTATCTGCGGCTGTCAGTGCTACTAGCGCTGATCCACTAGCCAATGAAATTAACAAGATTTCAGGTAAGACAGGTATTACTGCTGAAGTCATTGATGACAAAGTTGTGCTTACAAGTGAAAAGGGAGATGACATCAACATTGCTGGTTATGTTGGCACTAAAGATTTAGATATTGAATCTCTTGATTACGAAGGTGCTGGTACTGGTGATACGTTCACTATCAATAACGCAGCGCCTGCAGGCACTGCGACAGGTGTTGTACGCTTGTCTTCTCCGATTAACTATACAGTTCAAGGTAGTGATGTATCAGTTGCTGCGACAACAGTAAAATCAGCTCAACTTGAATCGGTAGATAATATTGACGTAAGTAAAGCAATTGGCGCACAGTTATCTATTTCTGTTATCGATAACGCACTGGCCTTCATCGATAGTAACCGTGCTATGATGGGTGCGATTCAAAACCGTTTAGATACTACTATCTCTAATTTATCGAATGTTGTAGAGAATAACTCTGCCGCGCGTAGCCGAATTCGCGATACAGATTTTGCTGTAGAAACAGCAATGATGACGAAAAACCAAATCTTGCAACAAGCAGGTACATCAATCTTGTCGCAAGCGAATCAAATCCCTCAAGCAGCGGTACAATTATTGGGTGGTTAGACAAACACTTTGTATTAATACTGCTAGCGCAAACAAAAAGCCCACTCTGGTGGGCTTTTTGTTGTTTTATTTTTATAAAAATAGCGGCATAATATTGCCACTTAAAAAATAATAAATTTAATTTTGATTTAAAATCAATGGCTTAAAATTAATTACGTTTTTTTTAAAATAAATATTAAAGAACCTCCTATTGCCGCCGTTAAGTAATTATCAAGGGAACACACCCTTACATACTTTAACCAAGTTAATAACTTTAGCATTAAGCTAAATAGGAGAATCATCATGGCTTTATTCGTATCTACTAACACTGCTTCATTGAATGGTCAAAACAACCTAAATAAGTCTACTATGGGCTTACAAACTTCAATGCAACGTTTATCATCTGGTATGCGTATCAACAGCGCAAAAGATGATGCGGCAGGTTTACAAATTTCAAACCGTTTAACTTCACAGATTAATGGTTTAGGTGTTGCTCAACGTAATGCTCAAGATGGTATCTCAATGGCACAAACTGCTGAGGGTGCGCTACAAGAGTCTACTAATATCTTACAACGTATGCGTGATTTATCAGTTCAGTCTGCCAATGGTTCAAACTCAGTCGAAGACAGAACGTCAATTAATAAAGAAATAATAGCGCTGCAAACTGAGTTGACACGTATTTCTGACAAAACATCGTTTGGCGATAGAGCATTATTAAGTGGTAGTTTCTCTGCGGGTGTAACATTTCAAGTAGGTGCTAAAGCCAATGAAACTATTACAGTTAAAATGGGAGATTTAGATGCAGCTGCTTTATCTGTGGATGCAGCGGTACTAAATGTAACAACTCAAACTGGCGCACAGTCAGCGATTACAAGCATTGATAAGGCAATCGCCAAAGTTGATTCAACTCGTGCTGATCTGGGTGCTGTTCAAAACCGTTTTGAGCATACAATTTCTAATCTAGCGAATGTACAAGAAAACGTTGCTGCTTCTCGTAGCCGTATTCGTGATACAGATTTCGCTACAGAAACAGCAGCAATGACTAAAAATCAAATTTTACAACAAGCGGGAACTTCGATTCTTGCGCAGGCAAACCAGTTACCACAAGCGGCATTAAGCTTGTTAGGTTAATGGTTGAAGGCGAGCCTACCTTTAGGTAGGCTTTCTCCATTACTTCATTTGATATATGGAGAAACCTCCAAATAACCGTTGCCTGATTTTCAGCAACGGTGTTTTTGTATGTAGAAGTTGTTAATATAGAGTAACTTTAATTCCATGTGGGATATTGCAATTGACACAGGAAGTAGTGCCAAAAATTTATCTGAGCAATATAAGGGGAAAGAGAAATGAATATTGATTCATCTACAATTGGACACCAATTGTCAACACTGCATTCAGCTGAGCAAACTAAAGTTGACAAAAATGCTCAGGTTAACGGCAATACTGTTGTGACTAGTTATCAGAAGACTGAAGAGTTAGTTAATTCTGATATTGTTGATACTGACAATAAGAAAATTAATAGCACTCAGTTTACTGAAGATATTCCTAAAGAACAGCTTGAAGTATTGGCTGAAAAATTGCAGGAATTTGTTGGTAGTCTCAATAAGGGACTACAGTTTAGTGTTGATGAAGATTCTGGTCGTGATGTGATCAAAGTCATTGACCGTGAAACTGAAGAGATCGTGCGCCAGTACCCATCTGAAGAGGTATTGGAACTTGTTGCAAAACTGTCAGATGCCGCTGGTAATTTTATTAATTCACAAGCTTAGCTGGTTGTTTATCATTTCGAATTCTAATGGAGTTGTATTATGTCAGGTATTTCATTCACAGGAATAGGATCAGGCCTCCCCGTTAACGATATTGTTAATGGCTTAGTCGATGCAGAAAAGGCGCCATTTGAACAACGTACGAATGTCCAACGCACTAACCTAGATACATCTATCTCTGCTGTTGGAGCGCTAAAAAGTGAACTTGATAAATTACAGTCATCACTGGAAAATTTGACATCTTCTGATAACTTTCAAAAGCGCAGTATATCTGGTGGTGATGACTTTATCGATGTGACGTCTGATAAGACAGCTCAAACAGGTAGTTTTGATATACAAGTTAATAATTTGGCTGCCGCACATAAAGTTATTAGTTCAACGTTTACTAACGAAGAAACATTAGGTGCAGGAACTATTTCAATGGCGACTTCAGATGGTAATTCAACTTTTGATGTTGATATTTCTGATACTGATACTCTGAAAGACATTAGAGATAAGATAAATAACGCAGATGATAACGATTCTACAACAGCCACTATAATTACTGATGCTGACGGTGCACAAAGACTAGTTATGAGTGCTAAAGAAACTGGTATTGATAACGCGTTAAAAATTAGTGTCTCTGGTGCCTCAGGCCGTTTAGCTGAACTAGATAAAGATAATGCTGACCCTGCAACAAAGTTGACAGAATTAACGCAAGCAAGAGACGCGTCAATTACGGTAGATGGTACTATTAATCTTACTAGCTCTACCAATGAATTTAAAAACGCTATCCAAGGCGTTACCATAGATGTGAAAAAAGCACATGACGTTGATGATGATACTTCATCAATAGCTGTGTCAGAAAATAATAATATTATTAAAGACACATTAACGAAATTTGTGGCTGCTTATAATGCTTATAACGACATTGCTGATGAGATAGGTAAATCTGGTGGAGAAGGTGAAACTGGAGGAATTCTGTCAGGTGATTCTATGTTACGTAGTTTGAATTCTGGATTGCGTAATTTTATTAGTTCTCCGTATGATACGTCTGATGGTGGAACTTTGACACTGGGACAACTCGGTGTAACAACTGATCGTTATGGTGAACTTTCTTTCGATGATGATTTACTTAATGAACAATTAGAACGTGATCCTGATGCTGTGCAATCATTCTTTTTAGGAAGTGATGCCAACCCTGGCTTCGCCGTGAAGTTTGACCAGAGACTAGAGTCATATACTCAAAGTGATGGTTTATTAGATGGCCGTGTTGATTCGTACAATAATCAATTAAAAGATTTAGATGAAAGTGTTGAAGATTTTAATACAAAAATGGATCGTCTGGAAGCAAGGTTATTTTCACAATATAATGCAATGGATTCGCTTGTTGCTGGGTTGAATGCCTCAAGTAGTGGTGCATTAGCTCAATTACAAAATGTACCGAACTACGGAAATAATCGGTAGTTAAACGTTTTAATTTGTCATAAAAAACGGCATTTTACCGTTTTTTATGATTGAAACCCTATCGTTAAATCGACTTATATAGTTGAGTTGCCTTTGTGTTTTTCTTTTGTGTAAGTATCTGTTTTGACATTAAAGTCTTCAAGTGTTCAGCATGTTGTGTCAATTGCTTGTCAATACTTTGAAACTCATCGAGTAAACTTGGATGTTGAGAAAGTGCGGCACCAGAAAAGTTAAGAAACAAGTTATTAATTGCAACATTTCGCTCTTGGCTAAGTTGCTCAATAGCTTTAATCTCATCGGAATCACAAATTGGGCGCTCTAGTTTATCGAGCATAGTTATCATGAGTTGAGACTGTTCTATGATTTTTCTGATAGTTTGTTCAACACACATATTATTTCGTAAATCCTGTTTTATTACGCTCCTCAGTAGGGATTTGATCCCAAGCAGATTTTAACGGTAATAAAATTTGAATCGCTTCCTCTAATTTCTCTGCACTATTTTCGATATTTGCTTTAAATAATAAAAGTGAACAATACTCATAAAGAGAAGCTAAATTATTTGATAGGTCGCCGCCTAGTTCAAAGTCCAGTGAATCTTGAAGAACTGCGATAAGCGACGTTGCTTTATTAATCAACGTATTTCTTCTTTCAATATCATTTTGTGCAATTGCACCTTTTGCTGCTGCCATGTTACCCAATAATTGGCGAAAAATAGCAGATACCAGTTGATGCGGAGTATCCGCTGTGCCGGTTACGCTATTTTGAGTATATGTTTTTATTGAATGTCTTGTCATGGATATACCTGATAATATAAAACTAAATTATAATAGCGTAGTTGCTACGCTAACAAAAATCATATTTTTGTTAAGCAGATATTGTGCCACTTTATAGATTTGGCTTAATAATTGCTATAACGATTTAATGTCGTAATATTTAATGGACCTTTTATGCACCACGATAACTTTCAAGAAACGCTAGTTGCTACAAACTTTGGAGAGCAATATTTATATTCAGTAAATGGTGACTCATTTCTCCAACAGCACTCTAGTGATATTTATCGTCGGCATATATCTGCAGATTTTTTTGAAACTGAGAGTTATCACATTGTTATTGGGACTGATTCAGGATTATTAATACAATACTTAATAGAGCATGGTATCCCTGAGAAATCTTGCTACTTATTTATCGAGCTTGAGCAATATCTTCCATTAATTAAGCCAGATCTACCTTTGGAGTTGGAACAAAAGTTAAAATTTTGCACACCTCAAGAGTTTTTAAATGGATACGATGAGCAATATAGGGAATCTTATTTATATGTTGAACGGTTTAAAACACATCGTTCTATTGCAGTAACTGAAGTCAATAATACGGCTTATAATAACGCTAGAATGGACGTCGAAGCTTTGTGTGACAAATTGAAATTAGATAATAAGTTAGGGTTTGGTTGCCGCGATTTTATTATTAAACAGCTTAATAATTCTTCATATAACGTGATTAGTAGTCATCGATTACACAAAAGGTTTTCTGGGCAAACTGCCATTATTTTGGCGGGAGGGCCATCGTTAGATCTTGATTTAGAGTGGGTAAAAGAAAATCAAGACCGATTAACAGTCATTGCTGTTGCTCGACTTTCTACAAAGTTACAAAGCGAAGGCATTAAACCCGATATCGTAGTTTCTGTCGATCCCTCGCAAGCTAGTTATAATAACAGTAAAGAGTTGTTAGATTTTGACTCTTCAACACTTTTAGTCAACGGTAACCACATTAATAGTCAGTTGTTATCACAATGGCGACATAAATCTATTTATGTGGGAAATTTATTGCCTTGGGAAACTTCGTTAAATGACGATTGTTCCTTTGCCGGTGGGCCTACTGTTTCAAATATTGCATTATTACTAGCCGTTAATATGGGATTTGCACAAATTTTATTATCTGGCGTAGATTTGTGTTTCGATTCCACTGGAAAATCTCATACAAGTGGTAGTGTTGAAGCTGATAACTCTGCCTACATATCTCTTCAAGGCCAGTGGGTTAAAACTTATAAGGGAGATTGGGCTGAAACGACTAATAACTTTTCTATAGCAATTGAAACAATAGCTGGTCAAGCGAAATATGCACTTGATAACAATGTCCAAGTTTATAACCTGTCTTTTACAGCAGCTCAGGTTGAAAATATTAGTTATCGTGATAAACAAGATATTGTTTTTCCCTGCTCTAAAATGGATGTTTTAGCAGAGCTTCCTAAACTAACAACCAATCTTCAGCGCCAGTATTTAAATACGTTAAAGCGTGAGTTTGAACGCGTAGATAGTGATTTAAATACAATTAAAAAGCTTTCTCGTCAAGCAATTGAAGCGAATATCGTATTAAGCAGTTCTGCTCAAACAGATAAAAAACGTATGCAGGCTTCAAAGAAAATACAACAAGTTGAAGATAAATTGTCGAAAAAATATGGCTATTTAGCGCCATTAATTAAAAAGGTCGCTATTAGTGAATTCGTAAAAATGTTGGCACTGGAAGGTGTTGAACAAGCTTCATCTGACGAAGTTACAGAACTGACTAATCAGTATTATCAAAGTTTTATTACTGGCTCAGAGTTATTGCATGAATTGTTAGAACCTGCAGTAACTCGATTAAACTGGAGAATGAATGCTCTAGGTAATAATCCCAATATTGATGGATTAATTGAATATTGGAATAAAAACCAAGAGTTTGGTGCTCTGTCTACTTGGGTATCAAATAACCTTGAAGGGAAAGAGGAAGGCGATCGCTTACAAGAACTAGTTGAAAGAGAAGAGCTGAAAAAGTACCAGTATCACGTCGCAATAGATGAAATATCTAGACGTGATATGTTTCAAGAAAGTGAGTTGCTGACTAAAATTAGAACAGTTTTTACTGATGGGCATGTGCAGGGGATTGAGCAAATTATAATTCAACTAGAGTTAATGAAAGTGCAAAGTGAAAATCATGCATCTTTATTGGCCTTAGCTAAAGCTTATTTGAGTGTATTAGTAGGTGAGAAAAAAGCTGCCATTGAAAGTTTTGATTTGGTGTCTTCTGAGATATTAAGTGAAATAGAATATAAGCTTGCCGCCTCACTCCTGATCGATATGGAACGTTACGAAGAGGCTGAAATGGTATTATCTACATTGAGTCATTTGTTAATGGTACATTTGCCTTTATTTGCCAAAATATTAAGCATCAACGGAAAAATTGAACAAGCAGTTGATGCTTACGCCCAGTTTTTAGAGGCCTTCCCAAATCATGTAAATGTTTGGTATGACTTAGCGACATTGTATTTGTCTATTAACAATCATGAAGCGGCAAAAATGGCGTTGGATTTTATATTACAATTAGAACCTAATCATGAGTCTGCTAGTCTTCTTATCAGTGAAATAAATAATGTGTAAAAAAATTAAAATATTGGCGCTAACGTCAATTCGGGCCGAGTATGATTTATTGTCTCCTCTATATCATATGCTTCGAGATGACAATGAAATTGAGTTTAAAGTTTTAGTATCCGGTGCACACTTATCTTCTCGTTTCGGGTTAACTAAAAAACACATCGAAGCGGATGGACTAGATTTTTTAGCTGAGCTAGAGACATTAATTGATGGTGACTCTACTCGTTCAAAATTAAAGACGGCGAGTTTATTTTTACAAAATAGTATAGATATCGTTGCTTCTTATGCTCCTGATGTCATATTGTTTGCTGGTGATCGTGAAGATGTAATAATGGGTGGAATGCTTGGAACTTTTTTAAAGATCCCTACAATTCATTTTTACGGTGGTGATCATGAAACTGGTGGGCATGAAGATACAGTTATTCGTCATGCCACATCAAAACTAGCGACATACCATTTTGTTTGTCATAAGGAGCATAAACGTCGGCTGCAAGCGATTGGTGAATCTGAAGACCGCATTAGTATTATTGGTAGTATTGCGTTAGATAAATTTCAAAACTTTGAAGCAAGCTCTAAGTCAGAAGTTGCATCAAAATTATCTATTTCTCCTTATGAGCGCTGTGCATTAGTTATATATCACCCTTCGCCATCCTCTTCAGAAGATGATTCTATTGTATTTGATAGTATTTTGAGTGAATTAGCTCAGCGCAATATTTTTTCTTTTGTCAGTTTTCCAAACACTGATGGTAATAATTCTAAAATCATTTCAGTGATCGAAAAATACCAAGGAGATTCAAAGTTTTATTTTTTTAGAAACTTAGAGCGACAATTATTTTTATCTATTTTCTCGCAGTGCGACTTCCTCATTGGTAATTCATCAGCCGGCATTTACGAAGCAGCTTCAATTCCGGTTGCTGCTATTAATGTAGGGCGACGTCAAACTGACAGAATGTGTAATGACAATGTATTATTCTGTGGTACAGAGACAAATGATATTGCAAAAGCAATAGAGAAAGTTGGTTCACAAGAGTTCTCCCAAATTGTCGCTCAGCAGTCTAATATTTTTGGATTAGGTGATAGCGCTGATAGAGCGCTGCATTTAATTAAGACTCTTTCATTGAGCGAAAAAGTCGTTAAAAACGAAGATCCGTTACTTTAGTTATTTTACTCAATACTCATGTGAGTATTGAGTAAATATTTTTGAACGTCTTTAATTGGGCAATGAAACAACATATCAAGAATAGACAACCCTGCGATAAAGGGTTTATCTATTGGCTGGTATTGTGCTGGCTTTGATTGTTCATATATAACTTCGATATTTTCTTTAGAAAATTCCTCTAGCTCTAAATAATCTTTTGCACCAAATCCTGACAAGTATTTTTTTGCATTCATTTTTTTACAAATATCTAGAATGAGTTGTGATTTATTGCTGGTCAAGTTAAGTGAAGATAGTTCAATAACCTCGGGCTTAGGTAGGTTGATCGCCTGAAAAATAAAATTTAAAAAAGTCATATTCAAATCATGTAATGTTTTGTAATTACGCGAATATAGTTGCTCAAGTCGAGCGTTGTATTTAGACCAATTGAGTGACTTACCGTAGCAGCTTTGAAGTGATTTGAAGTGTTTTTTACCCCAGTCTTGCGTAATTAACTTTTCGTTAATTGCTTCTGATTGTTTTTTAGAAACGGGAATAGTTAAGCGTATTTCATTAATACCATCACTAATGGAATTCCTGTTTTGTACGCCTCGACGTTGAAATTGAACATTGTCCATAACAACAAAGATATCACTTTGATATATTTTCTTTAAATATGGAGTCCAAGGAATATATTGGCTTTGATGAATCGATATTGTATTCATGGTTTACTTTATATAGTGAACTAAGTGATATTTGCAAATAATGTTACTAATAGCTTGATAGTCTAGGGTTATTTTTCCTAGCGTTAAATTATTAGTGGGACAAAGAGAGCAAAGTTGTTCTTCTGTTGGGATGAACACCGTTGCACCTTCTTGTCCAGCTGCTTCTAACTGTCTAGCGCCATTGTCTAATGGAGTTGATGTAGTATGTATATGGTCGCCTGGCGCAGAGATAGCAGCTAGGAAGACTCCGCCTGGCTTTAGAACTCGATGAAACTCAGCCATTATTTTTTCGAATGAGTTCGGTGTGTTATAAGTTAATGATTGCCAAGCGATTATTGCGTCAAATGAGTTATCTGAATAGGTTAGCTGGGGTGCCCCATCGTATAAGTCCAGTTGAGCCGTAGCATTAATAGCGGTTAATCGTTGATGGGTTAGTTTGATAGCTTCTTGGCTCACCTCTAATCCTGTTACATTAAAGTTTCGTTGCGCTAAATGCATGGTAGTTACGCCACTTCCAAAGCCATAGTCGAGAATTTTATTTATATTATCCTTTAACAAGTAGTAACTCATACGGATAAATGAATCATCAGGATGGCTCATTTGAGCTCCATTTTTATATAGGGTGTCCCATATCTGAGTGTTATTGACTAGATGAGTCATTTAGAACCTCTCTTGTTGAAAATTGATGGTAAGTCTCTTTCATTACATCTAACATGAAAAATGATTTCCCTTGTGCTTTACCAGCACTCTCTAAATTGGGAAAAGCTTGTGTTATTGTTTCTTCGAGTAGTTTACATGCCTGCTTAAACTTAGGCGTTTGAACGGGGAAGCTTGGGCCTAAATATTGATAATGAGAATGTAAAATTCCTTGGTTGTACTTTATTACTGCTAAATCTAATAGTTCTTGAACTAAAGTATGGGCGCGCCTTTCTATCGATTGTTCGTCATATTTACCGTCATTATTTAACACTTCGATAGTTAAATGTGAATTTTCATTAACTCTTGGATACAAAGTAACGCGAAAGGCGAGATGGTTTTGCTCATAATTGTAAAAATAATGGAGATCTGTGTTTAGCTTGTCTTCAAAAACAAAATGGAATAAGTGAATATTTCGCATTTTTACAGAAGGGAGTTGTGGTATTGATACATTCGTCATCTTTGAAAGAGCATAAGGTGAAATCGTCGATATTAGGCGGTCACTAGATACCTTTTCACCATCTTCAAGTTGACAATGCCATTGAGTCTGATAATCGATGTTTTCAATATTAGCACCCGTGATAATACTCACTCCTGATGAAACAAGTTGTTTTGTTAGTGAATCTATCCAAGTTTTCATGCCCGCTTTAGGATAATAAACTGTATTTTTTGAAATACCTTGGGAAAACCTGTGGTTACTCAGGCAATCGTCAAACCTTGATTGAGATTTCAAAATATTTGTTACATATTCATTTCCCACAATGATACGTTGTAAGGAAAATAGCTTATGGGCATCTGTTGTTAGCTCGTTTAGTGGTTCATCGACAAGCTTTTTCAAAATTGGGGAGAATATATTCTTTGTTATTATTGGCCCAAACTCTTGGTTTAGTTGAACTTCACAGGAGCTTTCTTGCGTTGAGTGTTTTGCTTGTTCAGGTAAATTAAATAGTTGAGCACAGACTTCGTTATATGCGCTTTCTTTTAGCGCTCGCATATCCAAACTTGGGCTTTGGGTATTTAATTTATTATTAAAAACATTGCCCGCTTTTATATATGGATAATAAAATGCAGATTGAATAAAACTATCCGGAAACAAAAGCTTATCAAGTGATCGAATATTAGTTGTTGCTAGAAAGTGCGTGCCGTAGTCGAAATTATATCCATTGAACGAATAAGCTGTATTTAGCAATCCACCTAGTCTTTGTTCTTTTTCAATAAGCGTTACTCGATAGTTTTGTTTTGCTAATACTAATGCGGCGGTGACTCCTGCTATACCTCCGCCTAGAACAATCACAGATTTTTTATTCATCGTTTTTATTCTCCATATATGTCATTACAGCCTGCGCTGTAATGAAATCTAATTTAGTATCTATATCAATTGAAGCTTGTGTAGGCATAACGTAAGCAAAGCCGCCTGTATTTGGGAAAAATGTTTTTGTCGCCATAAGCACATCTGATTTTATTATGTATATAGCGCCATTTAACCGATAATATGTGGGCAAATCTTGACTTCTTATATTGGAAATATTCTTGGGCAAAAAATTATCTAGAGAAGCCGATTCATTAAGAGTATTACACCAAAGCGGGGAGTGTTCAGTTTTACATACGGAAACAACAGCGGTAGCACTATTGTCTCTTAATATATTAAAGGCCTGTTCTATATGAAAAGCTGTACGCAGTGGTGACGTTGGTTGTAGTAAGGCAATATAGTCGTAATATTTCCTTATGTCAGCAAGCTGACTTACTGCGTCTATAGCTGCATCTGTGCTTGATGAAGTGTCTTGTGCTAATTCTTTGTCTCTTAAAAAAGGAACATTAGCTCCTGCCTCTCGCGCTACATTGGCAATATTCTCACAATCTGTCGATACAACAACATCATCAATACAAGAAGAATTGATAGCAGCCTCTATGGTCCAGTTGATTAAAGGTTTGCCATGGAGGTTCTTAATATTTTTACGAGGTAGCCGCTTACTTCCTCCACGAGCTAATATTAGCCCTAGCACTTTACTATTCATAAGTTATTTGCTCGATAATGTCAGTATGTCGTGTTGAGCTTGATCGAAATCATTGGTTTGCCCAATATCCAGCCAATATTCATGAATAGGGAACTTTGCAACGTTTTGTTTTTCCGTTAACATATTATTGAAAATATCAGGCATATCTATCGCCGTATTCATCTCAATTGATTGATATACCGATGGGTTAATAACATAAATACCTGCATTGATTAAGAAGTGATAGCTAGGCTTTTCGACAATTGAAGTAATTTTACTATCGGGCCCCTCAATGACGCCAAATGGAACAGTGTATTCGTAAGGGCGTACACACATGGTTGCATCAGCCTGTTCACTATCGTGAAAATCTAACAATTTACTAGCATCGAGTTGCGTTAAAATATCGCCGTTCATTAGAATAAGAGGTAGAGAAGGAATATCAGCAGGTAAAAGGCTTAA
Organism: Psychrobium sp. nBUS_13; assembly: GCF_051201665.1. Taxonomy (GTDB): domain Bacteria; phylum Pseudomonadota; class Gammaproteobacteria; order Enterobacterales; family Psychrobiaceae; genus Psychrobium. The sequence continues at coordinate 2,900,835 of NZ_CP179210.1, read as the reverse complement.
CGCGCCGCCTGTACCTAAGGGGGTTTCTTCGTGAACATAGGTAATATTGATGCCAAGATGGCTGCCATTACCGAAATAGTCATGAATTTTTTCAGCCATGTAATGGGTAGAAATATAAAAATTTGAGAAACCGACCTTGATAAATTGTTCAATAATACTTTCGAGCATCGGTTTTGCACCGACTTTGAGCATTGGCTTAGGGCAGTTTTTGGTTAAATGTCCAAGACGCGTACCAAAACCTCCCGCCATAATTAGTACTGGATTCTCGAACGAGCGCTGACTTAGACTATCACTCAGTGTGCTAAGTCCAACCACCTTACCTTGCTTTAGTAACGGCACCGCTAGAATATCTTTTTCTTGCATCAATGCGGCTAATTTACTTTTTTTAGTATTAAAAGGCGCCGTAATAGGTGTTGTATTCATGATGCTAGTAATCGACTGTGACAGCGGAGTGTCGGCAATTATTGCGCGTCTAATATCACCGTCAGAAACAATGCCTAATAATTTATCTTCACTATCGACGACAAGCGCAACGCGCAATGCGTTGGTGTCTATTACTCGCAACGTTGATTTAATCGAAGTATCTGGTGAAATTAGTATCTCTTTCCATTTCATGGTGATTAATCCTTGTGAGTCAGAGATGAAATGCTAGTGGGAACATTTTTTATCAAAGAAGGTATTATTACATCTTCCGTTACAGTAACACCTGCGCCTATAATACAATGGCTAGTTAATGTTATATTTTGAATAAGCGTTGCGTTGGCGCCAATAAAGCTATTCTCGCCTATAGTAACACCGCCACATACCACTGCACCGGGCGCTATATGGCAGTTAACACCGATATGGCTATCGTGTTCAACGGTAGCGTTAGAATTTATAATGCAGTGCACGTCAATATCCGATGAGTGATTGATAAATGCCTGCTCTAATATTTGTACTCCTTCACCAAGTACTACGTTAGGCATAATCTTTGCGCTAGGCGCAATAACTACGGCAAAGGTGTAATTGTGCTGCTGATAGAACGTGATGAGTTTTTGGCGAATATTTTGTTTGGGTAATTGCCCAATACCTAAAACTAATTCAACTTCATTGGGATCATAAGAGAGAGCATCGTGATCGTCATCTAACCAAGAAATGTCTGAGATTAAATTATTTGGTAATGGCTGCGGTGCAACATAGGCAATAACGCGACGTTGCAATTGATTCAGAATATGCAATAAATATTGAGCGTGGCCACCACTGCCAATGAGTATGATGGGTTTATTCATCGATAAGCTCACCTATTTCATAATCACGCTTGGCGATTTGAGATAAATAATGCCAATAATGCGCAGGAGATATACCATTACCTGGTCGTTTTATTGCAAGATTGCTTGCATTATACGCTTCGCCTTGTTTAATTGATGTCGCAGCCACTAAGCTTTTTCGTGCAACGGCTACATTTTGTACCTCGCTAACCGTTTGCATTTTTTTTGAGCTACCCATAGCACGTTCAACTTGCCTAATAGCTGTTATCATAGCTGTGAGTTCTGCAGGTTCGAGTGATGCTTTGTGATCTGGACCAGGTAATTCTTTATCTAAGGTAAAATGTTTTTCAATGATCGCTGCTTTATTGGCAACAGCAGCAACGGATACAGCAATACCTTGACTATGATCTGAATAGCCAACGGCTATTTTTAAATGCGCAGCCATTGCTTGCATGGCATTGAGGTTAATTTCGTCAAACGGCGCTGGATATTCAGTGGTGCAGTGTAATACCGTTACTTTGTCCTTAAGAAGTTTTTTGCCTTTATCGCTACGATAAGCGTTAACAAAGGCCTCCAAACTTGGTTGCTGACTTTCACCGTGCAAGTAACCAAAAGCAATAGCGCCTAGCGCTTGTTCTATTTCAACGAGATTCGACATCCCGGTTGATAAGATAATAGGAAGTTTTGACTGTGCATGAGCTAATACAAAGGGAAGATTAGTGATCTCTCCTGATGGAATTTTTAGCATATCAATTTTAATATCATTGATAATAAAATCAAGGCTTTGCATATCAAAAGCTGTTGATAAAAACTTGATACCTCGGACTCGGCAGTGTTCGAGTAACGTAAAATGATCTTGATAATTGAGTTCCAAACGTTTGAGCATATCGAACTGAGACTCTGAAACTCCAGTATTTTGAGTTTGATACGGTGACTGCTTTGCATCTTTTGTTACTAGGTTTGCAGCTTTAAAAGTTTGAAACTTTACAATATCAGCACCAGCGTTAGCTGCCTCATCAATTAGTTGTTTTGCTAATTCTAACTGTCCGTTATGGTTAACGCCCGCTTCTGCAATTATTATTGTTTTCATCTATTTATCTCCTTGATGATCATAAACGCTTCTGCTGCCATACACCCACTTTGAACACCTCTAACTTGGGCTAATGCTCGTATTGCTTCTACGCTTCTTGGAAATGGAAATGGTGCTAATTCACTCTCATAGATTGTTAATATATTCAGTTTTTCGTCTAAGAATTCAGTAATATCTTCATAACAGTTGGGTTTAAACCCTGGATCTTCAGGCTTAAGCGCAAAATCAGTCTCAGAAAGTGTTTCGTACATAAGTATCTTGGAGACAAAAGGACTTCGAAATGATTTACAACAAGCTAATATAGCGTCAAAAACTTGTTGATGATCATTATGTGCATCATTGCGGTAAGGAATATAAACAATACTTGGTTTTGTTGACTGTACATAACCATACATTTCACTGATTATTGTGCTTTGAGATAACAGATCTAATGTCGCTGGAGGTAACTTTAACTGCTTACTAGATGTCATCGGATAACGCTTTATAACTTGCTGTATTTCAGATGAACGTTGAGCACGTTTTTCTTGAGAGTAGGATTCGTTCATTGATGAACAAAGTAACCAATGAACTCGATCACCTTTCGAAATATGTTTGAGTAATGTTGCTCCACAGCCTAATGTTTCATCGTCAGCGTGTGGTGCAACGACCAATATATTTTTCATATTATGTGCTCTGTAGGTATATCAATTGGCGAACTAGGAATATTAACCAAGCAACTTTCAAGCCATAGTGATGTAGATAAGTCACCTTTAAGGCTGTTTTTATACATGGGAAGTTTATGCATTAGTGTCCAAACAGGTCTTGTCATGACGCCATTTTTATTTGTTGTTTGTAATAATTCATCTCGCGCTTCGATGGATGGACATATAAGAGCGTTCAACCAATAGTTTGAGCGCGCATTTTCTGGCTCTGAAACAAATGTAAATGCGCTCCCTTTAAAGTAAGCTTGATAGTGTAATGCTAATTGACGCTTTTGGGTAAGCTTATGGGCAAGCATTTCGAGCTGAGCACAACCTAAAGCTGCATTAAGGTTCGGCATTCTATAATTAAAACCAAATTCATCATGAAAGTAATGATAAGGATGAGGTGTTTTTGCTGTTGTTGTAACGTGCTTTGCGCGTTTTATGTCATGAATATCATTAGCGACTATTATTCCACCACCACCCGTCGTGATAATCTTATTGCCGTTAAAACTAAAAATACCAAAGCGACCAAATGTGCCTGTATGCTGTCCATTATAAAAAGAACCAAGACTTTCTGCTGCATCTTCAATTAAAGTAATATGCCATTGTTGACACAATGTAGCCAGTTGTTCTATTTGGCAAGGATGGCCGAATGTATGCATGGGAACTGCGGCTTTAATTCGCTGTTTAGTGGCTTTATGAATGCATTCGTTCTTGTCATTTATTATTGCATTTTCATTCAAAAATTGCTCAAGGGCGCGTGGGCTTAACCCTAACGTAGATGCATCAACATCTATAAATAATGGCTGAGCCCCTAACTGAGAAATCGAATTACAGGTAGCTACGAAAGTTAAAGCTTGAGTGATAACTAAATCATTCATGGTTACTTCACTTAAATAAAGAGCTGTATAGAGCGAAGCTGTGCCGTTGACTGTTGCAACTGCGCCGTTAGTTCTTGTATAAGCGCTAACTCTTTTTTCAAATTGATCGACAAAAGAACCAACTGAGGAAACAAAAGTAGAATCGATTGTTTCGTTAACATATTGCTTCTCATTTCCATCAAAAGTCGGAGCATGCAAAGGAATGAAATCCTTGCTTTGAAAAGTGTCTTGAAAAAAACTAATTAGTGAATTACTCATTACATCTTATCGTCGAGAAATTTATTTAATTCACAATGTGTGAAGTTGGGAAGTAGGGAAACAAATGCGTCAACAATTTGTTGTTTATCCCATATTCCTTCGCGTTGTAATCTAATAATAGTCTCATTGAAGCAGTCAAGTGTAGCGTGATCTTGTTGTATTTGGTTCTTAATGATACCGATGGTATTAAATCTTTGATAGTCAACAAATTCTGTTTCTGTAAAAAACTCTTCTTTGTCTTTTTCTCCTGTTGTGGTGCTTTGAGTGAAAAAGCAAGGCCATTGATTGTTAATGGGGAGTTTTAAGGCAGCAGTACGAGCTTGATCTTCAGTATCACAAATTAGGGGAGTTAATTGATGCTGTGACAAAAATTTTATTGCAATATCTTTAAATGATTGAAGGTGGTCGTCCTCGTCAAGAGTTGGAAAAAATATATCTCGATTTTCACCTAACAAACATGACAATAAACATAATTCTCCGGCTTCTTTAGGTGTGACGAAGTAACGATATATATCACTGGGAGCAACAAGTGGTTGCCCTTTGGCTAATCGTTGTGAAAAACTATGACCGAGAGAACCATCTGAACATAATACGTTAGCGAATCGTGCTGTAGATATATTGATATGAGCACTTGCTCTGTTCAGATACAGCTCCATGATACGTTTGGATGCTCCCATCATGTTAACGGGGTTTGTTGCTTTATCAGTAGATACACAAAAGTATTTTTTTACTTTTGAATCTATCGCTTTTTGTAATGTTTTTTGAGTATTCATGATATTGACGTCAATTAAACGCATCAATGTATAGGGGTCACGTTCTGACCTAACGTGTTTTAGCGCTGATAGGTTAAGAATGTAATCATACTCACCATCGTTCTCATAAAATGCATCATAAGTTTTCGTACCTATATCTAAACAAAAGGTTTTAAACTCACCATTGATATAGCCGTAACTACTTCGGACATCTCTTACTAATTCAGCTAAGTTATTCTCATTGATATCAACAATATGTAGTTTCTTAGGTTGGCGAGAAAAAAGTTCTTTACTAACTGCTTGGCCAATGGTTCCTGCTCCTCCTAAGACCAAAAACTTACTGTCACGAATAATTCGTTGAAGCGTTGCCTCATGTTGCGAGATATCGTTACTAAATAAGTGATGTTCTCTATCTATTAACGAGAAAATTGAGTTCATTTGAAATCCAATATGAATAATATATTTACAAACAGTCAAAATATTGACTGTTGCTATGGTTTTATTTTGCCAGTTAGAATACTCTATTAGCTCAGAATCAGTAAATCACTTTGTTTTATAAAGGTAATGTCAACAGATGCAAATTTCCAACGCGATACTGCTTTGTAGTTCTAACTCAGTATATTTAGAGTCACTTTCCACTATTTTGGACTTTATTGGCGAAACCATTATAAAAAGTAATAGCATTACAGAACTCGAAGCGCTGATTGTTGGCCAAGAAACCATTTATCGCAGCGTTATTATCGACCATCGAGTGGCAGACTTTAATGAAAATTTGATTACAGAACTTCCTAAACAGTCTTTTTTGATTGCTGGCGATGATGTTGCCCATTTGGCGACTAACTACTCTAACGTTATCGGTGTGATGCCTTACGAAGTCAAATATGAAAAATTGACCCAAGAACTTCATAACTGTCAAGATTTTTTGAATAAACGCCCAGCAACCCATGCGGTTTCTGGCTCATCGTCTATGCTGTTTAGAAGTTTAGTTGGGCGTAGCGATAATATTCAAAATGTTCGTGTGCTGATTGAGCAAGTTGCACAAACTGATGCTAACGTGCTTGTACTTGGTGAATCAGGAACAGGTAAAGAAGTTATTGCCCGCAATGTTCACTATTATTCTAAACGACGAGAAGGCCCGTTCATTCCGGTAAACTGTGGTGCGATTCCGCCAGAGTTATTAGAAAGTGAATTGTTCGGTCATGAAAAAGGCGCGTTTACTGGGGCCTATACCGCACGAAAAGGGCGTTTTGAATTAGCCGAAGGTGGTACATTATTTTTGGATGAAATTGGTGATATGCCTCATCCAATGCAGGTTAAATTACTGCGCGTGTTGCAAGAGCGAACCTTTGAACGAGTCGGCGGCAATAAAACCATGACGTGTAACGTTCGGATTGTCGCTGCAACGCATCAACATCTCGAGGAGCAAATTAAAGACGGTAAATTTAGAGAAGACTTATTTTATCGCCTTAATGTCTTTCCTATTGAAGTACCTGCCCTTAGAGAGCGGAAGGACGATATTCCGTTATTGCTGCAAGAGCTCGTCACTAGAATGGAATCAGCATACAATACGTCGGTTCGCTTTACGCAGCGGTGTATGGAGTCGCTAATGATGGCAGATTGGTCTGGTAATGTTCGTGAATTAAGTAATTTGGTTGAACGTTTAGTCATTCTTTATCCAAATAATCTTATCGATGTTAATGATTTACCGGCTAAATACCGCCACCTAGATGTACCCGAATTTGAACCTGATTATCCTGAAGAAATGCAAGAACAAGAAGCATTTGCAGCAATCTTTAGCGGAGAGTATGTTGTTGAGGTTCCAGAAAAAACGGTGATGACAGAATTGCCTTCAGAAGGGGTAAATCTAAAAGAAATGCTTTCTGAATTAGAAGTTGACTTGATTCGACAAGCGTTGGAGCAGCAAGAATACGTCGTTTCTCGAGCGGCAGATATTTTGGGTATGCGTCGAACTACCTTGGTTGAAAAAATGCGTAAATATAGCATGTCTAAGGACGGCTAATCTATCTTGATTCTTTTGTTTTATCGCGGTAATTATACCTAAGTATTACCGCGATAAAGTCATTATTTGCTATCTTAGCTATGATTAATAGGTTTGTAGCCTATTCTCTTCACAAAAAATAGTCTTCAACACTTAATGAATCCTCCAAAATACGAAACACCTTTATACATCGTGAAAACGATCCAAGGCATGTTTGAACATCGCGTAAATGCCATGTTAAAAATGATATTATTGATTTTTTAATGCTAATTTCTCGGATAAGCTATTGAATGTAATATAAATAAAGTTGGCACACTAAGTGCAATATCGTTGGTAAATCTCAAGCAGACAATTTATTGACGAGGCTGTTATGGCACCACAATTTCATCAACCAACGACACCTGGACGCATTTCACAAAATCGTCTGGCACATCTTGTTGATATTCTTCCGTCTGGTGTCATCATTCTTGATGCAAATGGTCGTGTCGAAGAAGCTAATCGTATGGCGTTAGACTTTTTTGGTGATAACGTGGTTGGTCAGCGATGGGCAACCGTTATTAATAGTGTATTTGAACCCCGCGCCGATGATGGTCACGAGGTTTCTTTAAAAGACGGTCGCCGATTAAAGATTGCTATCTCATCACTTGCCCCTGAAGATGGCCAGTTAATATTAGTGACCGATTTAACACAAACCCGTCAAATGCAAAACAATATGGCACACATGCAGCGTTTATCTGCACTGGGTAAAATGGTTGCGTCCTTAGCGCATCAAGTTCGCACTCCGTTGTCTGCAGCGATGTTGTATGCCGCTAATTTAAAAAGTAAGACGATGGCTCCGCAATCAAAAGAGCGTTTTCACGACAAATTGATGGCACGTTTAAAAGATTTAGAGCAGCAAGTAAATGATATGCTGATGTTTGCACGCAGTGATAGTGGTCAACTATCAACAGAAATTTCATTACAGGAAATTCTAAGCGAAGTTCAATCGTCCAGTGACGCCATGATGGATCAACACAAAGCAAATTTAATGGTTACTCTTCCTGATCCTGATCTCTTAGTCATGGGTAATCGTACTGCGCTAAGTGGTGCTATTACGAACCTCATTCACAACGCAATTCAGGCTAAACCACAAGGGCTGATGATGCACTTAATTGCAAAACGTCACGGCGACAATGAAGTAGAGATTTCATTGGTTGATAACGGTCCTGGAATTTCGGTAGCCGACCAACAAAAGATATTTGAACCCTTTTATACGACTAAGTCGCAAGGAACCGGGCTAGGATTAGCTGTTGTCCAATCGGTGGCTAAATCACATCGCGGCCAACTTACTTTGGTATCTAAACAGGGGCAAGGTTCGTGCTTTTCATTAATATTACCGCTACATCGAGAAGCTGCTGTTGTTGTTAAACATGCCGCTGTCGGTTAATCATAGCCAGTTATTAGGAGAAATAATTCTATGAGTTCTCATAAAATATTAGTTGTTGAAGATGATGCTGGTTTACGTGAAGCCCTTGTCGATACCTTGATGCTGGGTGGTTATGAATGTGTTGAATGTGAAAGCGGTGAAGAAGCGTTATTAACCCTTAAAACAACACCTGTTTCTATGGTGGTATCTGATGTTCAAATGGGCGGCATGTCAGGACTCTCCTTATTGAGAAGTATAAAACTTAAATGGCCTGAACTGCCAATGCTATTAATGACTGCTTATGCGACTATAGATGATGCTGTAAGCGCTATGCGTGATGGTGCGTCAGATTATATGGCAAAGCCATTTGCGCCGGAAGTCTTGCTCAATTTAGTGAGTCGTTATTTACCGGTACCTACAATCGCCAATAACGATCCTATCATTGGCGATCCAAAGTCTGTCGAATTATTGGCACTGGCGAAAAAAGTCGCACAAAGCGACGCGTCTGTGATGATTAGTGGACCATCAGGCTCTGGCAAAGAAGTGCTTAGCCAATACATTCATAATCAATCAAAACGCTGTGATAAGCCCTTTGTTGCCATTAACTGTGCAGCGATACCTGAAAATATGCTCGAATCAACTTTATTTGGTTATGAAAAAGGCGCGTTTACTGGTGCGCTTCAAGCCTGTCCTGGGAAATTTGAACAAGCTCAAGGTGGCACAATACTGCTTGATGAAATTACCGAAATGGATATTAGCTTGCAGGCGAAATTACTTCGTGTCCTGCAAGAAAAAGAAGTTGAACGTTTAGGCTCACGTAAAACAATTAAGCTTGATGTACGTGTATTAGCAACATCAAACCGTGATCTACGCCAATCGGTTAAGAATAAAGAGTTTCGTGAAGATTTATACTATCGCCTAAATGTATTTCCATTGGCATGGCCGCACTTAAAAGAGCGCCGTGGCGATATTATTCCATTGGCGGAGCACCTGTTATCACGGCATTGGCAGCAATCTGGCCCAGCGCCAGTTTATTCAACTGACGCTAAACTGATGTTACAGCGTCATAGCTGGCCTGGAAACGTCCGTGAGTTAGACAACGTCGTGCAACGCGCGCTTATTTTGAGTAATGGTGAAGAGGTTGCGGTCAGTGACTTGATTATAGAATCATTGGACGACAATCAAGATAGCAACGAAGATGAAACGCCAATGATGACAGCGGTTCCTAGCAATGTAGTTCATAGTGATGTTCTAGGCAACGAGCTTAAACAACAAGAAAATCAAATTATTATCGATACATTGGCTGCGTGTAATGGTTCACGCAAGGCTGTTGCTGAAAAACTCGGGATTAGCCCTCGAACGCTGCGATACAAACTCGCAAAAATTCGTGAGCAAGGAATTGAGTTACCTGCATAATCGCCAAATATATCAATATCTAAAGCAGACTTGAACTAAGATTTAAGTCTGCTTTTTTCGTGCTTTTAATTTGTGGCAAGGTAATTGCTTTATCTGTCATAAATAACGCAATTGCCAAAAAATTGTCGTTTCAATATTCGGGAGCACAGCCATGAACATCAATACAAACTCAAATGCTATGTTAAGCAACATGCAAAACATGATTGCTAAAGCGCAGATGCAAACGCCAGGCATTAACCAGCCAAACATGGGGAATATTGAAACTCGTCAGGTAACTCAGACCAATGGCAGTGATTTTGCCAGCATGCTAAAAAGTGCAGTTGATAACGTAAATGGCTTACAAAAACACTCAAAAGCATTACAAACCGCTGTTGAAATGGGTGATCGTAGTGTCAGTATTTCTGATGCAATGATTGCCTCTCAAAAATCAAGTGTTGCCTTTAGTGCCACCGTCGAAGTAAGAAATAAATTTGTTGAAGCTTACAAAGAAATCATGAGCATGCCTGTTTAGTAAATTTTGTTAGGTAAAGTCTTTTAAATTATGACATTATTAGCAAGATAGACTACGTCTACGTAATTTTTAAATTTTGGAAGGTAATCCTGTGAGTCAAGCGAGTGAATCGACAGATATGATGGTGTCAGATGACCAACATCCCATCACAACTTCAAATACCGCGATACCCGATGAAAAAACCGGTGCTTTTTCCGGTTTAGGTGATGGTGAAACCATGCGCCAAATCGTTATGGTTGTTGCGTTGACCGTCTGTTTAGCTTTAGCTGTAATGGTTGTTTTTTGGGCGCAAGAGCCTGAGTATCGACCGCTAGGAAAAATGAACACAGAAGAGTTTACAACCACGTTAGACTTTCTTGACCTAAATAAATTTGACTACAAAACTGAAAACCGTGAAATTCTCGTCACCCAAGATGATTATCAAAAAATTAAGCTCGCCTTAGTTAGAGCGGGTATGGATGCGGCGCCTGCTAATGGTGACGATATCTTAATGCAGGATATGGGCTTTGGTGTCTCTCAGCGTTTAGAGCGAGAACGTCTCAAGCATAGTCGCGAAAAGCAACTCGCAAGTGCAATTAGTGAACTTAAAAACGTATCCCGCGCTCGCGTATTACTCGCCATTCCAAAAGAAAATGTATTTTCTCGTCGTGATAAAAAGGCCAGTGCTACAGTCGTCGTTACGCTAAATCGTGGGCGTCAACTAACCCAAGGTGAAGTCGATAGTATTGTTGATATTGTGTCGTCAGCCGTGCCGTCGCTGGAACCAGGTCGTGTATCTATTGCCGATCAAGCAGGACGTTCTTTAAAATCAGGTAACGAAGATCCTTCAAGTATTCGTAGTCGTAAAGAATTCGAGCAAGAAAAGAAACAAGAAGGTGCTTATTTATCGAAAATTGATACGATTTTGATTCCCGTTGTCGGTTTAGGGAATTACACGGCACAAGTTGATGTTTCAATGGATTTCACTGCCGTTGAAGAAACGCAGCAACGCTATAATCCTGACTTACCCGCTATACGAAGCGAACGAACGTCTGAAAACAGCAATGTTGGCAATGTTATTAGTGGTGTTGCTGGTGCTTTAAGCAATCAGCCGCCATTGGAATCAGAAATTCCTCAACAAGCGAGCGAGCTGCAAGGTAATGAAAGTAGCAGCGGTCAGCCTGGACAATTTCAAAAAGAAGCGACTCGCAACTTTGAGTTAGACACTACGATTAGTCACATACGTCAACAAGTCGGCATTATTAAACGCGTTAGTGTGTCGGTAGCTTTAGATTATAAAACGATGCCAGCAGCAGAAGGTGGAGAATCGACACAAGCACCTCGAACCGCTGAGGAGCTTGCAAACATTACGCGTTTATTACAAGGCAGTATAGGGTTTAGTCAAGCTCGAGGCGATGTATTAGAAGTCGTCACCACACAATTTTATCAAGAAGAATTACAAGCTGCGCCAGAACCTCCAATGTGGGAACAGCCGTGGTTTTTAAAGATAGCAAAGCTAGTTATTGGATTTTTGTTAATAACGGTAATTATTATTTTCTTAGTTCGCCCAATGCTCAATCGCCTCATCTATCCTGATGCAGAAGAAGATAGCGATGAGATGAATGAAGATGATTTAGCTGACTTTGATGACCAGTTTGCATCTGACACGGTAGACATGTTGGCAGCATCGGATAGTGATTACACCTACGCTGATGATGGTTCGATTAAAATCCCGAATCTCCATAAAGACGATGATTTATTACGAGCGGTTCGAGCATTAGTCGCCAATGAACCAGATTTATCAATCCAGGTTGTGAAAAACTGGTTATATCAAGACAACAACAAGTAACGGATAAGAAATGGCTGAAGAAATTGCAACTCAAGAACAAAAAGAAGCGAGTTTTGACGCAAGTACCTTAACGGGTCTTGAAAAAACAGCGTTACTTTTACTCAGTTTAAAAGAAGAAGACGCTGCGAGTATCTTAAAGTCTCTTGAGCCAAAAGAAGTTCAGTATGTTGGCCAGGCAATGGCAGGGTTTGAAGATTTTACGCCCGCAAAGGTGCAGGCTGTGCTTCGTGTTTTCTTAGACGATATTCAAGACTTATCATCCATTGGATTAAATTCAGAAGACTTTATTCGTAAAGCGCTCATCGAGGCCTTAGGTGAAGATAAAGCGTCTAATATCATTGACCAAATTATTTTAGGTGGTAGTGCTAAAGGTCTGGAATCGCTTAAATGGATGGATGCTCGACAAGTTGCCAATATTATCGTTAGTGAGCATCCCCAAATTCAAACCATCGTATTATCTTATTTGGATCCCGAGCAGTCGGCTGAAATATTATCGCAATTCCCGGAAAAAATTCGCTTAGATTTAATGATGCGTATTGCTAACCTTGAAGAGGTTCAACCTGCGGCATTACAAGAGCTTAATGACATCATGGAAAAACAGTTTGCGGGTCAAGCTGGCGCACAAGCAGCTAAAATGGGCGGCTTGAAATCGGCTGCTAACATCATGAACTACTTAGACAATAATGTTGAAGGGCAATTGATGGACTCTATTCGTGATACTGACGAAGAGATGGCACAAAAACTTCAAGATCTGATGTTTGTCTTTGAAAACCTTATTGACGTTGATGACCGTGGAATTCAGGCAATTTTACGTGATGTTCAAACAGATGACCTCATGAAAGCTCTTAAAGGTTCAGATGAGGCTCTTAAAGATAAATTCCTTAATAATATGTCAAAACGTGCTGCTGAAATGTTGGTTGATGATCTTGAAGCCATGGGGCCAATTCGTGTGAGTGAAGTTGAAGTAGCCCAGAAAGAAATCTTGGCAGTGGCTACACGCTTAGCTGACTCAGGTGAAATTATGCTTGGCGGCGGCGGCGACGAGTTCTTATAATTGGATGATTGAGGACTGATTATGTCGAACGAAGTGTATAAGCCAACGGATGAAGAACTAGAGCTACTAAAACGCTGGTATGCGCCAGATGTTGGTAAAGAGGTCGATAAAGAGCGCACAAATGCATTTAGAATGAATATTGCGGACTTATCAAAACCAGAACCGTTGGCTGACGTTGTCGTTGATGAAGAAGAGAGCAATACATTATCTGCTCAAGCTTTAGACGAAATTACTCAACAAGCGCAAGAACAAGGCTATCAAGAAGGGCTTGCCAAAGGTAGAGAAGAAGGCTTACTAAAAGGGCATCAGGAAGGTTACGATCAAGGTCTGGTGCAAGGAATAGAAGACGGCGTTAATCAAGGGCTCGAACAAGCACAACCTCAAATTGCACAGCGTGTTTCAATCATAGACGCAATGATTACCAAACTACAGCAACCACTTTCTAGTCAAGATAAGGCAGTAGAAGATGCTTTAATTGAGTTAGCGTTAACACTCGCTAAGAAAATTGTACATGTTGAAATAACGCAGAGTAAGAAACCAATTATTCAAGCTGTTAGTGAAGGAATTAAAGTCATAGGTGGGGAAAGCGCCGTTAGCCTTCATGTTAACCCTCAAGATTTGGATATCATTGAAAATTTGTTTGGAGAACAACAAAGCGATAAAAGTCGCTTAACCATTGGGTCTGATCCTGCATTGAATATTGGTGATTGCTATCTCAATACCACCAATAGTTCAGTTTCATTAAACCTAGATGAGCGAATTAATCAAGTCTTTGATGATTTCAGTAATAAAGCTGCTCCTGAATATGAATCAACATCTCAAGTGGCTGCCGAGCATGAGCAAGAAACGTTCTCGTCGACGGACATTAATGAGAACATACCGTTTGTTGAAGAACATGATGAAAGTAACATACAAAACAACGACGATAGACTAAACCCGTCAAGCGAAGATACTGATGTCTGATCCTATTCCTATGGTGGATTGGGTTAAACAACTTGGTAAATATAATGATCAAGTGAACCAATTCCAACCTGTTATGGCAGGGAAATTAAAACGGGTTGTGGGCTTAACTATGGAAGCGATTGGCTGTCGCGCACCGGTTGGCAGTCAGTGTAGTGTTGAAACGCTCACGGGAAACATTAATGCCGAAGTTGTTGGATTTAGCGATGATATTCTCTATCTCATGCCAAGTGAAGAAATTCACGGCGTGTTGCCCGGTGCTAAAGTCCAACCGCTTAATCATCAACAAGGCTTGCCTGTAGGTCTTGAGCTACTGGGACGAGTGATTAACGGCATAGGTGAGCCACTTGACGGTCTAGGCGCAATAAAAACTGTCACGAAGGTGTCAGGTAAGGCAACTCCCATTAATCCACTCGCTCGTCGACCAATTTCAAAGCCACTTGATGTTGGCATTCGCGCTATCAATACGCTAATTACAGTTGGTAAAGGTCAGCGAATGGGATTATTCGCTGGTTCAGGTGTCGGAAAAAGTGTTTTACTAGGCATGATGACTCGTGGCACCAGTGCTGATGTTATCGTTGTTGGTTTGGTTGGTGAGCGTGGGCGTGAAGTTAAAGAGTTTATTGAAGAGATTTTAGGTGAAGAAGGGCGTAAACGTTCTGTTGTAGTTGCAGCACCCGCTGACACATCACCGTTAATGCGCTTAAAAGCCTGTGAAACGTCAGTGACTATCGCTGAGTATTTTCGCGATCAGGGGATGGAAGTTTTATTATTAATGGATTCACTCACCCGATTCGCCCAAGCACAACGTGAAATTGCTCTCGCAATTGGTGAGCCTCCTGCCACCAAAGGATACCCGCCTTCAGTTTTTGCAAAGCTTCCACAGTTGGTTGAACGAGCTGGAAATGGTTCTGATGGGCAAGGATCGATCACGGCCTTTTATACTGTGCTAACAGAAGGGGATGATTTGCAGGATCCCATTGCTGATTCATCTCGCGCTATATTAGATGGTCATATTGTATTGTCACGTAGACTTGCTGAAGCTGGTCATTATCCTGCCATTGATGTTGAGGCGTCAATTTCCCGTGTTATGCCGATGGTGGTGAGTGATGAACATATGCAATATGCACGCATGGTTAAACAAAACTATTCGCTGTATCAACAAAATAAAGATCTCATTGCTATTGGTGCCTATGTCGCAGGTGCAGATCCTAAAGTTGATAAAGCGATTCAATTTTATCCGGTTATTGAAGCATTTTGTCAGCAAACAATGAAAGAATCGCATCCCTATGATGAATCGTTAGTTGCCCTCACTCAACTTGGCCAAGCGTTACAATAATGGCTAACGTTAAACAACTGACTATTGTCTTAGAGATGGCTCAAAAGAAAGAACAAGACGCGCTTAAGGTTTTTAGTCAAGCTCAACAACAACTTAATCAACTCAAAGAGCAAATGGAATCACTTGTTCAATATAAGCAAGATTATTTGGCTCAAATGAAACCTGAGAATATTCAACAGGTCAGTGCAGATAAATTGATTCGTTTACAGGGGTTTCTTGCCCAAATTGATCAGTCAATATTTCAACAGCGTGATGTCATTGCAAAAGCAGCGTTAGCAGTCGACGCAAGACGTGTTACTTGGGCGAAAGCAAAACAATATGCAGATTCCATTTTGTTCCTTATTGATAAGCAAAATAACGAAATCTTTTTAAAAGAAGAGAAACAGCAACAGAAAATGGCAGACGAATTTGCCATGATGTCTCATCATAGAAAACAGAGAAATTAAACAACATTCCATATTTGTAATCATGGCTCAATATTTGCTTTTATAATTTGAACTGATCAGTTTATTTCAAATATAAATTGACAGGAAACTCTAAGAATTAAGTAAGTTATTGTTTATTATTGTTTTAATTTTATCTCTCTGACCTTATGAGCAAGGAAATAGTCTTTTGGAATCATTTAATCTTATCAATTTAAATGCCAGTGTCGATAATTCGGCAACTTTTGCCGCATCTTCAGCGTCTTCCACCTCGCTTAACGAAGATATGAGTGAGCAAGCGCAACGCTTCCAGGCTGCAAATGAATTAACTTTCAATGATCACCTGACTCAATCTATCGAATCAAATAATGTTAAATTTGAAGAGCCAATAGATGAGAAGACTAGAGCGCTAATTGAACAACTGATGCGTTTATTAAAAAATGAACAGCAGTCAAAATCATCACGTGAAGATAGTAATGCTATTGAAGAGGCACAAGAGCTAGTTTCGGGAGATAACCTTGAAGGTAGCGACAATATTTTAGCGAAACTTGAAGATATAATTGCGAGTTTATCACCGTCAAAAAGTAAGCTGCTTTCTAACTCATTAGCTGAAATAAAAGCACTAAATGGCGAGTCTAATGGTGAACTGCATCGTGACAAATTAACCAAATTGATGGAGCAATCTGAATTAAACTTAGAGCGACAACTAGATAAGTTACAAGCACCAAACCAAGAATTAACCGACATCGCTTCAATGAACGAGTTTGAATCAATCATCAATGACGTGAAAAATTTATTGTCAAAATTAGGATCAAGTCAAAATAAGCAGGTATCAAATGAAGAACTCGCGGCTGAATTAACCCAATTGCAAGCGCGAATTAAATCATTAAATGTTGACGATATAAGCCTTGCAGGTGTTAAAGATAACATTGAGGAACTCGTCAATGTTACCAGCGAAGGATTGTCGTTGCTTCAGGATAGTGTGTCTCAGGAACCCAATGCTCAAAAAGCACAGCAAAGCGACGAAAAAATCGTTCAAAAAATGACAGTCAGTGGTGGTGAAGAAGTACTTAGCGATAAGTTACAAACATTGATTACAGAGCTGCCAGAGCAGCAACGTCAGCAATTATTTAATTTTACCTCTGAAAAGCATGAACAAGTAGTTGTTAATACGCAATCTGCTAAACAAATGCTTGCACAAATTGAAGGTAGTCGACAAAGTTTACAACAGCAAATAAACCCAAATGCCGACTTGGCAGGTGAGTTAGATCAAAGTAATGCGTCATCTGAATTGTCAATGAAAGGCAATGAAATGGACAGAGTAGGCACTGGACGTGACAACTCAATTGCTCGGGCTGCCAGTGAAAGTGAAAAACAAATCAATGTAAGAACCGCTTCAGTCACAAGTGAACGAGAGTTTGTAAAAGGTGATGTTGTTATTGAACAAGACAAACCAGTAACGTCAAAAGTTGATGCGTTAGTTGCGCAGCTAGAGTCGAGTTTTCGCAATAGCTCCGCAAGCACAACGCCAGCAGAAACATCTATTGGTGGCGCTGCAGCAAGAGTTGAGCAACAAGTGGCCAAAGAGTTTGCTTCTAGCCAGTTAACCGCAAACAAAGCGCCTGAAACGTTGGCGCAGCGTGTGACCTTAAACGATAACAGTATGGCATCTCAACAACTCAAAGAGCACATGACAATGATGGCTCGTGGTGGCATCAATCATGTCGTTTTGAACCTAGATCCTGAAGAACTAGGTGCAATGTCGGTGCGCATAGTGATGCAACAAGACCAAATGAACGTTCAATTTCAGGTGAGTAATCCACAAGCAAAAGATATGTTAGAGCAGGCAATGGCAAAGCTTAAAGAGTCTCTGCAAGAGCAAGGTATTGAATTAAACCAGAGTGATGTAAAAGAACAAAACCAACAACAAAAAGAATCTCAACAAGCCCAACAGTCGAATTTATTTGGTGAGCAGGGGGAGTTTGATGATGAAGGGATTGAGCCGGTGACCTTAGTTTTGAACAAACAATCAACCAACGGCATTGATTATTACGCGTAACAGGCATGTTCTATAGGATAATTGTTTGTAGTGTGGTAGCTTTAAATCGATGATTTATCACGGGTTCAATTGCTTAACAGAGAGTGTTAGGATCAGTGGTTTAGAAATAGTTTTTGTGAAGGAATGTAAATATGGCTGAAGAAGCAGTTGAAGAAGCGCAAGGCGGTAGTAAAAAGCTACTAATTATCATTATTGCTGTTGTGGTATTGATTGCTGGTGGCGCTGGTGCTTTTTTCTTTCTATCGGGCTCAGATGAACCGACAGATCCAGAAATGTCTCTTGAAGAAGGCGCTGAGCCAGATCCTGAGATGGCTGAGGATAGTGGTGACGAAGGCGAAGCAGAAACCGGCGACGCGTTTTACGTTGGAATGCCACGTCCATTTGTTTTTAATGTGCCTGGCTATGGCAGAGACCGATTAGTACAAATTAAAGTGCAGTTAATGGTGCGAGGCGGTGAGCACGATACTATTGCCAGAAAACATATACCATTAATTGAAGATACATTACTAACAACTTTTAGCACCTCAAATGCAGAAAAGCTTTCAACTAATGAAGGCAAACAGGAATTGCGTAAAGAATCTCTTGCTGCTGTGCAACAGGCGCTTGAACCACTCGTTGGAAAACCTGTGGTTGAGAAAGTATTATTTATTGGATTTGTTATGCAATAACTCTTAATTGAGTTATTGATGTCGTTAACTAAGAAAGGCGGACTAAAGCTTGAATGATCTACTGAGTCAAGACGAAATTGATGCGTTGTTACATGGTGTAGATGACGTTGAAGAAGAAGTTGCAGGAGGCGCTGGAGATAGTGCCGCTGAATATGACTTCTCTTCTCAAGATCGTATTGTTCGTGGTCGAATGCCCACCCTTGAAATGGTTAATGAGCGTTTTGCTCGTCATTTGCGCATTAGTTTATTTAACTTAATGCGCCGTACTACTGAAGTATCCATCAATGGCGTGCAAATGTTGAAGTTTGGCGAGTACATTCATACATTGTTTGTACCGACAAGTTTGAACATGGTTCGTTTTAGACCACTTAAAGGCACCGCATTAATTACTCTTGAAGCGCGTTTAGTGTTTATTTTAGTAGATAATTTCTTTGGTGGTGATGGTCGTTATCCTGCAAAAATTGAGGGACGCGAATTTACGCCAACAGAGCGCCGAATCATTCAATTATTGTTAAAAATTGTATTTGAAGATTATATGGAAGCTTGGGCGCCAGTGATGGATGTTGAGTTTGAATATTTAGACTCAGAAGTGAATCCGTCAATGGCCAATATTGTCAGTCCAACAGAAGTTATTGTTGTCTGTTCTTTTCATATTGAACTCGATGGCGGTGGTGGTGATTTTCATATCGCGTTGCCTTATTCGATGCTTGAACCAATCAGAGAGCTATTAGATGCTGGTGTTCAATCTGATAAAGAAGATACGGATCAACGTTGGAGTGCAGCCCTTAAAGACGAAATTATGGACGTTGAAGTCGAGCTGGAAGTAGGGCTTGGTGAAGTTGATTTAACACTGCGTAAAATCATGGAAATGAAAGAAGGTGATATTATCCCATTTGAAATGCCCGATGAGCTCGTTGTGAAAGCAGAAGAGTTGCCTTCATTTAGAGGGAAACTTGGGCAAGTTAATGATAATTATGGTCTTGAAGTAACGTCGATTATTCCGCGACCGGAATCGCAAAAGTCAGAATTTCAATTACTTCAGCGAAAAATGTCTGAAGAAAAATCGTAAGTGAGAGATAAAAGATGAGTGATATGGATGATTGGGCTGACGCAATGGCTGAACAAGCCGATGCCGAGGCAGAAGAAGCACAGAAAGCGGAATTAGATCAGCTTGATGAGTCAGCTATAGGTGGCGACGGTGCATCGTCGGGTGATGAAAAACTTGATGCCATTTTAGATATTCCAGTGACTATTTCAATGGAAGTGGGACGATCAAATATTACTATTCGTAATTTACTGCAATTAAATCAAGGCTCTGTTATCGAACTTGATCGTGTTGCTGGTGAATCTCTTGATGTTCTAGTTAACGGTACCTTAATCGCCCATGGTGAAGTGGTTGTCGTCAATGATAAATTTGGTATTCGATTAACTGATGTTATTAGTCAAACAGAACGTATTAAAAAATTACGTTAGAAAACTAAGCGCTGGATTTATAGCCAGCCTTAGTATACCTGCCGCAGCAACAACACTGACAGGGCCGCCAGATTTCTTGCGCATGTTAATGTCGCTAATTATCGTATTAGCGGTTATTTTCTTGCTTGCGTTTATCGTTAAAAAACTGAAAATTACTCCCCATAGTCAAAAACATCTGCGCACAGTGGCCCAATTATCGGTTGGTACTAAAGAGCGCGTTGTGGTAGTTGAAGTTAATGGTGAGCAATTTATGTTGGGGGTAACCAGTAACAATGTTAATTTACTCCATAAACTCGACCAGCCGATTAAAAAAGCGCAACTATCAGAAAGCACCGAAAGAATGCCGTTGACAATTCAGTCGTTATTGAAGAAAGGGAAGTCATGATCAAGTATTTCATTGCTGCAATAATCATGTTGGTGTCGCCAACGCTGATGGCAGACACAGGTTTGCCAGCGGTTACTGTTGTGCCTAACTCTGACGGAACGCAAAGTTACAGTATAACGCTCCAGGTACTTGCCTTAATGACGGCGCTGAGTTTTATTCCCGCCGTCTTAATAATGATGACCTCTTTTACCCGTATCGTCATTGTTTTATCAATTTTAAGACAAGCAATGGGATTGCAACAGGCACCATCTAATCAGGTAATTATTGGTCTCTCGCTATTTCTAAGCCTGTTTATCATGTCACCCGTCCTCGATAAGATTAATAACGTTGCGGTTCAACCATATGTAAACGAGCAAGTGGATGCCATCGCTGCACTAAAGTTAGCACAAGGGCCTATTCGTGAATTTATGCTTTCGCAAACGCGGGAAAAAGATATAGCAACCTTTTTAGATATTGCTAACCGTACAGACGTTGCAGCACCAGAAGACGCGCCAATGACCGTATTAATTCCAGCGTTTATTACGAGTGAATTAAAAACCGCTTTTCAAATTGGGTTTATGCTGTTTATTCCCTTTTTGGTAATTGATTTGGTTGTTGCCAGTGTATTAATGGCGATGGGTATGATGATGTTATCGCCAATGATTGTTTCGTTACCATTTAAACTGATGCTGTTTGTTTTAGTTGATGGTTGGTCGCTGGTAATGGGAACACTTGCCAAGAGTTTTGGGTTATGACGAGACTAGAAAAGGAGCAAATCAATGTCACCTGAAGTGTTTGTCGATATATTTAGAGATGCGCTGTTTGTGGTTATGCTGCTTGTTGTGGCTATTGTTGTGCCCAGCCTAATAATTGGTTTAATTGTTGCCATCTTTCAGGCCGCAACCTCAATTAATGAACAAACGCTAAGCTTTTTGCCTCGTCTAATGATGACATTGCTTGCTTTAATTATTGGTGCTCATTGGCTTACCCAACAATTAATGGACTTTACTATCGGTATGATTGAAGCGATTCCTCGCGTAATAGGCTAGCCTGTGACACTTTACGAAAACATCATCATGGAATGGCTTGCAGCTCACATTTGGGCATTTGCGCGCGTTTCTGGGATGTTCATGGTGATGACAGTTGTTGGCAGCAACAATTTATCGACGAGGCTGCGCTTGTTTTACGCATTAGCGATTACATACTTAATAGTTCCAACCATTGGTCATTTTCCAACCGCCGATCTCTTCTCATTTTCTAGTTATATCATCGTTATCCAACAGACTTTAATTGGTGTTGCCATTGGTTTCATATCCGTTTTAGTGATGCAGTCCTTTGTTATTGCGGGCCAGGTAATAGGTATGCAAACAAGTTTAGGTTTTGCATCAATGGTTGATCCTGGCTCTGGGCAGACTGTACCCGTTGTCGGTCAGTTTTTTTTATTGCTTGCAACGTTAATGTTTTTAGCCATCGATGGCCATTTAATTATGATAAAAATGCTAGTCATCAGCTTTGAGACGCTGCCTATCGGTGAAGTCGGTTTATCAAGTGTAACTATGGAAAATATCGCCAAATGGGGGATGTGGATGTTTACATCAGCACTTGCCATGTCTATTGCGGCGATGGTTGCATTACTTGTTATTAATTTCTCATTTGGTATTTTAACTCGCGCCGCGCCGCAGTTAAATATTTTCTCAATTGGTTTCCCTGTGACCATGCTTGCTGGCTTACTAGTGCTATGGCTAACACTTGATACTGTTATGTCGCATTTTGATGCTCAGTGGGCACGTGGCATGGAAATGATGTGTAATGTTATTAATACTAAATGTGAATTCTAACGGAGACTGTGCTTAATGGCAGCAAGTGATGGTCAAGAAAAAACCGAACAAGCCACCCCTAAGAAGCTACAGCAAGCGCGAGAAAAAGGGCAGGTTCCTCGTTCTAAAGATCTTGGCACTGCAGCCGTTCTAATCGCTTCTGCTGTCGGGATGTATATATTTGGTAGCGCGATTGCTAGTTCCCTATTTAATGTCATGAAGCGAATGTTTTCACTTAAACGCAGTGAAGCATTTGATACCAATCAATTTGGGTTAATGTGGGCTGAAGTGTTGTCGACTATCGCATGGCCAATTATTGGTTTCGTTGTTAGTCTATTTATCGCCGCATTCATCGGTAGTATCGCATTAGGTGGATTGACATTTAGCAGTGATGCAATGATGCCTAAAGCATCAAAAATGAGCCCTGTTGCTGGTTTTAAACGAATGTTTGGCATGCAGGCTGTTGTTGAGCTTTTGAAGTCTATTGGTAAGTTTGCGGTGATTGCCACATTAGCTTGGACATTATTGACCTTTTATTTTCCACGCATTCTAGCGTTAAGCCAAACATCATTTCCGTTAAATGTCATCGAAGCGCTTGATATCCTTTTATGGATTTTTATTTTACTGTGCTGTTCACTGTTACTTATCGCGGCGGTTGATGCGCCATATCAGATCTTTAAGCACAGCAAAGAGCTGAAAATGACCTTACAGGAAGTCAAAGATGAACATAAAAATATTGAAGGTAAACCAGAAGTTAAAGGACGGCAGCGTCAACTTCAAAGAGAAGTATCCCAACGACGAATGATGCAAGATGTGCCAGAGGCCGACGTCATTGTCACAAATCCTACTCACTTTTCTGTTGCGCTTAAATATGATGTTAATGGTTCAAGTGCACCTACCGTTGTTGCTAAAGGTGGCGACCATATGGCGTTTAGGATCCGTGAGGTTGCTCGAGAGCATGAGGTCTCTATTGTTTCTAGCCCTGCGCTTGCACGAGCAATCTATCATACCACCGAAATTAGTGAGCCAATACCTGATGGTTTGTTCGCCGCTGTCGCACAAGTATTAGCTTATGTTTATCAGTTAGAGCAATTTAAAAAGCGCAAAGGACGGCGTCCAACCAAGTTACCTAAGGAATTTGATATTCCTGACAGTCTAAAACATTAGTCTGATTTTTAGTCTGATTTTTAGCCACTTGGTTATTAATTGAAAAATAGTTATTTCAGGCAACAGTTTATGTACATCGACGCTATCTTATTGTTGGTTCACAATAAAATAAAAATTAGGTTAGCTAAATTGACAACGTCAATAAAATGACTGACGTGATGGAAGGTTGACTATTGGCTAATTGCTTGTTATTTCTATGTAATTAAACTAAAAATCTAACTGTGTGTTGTGGCGCATTCATTGCAGTGACCTCCATTTAGCACGCTATTATTCGCAAGAATTGATGGCAAATATAAGTTAGTTACAAAGGCTCATCATTAAATGGACATCAAAGCGAGATTTTCGCAAGTTATAACAGACAATCAAGCGGTCATTAAAGGCGTTGCAACGCCATTATTGGTATTAGGTGCGCTTGGCATGATTGTTTTGCCGATCCCCGCATTTTTACTCGATTCTATTTTTGTATTCAACATTTTGTTATCAATGGTGGTATTGCTCGTTGCCATTTATTCATTGCGTCCTCTTGATTTTGCTGCATTTCCTAGTGTTTTATTGATAGCAACTTTACTGCGTCTTGCGGTAAATGTTGCCTCGACTCGAATTGTATTGCTTGAAGGACATGAAGGTGGCGATGCCGCTGGTAAAGTTATTGAAGCGTTTGGTTCGGTGGTTATCGGCGGTAATTATGCCGTTGGTTTAGTCGTATTTTTGATTCTGATCATTATTAACTTTGCGGTTGTCACTAAAGGTGCTGGGCGTATCTCGGAGGTAAGCGCTCGCTTTACGCTAGATGCGATGCCTGGTAAACAAATGGCTATCGATGCCGATTTAAATGCGGGCATTATTGATCAAGACACCGCGCGAGAGCGCCGAGCTGAGGTAACAAAGGAAGCTGACTTTTACGGGTCAATGGATGGTGCCTCAAAATTCGTAAAAGGTGATGCCATTGCCGGCATTCTAATTTTAGTGATTAATATCATTGGTGGTTTTGTTATTGGCATGGTTCAACATGGTTTAACAATGAGCCAGGCAATCGAAATTTATACATTGCTTACCATTGGTGACGGCTTGGTTGCTCAAATACCGTCTTTACTATTATCTATCGCTGCTGCATTAATGGTTACCAGACAAAATGAGTCTGAAGAGATGGGTAAAATGGTGTTTACCCAAATGCTTAGCAACCCCAAAGCATTGTTGGTGGCTGGTGGTATTTTATTTGTGATGGGTATTATTCCGGGTATGCCAACGGTAGCATTTTTGTCAATGGCGATATTGTCATTGGGTATTGGGTATAAATTATCTCGGGATAGTAAATCAACCACAAAAAGTGGAGAGCTTGCCACCGTTGATGGGGCGCCAGCATCCAATGCGCCACCAGAACCTGTCAAAGAGTTAGGCTGGAGTGATGTAAATCAAGTCGATGTAATTGGACTTGAAGTAGGATACCGTCTTATTCCTTTAGTGGACGTAGGTCAAAGTGGAGAACTACTTTCTCGCATTAAAGGCGTTCGAAAAAAATTATCACAAGAATACGGATTCTTAGTACCTGCGGTGCACATTCGCGATAACCTTGATTTAAATGCTAATAGCTATCGAATTTCATTAATGGGCGTGACTATTGGTGAAGCTGAAATACGTCACGATTGTGAATTGGCCATTAATCCTGGCCAAGTGTTTGGCATGGTTGAAGGAACACCAACGACAGATCCCGCGTTTGGATTAGAAGCTGTTTGGATAGCGCCAGAACAACGAGAACATGCCCAAACATTAGGCTACACAGTAGTTGATCCGGCGACAGTCGTTGCGACTCACATTAGCCAACTGCTCACTAATAATGCCGCTCAGTTGCTCGGTCATGAAGAAGTCCAAAATCTATTGGATATTCTTGAGCGACAATATCCCAAACTTGTTGAGGGCTTAGTACCAGATTTATTGCCACTGGGTGTTGTTGTGAAAGTTATGCAAAACTTACTTAATGAAGGCGTGCCAGTTAGAGATTTACGAACCATCGTGCAAACATTGGTAGAATATGGTTCGAAGAGTCAAGATCCTGACGTGCTCACTGCTGCTGCTCGAATCGCACTAAAACGATTAATAGTTCAAGAAATCAATGGTATAGAGTCTGAGTTATCTGTGATAACATTGGCCCCTGATTTGGAACAAATGTTGCAACAGACGATGCAAGCTACCGGTGGAGACGCCGGTGCTGGTATGGAGCCGGGTTTAGCGGAGCGTTTACAAAGTTCGTTAGCAACAGCAACAGAGCAATTAGAGTTAGAAGGATTGCCTGCTATCTTATTAACGTCAGGTGTATTAAGATCGACATTATCACGGTTTGTTAAGAATACAATTCCAGGATTACGGGTGCTCTCTTATCAAGAGGTTCCTGATGATAAGCAAATTAAAATTGTTAGTTCAGTTGGACAGTAACATAGAGGTTATCTTTGAAAATTAAACGTTTTTTCGCTAAAGACATTCGTTCAGCGCTCGATGAGATAAAAATCGCATTGGGCCCAGACGCTATTATTATGTCGAATAAAAACGTCGAAGGCGGTGTTGAAATCGTCGCTGCTATTGATGAAGAGAATAATGCTGTTGTTAAGAGTGCTGCACCTACGCCGAGCAATAGTAATTTGAAACGACAACAGACGCCTGAACCTTCACCATCTACTATCCAGAGCAGTGATAATAGTTGGGATACGAATAGTCGATTAGAGCGTGAATTCAATGACGATCAAGTTTCATTGTCCGGATTTCAGCAACGTCTTATCAAACAACAAGCAGAACATGCTGTATCAGAATTGACACCAGAATCGCAACCTGAATTTATGCAACAATTCCCTGCGGCATCACTTCAACCAAATAATGAAGAATTGCCAGCGTGGGCCCAAACGTTAAGTAAGCCGGCCTTTGAGCAGACCGAAAAACAAGAAACACATCAGGCACAAGGGCTTAATAACATAAGCCAATCAGCTGAAAGTCCAGTTATCGAAGAATTGCGTCAAGAGATGGCGTCTATGCGTCAACTATTACAACATCAAGTTAGTAGTCTTATGACGCAAGATGCTAATCGTCGTGATCCAATTCGTCATTTATTAAATAACGAATTGGTTCGGTTGGGGTTTGATACTCATGTGGCACAACAGTTACTTATTAATATTCCGTCAAATATTGACATTGACCAAGCAAAAGACGCCTTAGCTAAAACAATGTTTGAGCGTGTCTCTTCAACACGTAACGATGTATTAGAGCAAGGTGGTGTTGTTGCGCTTTTAGGGCCAACTGGTGTTGGAAAAACAACGACCGTTGCCAAACTTGCCGCTCGTTTTGCGATGCGCTTTGGCCAAGATCAAGTGGCGATGATTACGACAGATAGCTATCGTATTGGTGCGTATGAACAACTCAATACCTATGGCAAAATTATGGGGTGTCCTGTCACTGTTGCTAAAGATGCACAACAACTAGCTGATGCGATTTATCAACACAGAACGAAGCGGTTAGTACTAATTGATACGGCAGGAATGGGACAACGTGACATTCGTTTAAACGAACAACTCACAACATTGATGAATTCTAGTCATGTTGCGATTCGCAGCTATTTAGTACTTCCTGCAACAGCGCAGCGTCAAGTGCTCGAAGACGCTATAACTCAATTTAGAAAGATCCCGCTCACAGGGGCTATTGTTACCAAAATGGACGAAGCCATCGGTGCAAGCGAGATTTTAAGTGTTGCGATAGGTAATTCATTACCAATTGGTTATTTAACCAACGGTCAGCGCGTTCCTGAGGATATAGGGGTCGCGGATATTAAAAAATTAATAGATAGTGTGGTAGATAAAGTTGGCAATGAAGTCGCTAATACGTCTAATCCAGACATTGCACGATTTAACAGGTAGGCAGTAAAGTGGATCAAGCGAGTGGTTTAAGAAAAATGAATCAAAATAGAATGATTAAAGTAATTGCTGTAACCGGTGGTAAAGGAGGCGTTGGTAAAACCAATGTTTCATTGAACTTGGCAGCATCGCTAGCACAACAAGGGAAGAAGGCGTTGATTCTTGATGCCGACCTTGGCTTGGCTAATGTTGACGTTATGCTTGGCTTACGGGTGCAAAAGAACCTTTCTCATGTATTATCCGGCGAATGCGAACTTGATGATGTAATAGTTCATGGCCCGCAAGGCGTGAGCATTATTCCTGCAACGTCCGGCTCTCAATCAATGGTTGAGTTAGATCCTGCACAACATGCAGGACTCATTCGTGCATTTAGTGAGATGAGACACGACTTTGACGTATTAATTGTCGATACAGCCGCTGGTATTTCAGACATGGTTGTGAGCTTTGCGCGTGCCGCGCAGGACGTTATTGCGGTTGTCTGTGATGAACCCGCTTCAATTACAGATGCCTATGCTCTTATTAAGCTACTTTCTCGTGAACACGGTGTGTTTAGAGTGAAAGTTGTCGCTAATATGGTACGTAATATGCGAGAAGGACAAGAATTATTTACCAAGCTGACGCGTGTAACCGACCGTTTTTTAGATGTTGCATTAGAGCTAGTTGCGACGATTCCGTTTGATGAGAACGTGAGACGTTCGGTACGTAAACAAAAATTAATCACCGAGTTGTTTCCTCAATCACCGGCTTCTTTAGGGTATAAAGCATTAGCCAATAAAGTGATGACATGGCCTATTCCTAATCAACCAGGCGGTCATTTAGAGTTCTTTATTGAGCAATTAGTCGAAAATCGTTTCCAACAACGGGAAAACTCAGGTGAGTAGGGCAGCTGCTTATGCCAGTGCAGCACCAACCAATGATCAATTGGTGGTGATTCACGCTGGTTTAGTCAAAAAGATTGCACACCATTTAAAAGGTAGATTACCGGCAAATGTGTTGCTGGATGATTTAATTCAATCAGGAATGATTGGATTGCTGGAAGCGTCAAAGAATTTTGATGGCAGTAAAGGCGCAAGCTTTGAAACCTTTGCAGGCATTCGGATCCGAGGTGCGATGCTTGACGAAATTCGTCGTGGTGACTGGGTTCCACGCTCAGTTCATCGCAATAGTCGTATGGTAATGAAAGCCATTGATGATTTACAAAAAGAGCTCGGTCGTGACCCCAAAGATCACGAAATAGCAGAAAATTTATCAATAAGCCTAGACGAATATGCTCAAATGCTTAATGATATATCAACAGGTAAGATTATAGGTATAGAAGATCTCGGTGTCTCAGAAGATGTTATTAATACAAGTGATGAGCATCAGGATGATTCTTTTAACCATACAGCATCAGATAAATTTCAAGGTGCATTAAGTGACGCGATTAAGGCGTTACCAGAAAAAGAAGCAATAGCACTGTCGTTGTATTATGACGAAGGGCTAAACTTAAAAGAAATAGGACAAGTTTTAGGTGTTAGTGAATCGCGTGTAAGCCAAATCCACTCACAAGCGATGGTAAGACTTAAAAGTCGATTAAATAGTTGGACGTAATTGCAGCTTAGCAATGTAACATTTGGAGAATATTTTGGATAAAAATATGAAAATTCTTGTTGTTGATGATTTCTCAACAATGAGACGAATCATCAAGAATCTTTTAAGAGATTTAGGATTAACCAATACGCAGGAAGCTGATGATGGTCAAACCGCTTTGCCAATGCTCAAAGAAGGTGATTTTGATTTTGTAGTCACTGATTGGAATATGCCTGGTATGCAGGGTATTGACTTACTTAAGCATATTCGTGCGGACGAAAATCTAAAGCACTTACCAGTATTAATGGTAACAGCTGAGGCTAAGCGCGAACAAATTATCGCTGCTGCACAAGCTGGCGTTAATGGTTACATCGTGAAGCCATTCACAGCTGGTACGCTTAAAGAAAAACTTGATAAGATTTTTCAGCGTATTGAATCTTAATTTAGCGGGCTAGGAAGAAATATGACTAATAATGAGACGGCTCACATCTCGTTAGAACAAGCTCGTGAATTGGTTAGCGCCCTTGAACAAAATGATATTGCCCAGGCGAATCAAATTGTTGAAGCCGCAAGCCAAAGAATTGAACATGAGTTGTTTGAAGGCGTAGGTAAACTCACTAGGCAGTTTCATAATTCGTTTACTCAGATGAGTATGGACGAGAAATTTTCCTCAATGGTAAATTTATCAATTCCCGATGCAAAAGAGCGTTTGGAATATGTTGTTACGATGACAGCAGAAGCAGCGGACAAAACAATGGACGCTGTAGATGAATGTATACCACTCGCCCAAAAGCACCAAGAAACAGTTAGAGATATTATCCCTTCTTGGGAAAGATTGAAGGACTGCAAAATTAAGGTCGGCGAATTTAGGCAATTACGCGATAAATTAGACGCTTATTTTGCTGAGTCTGTTAGTGATGCTGATGAATTAAATGTCAAACTTAATGACATTATTTTAGCGCAGGGCTATCAAGATTTAACAGGTCAAGTACTACAAAAGATCTCTGAAATGGTCAAAAACGTTGAAGAAGATTTAATTAATCTTCTTAAGTTATTTGGTCAACATGAGAAAAAGGAACCTGTAGATAAAGTTGATAACTGCATTGAAGCAGATGGCCCGATGGTTCCTGCAAATAAACAACATGATGTAGTGTCAGGTCAAGATGATGTTGATGATCTACTGTCAAGTTTAGGTTTTTAAAAGGATTGTAAGCTATGTCGTTTGATGTTGATGAAGATATACTCCAGGATTTTTTAATTGAAGCTGGTGAAATACTGGAGCTACTCCAAGAGCAGCTGGTTGAGTTAGAAAATAACCCTGATGATGCCGATTTATTAAATGCAATTTTCCGTGGCTTCCACACCATTAAAGGTGGTGCTGGGTTCATGGGATTAAAAGAACTCGTTGATGTATGTCACGGTGCTGAAAATATATTTGATTTATTACGGACTAATCAACGTTCTGTAACGCCTGAGCTAATGGATGTCATTCTAGAAGGCTTAGACACCGTTAACGACATGTTTCAATTGGTTCAAGCACGTGAGCCCCTTATTCCAGCAGAGCCTCGTTTACTCGAAGAACTTGCCCGTTTAAGTCACCCAGAAGGTGCGGGTTCACAAGCTTCTGAACCTGAGCCGGAACCAGAGCCTGAACCAGAAATTAGTGCTGGTGGTGACGAAATTACAGATGAAGAATTTGAAACGTTATTAGATGATCTTCATGGGGCAAACGGTAGTGTGACCAATGACAGTCCTGCAAATGAAACTGTGCAGACGAACGGCAGTGATGATATCACTGACGATGAGTTTGAAGCATTATTAGATGAGTTACATGGTGCTAAAGGCCAGCCCAAAACGGCGAGTGCAGCGGTTGGTGCTTCCAATGAAATTACAGATGATGAGTTTGAAGCATTTTTAGATGAGCTCCATGGTAAAAAAGGCGCACCTTCTCCCGTTGAAAATGCCGTGTCTAAAGCGAGTGAACCGACAACAACTGCGCCCGCATCTGACGAAATTGATGATGCTGAATTTGAAGCGTTATTAGATGAGCTACATGCCGCAAAAAATTCAGACTCAGCTAATGCAAAGCCTGCTTCTGAAGCAAAGAAAGCCGCACCAGTAAAAAATAAAGTATCGACACCTAAAGCGGCACCTAAAAAAGCAGCTGCGGTTCCAGCAAAAGCCAATGAAGCTAATAAAACTGCTGCCTCTAAGAAAGCGGCTGCACCGGCTGCGCAAGCCGAAACAACTGTTCGTGTTGATACAGCGCGCCTTGACGATATTATGAATATGGTCGGTGAACTCGTATTGGTTCGTAATCGATTAGTTAGTTTAGGACTAACTAGTGGTGATGAAGAAATGTCTAAGGCGGTTGCTAATTTAGACAATGTTACAGCTGATCTTCAAGGCTCTGTAATGAAAACGCGAATGCAGCCAATCAAGAAAGTATTTGGTCGATTCCCACGTGTTGTTCGTGATATGGCTCGAAGCCTTAAAAAAGACATCACGTTAACAATGGAAGGTGAAGATACCGATTTAGATAAGAATTTGGTAGAGGCCCTCGCAGACCCATTGGTGCATTTAGTACGTAACTCAGTTGATCACGGTATTGAAATGCCTGATGACCGAGAAGCTGCAGGTAAACCTCGCAACGGAACTGTTATTTTGTCAGCGTCGCAAGAGGGCGATCATATTCTGTTGTCTATTAAAGACGACGGTGCCGGTATGGATGCCGATAAACTTAAAAGTATCGCCATTTCTCGCGGTGTTCTTGATGAAGAAACTGCGGCGCGAATGAGCGACGAAGATGCTTATGAATTAATTTTTGCGCCAGGCTTCTCTACTAAGACTGAGATA
This sequence comes from Psychrobium sp. nBUS_13, assembly GCF_051201665.1. Classification (GTDB taxonomy): domain Bacteria; phylum Pseudomonadota; class Gammaproteobacteria; order Enterobacterales; family Psychrobiaceae; genus Psychrobium. Next base: position 2,869,124 of record NZ_CP179210.1, on the reverse strand, counting down.
TCTGATATTTCAGGTCGTGGTGTGGGCATGGACGTTGTTAAAACTAAGATTACTCAACTTAACGGTACAGTGAAAATTTCGTCAGAGAAGGGCGTTGGCACGGTGCTTAAGATTACCGTACCGTTAACGCTCGCAATCATGCCGACGTTAATGGTTCAGCTAGACCAGCAGATCTTTGCGTTGCCATTGGCTGCGGTTAATGAAATTTTTAATCTTGATTTAACTAAAACAAATATCGTCGATGGACGTAAAACAATTTCAGTGCGCAATCGCGCCATCCCATTATTTTATTTAGATGAATGGCTCAGTAAAGATTACATTCCGGGTAAAGATCGCACTGAAGGTCATGTTGTTATTGTGCAAATAGGACCGCAAACGGTTGGTTTTGTTGTCGATGGACTCATTGGCCAAGAAGAAGTTGTTATTAAGCCATTAGGCGCATTATTACACGGTACACCAGGCATATCTGGGGCAACTATTACCAGTGATGGTAGCATTGCATTGATTGTCGATATTGGAAACCTACTTAAGCGATACGCTTAAGTAGAAAGCAAGTGCCCTTGGTAGGAGGAATTACCTTAAATGAGTATTAAGGTATTAATTGTTGATGACTCTCATTTTTTTAGACGTTGTATTGGTGATATCATCACGAAAACGCAAGGAATGGAAGTCATTGATTATGCAAAAAATGGTCAAGAAGGTGTTGAAAAAGCACTGTCATTAAAACCAGACGTTGTAATGATGGACATCGAAATGCCCATCAAGAATGGCATTGATGCAACGCGCGAAATTATGGCAAAGCAGGCGATGCCTATTTTGATGTTTTCATCGTTGACTCATGAAGGCGCTAAAGCGACCCTTGATGCATTAGACGCTGGTGCAGCAGATTTCTTACCTAAAAAATTTGAAGAGATAGCAGGGTCAGGAAAGGTTGCGACAGAGCGAATTACAACCGCAATTAAAGTGTTAGGCGGGCGTAGTGTTGCAAGACGCGCATCATTTACAACAACATCTTCTGCGCCTTCCTCTTCTCGTGGATTAGATCGTAATACCGCAACGACCGCAAGTCGTTCTCGCGGCGCGCCGCTAGCTAATCAAACTCAAGTTATCAAACGAGCTACTACTGTTCCCGAGCGTACTACACCTGTTCGAGCTTCTGGCGTTAGTAGTGCTAGTGGCAAAAAATATTCCTTACTTGCGATTGCGTCGTCTACCGGCGGCCCTGTTGCATTGCAGTCTGTGCTTAGTAAACTCCCTGCTAACTTTCCGTACCCTATCTTACTTGTACAGCATATGCCTGCTGCATTTACTGGTGCCTTTGCTGAGCGTTTAAATCGACTTTGTAATATTGGTGTCCAAGAAGCTAAAAATGGTGATGTTATTCGTCCTGGGCAAGCTTATTTGGCGCCCGGTGGCATGCAAATGTTACTTGAACGAGGCAACAGACTTAAAGTTGTGCCTGGCCCGAGTGATTTGAATTATAAACCTTGTGCAGATGTCACTTTTGCAACAGTGTCGAAATTTAATGACGGAAATACATTAACCGTCGTGTTAACAGGTATGGGCGCAGATGGTTGTGACGGTGCTAAAATGTTAAAGACACGCGGTGCAACCGTGTGGGCTCAAGATGAAGCGACATCCGTTGTTTATGGAATGCCACAAGCGGTAAAAAAAGCGGGATTAACCGATAAAGTGATGCCAATTGATGTTATTGGTGAATCTATCGTTAAAGAGATGACTCATGGATAGACTGAGTCTATTTGGTCTTTTATTAGCGCTAGTCGCTATTATCGGTGGTCAAGTACTCGAGGGCGGCTCGTTAATCGCCTTATATAACGGCCCTGCGCTGCTAATTGTTGTAGTAGGAACGCTTGCGGCTGTAATGATTCAGACACCGTGGCACATTTTTACCCGTAGTTTTATATTGCTTAAATGGGTCTTGTTTCCGCCACGATTTGATATTAAAACGCGGATAGATACGTTAGTTAAGTGGTGTAATATCTCACGAAGTGACGGATTTTTACCATTAGAAAATCAGTTAGAGCAAGAAGACGACCCTATCGTTCGCCAATGTTTAATGATGTTGATTGACGGCTCTTCGCCTGAAGTGTTGCAAGAAACGATGGAAACTCAAATTTATTTCCAGCGGGATGAATTTGGTCATAGTGCCAAGGTATATGAGTCAATGGGGGGATATAGCCCAACACTTGGAATCTTGGGTGCTGTCTTAGGTCTGATTCAATCGATGCAATATCTTGATCAACCTGATGCGTTAGGGGGCGGTATTGCAACGGCATTTGTCGCAACGATTTATGGTGTGGGATTCGCTAACCTTATTTACCTACCTATTCATTACAAATTACGTCATATCATTTTTCAAAACACGCTGTATTACGAAATGGTGCTTGAGGGTACGTTAATGATTCACCGAGGTGAAAACCCTCAACATATCAGTCGCCGTTTAGATGCCTATAAGGTCGCCTATGCTCAATAGTCGACGAGCACAGAATGGAGTGCAAGAAGATAGCCATCTAGAGCGATGGCTAGTTTCATACGCCGATTATATGACCTTATTATTTGCATTATTTGTTGTGCTTTACGCGTTTGCGTTAATCAAGGAAGAAAAACACGCTATTTTATCAAATAGCTTGGGGGAGATTTTTCACTTATCAGGGAAAAAAGAGCAAGGTGGATTAGGTAAAGTTGAACAAAACAGTAGTGATACGCCCCTAACTTCAGGCGATAAGTTGTCAGAACTTAAAGATTTTAATAAAGGCCTGTTGGATGAGGTTGGAACCGAACCTGTGCCGGGTGACAGCCAGTTGGTGAATCCAGATGTGAAACAGCTGGGTACCCCGTTTTCATCAATGAAAGAAAAATTGGCACAGGACCTTCTTGAGGTCGTCGAAAAAGGTTACGCCCAGATAGAGCAAGATGATAACTGGCTAACGATTGAGTTTCGTAGTGGGCTGCTTTTTGATAGTGGTAGTGCAGTGACTCGTAGTGCAACTAAGGCTGTTTTGAAGCAAGTAATTGGAACCATTGCACCAGCAAATAACTATGTACATGTGCGTGGGTATACGGATGATCAATCGATTAGTAATGAACAATTTCAATCTAATTGGCAGCTATCATCAGCACGAGCCAGTGCAATTGTTCAAGAATTACAGCAACTTGACATTGAACCTGAACGCTTAGCGATTGAAGCCTATGGGCAATATCGTCCAAAGGTAGACAATAGTAACGCGCAAACTCGTGCTCAAAACAGACGAGTGGTAATCGCGATTAGTAAATTTGGCTGGGTAAAACCACGACCTGTTACACAAGACGTGGCTGAGGCTCTGCCACTTAAAGACGTTGGGCCTATTGAAGACAGCAAAGAGATACAAGTTATTGAATTGCCAAATGGTGGATTACGAATCACCACCCGTAAACAGGAGTAACGTGTGAAAGTTTGGAGCATTGCTAACCAAAAAGGTGGCGTGGGTAAAACGACAACCGCTTTAACCTTAGCGGGAATTTTAGCGCGTCGTAAAAAACGCGTATTGTTGGTTGATATCGATCCCCATTCTTCAATGGGTTTTTCATTAGGTGTCGATTGTGATGAGTTAGAATATTCACTGTACGATTTGTTTACTTGCCCAGATAAATTTATCGACCGATTAACGCAGCGCGTGATTCAAAAAACCAATGTTGAAGAAATAGATTTAATTCCCTCATCAATGGCGCTTGCAACCCTAGATCGTGAATTAGGCCACAAAGAAGGGATGGGCCTAATACTTAAGCGTATCTTGGCTGGTGTTACGGCTGATTATGATCATGTGATTGTTGATTGTTCTCCAGTACTTGGCGTGCTTATGGTGAATGCATTGGCATGTAGTAGCAAAGTCATTGTGCCAGTGCAAACGGAATATCTAGCCTTTAAAGGGCTGGAGCGCATGGTGAAAACCTTACTCATCATGCAACGTTCTAATAAAACGCCGTATAATTATATAATTGTGCCTACTATGTATGATCGCCGAACAAAGGCGAGCGCGCAGTCGTTAGAAACTATGAAAGAAACATTTGAACATCGAGTTTGGGATAAGGTCATTCCCGTCGATACGAAATTTAGAGATGCGAGTGAACGTCATTTACCATTGCCACAATTTGCACCGCGAAGTCGAGGTGTTGTTGCATATGGATTGTTATTAGATTCACTCTTAGAAGAAGATTAAACCGGTAATAGAGTTTTGGACGAAAAAAAATTAATGGAAAGCCGTTCCTCTCGAGCTGTCAAAGATTTCTTTGATGTGCTGTTAGATGAACCTAAGAATAGCGCTGTTGAATCTCAACCACTGGCAAAGTTGTTAGAGAAAGTTGGTGATGTCGCACCGCAAATCGATGTTGCTCCTGAATTGATAGATCCTTCACTATTGAATGAAGTCTCTCCTGAATCAGACGCCGAAGTTATTGAAGAGCCCTCTGTAATTGATGAGATTGATGTAAAGCCAGTCGTTGCAGAGTCGGCACCTATTATAGAAGAGGTTATTGAGCCGGAAAAACCGGATGTTGAAAGCGCTTCAGAGCAAACAACTATCGCTGCTACGGGACCATTGCACGTCAATACAGCAATGAATGAACTAGAAGAAGGTTTTCCTGCACTATTTTTTGAAGTCATGGGGCAGACTTTTTCAGTTCCGTTAGTAAAACTTAAAGGCATTTATCGCAGAAAATCTCTGACTAAATTAATTGGTAAACCAAATTGGTTTAGCGGCGTTCAAATTGAGCGCGATGAGCAGCTTAATGTTATCGATACTGCACGTTACTTGATGCCTGAAAAATATGGGACGTCACTAGAATATTCACCAAATTATCAGTATATTATTGTAATAGGTGATAGTAATTGGGGCTTAGAGTGTAATAGACTTATTGATAGCACCACTTTATCGCACGATGAAATAAAATGGCGAACCGATGTGACTCGTAGTCCATGGCTCGCAGGAACAGTAAAACACCGGATGTGTGGCTTATTAGCCGTCGATGCCTTAATCGAATTATTTGAGAACAATGAGACGAAGTAACGGCTCGCTGTAATAGAGGAAATTAAAATGAATGCAGAAACAGAAATGTCAGTAAATTCAGTCGATAATGACGAAATGCTGCAATGGGTTACATTTAAGCTAGAGAATGAAACATACGGCGTTAATGTAATGCAAGTACAAGAAGTATTACGTTACAGTGATATTGCACCTGTTCCTGGCGCACCTTCGTACGTATTAGGTATTATCAATCTCCGTGGTAGTGTTGTTACCGTTATTGATACTCGGTCACGTTTTGGTTTGCCACCATCAGACATTACCGATAATACGCGTGTCGTGATCATAGAGTCAGACAAGCAAGTGATTGGGATCTTAGTTGATAGCGTTGCTGAAGTAGTTTATATGAAAGCCTCTGAAATTGAACTGGCACCCAATGTTGGTACTGACGAAAGTGCTAAGTTTATTAAAGGTGTTTGTAATCGTGAAAGTGAGCTACTTATTTTAGTAGATTTAGATAAACTATTAAGTGATGAAGAGTGGGATGACATAGCGTCATTCTAAGTTTGTCGATTTATTAGTAGCAGGTTTATACATGAACGAGTTATTTTTATGGATTGTGCCTGCTGTGCTATTGCTAGCAATTGTTGGCTTATGGTTAGCGATTAATAAGCGTCAACGCCAAATTAGCGCGCTAAAGTTGTTGTTTCATGAACAACAGCGTCAAATTTCATCAGTTAAAGCAGAAATCCACGAATTACGAACCGGTACTTTAGGGGTTGGTAGTCGAGTTCAGGACGTCGAAGGCAAATTGGCTCAAGCGATGGAACGTCAAGAACAGTTATCTCAAGTAAATTCAGATCCGCAGTCCAAACTCTATGGGCATGCCATGAAGATGGTCGAATTAGGCGCTAGTGTCGATGATATTATGCGCGAATGTGAGTTGCCGCGCGGTGAGGCTGAGCTTCTCGTCTCTCTCCACGGAAAATAGTTATACCAATCCAGATAATTAACTTCTCATGCATACGATGCGACCGATATATTTATCGGTAGTTGGAATCACTTAGGTCTGTTAATCGCTTCTAATTGGTCGACGATTAATAAATTATGTCAATGCGGGTAAATTCTTTGAATTTACCCGAGTTTTAGCGATTAAAATCACGACAAACTTGCTAATTACTCAGCGCAATAATAGACTAGCGCCGCATTAAGTTTTTTACGAATAATACCCATGAAAGTATCCCAGTTTTCTTTTGATTTACCTCCTCATTTGATTGCCCGATATCCACAGCCAGAACGTACTGCAAGTCGTCTTCTAGGTTTAGATGGATCGGATGGCGCCTTAACAGATGGTCAGTTTGTTGATGTGCTTGATAAAGTAAATGAAGGAGATCTCATGATCTTTAACGACACGCGCGTTATTCCTGCACGTGTTTTTGGCAAAAAAGAAAGTGGTGGAAAGCTTGAAGTATTGGTTGAGCGTATGCTTGATGAACACTCTGTATTAGCACATGTTCGCTGTTCTAAATCTCCTAAACCAGGCTCAACTATTATTTTAGATGGTGACATCAAAGTAACAATGGTTACTCGCCATGAAGCGTTATTTGAATTGCGCTTTGAGGACACGCGTAGTGTGCTCGATATTTTGGAAAATGTTGGGCATATGCCATTGCCACCATACATCGACCGCCCTGATGAAGATAGTGATAAAGAACGATATCAAACGGTTTACAATAAGAATCCTGGCGCTGTTGCTGCGCCAACGGCTGGCTTACATTTTGATGATGAAATTTTAAATAAGCTCAAAGCAAAGGGGGTGAATATTGGCTTTGTTACCCTTCATGTTGGCGCTGGAACCTTTCAACCTGTTAAGGTAGAAACGGTCGATGAGCATGTCATGCACAAAGAGTACATTGAAGTTTCAGCAGACGTTAGTGAGCTAATAAAAGCAACAAAAGCGGCTGGTAAGCGTGTTATTACCGTGGGTACAACTTCAATGCGTTCACTTGAAAGTGCCGCCAATAAAGCGCTTGAATCGGGTGAAACAATGGCGCCGTTTTATGGTGACAGTGATATTTTTATCTATCCAGGATACGAATTTAAAGTGGTTGATGCCATGGTAACTAACTTTCATCTTCCAGAATCAACATTAATCATGCTTATTAGCGCGTTTGCAGGTTTTGAGCATGTAATGAATGCCTACCAACATGCGATAGAAAAGGAATATCGATTCTTCAGCTATGGAGATGCGATGTTTATTGAGAAATCGCCGCAGTAATTACTAACTTTATTACGATTTTATAAAAACAGTAGCTGCAATTGCTTGAAATTTGCAGTTGCCGTCCACACATATTTATTAACAAGACTGAGTCAGACTGTTTATCTGGCAGGAATTATCATGAAATTTGAATTAAAAAATACTGATGGCCGCGCACGTCGCGGTCAATTACAGTTTGAAAAAGGGTCGGTTGAAACACCTGCGTTTATGCCTGTTGGCACATACGGCACTGTAAAAGGTATGACACCCGAAGAAGTTGGCGAGAGCGGTGCTGAAATTTTATTAGGCAACACTTTCCACCTTTGGTTACGCCCAGGCACAGAAGTCATGCGTGAGCATGGCGGTTTACATCAGTTTATGAATTGGAATGGTCCGATTTTGACTGATTCTGGCGGCTTTCAGGTGTTTAGCTTAGGTAAGATGCGAAAAATTACCGAAGCAGGCGTTACCTTTAATTCACCTGTTAATGGTGACAAAATTTTCATGGATGCCGAAGTGTCAATGGAAATTCAGTACGATTTAAATTCAGACGTTGTAATGATTTTTGACGAATGTACGCCTTATCCAGCGAGCTGGGAAGAAGCAAAACAATCGATGGAAATGTCGTTGCGTTGGGCAAAACGCTCTCGTGATAAGTTTGATGATTTGAAAAACCCTAATGCATTGTTTGGCATTGTACAGGGTGGTGTTTACGAAGATTTACGTGATGTGTCATTAGAAGGCCTTACTAACATCGGTTTTGATGGTTATGCTGTCGGCGGTTTGGCTGTTGGTGAGCCTAAAGAAGATATGCACCGTATTTTGCGTCATGTTTTACCAAAACTACCGACTGATAAACCGCGTTATTTAATGGGTGTTGGTAAACCTGAAGATTTAGTGGAAGGTGTTCGTCGTGGCGTAGACATGTTCGATTGTGTAATGCCAACACGTAATGCGCGTAATGGGCATCTATTTACAACGTTTGAAATTGTTAAAATTCGCAATGCTAAACATAAGATGGATACATCACCGCTTGATAGTGAGTGTGATTGTTATACCTGTAAAAATTATACACGTGGCTACCTTCATCATTTAGACAAATGTAATGAGATTTTAGGCGCACGTTTAAATACTATTCACAATTTGCGTTTCTACCAACGTGTTATGCAAGAGTTACGTGATGCGATTGATGAAAATCGTTTAGAAGAATACGTTAACGAGTTTTACACTCGTCAAGGTAAAGAGGTTCCGGCGTTAGATTTCTAATGCCTTAATTTATCGACAAAATCCTGTGATATTTATGATAGGGTAGGGTCAAAATTTTTAATCGTTTAATTATAAAAACAAAGGGGAAGTAATGTTTATTTCTAATGCACATGCAGCGGCTAGCGTAGCACCAGGTGGCGAATACGGCAGTTTAATTATGTTAGCTGTATTTGGTTTGGTGTTTTATTTTATTATCTATCGTCCACAAGCTAAGCGTGTAAAAGAGCATAAAAGCTTAATGTCTTCGATGAACAAGGGTGATGAGATTCTTACGAATGGCGGCATCATTGGTAAAATCGCAAAAATCAGCGAAGACAATGATTACATTCAAATTGAAATCAGTACTGATTTGCACATTACAGTGAAAAAAGACTACGTGTCAGCTGTATTGCCTAAAGGCACAATGAAGTCGCTATAGACTAAGGAAGTCCCATGTTAAATAGGTATCCACTATGGAAAACATTATTGATTGCGTTAATCGTAATCATTGGTTTTCTATATGCGGCGCCTAACTTGTATGCGCCTGATCCTGCATTGCAGATATCGGGCATTAAGGGTCGTGATGTACAGCTTAAGACCTTTGAACGTATTAAAAGCAAGTTAGATTCGCAATTGGAAATAAAGTCTGCGTCACTTGATGGCGGTCAGGCGTTAATTCGATTAAACGATTTAGATTCACAAACAAAAGCACGTGAAATTGCCACTGAATTATTAGGTGACCAATACACTGTGGCACTTAACATGGCACAAACAACGCCTGCTTGGTTGTCTGCCTTTGGTGCATCACCGTTAAATCTTGGTCTAGATTTACGTGGTGGTATTTACTTCTTAATGGAAGTGGATATGCGCGACTTGATGAAAACAACCCATGAACAAATGGTGTTGGACTTTAAAACAGACTTACGTAAAGAGCGTATACGTTACCGCAGCGTTCGCCTGGCTAATGATGGCGTTGATCTTAAATTTCGTAATGAAGAAGCATTGGATAAAGCGCTTACTTTATTAGAAACAAATTATCGTACAACGACTTTTAAGCAACTTAAGTCTGATCCATTAGCGCTTCGCGCGAGTATGAGTGCTGAGCTACTACGTCAAACGAAACTAGAAGCTGTTGAACAAAATATCACCATCATCCGTTCTCGTGTTAATGAGCTAGGTGTTGCTGAACCTGATGTTCAACGTCAAGGTGAAGATCGTATTGTTGTTCAGTTACCAGGCGTACAAGATACTGCAAAAGCAAAAGAACTGTTAGGAGCTACTGCTACGTTACAGTTTAGACTTGTTGACCCTCAAGCATCGCCAAATAACGTGCCAGCCGATTCAAAGTTATACCAGCGCCGCGAAGGTGGTACTGTGGTGCTTAAGAAAAAGGTTATTTTACGTGGTGAGCGTATCACTGGTGCACAGTCTGGCTTTGACGAAAATGGCAGGCCGCAAGTTAGTATCAAACTTGATGCTCAAGGCGGTAATAAAATGTCTGAGTTTTCTAAGAACAATATCAACAACCCAATGGCAACGGTATTTATTGAATACAAGCCTACTGGTAAAGTTGATGGTGAAGGAAAACAAATTCTAAAGAAAGTTGAAGAGGTTATTAGTGTTGCAAACATTAGTACCCAATTGGGCAAAAACTTCCGTATTACTGGTTTAGATAATCCGCAAGAAGCGCGTTCATTGTCACAATTATTACGAGCAGGTGCGTTACGTGCACCGATTCAGATTGTTGAAGAACGTACTGTAGGACCAAGTCTTGGTAAAGAGAATATTGAATTAGGTGCAACGGCGATCGTGTTAGGTTTAGCTGGCGTACTGTTGTTCATGTTGGTTTATTATCGCGGTTTTGGTTTAGTGTCAAATGTCGCTCTTGGCGCTAATGTGGTACTAATCATCGGTGTTATGTCAATGATCCCAGATGTCGCGTTAACCTTACCAGGTATGGCCGGTATCGTATTAACCGTTGGTATGGCGGTTGATGCCAATGTATTAATATTTGAACGTATCCGTGAAGAAATTCGTGCTGGACGAAGTGTACAGCAAGCAATTCATCATGGTTATGATAGCGCATTCTCAACGATTTTCGATGCCAATATCACAACGTTGATTGCAGCGATCATTCTATTCTCATTCGGAGCAGGTCCAATTAAAGGCTTCGCGATTACATTATCAATCGGTATTATCACGTCGGTATTTACCGCTGTGGTAGTTACTCGTGCCATTGTTAACCTGTGGGTTGGCGGTAAGCGCGTTGATAAACTTTCTATATAGGTGGTAGATAATGTTTCAAATACTTAAAAATGTAAGCACTATCAGCTTTATGAAATGGCGAAAGCTCGCCATGGTGTTTTCTGCAGTGTTAATGATCGCAAGTGTTGGGTTGGTGTCAAGCAAGGGATTAAACCTGGGCCTTGATTTTACCGGCGGTACCGTTATTGAAGTTGGCTTTAGTCAAGAAGCTAATTTAAAAGATGTACGCGGTATTTTGAAAGATAATGGTTTTGACGATGCGATTGTTCAGCGTTTTGGCAGTCCGCGTGATGTATTGATTCGTTTAGCGCCGCGCCAGGACGTTAAAGCAGAAACAATTGGCAGCCAAGTATTAGAATTACTTAATGCTAAGTCTGAGCAAGACGTCAAAATGCGCAGAATCGAGTTTGTGGGCCCGAAAGTTGGTGATGAACTGGCAGAGAAGGGCGGACTAGCGATGTTAGCTGCGCTGATTTGTATCATGATTTACGTGGCACTGCGTTTTGAATGGCGTTTTGCTTTAGGCGCTGTAACCGCCTTAGCGCATGATGTTTTCTTAACCATCGGCTTATTCTCGTTATTGCAGTTAGAGTTTGATCTAACGGTTCTAGCGGCGATTCTAGCGGTTATTGGTTATTCATTAAACGATACCATTGTTGTATCGGATCGTATTCGTGAAAACTTCAGAAAATTGCGTACCGGCTTGCCAAGTGAAGTCATTGATATTTCATTGACGCAAACGATGAGCCGAACGTTAATTACGTCATTAACCACCATCATTGTATTATTTGCACTGTTCTTTAAAGGCGGCGCGTTAATTCACGGTTTTGCTACGGCATTACTATTTGGTGTATTTATTGGTACGTATTCATCTATCTACGTTGCTTCTTCAGTGGCCTTATCACTAGGCATTACTAAAGAAGATCTCATGCCTGTTGAGGTTGAGAAAGAAGGTGAAGACCAAGAAGAGATGAATCTCTAAACTCAATAACAATGACTAGGGTCTGTTGATCTTTTGAGTTCATTTTTGCAGCAATTTGTTTGGGGTTTCTACAAGGCAGAGCCTATGTGGTGTAGCTGGCTACACGAATAGGCGATAACGCCGTAGAAATAACAAACAAATGCTGTCCGTAGGATTCACCTAAAAGTATTTTGTGCTGCGTTATTCGTCATTCACTGGGGTAAACCCAGCATCAATCCTCATGCCTCGCCCACAGGGATGTGGGTGCTTATGCTCAGTCTGGAACAATGAACATGTGCCCAAAACGCTTTTAGATTGAACAAAATTTGAACCACAAAGATCAACAGACCCTAGTAACCTGTTACTAGGGCGTGTTGATCTTTGCTGTACATTTCGTATTCAACAATACATCGGTAGCCACATTAACATGAATGCCAGCGATAACATGCTGGCATAATTCCTTTCTAGCTTGTCATATCTACTTGAAATAGCTCGATAATGCTTAATTCTCCCAAAGGCATTTTCGACCAAGTGACGATACTCGTATAGACACCAATCCATACTGTCTTTGTCTATATCTTGTCCGTAATTGCGTTTCGCAATTACCGTTTCTCCGCCACGTTCTTTAACAAAAGTACGGAAAGGTTCGCTGTCATATCCTTTATCACAAATGATGGTATTAACTTCATCGAGTTGCTCAACCAAGCTTTCGCCATGCACTATATCGTGGCGTTGTCCTTCTGATAAATCAAAGCAAATCGGCAAGCCACCACTATCCACGGCTAAGTGAATTTTGGTTGAGTTGCCCCCGCGACTTTTTCCTATTTGCTCTGAGCTTTCAGTCGCTGCCCCTGTACTATGCTGATGCGCTCGAACTATAGAGCCATCAAGAAAGACCCATTCAAAATCAGCCATGCTAGATAAACTTCTGAAAAGCTTATCTAAAATCCCTTTCTTTGACCAAAGATTAAATCGTCTGTAAACGGTATTCCAGTCTCCGAACTCAGACGGTAGATCTCGCCAAGGGATACCTGTTCTCATTCGATAAAGTATTCCTTCAAATGTCATTCGATGTTCAATTTTATCGTAAATACGACCTGTACTTTTCATAACTTGGAGTAGCAGTTCCCAGCGAATATCAGTTAGCATTGTTCTTGGCATGGTATTGGTTATCGTTTTATTTTTGGCGAAGCAAATTATAACTCTTTACCATGCCGTTCAAAAAACACTCACGAAAGATCAACACGCCCTAGTCATTGTTTCTTTTCTATATTTATCCCCCGTTGCATATTCCGTTAAAACTGTACCTTATTTTCATTTATTAATAACCAAGATCCCATTTAGCAATGACCACTAAAACGTTAGAAAATTAACAGGTGAGTTTTAAAGATTGTTTCGGTAAGTTTCGCAAGACTTGTTAAATTGAACCTGAGCATATTCATATTGCTCAATAGGGATGTTGTGAGAGAGGCAAAAGGCTTTTCCTCTTAAAAAGTACAAATAAAGATGTAGAGATGAATGCTGAATCAAAGATAAAAAATAAGCTGCATTTCTGCTCTTGTTTACGCCTGGTAGTAACTGCTCATATTTAGGTAGAGAAACAATTGATGTGAGAGCTTGATATAAGCGATATAAAGCTAGGTAGTTTATGTTTGTAGGTGCAGAGCCAGATAATAAAATATATGGGTTATGTTTGGCTGAAAAACCTGTGGGGAACATTAATTCCGTCTCCCTGTTTTCAAAGCTGCAATATAGCTCTAATGCTGGGATCTTGAGCTTAATATTACTCGGCTCATGCATGAGAAATTCACTGCAAGTTCTCTCTATAAGTTGGCACAAATAACTTAAATATTTAAAAGTGTCAACAACGGTTTAAAATTGACCCACTTTTTCAGTAATTCATCGATTGAAAACTGACCCAGTTAGTCTTGATAGGTATCAATAATACCCGCTTTTCTTTTTTCTCTTAATCGATAGCTTTCGCCAGTTAATTGCAACACATGAGAGTGATGTAGTACGCGATCTAACATGGCCGCTGTTAAAGTTGCATCATCTGAAAAGGCGCTCGGCCACTGTCCAAAGGGTAAATTGCTCGTTAGAATCAAACTGCCTTTTTCATAACGCTTGGCAATGACATTAAAAAATAGATTTGCTTCATCACGGCCAAATGGTAAATAGCCTATCTCATCGATGATTAGCAACCGAGGAGCAAGAATAGAGCGTTGCATGTAGCTTTTCAATTTTCCTTGCCGCTGTGCACTGCTTAGCTGAAGCATTAAATCTGCGGCACTGATAAAACGTGTTTTCTTGCGTTGCTCAATGGCTTTATAACCTAACGCAATGGCTAAGTGCGTTTTACCTGTACCACTTGGACCTAGTAAAATGACATTCTCACACCGCTCAATAAAGGCAAGCGAGCTTAGCTCCGTTATCGCTTTACGTGGTGCCCCTGTTGCAATCTTGAAGTTAAATTGGTCTAGTGTTTTGATGCTTGGAAAACCGGACATTTTTAGCATGATTTCTCGCGCCCGATCATACTTATTCTCTAACTCGCTAGTGAGGATCTGATACAAAAAGTCAGCATAACTACTTTCATTTTTGACGCATCGACTCGCAATGTTAGGCCAGTTGTTTTCTATATTTCTTAAATTGAGTTGCTCACATATTGAAGCGATTTGTTCATGTTGAATACTCATAGTTGCTCCAGTAGTTCACTGTAAACAGATATCGGGTGTTGATAGCATTCAATATCAATGGGCGCAATAAACGACACTAATGCGCTGCTCTTTAAATCCAAACTGCTGTGAAGTTTTTGTGGAAGCGGTTGTAAGTACGCCACTTCTTCATCAAGGAGGTATTGCGGCTTTTGTGCGGTCGTACCATGAATACGTTGGTGGGCGACATCGTTTAGCCATCCGCCAATTTTGCTATTGGCATTTGCACAATCTAACGATAAGCCCGCTTGCTTGAGCGTTGCATGCAGTGGTACAACAAAGCTATTCTTCAAGTAATGGTTAAATCGTTCAACTTTCCCCTTGGTTTTAGCACGATACGGCCGACATGCTTTGGGTTGAAAACCATATTCCTCAGCCAAATCAAGAAACGATTGATTCCAACGGTGCTTTCCTTCACCGTAAACATCGCGCTCAATAACTAATGCTTTAGCGTTGTCGCATAACACTTGTTTTGGAACGCCGCCAAAATAGTGAAATGCTTCCCTTAATCCGTCCATCCATGCTTCTGTTCGCTCATGGTCATAAAAATAGACGTAGCAGGCTCGTGAATAGCCAAGGGTTGCCACAAACGCCTTAATGGTAAGCTTTCCGCGTTTAATCGTGGTGAAGTCTATTTGCATTTGTTGACCCGGACCGGTTTCAAATCGAACAATAGGCTCTGGTGTTAATTGCTTGAAAGGGGATAAATACACCCTGAGTTGCGTTATTCCACCTTGATAACCTCTAGATTTTATTTCTGACAACAAAACAACAGCTGGGATCCAGTGTGGTTTTGCAGCATCTATTCGACCTTGAATATACTCATGGAAGGGACTGAGTTTAGTCGGTGGTGAATGTCGTTTTGTATAATGAGGCACGTCATAGCCTCTTAAATATTTACGCACAGTATTGCGCGATACGTTTAATTCTTTGGCAATGGCGCGAATGCTTTTGCCTTGTTTATGCAGGACTTTAATATTCACAAATAGCTCCTTCGTTAACATACCGTATCACCTAAAAATAAATAAATGATACATCGGTGGGTCAATTTTGGATCGATGTTAGTGGGTCATTTTTGCACCGTTGGTGACATAAAAGCAAAAGGTTCAAAATCAGCCTCTGATATAAAGAGTGTATACATACGGAAAACCATTTTGAAAATGCTTTCGTTCAATTGAGAGAGAACGGTTAATTTTTCTTGAGTATTAATACCATCACATTCATGGTTTACCCATACAGCCAAAGCCAACAATCCACATAGAGCATCTAGGTTTGTTTGCTTACAAATTGATTCCCAGTCTGCATCTAGCGAGAAACCGTTATCTGTAGATATACACGATGTAATCTGAGGAGGAAGCTGAGCAACGATATCAGTTAATTCTAAATGGTTTGTTTTGTTTGATGCCAATAATGGCCATATAGGGTGATAAAGCAAACGAGTACATTCTTGTTCATAGCTTTCAATATGCTGAATCGGATGATACCTAGAGCATATTTCACCTTTCGATTTACGCATTAAAAACCGATAAATTGACCGAAACTCTGAATGGGTTTTATCGATAGAGTCATCATCAATAATAGATTTGGTTAATTGATAATGGTTATCAGCCTTTTTTTCCTCACATAAAAAACTAACCCAGAACACTGCCGCTATTTTACGTAATCGCTTTGGCAGCGAACGATATTGCTGAAACTGACTAAAGCTTTTCCCTTTGCTGTAATGACTTTGAATTTTTCTAAAAGGCATAAGCCCTCCAAGGGATGACACTAATCTTAAAAAAATGGCACTGACGCATAAATACATTAAGTCTAGTCTTAATTAGATTATTTATTAGTCAACTTGTCTTAGTTGGTCTTGTAAGGGGATGGCATGAGTGAAGATGAAGTTGATGAACTGGCAAAAAAGTTAGAGCAGGACTTACTAAAAATGTACGGCAGCCCTGTTTTAAAGGGCGCTGAATTACAAAAGGCGCTTGGTTACAGTTCGATATATGCGTTGAGGCAGGCAGTAGTAAGAAAAACACTACCTATCCCCACATTTATAGTGCCTAACCGTAGAGGAACGCATGCATTAGTTAAAGATATTGCTAGGTGGTTAGCAGAGCAAGCAAGGGAGGAGAAATGACGTAATAAAAGGTTGGCGTAGAAAAGACAAAGCCCCAAAGCTGGTAACTTTGAGGCTTAAATTGCTTTGTCGATTGGTTCAAACACGACAGCTATAAGCATTGTCTCCAATAGTCGTTTTGTCAAGGTTTCATCAAGTGAAGTCTGCGGCTAGCTGCGCCTTATGAAAATGAATCATGAGGAATGACTATGTTGTCGAAAAGCAAACGATGTTTGATAGCCAGGCTATTACAAACAACAAAATTATCACTAAGAGCGGTAGCACGTACTACTGATTGCTCCCACGTTACCGTGATGAAAACAAAGAAGGTATTGGAAGAAAATAATATCTCGTGGCAATCAATGGAAACAATGGAAGAAGTAGAAGTTAATGTACTTTTCTTTCCAAATTGGCCATTTAGAAATGTTCAAAAAATTAAACCTAATATGGACGATGTTATTGAGTTCATTAGTAAGCCAAAGCAAACGAAGAGAAATGCTTACTACCAAATATACCTACCTACTTGTCCTGATGGCGCAGCGTATAAACTGACTCAGTTTTACAAGTTTATTCGAGAGTACGAGGGGCTGATTAAGCTATCAATGAAACTTAATCATAATGCCGGTGAAATTGCTTATGTTGACTACGCCGGCACTCAGGTTCCTTACTCGCCAGAAAATGTAACCGACCCATTAAAGGCTAGTATTTTTGTCAGCACTGTAGGCGTTTCATCATATATTTTTTTATACGCTACACCGAGGCAAACAACCAGGGACTGGATTGAAGCACATGTCGCTATGATCGAGTTTTATGGTGGTGTGCCTGAAATCATTATTCCCGATAACCCTAAAGCACTCGTCTCCTCTTCAAATCCTGAGAAGGTGCTCAATAAGAACTATGAGGCATTTGGTAAGTGGTACAACACAAATATTTTACCTGGACGACCAAGAAAACCTAAAGATAAAGCAATTGCTGAAAACGCTGTTGGTTTTGTAACTAATCGCATTATTTCGGATATGTTAGATATGCAGTTTGATGGTATTGATTCGATGAATAAACACTTATTTGAGCAATGTAGTAAGTTAAACAAAGAGAGGTTTCAAAAGCTCAGCACTTCACGAGAAGCTCTATTTGAAGGTGTCGATCAACCAGTGTTGAAAGCATCACCAGATAAACCCTTTGAATTAATAGAAAACGTTTACGAAATGAATGTGCCAACAGATTACTGCGTTTTAGTTAAAGAGCATTATTATTCTGTACCTTTTACGTATGCTAATAAGCCTGTTTCTATTCATGTAAAGCCTAAAAATATTGAAATATTTTATCAAGGAAAAATGATAGCGGCTCATAAACGTAGCTATGCAATTGGTGAACTCACTCGTGTTTTTGAACATATGCCACCTAACCATCAATATTTCGAAGATAAAGACATTGATTATTATTGGGAATGGGCTGAAGTATATGGCGAATATACTAAAAAAGTTATTGCTGCTCAGTTTGATTGTAGCCACAAAAAGTCACGTTTGGCTAATGAGCGTTGTCGTAAGATCATCAAGCTTGCTGAGTCTTCTAATTTATCCAATGAGGAGTTTGAAAAAGCCTGTGAGTTCGCTGCTTTGTACAACCAAATGTCACCAACACGATTAAGAGATGTTATTGCTAGTAAGGCTTATGACGTTGATTTGAGTGATGTTAACTCATTAGTTCAAATTCCTTTTTCTAATAAGCATCTTCGTGGTGCTGATTATTACAATTCGCATTAGGAGGTCACATGATCAGTCCGCAATTAACCGAGAAATTTCAGCAATTAAAATTATCAGCAGCGATGAGTGGATATGAGCAGGTCGCTGAAAATCACGACATAGAGAGAGAGCTTTTGGATAAGGCAATTGAAGAGCTTTTTGACATTCAATTAGCATCACGATTTGAAAATTCTCAACGCTTAGCTAGAAAAAATGCTGCCTTAAAATGGCCGCTGGCTATGTTGGAGAACTTACCTATAAATGATGAGTCGCCATTCTCTCTTGAAGATATCCAAGTATTAGGTTCATGCGAATGGGTAAATAATATGCAAAATGTTTTACTCATTGGCGCTTCAGGTTTAGGCAAAACAACTGCGGCCTCAGCTGTTGGTAACGGGGCAATCATTAAGGGCTTTAAAGTTAAGTTTTTAAAGTATCGACACCTCATTAAATCACTGGTTGAGGCAGAGCTTAATGGCGAGACTGATAAGTACATTAAAAAGCTTAACCGCATGGCAGTGCTAATAGTAGATGACTGGGGCTTAACGCCATTAACAGATGAAGAGCGTTTACTGTTGTTCAATTTGGTAGAAGAGCGAGAAGGTAATGGCTCTTGGGTTATCACCTCTCAATTTGATGTAGGCGATTGGCATAAGGCTGTTGGTGAACAATACATTGGAGATTCAATCTTTGACCGCATTGGACATACGAAATTCAAATACATTTTCGAAGCAGGAAGTGATTCATTTCGAAAAATCAATGCGCAACAAGGAGGCAAAAATGTTAACAAGTAATGAAAGCTACCTCAGTGTTTTAGGTCAGATTAACCTTGATGATTTATATATACAGCAAGCGTTTGAACATTATCAGCGGCAGTTTGCATGCAGTGATATTGCCCAGCAATTCGTTCACATGAATTGCTTATTTGAAGAGCATACTCAGCATATTGATGATGTTGGTTTTTGTGACCGAACCTTGGGCAAGTGCATTCCTAAGTGTCGCACACCTGAAGGGGCTGCTATTCGTGGTAGTTTGCAGCGTAGTGGTTTAATTCGCTCAAGCGGTCATGAGTTATTCCGTGGCTGTATTGTTTTTCCAACGATTGAAGATGGTCATATTGTTTCAGCAACGGGCTACCGCATTGGTCGCATTCGAGGTGGCGACAAGGCAATAGTTTATTGGCACAAACCAGAGCCTAAGGCATTTGTTGATTCAGGAATGACTTTTGCGAAGGAATTAATTCATGGACAAACCTACCACTAAATTATTTTGGCCTTGTGTAGAGTATTATCTAGAGCTTTGTCTTGCCAAAGGGCAAAGCTCAGATACCGTTCGCAATAAGCGAGGAGGCCTTAAAAAGTTCATTATTTGGTGCCAAGTGCAAAGTATCAGTACCATCGACTTGATTAACCTAGACTTGATGGATGACTATGCTGCTTATCTTAATAGCTATCGTAAAAAGCTAGATAACGAACCGTTAGGGCCTGCTCAAAAGCGTAATTTACTGACGTATGTAAAAACTTTTGTGAAGTATATGCACAGGAAGGGATTGTTATCGAAAAACACGCTAGCTGATATAGAATTACCAAGTAAAGGGCATCAGATACCGAAAGCACTATATAGTGTTGAAGAAATCGAAGTCATTTTAGAACAACCGTTATTGTTTGGCATTAAGGGGCTAAGAGATAGAGCTATACTCGAAACATTCTTTGCCACCGGTATTCGCCGTGGCGAACTGGTTAAGCTCAATGTTGATGATATCGACTTTACCGGGAAAATGGTGCGTGTACATGGTAAAGGTAAGAAAGAGCGACTAGTGCCTATAAGTCAGCGTGGGTGTGAATGGCTTGCGTTTTATATCGGTAAAATACGTCCAAGATTTGCCTTTATT
Organism: Psychrobium sp. nBUS_13; assembly: GCF_051201665.1. Taxonomy (GTDB): domain Bacteria; phylum Pseudomonadota; class Gammaproteobacteria; order Enterobacterales; family Psychrobiaceae; genus Psychrobium. The sequence continues at coordinate 2,848,927 of NZ_CP179210.1, read as the reverse complement.
AGCTCAGGAAAAGCATTGTTCTTAGCGAATAACGGCAAACGCTATGTACCAGGTAAACTATCAGATATGGCTTCACAATATGTCAAACTTGCAGGATTTGACCGCACTGGCGCTTGCCACTTATTCCGCCATAATACCGCAACCACCATGTTAGACAACGGTGCTGACTTACGTCATATCCAAGAAATGCTCGGCCATGCCAGTATTCTCACTACGCAACTATATACCCATGTAAGCCGTAAAAAACTGTCTGAAGTTTATGAGGCTACTCATCCATCTGCGGAAGGTTGTAGTGGGTTGTTCTAACTTGGTGGAAAATTTAGTAAACCTGTAGCGATTCTTTGAATTTAACCTCACGAATTAAACAGTCTATGATGAAGAGAAACCTCTTGAAATGCTTTCCCAAAAGTTTCACTTTCTTCAGTCATTGGAACAAAACAATGTTTAATATTATTGTATGCGAGCATTCTAGTTTCTTCTTGAAGTTTAAAGATTTGCTGAACAACTTGAAAAAGTATTTCCTTAGTCGAAGTATTACCGTCAGCAATGCTGAGTAGAATATCTTGATTTAACTTCCATAAATCTACATGTTTTTTACTTGTTGAAATCAATTGATTTTCAATTTTTATAGGAGTTGTTAATGTCAGGTATACAAAGGAAAATGCCACGAATGACTCAAGGTCTTTATAGCAATGTCTAAATAAAAAACCTCTCAAAAGTGCAAGTATAGGTATGGGCTGTAGAGCCATGTCATAATTGTTAATTGCAACACTAAGCATCTTAAGAAAAAGTTCTACGGTTTCTACAGTATCTCTTTGATTTGTAAATATCTTATCAAAGATAATTTTGAACTCTGTCTCTAAGTAGTCGGTCTCGTTCAACGTTTTAGAGTGGAATGCAAGGGTTTCAGCAAGCAGACTTATGGTCATATTTGGAATCCGAAAACCAAGTGAAGATGCTTTCGAGATCAGAGAAAACTTACCTTCTTGCGATAGGTGATTTTTATTGTACAACAATTCAATGACATTGAAGATGTTAGCGCTTTTCACTTGTTCTTTGTTACTAACATTTACCATTTGCAGTAAATTTAAATCATCAACAATAAAAACCGCATCATGTTTATTGATTGCGTTAATATAAGAATCTACAGGGCTACTATCTTCATCAAGAAATAGAACCATTTTCGATTTAAATTTATTAATATTGTCTAAAATGCCTTTTGCTAGCCCTGTATATATAGTGCCTGCAACTGGATGACTATTTTTTGCAACTCTTTCAAAGGTAGAGTTGAGTATGCAGAACTCTGAGGTTCTTTCAAGAAACAATTCTAGTAACTTTAACTCATGTAAAGCTAATAACGTTGTATCTTCAATAATCACCGTCCGAGCTGGTGTTAATTCAAGTTCTAAAGTTTTCATATCAAGTTGAGGAGCATGATTAATTTTGAATTCTAGGTGCTCTTCTGAACTATTAAGAGAAAGCATCCAACTAGTAAAAACATCACGTGTATCACTTAGAAACCTCTCCAGCAGAACAAACGGTACAGGTAGGCTACCGTTTCTTATCATCAGCTTGTTTTGTTCCCACTTAGCTAATTGCTCATCAGTTATACCAGTCATCTTATGGAGTGAGTCAATTAAAGAGTCTGCATCGCCATCTACGTCTATATGTCCTTGCTTTAAAATAGGTGAATCAGGAAAGCTATTCGTATAGCTCTTCAATCTCTCTTGGAATTCTGCAATTTCAATTTTATCTTCTGTTTTTGCTGACGTGAGGAAAAATATTAAAAATTGTCCTTCCTCTTCCATATTATTTTGATTAACTAACTTGCCAAACTGTCTTATTGCTGTAGTCGTTTTTTCAGAGTAATTAGGTTTAGAAGAGAGTATTGAAATCAGATTAGTTAAAACTGAAAGCTTGTGATCGCGCTCAGTTGATGCGTCTAGAATATCAAACAATGCATTTTCAACTTCATCTACTAATCCTAGTTGTAGACAGATATTGGCGTAGTAATGGTGATGTTCAATAGAAAAAGGATTATCCTGAACCGCTCTTCTTATTACATCATGTGCTAATCCTAAGCGGCCAAGGCTGTGATAACAAACCGTTTGAATAATGGCCCAGTACGGATCGTAAACTTCTCTGTCAATGTGTTTTTCGGCGACAGATAGTGCGAGCTCATGCTGTTCACAAGTAATGTAAGCTTGGGCTAATCTAAAATAATCTTTCTCGAAGAGTTCATGTGACGAAAATATGCATTCTGCAAGCTCACAAATACGTTGCGCATGGTTAATCTCAGTAGGATTCAGGTAGCGAAATAGTTGCTCAGCTATCTCAACAGGCTTGTTTAAGCGTAAATAATCAGCATAAAGTTGATCACAATATTGCTCTCTTAGATCAGGGTTTTGATTGGACTTATGAATAAAAGAATTGATAGCTAAAACAGCTTCTCCATTTTCAAAATCTTTAACTAAATTTATATATCTGCTAGCTAGATCTTCTTCCATCTGTTTTTCTGCTAACTCTGAGCCTACACAAAATAGTAAAGCTATATTTTGTGGCTTATCTGCTAGTATTTTTGATTCACCACCTTGCAAATAATCTAGAGCAACCCTTGGCTTGCCTAAGTGATAATAGGATAAAATAAGTAAGCCATAGTCGTTGCCATCGTACTCGATTGTTTGAGACTCAAGTAAGGAAATAGTTTTCTTGTATTGTCCTTTATTAAAAGCTAGCGTAGCGTAGTGCTTAGCTAAATCGACACTATGTGGTCTTTGTTTTAGGATTTCTTCAAAGTAATAAAATAGTTCATCTACCTTGTTAAAATATCCAAAGCTCAAGGAGCTAATATCTAGCAAAATAGTTATATCACTTGGATATCCTACTTTCTGTGCGAACTCCCAAGCCTTTTCTGCATGATAAAGGGCCCTTTTTAATAAATGTACGTCAAAAGTAGTTTTTCCTTGGATTGGCACAACCTCATTGTACGTGAACTCGTTTGGAGTCGCTTTGGCGTAAGCTCTCCTAGCAGCAAAAGCATGAAACGAGTATTTATCACGATCTTTATCTAGTGAATCTTCGCTGGTGTTTTCTAAAAGTTGATCTAGTTCTTCATCATTTCTAGCTAAGGTAAGAACTACTAGTTGCCCGATTATGCGATCAGAATGCTTGGTTTTAAGAATATCTAGCGCTTCATCAGCCAAACCTATCAATGCTAAACATTTGCATTTTGTCATAGCATTACCAAAATCGTCATCATTTAAGGAGTCAGCGATTTCTTGAAGTTCTTTTTTATCTGGAATTTCCGGTAATTTAAATTTTGATTCTAAAAAAGCTAACTTATAGCGATCTTTATTTGAATTTTGTATTGCTTTTTCAAAATATTCAGTTGCTTCATTAAATTTGGTTTGCAGAGACAATAATGAGGCTTTTTGATAGAAGTATTCCGCTTTTTCATGTGGAGTAAGCTCAGGAAATGAACATTCTAATTCAATTAATAAATTATTAGCGCTATCTAGCTGATTGCTGTTTAAATAGTCGCTGCATAATTTTAATTTTGTTGGAGTTTCGCCGTTAGGATTAACTAACCAAGGTTCGTCACCTTGTTTTTCAGCCGCTTTTAAAAGAACTGGCTTTTCAGATATGGTATTAGCAATATCCTCCAAAGATTTAGCTACATTTCTACTATGTGGCTCTATTTCTCTCTTTAATTCTGCAACTTTAAGCTTTTCGTTGATTCTCTGTTCATAATAATCATAAATATCTAGGCTAGGCGTCAACAAATTACTCTTAGGAATTTTAACTGAAATTGTATCTTGTTGTTCTAGTTTATCTTTGTTGTCAAAAAACCAACTATCCTCTAGCCAAAAATAGTAAATTGGACAGTTCCATAACTCATCCTCAGTGCCTTTTAGATCGACAACGGCAACCATGACAGCAGGCTCTTGTCTGTGGTAATACTCTAGTGTTTTCACCTTAAAAGGATAAGAAATGAAATCCCCATCAGAGTTGTATTTAGGAACGGTAGTTCCTTTTAATTGCAAATAAAAGCTAGCTGATACCTCGCTAGAGCTAGACTTCAATTGCATTATATAGTCAATACCGAAATCCGTATCTCCATCAAGTTCTTTCTCTATCCAAGCTTTAGGCAATTTTATGCCTAAAGCTCTTCCTGCAAGCCTTCCTATTTCTTGGCTCCTTCCTTCCTTCGGCAAATCACTCACAACTAATTTCCTATTCCATATAATGATTAATTACTATGCCATTAATTTACCATAACTTCATACTGGTTTAACCTGATTTACTCACTAGTAATGCATTAACTAAAACCGGTTTTCATTATTCATTTTGAAATGTGGTTATGATGGAAGTAGGGATCGTAATTCATACTAATTTATATGCAGGCACGATACTATGATCCAGTGATTGGGCGTTTTTATAGTAATGATCCTGTTGGTTTCCGTGATGTGCACAGCTTTAATCGTTATGTCTATGCGAATAATAATCCTTATAAATACACTGACCCGACTGGAAAAGTTGCGGTATGCTTCACACCTGTAACAGCACCAATATGCGTTGGGGCTGTTGAAGCCGCAGTTAATGGAATTGGCGCTCTAATTCTTGGCGGTATAGTTATTTATGATGAATTAACAGACGACGAAGACGATGAGATATGTACTGGCACTTTTGGTTGCTCTGGGTCAAATAAAGGGAAGAAAGGCAAAGAACTCAGAGGTGGTAAAAAGAAGGATCGGGATCAATGGGGTAAGTATTCTGGTAAAAAACACAAAAAATTTCAGAAGTGGTGGGAAAAAGAAAAACAAAAAGATGGCAGCCTACATGATCTTGAAACGGACGAAGAGCGTGATGAAGCTTATGAAGATTACTTGAATGACCAAGAAAACCGTAATGATCAAGAACAAAGAAGAGATGATAGTTATGAATAAAGAAACTGACTTAGATATTGCGGTAAGAGATATTCGAATGGAGAAATTGGAACTTAAACAGTTTGTAAAAAATGTTCAAGCCCTAAGAAATCAAAAAACAGTATTGAAAGCAGTACATCATCGACTGTTGGACGAATCATATGTTAAGGAGAGAAGCATATATTGTGCTTTAATTAAAGAGATTAACGATAACGAATCACTAACTATCCTATGGGAAATGATTGGGAGAGAGGAAACAAAAGGGCGACGTGGAAGTTTATTGTATGCTATGGAAAATATGAATCCAGTTAACTACCTAGAGCAGTTAGTTGACCTTGCGATAAATGACAATAATGAAGTCATGTTTAATTCACTGAATATTATAGATAGCTTGGAAGGGTATATTGATGGCGATACTTTGGAGAGCTGTATATTTAAACTTAAAACGACTTTAAAAACTACTATACCCGAATGGCGAAGGGAAGCATTAGCGTTACTACTCGAAAAGTTTGAAGAAGAATAAATAATTTCTCATTGATTAGGAAAATTATCAAATCAAAGCTCACTATTTAGCAATAAGTGAGCTTTTTTATGTTGAGAGTGAGCAATATTGACAGCGAGCTAGGCAGCGAATAATGGTTGTGATGTGCAGCGTTTGGCGGTGAGGTAGGCAATTAGTCGCAGCGCCACTAGCTGCTGACACCAGCGAAGTTGCCTAAATTCGCTGTTATCTATTGCCTATTCAAACCAATATAGTCTGCCCACTAAAATGGTGATTTTGCACAGAATCATTGTTAAAAATAAAGTACCTCTGTGCTTCTGATGTGTTTTCTAGAGTTGGAATCTTTATATGCGGTATAAAGCTGTTCAATCTTTAGCGGGATTTCCGAACCACTATCTATTTCTCGTAATGCTGAATGAACTTCGAACCAGTTATATTCAAATACCCAAAACAGTATATCAAGGCGCTTTTTTTTGCTGTTCTCAATCGAAATTAGTTTTTGCATGTGAACCTACCAAGTAAAGGACGCTCACTGCCTAAAGCATTATTTAGTGAAATTGAGATTGAAAAAATACTGTCACAACCTTTGCTCTTTGGGGTTTTAGGGTTGCGTGACCGCGCTATTTTAGAAACATTTTATGCGACGGGAATCAGACGAACTGAGCTAATGAACTTAGACATTGATGACGTTGACCTAACAGAAGGGGTGTTGCGCGTTAACCGTGGTAAAGGTAACAAAGATCGTATTGTTCCTATCAGTCGACGGGCATGTGAATGGATTACATTATATTTAGGAAAACTGCGTATGAGTATGGCCAGAATTGATACTGGTAGTGCGTTATTTCTCGCTAATCATGGTAAGCGCTATTCAGCGAATAAGCAGTCAGAAATGGTAGGGCGTTACGTTAAAATTGCAGGACTAAAACGTGCCGGAGCATGTCATTTATTTAGACACGCGACCGCAACTATTATGCTTGATAATGGTGCTGAACTTCGGCATGTGCAGGAAATGTTAGGCCATGCCAGCATATCGACTACCCAAATATACACGCATGTGTCACGTACTATTCTGGCGAAAACCTATCAGAAAAGCCATCCCTCAGCGTTATCAACATCATCAATATATTCAGCAAATAATCATGAATCCGACATTCCGCAGTATTTTTAGGAATAAATTTTTTGATAGATACTACCCATGCAATTAATGATAATACTGTTCCTCTCTTCCACATTTAAGACTAGCTGTTGCTCACCACTGATTGTTAAGACATGAATGCCCTGAAAGCAAAAGAATACCCAACGAGCGGTTGGGTTTTGGCATGGTTTGTATTTTAAGTTGGGAAAATAGGCAGACTGAGCCTTTAGCTCCCTTCTGATTTTATGCTCTAATGCCGCGTAAACCATTAAGCAGCATGTCATTACCATCAATAGCGCTTCTATTCTTTCTGGCTTTTTCAAATAAAGTGATGAGGTTAAAAAGTCAGGGCTTTTTAAAAACCTGAACCCTTTTTCTACACTTTGTTGAGACTTGTAAAGACTGAGCATTTTCTCCATCGTGAGCCCTTCACTCAAATCATTGGTCGCTAACATAAACATGCCTTTTTCTTGCAATCGTTGTTCTCGACTCTTTAGTGACCAATACAATTGCCCTGTTATTTGGTACTCATAGCTATCGGGTTGTTGGTTTAGCTTAGGGCGACCACTTTGTTTGAATATGGCATGCTTAAGGATTTTATCGCCATCAATACCAATCTCATTATGGGCTTTTAACCATGTATTTAATGTTTTAGCTGCATCTAATGGACAAGAAAAACGCTGTCGACTCAATTTTTTGAATGATTTTATCACCTCGTTTGAGTCTTTTTTCATACGTTTATCTAGCGTATGTTGCTCCCGTTTTTTCGCTTGCTCGCTTTCTATTAATAACCAACGCTGTTTTACTTCGCCATAGTCAGACTCAAGCCATGCTGCGCTGTAGCCATTATCAAGTGTTTTAAAATCTAGTGTGTTTTTCCGGGCGATTGCTTCTTTTACTTGCTTTAATTTTCATGCCTATGCACTTGGCTCAGGACGATTTTACAGGTACATGAACTATCGCCAAATTTAACAGTCGGTTAGGGATTTGTTTTTCAATAAATCGACGGTTGAACCGATAACAGAACTCATCTAGATATTCTTGTAGGTATTTTCCCGATACACCATGAAATGTACCCAACAAAAATGTTTTTAAATTGCCAATGGCGATATGTACCCATGGTAGCCATTCATCAACCAAATGGCTTGGTGTTACCCTCGCTTCATGGTCCTGTGCTTGGTCAATTATATTCAGAGCAGCCAATGCATCAGAACGAACTTTCTGACCTGGTTTTAAGTACTTCTTAACAAACTTATCAACGCTAAAATGGCAAATACTATCAACTACTTCCATGGCAATAAATCCTGCCTTTTTCTCTTTACTTTCACAGGCGATTAATACATTCTTTTTTCCTGCTGCACCACGACCTCGTTTCCCTTTTTGTCTACCTCCAACAAGTGCATCATCTAGCTCTATTGTTCCACTCAATTGATATAAACTATCTCTGTGACCCATAGCACTTCTAAGTTTTTTTAAAATGAGTCTCGCTGTTCGCCAATTGACTTCTATTAATTTGCTTAGTCTTAGTGCGGATATACTTCCCTTATCAGAGCCAAGAAAATAGATAGCCCAAAACCACTGGATTAAGGTGATTTTACTCCCATGAAAAAGTGTCCCTGCCGTGACTGATGTTTGCTTTTTACATTGCGTGCATTCGTATAAGTGGCGACTGGCAATTTTATAGTTATGAGCATTGCCGCAACGCGGGCAAATAAAGCCATTTTTCCATTTCATTTCTTGTAAATATTCTAAGCAATCATCTTCAGTACTAAACTGTTTTTGCCAAGCTAAAAAGCTTGCTTCTGGCATGTTCATGATTATGTCTACCTATACAGTGTGTTTATATACACAGTATAGTTCAATCCTGAGTTTTCTGCATAGGCATGTTAATTTTTGCGGGGCGCGAGAGATAAATAACTGTGTTTGTTCATCCAGTGATTGAATTGTTTCTGCGGTATATAGGGCGGCATCGGCAATAAAATATTGGCTATCTTGCGCCGCTTTCAAGCTACTAATGTGGTGTTTAACAATATGTTTAAAACCTTCATTGTCGTTAATATTGCCACTGGCAGCTTGCATGTACACGGGGATACCTGCTTTGTTTTCAGTGATCAAGTTAAGTACAACCTGATTCAACTCTGGACGATGGTCTCGACTGTAACCTCTAACGAGTTTAACCGCTTTACAGTCCTCTTCATGATCATAATTACCATCAACATGAATACTGGTTGAGTCTAAATTAATGCCTTCGCATGGTAGCCCTAAATGTTTAACAACACTCGCTGATAACGTTTGATAGATGTCTGACACGCCCGTTTCATAAAGTTTATCAAGGCAACGGCCTAGCGCATCGTCATTGATATATTCAGCCTTTATCCCTTTACCTATAAGGCGCTCAACAGGACGCTCTTTAAAGTATTGTGGGTACATATGTAAGGTACGGCCAACAAAGCCAAGCCCATTTAAAATCATGGCTTCAACCAATTGACCGTAAGAGATAAGCTTGCCATCACATTGCCCAGGGAGCGCCTGATCAATTATCTTGGCAATACCAAGCTCTTTGTTCATGCCAGCAACCAAACCTAAATGATCAAGACCTTTTGTTGAATATGACGCCATTATTTTTCCATCACCCAAAGATAAGTAATAGATCAAATATGGCGATCTGCGTCAAGGTTTTTTTATTAATTTTTTAGGTGCGGAAAGACAGATGAATAATTGATATTAACAATATCTTAGGCTTAGTAAGTTATTGAAATGTAAACTAAGCCTTAAACTCAGAACATGACAGGTGAAAACTGTAATACTTGGTGTTATAGTTTGTTATGAAGAAGGAACAATAATGAACATCTTTAAATCAAAGTGGTTCAGTAAATGGGCTGAAAAAGAAGGTTTGACGGACAGCGCCTTACAAGAAGCGATATTAGACATGGAGAATGGTCTTGTTGACGGTGAGTTAGGTGGTAATGTTTATAAAAAACGCGCTGCTATTCAAGGTCACGGAAAACGTGGTGGACTCCGCACCATTGTCGCTTTCAAAGTTGCTGACAAATCATTCTTTATATTTGGTTTTGCCAAGAACCAACGAGAGAATATCAGTACAAAGGAATTAAAAACACTAAAGTTAATGGCTAAAGAGTTACTAGGTTATTCAAACCTACAGCTTGATAAAGCAATTAAATCAGGTGAATTAATCGAGGTAAAAAGTGATGAGTAATAGTATTTTAGATGTCATGCACGACACAGCCAAAGGCTTAACTGACGCAGGGGCAATGGATGTCCAAACAATGCGTGAGTTTGATGTGTTATGTCTGCCTGAAGTTGAGCATTATGATGCCGCGCATATCAAGGCTATTCGTGAAGGTGTTCATGTTAGTCAAAGCGTTTTTGCAGCCTACTTAAATACCAGTCCTTCAACTGTTAGGTCTTGGGAGCAAGGTAATAAATCTCCAAGGGGAGCCGCTTTGAAGTTGCTTAACTTAGTGGCACATAAAGGGCTAGAAGTGCTAGCTTATTAAATGTTAATAGCTATATTCTTTATTCGTGTTGTAATGGTAATGCGTTTGCATTACCATGTGTATAATTTAAAAGCATTAAGCGGAGTGCAATATGTCAGGGTCTACATTAATAACAGAATCAACGTTAACAGAGCGCTTTCAAACTACTGTGCCTAGTGTTGTTCGTAAGGCCTTACATTTAAATAAAAGAGATAAAATACAATTTACGATTGAAGCTAATGGTAGTGTGTTATTAACTCGGGTAGAGCCTATTGATAATGATCCTGTACTTGATGGTTTTTTATCGTTCCTTGCTGATGATATGAGAAATCAACCAGGTAATATTCAGTTGATGACAGCGAGTATGAAATCGCATGTTGAATCTCTTGTTGTTGATGTCGATATTGATTTGAATGAATCATTATTGGACGAGGATGAATAGTGCAAGATAATGTTCCTGTCATTGTTAATGGATGGACATTATATGCACATCCATTATTTCTCGACCAATACCACACACTTGAAGCCAAGGTTGTGGCGTTAAAAGAAAAAGATCCAGTCGGTTATAAAAAGAAGAATGCCACTAAACGATTAGCCGCTATTCACAAACTTGCTTATGAAATTATTCCTCAAGATCCGAGTAAATCAGACTACCGACAAGGTAAAACACTAGGTAGCAGTAATAAGCATTGGTTTAGAGCGAAATTTTTTCAGCAATATCGTTTATTCTTTCGTTATCATCAAAAGTCTAAAATCATCGTTTATTCGTGGGTGAATGATGAACATAGCAAGCGTGCTTATGAAAGCAAATCAGATGCTTATAAAGTATTCGAAAAAATGTTAAAGTCTGGTCATCCTCCCGAAGATTGGGACGCTCTTTTAAAAGCTTCTAGTTCTCTTTAAATCTATTGTAGCTATTCCTAGATCAAAGCCTGTGGATCGTAAGATCAATTACTGTATATGCAGGCACGATACTATGATCCAGTCATAGGTCGTTTCTATTCGAATGATCCGGTTGGGTTTAAGAATGTTCACAATTTCAATCGTTATGCTTACGCTAATAATAATCCATACAAATATGTTGATCCCGATGGAATGGACACGGTGATTGCATTAAAAGCATATCCAATCGGGAATGCACCAATTGTAGGAAAATTTGGGCATGCCTTTGTAGAATACAAAGATACGGAAACAGGTGAAACTAGAATAACCCGAGGCGGCCCCAGTGGTGAATATCCAGGTGGAGCATCTGGTGCTATCATGGATAGCAGTTATGAAGGCGTGAATTTGGTTGCCAATGATTCGCCAGCTTCTGTTAATGTAGACTTCAACCAACCAGGAACTGAAACTTTATCTTCAGTTACTGTTGAAGCAACAATGGGAGAAGTTCAAAAATCGGTTGGGGCTTTTAATAAGGATGTAAATCAAGCTAAAATTCCTTACCAACCTAGGGGGCAAAATTCTAATACTTATGCTGGGAACGCTTTTGAACATTTAACTGGTCAGGAAGCAAAAAACACATCTGAAATTGCATTACCAGCGCTAGAGAAGGATTTAGATAAATGATTAAAATATCAACGATAGCAGGATTTCTTATTTTATTCATATTAATTGGATGTAAGAGTTTGGAGGTTAAAGCTATGGAATTTTGTCCAATAGACATTGAAATTGAAGCAAGAGAAACTTTGGGTCTCGGTGATAGTAAAAGTATTAAAATGAGTGAGTTACTGAAGGTAACACTAAAACTTAAGTTAGTATCTGAAGTTGCAGAGATAGACGATGAACCTTTGAATTGCCAAGCTCCTAAATTGGAAAAAGATCATATCGCATATATGGTTTATGGCGGTCATAATGAAACCAAAGATTATGTTAAAGCCTATCTGGTCATAGCAAACTCAATAGATAGTGAAGTTTTATACATAGACAAGCGTTATATGTATAAAACACCCAAACCATTTTAAACTTTTGAATCCAAAGCCCCGCAAGGGGCTTTATTTTTGGCTGCTTTTGAAGCCAAAGGACAAGGAAAGATCACACCGCTCTAATAGCAATAAGACAAACTCTTTCTGAAAATATAGGTATTTATCTTCGATTTGCAGGTTTGTAATTTTAGCTAAGTATTTATCACTAGTATGTTCTTGAATACGCTCAATATGAGTCGTTTCAAAAACAAAAATTTTGTCAGCCCATTCAAGTAATTCAGGTGTACAAAGTGTTGAACCTGCTTTTGCTACATACTTGGCACTTAAACCTGCTGATTTGTATTGGTTACTTTTATCAGCAGCACTGAATAGCTCTTGTGCTGTTTTACTGCGCTGTTGGTTTGCTCTACAAAGAAAAAGGATATTCATATTTGCCCCTTAAGTTTTGAGATTCTCATCATCTAATAAATCAACAACATAACATCTAAGAAAAATCGCCTCGTTTTAGTCGTTCTATCAACCCCAGAACTTCTTCTTTACCTGCTGATGTATTAAGTAGTGTGATCGGTGTTTTACCTAACAAGTATTTTTGCTTTTTATTGAGCCACTGAAACACATAATCTTCAGTTTTAAATATATCGATTAATATCTCGAAAACATCGGTGGGGACATCGACATTTTCACTCTTCCAAATACTGACAGTTTTAGCGTTGCCAAATTCAATAAAATCATCTGGTGAAATAGCCAATTTTTCAATAACTGGGTCAGGTAATTCAATCATCAATTTGCCAGCGATATTTACTGCTTTTGAACAAAGTGGATTTTTCATTATTGCTCTTTCAAATAGGTTCGTGCCTTGTTACCCAATATTAGATTAATTTGAAGAGCCAAAAGTGGTTATTACCAAGCGTTCTTGTGGTCATTTTTATTTGGGTTTTTAGTGGTTTGTTTGCGGAGCAATGGTTGTTTAGGAGCGTAATATGCACCCCGTTAACTTTGTAACAAATCGTGATTGTTCTTGCATCGGCAGTAAAGAAAGGTTTACACTTTCCATTATTTGATTGATAGAAGAATATGTCGTGCGTTTAGAAGTGCTTTGTGAAAACCGCTTAGGTATTGCTCAAGAAATCTTGGGGCTACTAGCGAGCTTTAATCTTAATCTACGTGGTATTGATGCCGATCAGACTGGTCGTGTTTATGTCCATTTTCCTGAAATAGAATTCTCTGACTTTCAAAAGTTGATGCAGTCTATTCGTAAAATTGACGGTGTTAATGATGTACGTAGTGTCTCTCATATGCCTTCTGAACAAGAACATTATGGATTGTTAACATTACTTAAAAACCTACCAGATCCTATTATCTCAATTGATTTAAAAGGGCATATTACTCGTTCAAATGATGCTGCGCTTAAACTGCTCAATGAAGATGAATCTAGCAGCGCCATGCAACCCCTTAATAACTGGGTAACCGGTTTTTCATTTACTAAATGGCTTGGCAGCTCAGATGTTAACCCGCGAGCTGCGCGGGTGAGCGTAGAACGCATCGAATATCTGGCTGAAATAATTCCGGTCTATTTACCTGATGTTGATGATAAGAAAATTTTAACCGGGGCAGTCATCTTATTAAAGTCATCGCAGCGTATCGACAAGCAATATAACGCATTAAAATCAACGCCAGAAAATAGTTTTTCTAACGTATTGGCGTTTTCGCCAGCCATGAAAGATGTGATTGATATTGCCAAACAACACGCAGTTTTAAATGCGCCATTACTCATTACCGGTGATACGGGTACGGGAAAAGAAGTACTGGCTCTTGCGTGTCATGAACATAGCCATCGTCGAGATAAGCCATTTATTGCCATCAATTGTGCTGCAATTCCTGATGAGGTGGCAGAATCTGAATTATTCGGTTATGCGCCAAATTCGGTGACTAATCGACTAGAAGGAAAACAAGGCTTAATTGAACAAGCGCAAGGGGGGACGTTATTCTTTGATGAAATTGCTGAGATGACCCCGTTAATGCAAGTTAAATTAGTGCGTTTAATTGAATCTAATAAATTCAGACGAGTTGGTGGTAGCGAAGAGGTGTCAGTCGATATTCGAATTATATGTGCCTCACAACAAGATTTGAGTCAGTTGATTCAAACGGGCAAGTTTAGAGAAGATCTCTATTATAGAATTAATGTGCTATCGATAAACCTATTGCCTCTGCTCCAGCGTAAGCAGGATATTATTCCACTAGCAGAAACCTTCTTGGCCTATTACGCGCTCAAACTTAACAGCAATGCACAGCGCTTATCAATTGAGGCTAAAAAATACATTCAAGATTATAGCTGGCCAGGTAACATTAGGCAGTTAAAAAACGCCATTTATCTCGGGGTTAGTCAATCGTTAGACACACTAGAAGTTGATGTTGCAGAGCTTGAACTACCTTCGTATAGCAAAGATTTTGGTTATTTCGATTGTGAATTTGAAGGTACGCTGGACCAAGCAACCAAACAATTTGAAGCTAACCTTTTAAAGCGCCTCTACCCCGCCTATCCGAGTACTCGCCTGTTGGCCAAAAAACTTGGCGTGTCACATACGGCAATCGCGAATAAATTGCGTGACTTTGGCATTAATAAAAACACTTTAAACAACAAGGACTCATAATTTATGTTGATTTTACATGGCTATTGGCGCTCTAGTGCTGCGTATCGAGTACGAATTGTTTTAAATTTACTTGCACTGACCCATGAACATAAAAGTGTTCATTTAGTGAAAAACGGTGGTGAACAACATAGTGATGAGTATGACGCGCTAAACCCGAGTCACTTAGTGCCAACGTTAGAAGATAACACGCGTTACGAGCCCGTTGTTATTAGTCAATCAATGGCAATTATGGAGTATTTAGACGAGGTTTTTGGTGAAGGTAAACTAACGGGGGATAACCCTGTGGAACGCGCTCACATCAGAGCATTAGCGCAAGATATCTGTTGTGATATTCATCCCCTTAATAATCTTAGAGTCATCCAGCATTTGGGCGATATAGCATCGTTTGAGGCGGATGATAAAGCACAATGGATGCGTCACTGGATGACGACAGGCTTTAGTGCGCTTGAGAAAAAACTAGCAAAGTGTGCTGGACAATATTGTGTTGGCAATGAACTTAGCCTTGTGGATGTTTGCCTAATTCCTCAGCTATATAATGCACATCGATTTGGGTTATCGCTTGATAAGTATCCGACAATTGCTGCGATTGAGCAGCGTTGTTTAGCAGTCCCTGCTTTTGCACAGGCACTGCCTGAGAATCAAACTGACGCGACCTAAAAGGGCTAAATTAGTGATGGCGGCTTGCGATAGGGTGTAGTTGTAAGCCGTTATTTACTTGGGTTGTTTGAGCTTTAATTTGCCACAGGCCATGCTCGTCATAGACATCTATTAGTCGATTATTATTGTGTTGATGACTGATAACAACAGATTGACCGATTTGCAGCGCATTAACCACATCACTATTCGCTTGTAATGCGTACTCACTCTTCCAATCGATAGCCTTCGAGTCATCGATAACTAACGTAGCTTTTACGTGATAAAGGGCCGCTATCATCCATGGTAAAGCCATGCTTAACGTCACTGATAGTGCAAACGCCACAAGACCATAATGAATGGTCACAGACGCGATAAGGCTAAGTTTGATTGTCACTGCGAGGATTGCGATGACATAAACATCAAGCATTGACCATTTACCTAATTTTGCAATTTTATCCAGTCGCATGCGCTGTGTATTGGTAAGTAATTGCCCTGCATTAACGCTATAGAGCAGCATAAGCATTTTCACGACAGGCATGACTAAACTAAATAAAAACAATAGCCCAAAGAGAATGTACTCACCTTGTGCAGCCAAATGGAAAATAGCGTCGACGAGAGAAAATGTGTCATCGAAAAAATAGAAATGGGTAAAGGTAAACATCGGCTGAGTTAACCCAATGATTAGTAATATGGCAGTAACAAGCCATAAAGCATTGAGAACCCATTGTTTGGCGTTAAATTTATTCACTTAGGAGACTATTACTTGCAATGTTTATTGTAATAGGCAGTGAGTGTTGATTTGGTTGTGCTGACTGTATTTGATGATTTAATCTTTGCTGCCATCTTTTGACAATCGTTACTTATTGACGTTGTATCATTGGCAGTCGATGACTGGCTTGCACAGGCACCTAAGAATAATACGATGGCGATTACAGCGAGGAATTTTGACATATTGTTATTTTCTCATGGTTGTCAGTAGGAAGGGCTCTCCAAGCAAATAGCCTTGCGCGTAGTGAATATTATAGTCACGCAGTTTATTTGCAATGTCATCATTTTCAACGTTTGTGGCCACAATATCAATAGCCAATGCCTCACTTAAATGTAAGATAGATTGTAAGGTTGCGCCAGCGATTGGGTCGTTAATCAATGACTTGATTAATTGGCCATCAATCTTGATGTTACTGATTGCTAATTCTCGTAAATGAGTAAAGGAAGATAGGCCTCGGCCAAAGTTATCAATAATAAATTCGCAGCCTGTGTGCAATAGCGCTTCTATAAATCGCTTGCTATGCGCCAAGTTACTCAGTAAATGATATTCACTAAATTCAAACATTAGCTGCTTAAATAGATCAGGGTGAAGGGCCGAAAGCTCAATGAGATAGTAAGTAAAAGATTCATCGGTCAATGCATCAGCGCTTAGGTTAATAGATATTTTTTCAATATCATTCATCATATCGCGATTACTTTGACACCACACTAAAGTTTGCTCTATCACCCATTTATCAATGGATAGGCTCAAGTTATATCGAGCAGCAGCGGGCAAGAATATATCTGGATTAACTAAATTTCCTTGACTGTCTCGCAGGCGCAATAAGACTTCAAAGCGCTGTGAAACAGTTTGGTTGATAGCAACGATAGGCTGAACATAAAGTAAAAACTGTTGTTCATTTAATGCGATTTGTATTTGCTCTGCCCAAAAAATATCGCCACTTAATGGCATGTCGTTGCCGCTTTCTTGATAAATAAGTACGGTTTGTTTTGGCAGTGTTTTGACTTTATTACATGCCATATCAGCTTGGCGACAAACCTGTACTGGAGATTCACTTTGGCTGGTTACCTCACTAATACCCACACTTAATGAAATATCAACGGTTTGGTTTGCCCAATCAAATTTAAATCCATTCATACGTGCAGTCAGCTCTTTAGCTGTCCCCATCGCACTGGCGCTATCGCAATCTTCCATTAAGACTACAAATTGATCGCTACCTAAACGGGCTAGGGTATCTCTACGGCGTAATTGTTGGCTGAGAATTTGACTCACTTGTCGCAGTAATTCGTCGCTCGCTTGATAACCATATTCTTGATCTAGGTAGTTATATTGATCGATATTAATGGCGCAAAGACTGTGTGTTCGAATATCTTCTTGCGCACGTGTAAACAAAAACTGCAAACGGTGATCAAACGCCTGACGATTGTATAAGTTGGTGAGGGGATCATGTGAATTGTGATAATCAATTCGATTAACGTTTTGATTAATTTGAGTGATGTCTTCAAGTACAAACACTAAATGATTAATCTTTCTGTCTTCTGACAAAATAGGCGTCACGCTCACCATTGCCCAATAATCACCTCGTTTTTTAGTTTGTCCTTTGAGTTCTCCTTGCCATTTATTGTTAACTGATAAGTGTTGATTAATGTCATTAACAATGTGACTAGGAGTGACATTATGATCGAATATAGGAATTAAAGTGCCTAGTTTTTCGACTGGCGCATAGCCACTGACCTTGGTGTAATGAGGATTGATATATTCAATAATACCCGCGTCATCGGTAATAATAACGGCATTGCTACTGTGCTGCACCGCAAGAGACATTTTTTGTAAGCGATGGCTGTCTCGATGCCGTTCAAGCGTGAGTGAGCACAATATGGCTGCTTCTTTTAGTACCATAATATCCGCTGGCGCAGTTTGATTGACGCTGGCGCTGTACAAATCAAGCGTGCCGAGCACATTATTGTGGGGATCATGAATTGGCTGAGACCAACATGAGCGGAATTTAGCTTGGCGTGCTAGTTCTTTATAGTCCACCCAAAATGGGTGTACTTCAATATCTTCAACAATGGTCAGCTTATCATGATAAATCGCGCTGCAATTAGACATGACACGATCTTCGACATTCAGGCCAATCAGTGAGTCGACATAGAATGATGGCAAATCTTTACTAATAACATCGCTAATTTTCTGTGTTTTAGGATTGATTAGGGTAATCGCAGCGTGAACATCATCAAGGTTAGATTGGGTTTCATTGATGATATGTTCAAAAACAGACTTTAAGGGTTTGTCGTGCGCCAACATATCCAATATGACATTGCGACTTGTATTAGGCGTTGCTGAATCTTGAACAACTTCTCGACGCTGACCGATACACAATGCACCAACTTTGTTATACAACGCGTCAAAGATTGGTTGGCTTCGTAATTCTAATCCATAGCTCGGTTGATCTGGTGGTGTAATCATCACCTGTTTAATCACTGTTTCATTATTAAATAACGCGCGATTAAATGGATGATCAGTTTGCACTATTGGTGTTTTATTATCTATTTCGTATAAATAGTTTTCGGTGAGTCGTTGGTTATTATTCTCTAAAATAATGTTCGACGGAATATGGTAATTTTCAGTCGCATTACTGCTATTTAAATAAACTTTGCCATTGCGATCAGAAATGTAGACTTCATCGGAAACGTTATCGAGAACTTGATTTAAGATGAGCTGTTGGTACTCGAATCGTTCAAGTAAACGCTTCATACTATTACGTAAACGCGATGGCTCTGAAATGCCCAAGAATCCAATTAATGTGAAAACTGACGCCAACATAAAGCTAAATATTAAATTAATAATGAATAATGGATTGTCAGTCGTTGCATTGGCACTCAACTTTAAATACCAAGCATTATTAGGAACCCGTATCGCCGCAGAATAATAATCTTGATGCAAAGGGGTTGATGATTCTGCTAATACCGTTGACTTATTATAGGTACCTTGGTGAATTACTTGGTAACTATATTGAGTCGCGTCTAGTTGATTGAGTTTGATCTTTTTGAACAATGTTGACAGATTAATGTGATAGGTAATGTAGCCCCAATGCGTTTCTTCGACTGAAACGGGCATGTGACTTTTTACAATATAGTCGCCATTAATAATCTGCGGCGGCGATAAAAAAGTAGTATATGACAGTTCACGATTTTGTCGGTTGATAGGTGCGACAATAACTTTGCCAAGATATTGATTTTTGAAACGCTCAGGGAATACATGCGAGGTAATATTATTGGGCGAAAAACGAACTTGGTTTATTTCAGGGAAGTTCTCAACGACTGAATTTGCTAGGGCAGACAGCTCTGATACGTTTTCTGGGTTATTTTTTAACGCTGATTGAATAATTTTTTCAGAATTAGTCGCGTCATTAAGTAAGTTTTCAATTTGAATGGCATTGGCTATTGTGAGCTCTTGCGTCAATGAACTCTTTTGGCGATTGAGAATTTTCTGAGAAATATCAGACCAGAAGTTAATAGCAAAAAATAACACCAGAAAACAAACGAAGGCGCCGATAATTTTAACTTTCGTTAAATTCTTGCTCATATATCCATATATCTTTAGGTGGCCACACAAGCTTAGTGGTTAAAGCGACTTTCGCTTATAAAGTTTGCAGTGACAATGAAAAAAGTAAATATTGCGTCTAATCAGTATGGCTTACACGTCATATTTTATTGAGAAGACAATATCTTATATAACGTTAATTTAATCAATCTTTTTGTGAGAAACAACTGGTAGTCATTATGTGATAGGAATGGCGGCGCTGGTTATATACAGCGCCGTCGTACTAAATTAGAAGGATAAAAATAAGCCCGCAATCGTTGCACTCATTAAGTTAGATAAGCTACCTGCAGCAACTGCTTTTAAGCCTAGTTTTGCAATTTCAGTGCGTCGTGACGGTGCCATCGCGCCAATACCACCTAAAAGGATAGCGATTGAAGACAGGTTAGCAAAACCACATAATGCAAAGGTGACTATTGCCTGAGTATGCGGAGATAACGTGTCCTTGATATTGATAAAATCAATATAAGCAACGAACTCATTAACAACGAGTTTTTGACCTATAAAGCTACCTGCTTGTACTGCTTCATGCCAAGGCACACCAATTAAAAATGCAAGTGGTGAGAATATATAGCCTAAAATGAGTTGAATAGTGATGCCGTCATATCCAGCTAATGAGGCTATGTAGCCAACCAAACCATTCATTACCGCGATTAAACCGATGAATGCTAATAACATCGCACCAACATTTAGTGCTAACTGCATCCCTGAACTTGCACCATTGGCCGCCGCTTCAATGACATTTGCAGGCTTTTCGTTACCTTCTTCATCTTCGTCTGATGCATTCGTTGGCGTCTGTGTTTCTGGCACCATCAGTTTTGCCATTAACAAACCACCAGGAGCGGCCATAAAGGATGCCGCCACAAGATATTTTAGTTCGATACCTAAACTGGCGTATCCCGCTAATACTGAACCAGCAACAGACGCTAAGCCACCTACCATTACCGCGAATAATTCTGAACGAGTCATTCCTTTAATATAAGGACGAACAACTAAAGGTGCTTCTGTCTGGCCTACAAATACATTGGCGGTTGCAGATAAAGACTCTGTTCGGCTTGTTCCCATCGCTTTTTGCAATAACCCACCTAACACGGTGATAACTTTTTGCATGACACCAAGGTAATAAAGCACAGCAATAAATGAAGAGAAGAATATGATAATTGGAAGTACACGCAGTGCGAAAACGAATCCACCATCACCGAATACTTCAAACATCTTCGGTCCGACCAAACCGCCGAATAAGAAATTTAATCCCTCTTGGGCACTATCAATAATAGATTGAACAGCACTAGAAATACCTTCTAGAATACTTTGACCTGCTGGTACGTAAAGAACAAATGCGCCTAATCCTGCTTGCAGCAAAAAGGCAACAACAACAGTTCGAATGTTAATTGCTCTACGGTTTTCCGACATTAAAATGGCGATAGTGATTAAGGTAATAATACCGACTATGCCCATAAGTACATTCATTTAAAATTTCCTATGCTTTTAATTATTATTAATTTTACGCGTGATAATGCATGTAAGTTATTGTCTTGACAACTAAAAAATATTATTTTACGTCAACACACACAAAAAGTGTGTTTAAATATCAATGTTGGCTATAGTAGCCTCTTATGTCGTGGAAATGTGACAAACTCAGGATTAAATAATGAATCCTTGAATAGCATCACAGATTACTCACGAGACGTTCATGCTTTTGTATAAGGATTTTTATGTCTTCACAAACAATCGATTGGCAAGTATTACCTTTCGACAAATTAACGACCGCGCAATTGTATCAGTTATTGCAGCTACGAGTGGCTGTTTTTGTGGTGGAGCAAACGTGCTATTACCAAGAAATTGATGGTAAAGATTTAGTCCCTCAAACTCATCATGTACTTGGTTATAAAGGTGAGGAATTAGTGGCTTATACGCGTGTATTGGCGCCTGGCGTAAGTTACGATAATTATGCGAGCATTGGCCGAGTCATCGTTGATAAATCTTGTCGAGGCACAAACGTTGGTTATGATCTTATGTCACGGTCGGTTGAACTTGCTCAATCAATGTGGCCTAACGCAGCGATAAAAATATCAGCACAAGAGCCGCTTGAAAAGTTTTACAATCAGTTTGGTTTTGTGAAGGCCTCTGACATGTACCTCGAAGATGACATTCCCCATATTGAGATGATTGCTACCGCTAGCTAAGTAATCGCTGTTCGCCGCTGTTCGACGTGTGTTCGGACAGTGGGCTTTACTCCTTTAAAACTCTTAACTTACTGTATAATAACGACTTAAAAGGTTGGCGCGTTTTTTTTTCTTGTCTTGGCGTAAATTCACTTTATACCAATTGCATTAAGTAAGTGATCTTGTTGTGCGTAGAGAAAATCAGCTAAAACAAGGCGCTCGATTGACTAATAGCTGGCTATTAGGATTGAGAGCAACGCCATTTTAGTTAATTTTAACAAGTACAAGTGGGCAAATATTTAATGCAATTGGTATCAAAGTTACTTTGTGGAAACGGTTGGCAATGCCACCGAAGAAATAATTCGTCAAGATTTGCAAAACCAGCTAATTGATTTAGGCAAGAAAGAGAATTTTGGTAATCAGCTGGGGCTCTTTTGAAACTCGGTCGCTTGCGGCCGATTCTTTTATATTTTGTTCAATCTAAAAGGGTTTTGGGCACATGTTCACTGTTCCAGACAGAACATAAGCACCCACATCCCTGTGGGCGAGGCATGAGGATTGATGCTGGGTTTACCCCAGTGAATGACGAATAACGCCGCGCAAAATACTTTTAGGTGAATCCTACGGACAGCATTTGTTTGGGGTTTCTACAAGGCAGAGCCTAATAGTAATCGATGGCGGGCAAGGTATGTCGGAGCAACAATTACAACAGGCATTATTACCTTTCTATACGACAAAACATCAAGGAAGTGGCTTAGGGCTAGCGCTGTGTAATGATATTGTGATAGCTCATGCTGGTAAACTGACCATCAGTAATTTATACCAAGACGGTCAGATTAGTGGGTTACAAGTGGCCATATCTTTGCCTATCAGCAGTAAGGCTGAAGAAAATAGATAGGCCGCAAAGAACTACAGACCCTAATTAATTGCTCCTGAAAAAATCAGAAACTTAGGTTGCCTCAGGCCTGTAGAGTTTGATAATCTTTGTCCATTAGTAGTAAGCCATTTTTCTTAGTGGTATGTTGGCCGTTAGGCATTGGAAGCCTGTCTTGCCAAAATAACGCACTAGAAAAAGGTTGTTAGGCTGTTTATTTAAGGGGCCGCATGGAAAAATTTAATCGTTTATTTACATATAGCGTGCTAGCTATCGTCAGTGTTATTTTCTCTAATACTTTGCAATCTGAACCAATAACAGGCACTAAGAAACAAATAGTGAATGTTGGTTTTATGAGTTCGATTAAAAGAGTGGACGAAGGGAAGTATGTTGGTGCACTGCCAGATATCATGCGAGCAACTGCGTCTGAAGTTAATTTTGATGTCAAACTTCAGCCAATGCCGATAAAGCGCTTACTCAAATCATTAGAAATCGGTCGCCTTGATGCTGTCATTGGGTTGTTTAAGCGTCAAGAATGTGAAGTATATGCCGATTATCTTGCGCTGCCAATTGGCTGGGGATGTGCAAACTTATTTGTTCCCGCGACAAAAAATCAACAAATATCAGGTTCACCATCGTCTTTTAGCCAAAAACGTATTGGCATGTTACGCGGCGCAAACTGGGGGCAAAGGTTAACCGATGTTTTTACCGAGCATCAAGTGTCAAAAACTGATGTTGCTAGTTATAGCGTGTTAGCTAAGATGCTCGATAAAGGACGACTTGACACGGTTGTCGCCAGTACTGATGCATTTCAGTCAGCGGCAAACAAGCTAGATTTTAAACACCAGTTTATCAACTTTCCGTTGTCTAATACTAATAGCCTTGCAATGTCTATTTTAGTGTCTAAGCACAGCAAGTTGGCCTAACAGACTCAGCTAGCAGTTAAACTTAATCAATCACTTGATACATTGACGAATAACGATACGATTCGTCAGATATATCGTCGTCATAACAAGAAATTTGACGAGCATTACATAAAGTAGTTCTCATCATTAGGAAAGGGAAAATAATTCATGGAGCGTTTAGCCAATCTGCTTAAGCAGCCGAAATCTCTGGCTCAGTCGCTTATTGGATGGCTAACAACTATCCATAATCGTTTATGGTCGGGGGTTAGCCAGTTAAATACGCCGCAAAAACTTTATGGTTTGACGTTAATTTTACTGTGTTTTCCTGATCCTAATTGGCCGTTAGTCTGTATTTTTACCTTGCTTGCGCTAGGATTAGAATTTTGGCCAAGATTCACTCGGATCTGGCATTCGTTATTAGGAAAGTCATGCTTGTTGTTTTTTTATGCAATAGTGGCAAATCTCGCGCTGGTTAGTGCCGCATCTATTGTTAATGATGTTTCAGGGATCGCCGCAGAGCACCTTCCATATACCCATAACTTAGTTATTTTAATGTACTTGCCAGTATGGATTATTGGATTTACGTTTCTTGCATTATTGTTTTTGCAAGTTTTATCGCCATTTTATATTTTTGCGATTCTTCTGCTAAGGCCTTTTGGTGTGCGAGCAGTTAAATTTCTTAGTCAATCTAAATTCCCAGTGCTAACAACCCTGATCCGTATGGGACTTTCTTTGGTACTCCTGGTGCAGTTGATAGCACTAAATGAAAAGAACTTTGTTGATATTAGTAAGCAGCTCAATGGTGTATTAGATGGCGTTGTGCAGGAACAAAAGCAAGCTAAAATAGCACAAGAGGATGGCAAAGAAGCGTCGTCTGAACAAACTGTTAATGAGACAAGTGAAGTCGCTAGCCTATCGAGTGAATTAGGCGATAGCGCGTTTGGCATTCGGTTGAATACCGGTGATCAAGAGCAACAAATGTCAATTTATTACAGCTACCGCAATGTTGTACTCGCTAGTCTCAATTATTTTATCTACGTACTTGAAGCCGATAGTTTTTCCCGTTGCCAATTTGACGAACCTGCCAGAGTGGTTGAAATAAACGATTATGAAATGTTAATCATCACTCCGGATGACAGCGCCGCATATGGTTATAGTTATAAAGTAGAGCCGTGTCGTTCAGTGGGTATCAATCAGCCTAAGCCATCTAATTAAATTTTAAAGCGAAATATTTAGACACAGTTTAACCGCAGAATTAACATTAATTTACGTTACAATGTAGTCACATTCTTAAGTGATCATAATTAAATAACTATCATGATAAATTCTTCAGTTTTTTCATCTAAAAAGATTCTTTTAACCGGATGTTTGAGTGTTTTTACGCTAGCCTTTCCACTTTCTACGCTAGCACAAGAAGTTGCCCAAGCAAAGGCAAAGTCAGCACAAAATCATTCTAATTATCCTGCTTCATTCTTCAGTCAATATCAGCCGCAAAACGCGTTCGACATGATAGTTCGTCTCCCTGGTTTTAGCTTTGACCGTGGGGATAATGCTCGTGGTTTTGGTGGCAATGCCGGTAACGTTTTAATCGATGGTGCCCGCCCTACCTCTAAATCTGGTGGTTTGGTTGGTGCACTACAACGTATTCCAGCAGAGCAAGTCGAGCGCATTGAAATCATTCGTGGCGGCGTAAGCGCTGGCGATGCCGCAGGTCAGTCTGTTGTGGCAAATGTTATTAAACGCACTGATATAACATCTGGCACCTGGGCACTCAAATTTCGCCGAGCACCTTTTGGCGATCCAAAACCAAATATTGAAGCGGCTATCAATACGAATTTAGGTGAATGGGAAGCGGTTGCCGATATTGATATTGGTTATGGCCCCAATTTTAGAAAAGCCGTTATCAATAGTTATGATAAAGATAATACACTTCAAGAGTCAGCTTATGAAGAGCGTGAAAATTTGGGGCGTTTTTCATTTACCAATGGACAGATTTCTCGAGATTTTGAGCTTGGTAAATTAACCCTAAATGGTCGATTAGGCAGTGATAAATGGATCAATGATTTATCGCGTAACTATTATAAATTGCGAGAAATCGGCGAAAACGAGCCGGATTATGTGTGGGAATTAGAGCAAGTCAATCGTTTTAGAACCGGTGAATTCGGTGTCGATTGGGTACAAAAACGTGATGATTGGAAGTGGCATAGTTTAGCATTAGGGAAGATCGAAGATCGCAAGAATAAGAGCATTTCAAAGACTAACGAGCGAGATATCACTACGAATAATAGCGTGTATCAGAGTGATAGCTATGAAAGTGAATATATTGTTCGAAACACCTATGGTTATACGGGAAGCAGCACGTTTAAACCAGAGTTTGGCGTTGAAGTCGCTCGAAATTATCTTAATACCAAACAGGTATATATTGAAAATAACCAAGCGGCAGAATTATCCAATGCGACAATCCAAGTGACTGAAAATCGCGCGGAAGTCTTCGCTAGTTTTGTTTATTCCTATAGCGAAAAGCTAACAATTGACGGTGGATTGACCGCGGAGTTTTCACAAATTGAAGTCGAAGGTGATAGTGAAAATAAGCAAAAATTTGACTTTATTAAGCCACGTTTGTCTGCGAATTATAAACTCAATAACGATATGAACTTGGTGGTTAAAGCTGAGCACTCTGTTGGGCAACTTAATTTTTCAGATTTTGCTGCCAGTAATTCTGCTGAAGAAGATCGTAATGTTTCTGGCAATTCAAAATTAAAACCAGAACAAAGTAGCGATTTATCATTTACCTATGATTGGAACTTTAGCGAAAAAGGCAGCTTTAAAATAGAAGCAATGCATAAATGGCGTGATGACCAACTTGAAGAGATCATCTTGGAAAATGGCGGACAAGGCCTTGGTAATGCGGGAACGTCTAAATTGTGGGGCGTAGATGTGTCGCTAAATTTACCAACCGATGGATTTCTTGATAATGGCTTGTTAGAAGTGTCTTATGAGCACGAAGACTCAGAGTTTTACGATAAGATTATTGGCCGTCATCGTCCAACAAGTGGTGATGTCCCTCATGAAGTCAATGTGAGTTTCCGTCAAGACATGGTAGAGCATAAATTTGCGTGGGGCTTTAGATACTGGAGTGAATTTGAAGATACCGCTTATCGTGTTGATGAGATTACAAGTTTTGAAGGTAATCATCGTGGCCTAATATTTGTTGAAACAACCTATTTTGATAACTATAAAGTTCAGCTTGAAGTTAACAGTGTCAATGTTGCCAAATACACGCGTACTCGAGAGTTTTATGAGGGTGATCGCAATGGTGAATATAACGGATATGAAGTGTCTAACCGCCGCAGAGAGCCAGAATACAAATTATCAATTTGGGGTACTTTCTAATACCATTAATTGCATTAAATATTTGCCCACTTGTACTTGTTAAAATTAACTAAAATGGCGTTGCTCTCAATCCTAATAGCCAGCTATTAGTCAATCGAGCGCCTTGTTTTAGCTGATTTTCTCTACGCACAACAAGATCACTTACTTAATGCAATTGGTATAAGTTGATGATGTAAATGAAGAGGAGCCTAATGGCTCCTCTTTTTTTATCTAGAAATAGGCATGTAGATCGGCTTCAAAGCATTTGATATCGTTTATATAAAATGGCAACACGTTTAACATAAGCTTTAGTTTCCTTATAGGGAGGAATCCCTTTGTATCTAGCAACAGTAGAAGGACCTGAGTTGTATGCTGCCGTTGCAAGGCTTATATCACCATTGAATTTATTGAGCATTTTTTGCAAATAGTGAGCGCCGCCATGGATGTTTTCAGATACATCAAAAGGATTCTTCACCCCTAAATAATTAGCGGTTTCCGGCATAAGTTGCATCAACCCTTGCGCGCCTACTTTAGAGACAGCATGTGGGTTAAACGCTGATTCTGCATGAATAACCGCGCTAATTAGTGCGCTATCAACGTTATATTTTTGCGCTGCCGTATTGACTATCGCTTGGTATTTTTTATGCAGAGGCGTCTTTGTCCAATTAACTAATGAATTGGTGCTACAGGCATAACAATCAAATTTTAGTGTTTGAAAATTGTCCACTTTAGGTTTTAGGTCACTAAATACGACCGTACCGTCAGCACGGCGATATTTATATACTTGCTCAGTAGACGTCGTACTGGCCATAAACACTATAGTCATTAGTCCGTAAGTGATATTAGAAATCGACAATGATTACACTCTTTTTGGTTATTTTGATCTAATCTCGCAATATTTCTGCGAGGCCTTTCTTAGTTTTCACGATTGAACAAGAAATGTCACTGATAATTTATTATCATTAGTGCCAATCGTTCACTCCTCTTCATCGTTCATAAAAGGCAACAATGCTTCGTTTATCCCATTTTAATAAACACACCATCAAAGGTGATGTGTTTGGCGCGCTCACTTCAACCATCGTTGCACTGCCGTTTGCACTTGCATTTGGTATTACCTCTGGTGCTGGTGCAAGTGCGGGTATTTATTGTGCCATTATCACAGGTTTTTTTGCCTCACTATTTGGCGGCACCAATGTGCAAGTCTCAGGCCCTAATACGGGATTAACGGTTGCGATGGCGGCCATTCTAACAAGTTTTGTTGCACAATCGCCAGATAATGGGTTAGTTGCCGCATTTACTGTTGTGAGCTTAGCTGGCTTGTTTCAGATTGCTTTTGGATTATTAAAACTTGGTAAATATTTTACCTTAGTTTCTTATCCTGTCATCTCTGGATTTACTTCTGGTATTGGGGTTTTAATATTACTGTCGCAAGTTGAGCCGTTATTCGGCGTGCCAATTAGTCAGTTGTTTGAACAAGCTACCGTGTTTAATCACGCTAATATTGCGATGGGATTAATGTGTTTGGCATTGGTCTATTTTTGGCCTGCTGCATTAAACAAATATGTACCAGGTAGTATCGCAGCTCTTGTATTGGCAACGAGTTACTTTCTAATATCAGATGTAAATATTCCTGTCGTTGGTGCTATAACGAGTGGCCTTCCGTCGTTTTCATGGCCCGTTTGGAATACTGAATTAGCTGGTGAAATGATTAAATCTGCATTGTTGATCGCTACGCTTTCAACGTTAGACTCTCTCATGACCTCCTTAACAGTTGATAGTATTACTAAAGACTTTCATGATTCTGATCAGGAGCTAGTTGGTCAAGGTATCGGTAATACAATCGCAGGATTATTTGGCGCACTGCCCGGTGGTGGTGCAACAATGAGAACGGTCAGTAATTTACGTGCAGGTGGCACAACCCCTTTATCAGGCATGCTCCATGCGGCGTTTATTTTATTGATTGTTAATTGGGGCGGGGAATATACGGCATTTATCCCATCGGTGGTTTTAGCTGCAATCTTAATGAATGTTGGATTAAACATCATTGATTGGCGTTTCTTAAAACGGCTACATCAAGTCCCGTTATTTAGCGCCGGATTAATGTTATCTACCATGGTTATGTCGGTCGTTTTTGATCTTGTTACCGCTGTATTAATTGGTGTGTTTGTGGCGAACTTGGTGACGATTCGACGCTTATCTGAAATTCAGTTGGATAACTTGAATCTTCTAACTGCTGCCGATAATAGCTTATCGGTCACAGAGAAAGAGCTGGTGACCAGCGTAGAGAAAACAGCAACCTTACTTGATATCTCTGGCCCTATTGGCTTCGGCGTGGCACGTGGCTTAAAGCAATGTGTGTCTGACAGTGAGCACCAAATATTGTTAATTAACTTTAGTCGCGCTCGCTTTGTAGGTATTACCAGTACTATTGCGATTGAAGAAATAATCATCGATTCAGAGCAGCAAGGTCAAAAAGTGTTACTCAGTGGTGTTTGCGACCGAGTAATTCAAGATTTTAATAAGTTAAAGTTACTGGATAAAATCGATTCAAAGCATATCTTTACTACACGAGAACAAGCACTACGTTATGTTAATGACAATTTTCGAAACCATTAATAATGGGTTGCGGCGAAAAGTCATTATGACCAAATAACGCATGATGTGATGCGCTAATCTTATCGACTGTTTCTTGCGCCGTTCCTTTTGAAATGGCCATACACATCGGATAAAGCGTGTGGTCATATATTAGTAGTTCTTTTTTAACAAGATGATGCGATAAGTTATTTCTTTTAAAGTACTCAATGAATTGCTCTTGTGATTGTGCAATATAATCTAGCCGGCCATTGAGTAACTTCTCGATATTTGTTGCGTCATAGACTGTTGAATCTAAACTGAAGTTGCTTTTTTGCTGATGTTTCAAAATGTATTGATGCAGCATGCTCTCTTTTACAACACCGATAACCTTACCTGTTGTTTGCGCGAACCTATTGATATGTAAATCTTGACGTGATGCTAATCGAAAGAGATACATATTGCGAGATGAGGCTATGGGGCATACCCAGTGAAAATCGTTTTTTCTATTCGGGATTTTATAAATCGGGAATATGACGGCATTGGCGGTGGTTTTTGCTGAGTGATATGCTCGATTCCAAGGCATCGAACGAATCTTATAATCTAATTTTGAGTGTTTAATGATATCTAAGCCGTTTTTATACATCGGATGACGACTTTGCTTGACAGGATTCATTTCTGTCATGATGATAATTTCAGGCTCATTGGCAGCCAAGACACCGCTGCTAGCAAAGCAAAAAGAAATTGTAAAAAGAAATGCAGTAAAGTTAGTAAGAAAACACCGTTTCATTAGTTACCTCCCATTTATCCACTTAATGCTAAGTTAGCGTAATCATTAATCAATGCCAATGATTATTCACACAATAGGCGTCGTAGAGTCAGTGAAAAGGTAGACTAGGGTCGGTTGATCTTTTGAGTTTATTTTTGCAGCAATTTGTTTGAGGTTTCTTCAAGGCAGAGCCTATGTTGTGTAGCTGGCTCGATAATAGCTCCTGCATTATCCTAATGAGCTACATCCCCGTAGCAATACACGAATAGGCGAAAACGCCGTAGAAATAACAAACAAATGCTGTCCATAAGATTCACCTAAAAGTATTTTGTGCCGCGTTATTCGTCATTCACTGGGGTAAACCCAGCATCAATCCTCATGCCTCGCCCACAGGGATGTGGGTGCTTATACCAATTGCATTAAATATTTGCCCACTTGTACTTGTTAAAATTAACTAAAATGGCGTTGCTCTCAATCCTAATAGCCAGCTATTAGTCAATCGAGCGCCTTGTTTTAGCTGATTTTCTCTACGCACAACAAGATCACTTACTTAATGCAATTGGTATAAATAGCCAAATAGTGTCATCATAAAATTGACTTGAAGAAGGATTAGACATCTTATTGAGCGCCTTAAAAGGCCGAGTCATCGTGGGACACCATGTGTCATTGGATGTCGCATTTTTTCGTCAGGCTGCGAAGAAAATTTACCACCATAATTTGCCTTTTAGTGTCATCGATACTTTGCAAATAGAAGCCGCTAGCGTCAAGGTGAGCACTTTGATAAGCAATTGCTACGCTTAAATAATAGCGCTGATCGTTATGGCTTACCCAGTAGCGATGCGCATAATGCCCTCGGCGATGCTTTAACAACAGCCCAGCTCTTGTTAGCACAGGTTGCGGCAATCGGAATGCCCTCTTTAACGTTGAAACAGTTGTTAAAATTCAGCCATTAAGGTCATATTTTAGATTTAGTTTTCTCTCTAATCTTGCTATTGTCTGTAGATAATTGATCGATTGTGAGAGGGTGTAATGACAAAGGTGTTAGACGCCGCTTGGCATACTTGGATAGACGATAACCTCGCGCGGGGGTGTGACAAAATTGAACTTCGGGAGATATTATTTAAAGAGGGTTTTAGCCAACAACAAGTTGATAAAGCGATAGCTCCACAGCATTTCCTAAATCCAATCAAGAAAAAACAGACAGTGAAGCAAGAGCTCGCTGATCGGCACGATGGCGCTGATTATAATGCGTTGGCAAATATCTCGGTGGTGAATTCCCCAAAGCCTCAGATCACGCCTTTTGATAATTCACTGATCCAGCTCTTTCAATGGGATGATTTTTTGTCGGCAGATGAGTGTGAAAAGTTACTGACGATCATTGGTGATAATTTACGTCCGTCAACAGTGACGCAATTCAATGGCGATGATGCCTTCAGAACGAGTTCAACTTGTGATTTATCGCTTCTTGATAATGAGTTTATAGCCCAGATTGATCAGAAGATCGCTGCTGCACTTGGTATAAACAGATCACATTCAGAAGGTATTCAAGCGCAACGATATCAAGTTGGTCAACAATTTAAAGCCCATACTGATTATTTTGAACCTCATACCAATGAATATCTCCAATTTGCCCAACGTGAAGGCCAACGGACATGGACATTCATGATTTATTTACAAGATACGCCTAAAGGCGGCGGCACTAAGTTTGTCGATCTACGCCATACATTCTATCCAAAGGCCGGACAGGCGGTAATATGGAATAATTTGGATGAAAATGGCTTTCCAAACCCACATACAATACATCATGGTATGCCAGTGGAAGAAGGTGAAAAAATTATTATTACTAAATGGTTTAGAGCGAAAGGCGAAGGAGAAATGTTTGCGGGATCTAAGTGTTAAATAACTCACCTATTTAAAATAGGTGAGTTCAAACGAAACTTGATGATTATTTGGGGTCTTGCTCTGCGTTGTGGGTATCAACTAAATCAATAAGATCTTGTGCACTGCCTAAGATATGTTCTTTGAGGACACGGCAAGCACCTTCAATATCGCGTTTTTCGCACAGTGATAATATTTCTTGATGTTGCTGTTCTGCACGAGGAATACCACCTTTTTGCATCAAGTGTAATCGAATATAACGATCGCAATTTGAATTAAGGTTTTGAACGATTTCCATGGTATTTGGGCGATCAGCTGCAAGGTAAAGGCTGGTATGGAACTGAGTGTTTAAATCACTCCACAGATTACTTGAATTTGTATGATGAAATGACTCTTCAAGCTGTTGTAACATTTCTCGAGAATTTTCAATATCTTGA
This sequence comes from Psychrobium sp. nBUS_13, assembly GCF_051201665.1. GTDB lineage: Bacteria > Pseudomonadota > Gammaproteobacteria > Enterobacterales > Psychrobiaceae > Psychrobium. Next base: position 2,816,319 of record NZ_CP179210.1, on the reverse strand, counting down.
GCAGTCATTTTTTCGATTGATTTTGCCAATAAATCCGTTTCTAATAAAGCTCTTAGTTCAAATAGTTCACGTACTTGTGAGCTAGATAATTGCGCCGCAGTGGCTCCTTTATGCGCTTCGAATTTGACTAAACCTTCTGCCTCCAATTGCAGTAATGCTTCTCTGATCGGGATTCTACTTACGTTGAGTTCAGCGGCTAACGCGCTTTGACGAAGTGGCGTTCCAGCTTTGATATCACCAGATAGGATGCGCTCTCTTAATACTTCAACGACCACTTGGGTGCGGGTTTTATGGACGATTTGAGAATTGTTATTCATTATAGTTATCAGTCGATTGCCATTTTTTACGGTTACTATTCATAGTAGACCTTTTTGAGGAAAAAGATAAGAACAAGATAACTAAAAAGAGGCAATAAGTGCCTCTTTTTGATTATATCGTATATTAATCCGACGAATAAATTGGCTTAAACAATAACTTGTGGGTTGGTTGCACCGTCTTTAATTTCTTCAGGTTGAAGTGCAATTGGCATGTTCTGTAAGCAAATAGGACGCGTGAAACGATTGATTGCTTGACTGCCCACGGATGTTGTTTGTGGCGCTGTCGACGCTGGATATGGCCCTCCGTGCTGCATCGAGTGGCATACTTCAACACCTGTTGGGAGTTGATTAAACATTAGGCGACCAACGCTTTGCGCAATATCATCAACCAAGTCAATGTAATCAAGTAATTCATCGTCGCTGCCAAATACACTTGCCGTTAGTTGTCCGGTTAGTGATAAAGCAAACTCACCCATTTGTTCATCATTGTCACAAATAACCACTAATGCACAAGGACCAAATACTTCCTCTTGTAAGGCAGGCTGAGCGATAAAGTCGCTTGCTGAGACGCTAAATGCGTTAGCTGAACTTTGACAGTCGCCACTGCTAGCGCCGCCGCTTGCAATATGCGTTAACGATGGATTCGATAACAACAAATCTACCTGACGATTGTAAGTCTGTGCAATACCTTTGGTGAGCATAGTACCAGCTGATGATTCGCTAATCGCGTTAGCAAGCGTTGCTAAGTAACCTTCAAGACCATCTGAGTTTTGGACAATAACGAGTCCAGGCGATGTACAAAATTGGCCGTGGCCCATAAGCATCGATGCGACTTGGTTATTGGCTAAAGACTGGGCATCGCTCGCTAATTTTTGTGGCAAGATGAACTGAGGGTTCGTACTGCCTAGCTCGCCAAAGAATGGAATAGCTATTGGACGCTCCTGAGTTAGCTTGTTGAGAATATCCCCCACTTTTTGTGAACCGGTAAAACCAACCGCTTTAACTTGTGGATGTTGCACCAATTGCTGAGCGACTTGTGGTGTTGTAGATTGTACCATATTAAACACACCAGCTGGCATGTCACAGATGTCTATTGCCCGTTGAATCGCATGACTTACGAGCTCTGTTGTTGCTGGGTGGGCTGGGTGGCCTTTTACAATAACACTACAGCCTGCCGCCAACGCTGATGCGGTATCGCCACCTGCCGTTGAAAAGGCCAGTGGGAAATTACTTGCCCCAAAGACAACAACTGGCCCAAGTGGCGTGTTGGTTAAACGGCTGTCACCTTTAGGCAATGGTTGACGCTCTGGTTGCGCATGGTCAATAAATACAGGGCTAATAGGATTAAGCAAATTGTTGGCAAATGCGCGAAGCTGGCCACATGTTCGGCCGCGTTCACCTTCAATACGCATTTGTGGTAGTGCTGTTTCACTCATTGCCGCGTGCACTAATTGTTCACCAAGGTTTTCAATCTCGCTAGCGATAGCATTGAGTAGTGCTGCGCGCTGAGCGGCGCTTTTACGACGATACTGGCGAAATGCGTCATTGGCGCTAGCGACGGCGCTATCTGCATCATCAGCACTTGCCTCGAAAAATGTCCATGGATTAACGTCGTCTGTGCTTGGATTAGCACTGGCGAATGTCGCTGTAGTGCTGTTAACCCATTGGCCATTAATTAGATGTTTTCCTGTAATCTCAATCATGCGATTTCTCTCTTAGTAATGTTAGTTGCTCTCAATTGTATACCCAAGCTACATGAAGATGCTCGATTTCAGCAAGTCGAGAAGCGCGCCAAATACTAGGCATAAGATGTGTCATTAAGTCATTCCCGATAACTGCTCCTGCGTTATCCTAATGTTCTACGTCCATGTAGAAATTAATAAATATCTTATAACGACGTAGTTGGTCGCTTATCGCCTTGCCCTCTGGGAGTTCGGGTAGGAAACGACTACCGCGTTATGATTCATAATCAGGGAATAACCATTAATTACAAATCATGCCTTGTATTCGATTCCTACCCGAGCTCTGAAACATGCAGCTTCAAGTGGCTTGGGTATATACATACAATTGATGTTATATGACCTGAAATCCCATAGCGTAGGGATCTTCATCATCAACAATAATTTGGTTAAAACCAGTGACACGTGCCCAGCCTTGAATACTGGGCATAATGGCTGGGTAATCTCCAACGTTGGTTACTGACTCAACTTTTCCGACAAATTGACTGCCAATGTAACTTTCGTGGACGTAGCTATCGCCTTCTTTTAACAGTCCTTTGGCAAAACGCTGAGCCATACGCGCACTGGTTCCTGTGCCACAGGGCGATCTGTCGATGGCTTTATCACCGTAGAAGACAGCGTTGGCACCGTCACTGCCATCACTTTGAGTACGACCAGTCCACAATAAGTGGCTAATGCCATTAACGGTTTCATCATGAGGATGGGTACAGCTTAATTGCTCGTTAGCTGCTTTTCTAACGATGTTGCTCCAATGAACGATTTCGCTGGCGCTCCAGTGCTCAATGCCTGGAAAATTTGCTTGTGGCTCTACAATACAATAGTAATTGCCACCATAGCTGATATCTACGGTTAATTGTCCCAGCTCTGGCACCTCGATGACTTTGTCTCGGTGCGCAAGGTAACTGGCGATATTGTAAATTTTTACCCACTCGACTTTATTGTCTGTTTGTTGATATTCAATACGTATTTGACCCGCGGGTACGTCGATAATTAATTGCCCAGGGATCTTGGGGGTTAATAGACCTTGCTCTATTGCACTGGTAATCGTGCCAATCGTGCCATGACCACACATCGGTAAGCAGCCACTAGTTTCTATAAATAGAATGCTGGCGTCACTATTGTCTGAACACGGCGGATACAAGAACGAGCCTGACATCATGTCATGTCCACGTGGTTCGAACATTAACGACTGGCGGATCCAATCGTGATGAGCCAAAAAATCCTGCCTTTTTTCACTCATGGTTTGGCCCTTTAGATGAGGGTGACCACTAGTGACAAGGCGTACTGGGTTGCCGCAAGTATGGGCGTCAACGCAAAAAAAAGTGCCTTTTTTCATCGTTAGGTTCCTAGACAATAAAGCTGAGCACGGTAATTCGCCACAGCCCTGACTGTTTTATTATTGTTATCTTTATTAGGCAGTATTAGTCCAACATCAACATAGCTAAGTCGATGCGTGTCGCTAGTTCACCTGCCTGTTATTCATGGATAAATTCCTTGGTTCTAATGCGAGGTGACGGATTAGCAATTGTATCCATTGTACGATTTGGATATATTGTATACAATTTCAAGGCTTTGCCAAGTTCTAAACGTAAAATTGGTAATAATGAAACACTAAAGTATTGGATACACGAGGTTTTTAATGAAAATAGATGTAGATAAGTTCAGCCATTTCAAGCATTTTCATACAATTGATGCACATACTGAAGGTGAGCCATTGCGTATTATTACCGGTGGTTATCCAGAAATTGTCGGTAGCACCATGTTAGAGAAACGCCGATATTTACAAGATAACCTCGATCAATATCGACAGATCTTAATGTTTGAGCCGCGTGGTCACGCAGATATGTACGGCGTTCTTATCACGGAACCTGTCACGCCTACTAGTGATTTTGGGGTTCTATTTTTACATAATGAAGGTTATAGCAGCATGTGTGGTCATGGCATTATCGCTGTTTGTAAAGTGGCCGTTGAAATTGGACATATTACACCGTTGTCATTCCCACATAACATCAATATTGATAGTCCTGCTGGGCTTATTGCTGCAACCGTTGATAAAAAGCCAAATGGTGAACTAGATGTTTGGTTTGAAAATGTTGCCTCCTATGCCCATGCACTTAATTGTCATGTAGATGTTGAAGGATTTGGAGCAGTAAACTATGACATAGGCTTTGGCGGTGCTTATTACGCCTATGTTGATGCTGACGCCATCGATGTAAGTTGCAACCCCAGCAACGTAACTCAGCTCATTGATTTAGGGCGACGCATTAAACATGCAGTAATGGCCAGTACTGAGATTAAGCATCCTCGCGACGAAGACTTAGGTTTTTTATACGGCACCATTTTCTATTCCTCAAAGACAACGCAGCCTGATGCACATTCTCGTCATGTGTGCGTATTCGCCGAGGGTGAAGTTGATCGCAGTCCAACAGGCACTGGAGTTGCAGGTCGCATTGCGCTTTTACATGCAAAAGGTGAGGTTGCTCATCAGCAGCAAATTACCATCGAAAGTATTGTAGATGGTCAAATGAAAGTAACAGCACTGCCATCTAATAAGTTTTATCAGTATGACGCAGTAACCCCCAAGGTTCATGGCCGTGCATGGATAACAGGAGTTCACCAGTTTATGCTCGATCCGACCGATATTTTTCAGCATGGTTTTATCTTACGATATGGTATTAAGGGTGATTTTAAATGAAATTAGTACAACGTGTTGCGGTTATTGGTGGCGGAGTCGTTGGTATTAACACCGCTTATCAATTACAAAAACAAGGGTTTGACGTGACTGTTTTTGAGCCTAATGAAATTGCCAGCGGTGCATCGTTTGGTAATGCAGGACATTTTGCGACAGAACAGGTTTTTCCATTGGCTGATCCGGCGTTATTACTTCAAGTACCTAAGATGTTGTCTGATCCCCTAGGACCGTTTCGTATAAAAACAAGTTATTTACCCAAGGTAATGCCATGGTTCACGCGATTCTTATTGCAAATGAGCTCCGACAATCGTCAATCGAATACGCGCCATATTAAAGCCTTAAATGAAGCAGCCATTAGTGCTTGGAGGCGCGTGTTAAATGATGCATCGGCATCTGAGCTGTTGGTTTTAAAGGGATCGTTATTAACGTTTGAGCAAATAGAACGAGATAATATTGATGAACTGATCGGCTCTTTTAAAGCACAGGGAGTGAGTGCGGAGTTTGTCAGTGGTAAAAAACTGGCGAGCCTAGCGCCGCAACTTAGTGAATGTATTCAAGGAGCTATCTATTTTACTGAGGTTGGCCATACGCCTGATCCCCAAGCATTAACAACGTCAATATGTGACTTGTTTAGTCGTCTTGGCGGTTGTGTTATTAATGAAAAGGTCATTAATATTACAGATGAACCTCGCCCCATTGTGACGACGGAGCAGTCAGAGCAAGCGTTCGATAAAATAGTCATTTGCGCTGGAGCTTTTTCAAAGCCATTAGTTAAACAACTGGGATATCGTGTGCCATTAGAGACTGAACGCGGTTATCACTTAATGTTACCGATTGAAGTTGGTCTCGATTGTCCTATTGCGTCAAACGATAGAAAGTTCATTATGACACCAATGAATTCAGGGCTGAGGTTAGCAGGCACCGTTGAATTTGGTGGCAATGATTCCAAACCTGACTATCAACGTAGTGATATGTTGCTCACACATGCTAAAGCAATGTTAAGTAAAGCGCGGTGTCCACAACTTCATGAGCTGGAATTAGAACACCTAAAAGACTACATGCGTTGGATGGGACGACGTCCGTCATTGCCTGATTCATTACCTGTGATGGATAGAAGTCCTCATAACCCTAGTGTTTTCTTCAATTTTGGACATCAACATTTAGGGCTAACTTGGGGAGCTATCTGTGGTGAATTAATGGCGCAGTTAATAACAAACGAAATACCAAAAATTGATTTAACGGCCTACCGGGTTACACGATTTTAGCCTATTGTGCGCTTGAATAGTGAAATGATGCGTATTTATGCGTAAACTACCGAAAAATTTTGTTGGATAGTTTTATGAATACGCCATTTCAATTTAAAACCTCGTTTAAACTTGATAAAGCCCACTTTGCGCAATGCTTTGATGATTCGGTACCTGAACGTAGTGCGGTTCAAAAATATCGTAACGCGGCAATTTTAGCGGTGGTAGGTGTTCTGTTGCTGCTGGTTGTAGGCACTAATCAATATGCAGCATTCTTTGTTGTTGTATTGGCAGCTGTTGAAGCACTAAGTGTTTACTACAAACGCACATGGTGGTTGTGGCGACAAATGCTATCCAAAGCTTATAATCATAAAATTGATCTAATCGTTGATGATGACGGAATCACAACGCAATCCTTTCATGTTAATAGCCAACTTAACTTTGTTAATGTTACGGAAATTAAACAAAGCGAAACTGGCATGATGTTAACGCACAACGTGGGTGTTAGTTATATTTCGAAACACTGTTTGTCAGAAGAAGCCATTAGTTTTATCACTGATAAAGTAGCGTCTTAACTTTAAGTCCAGTCGAATATGTAACACGTCATTGTTTTGTCATAAAAATAATGACTATTTTCATTGTTTAAAATTGTAGCGAAGGCGATTTTACGCTAGTCTATGCACGTTATTTTTTTATGAGAAATATTCTTATTTAAAAACATTATTATACAGCCTTACACGGACGTTATCTGCCATCACATTATACTTTCGCATGTCGACAGCGAATTACGTCTAATTAAGTTTCTGTAATGATATTGCTTACTGATTATCTCAATCAATAAGCATAATTAAACGCCGTAATCCTATTGATTACGCAATGATAGAGCAGCGTTTTGTTGCTCGAATTTAATATCCCCAAACATGGAGTAATAAACAATGGCAGATTGGGAACAAGAACATCAAGAAGCAACACAAGGCCCTGCGGAAACTGCACCAAGTGCAAAGGGTGAAGTTACCTTAAATGACTATCAATTTAACTTTGGTGATTACCTAAGTAAAGGTTGGAAAGTTTTTGCACAAAACATGGGTGGATTTATTGGCTTTACGGTTGTAATGCTTTTAATTTCGGTTGTATTAAGTGTGATTCCAGTGATTGGGCAAATCGCTAATCTTGTTATCAGTGCCCCGTTGATGGCTGGTTATTACGTTGTTGCTCGCAAAGTAATGAATGACGAAACTACGTCATTTGGTGACTTCTTTGGTGGGTTTGATCATTTCTTACCCCTATTTTTAGCATACCTTGTATCAACAATTTTCGTCATGGTTGGTATGTTTTTATTATTAATTCCTGGTATCTACCTAGCAATCGGTTACATGTTTACGTCGTTAATTGTTATTAACCGTGAGCTTGGATTTTTTGAAGCAATGGAATTAAGCCGTAAGTTAATTACCAAGAAATGGTTCGCCTTCTTCGGTTTTGCTATTATTATTATGCTAATCAATGTTGTTGGTTTAATGCTTTTAGGCTTAGGTTTACTATTTACTTTACCATTCACAGTGTGTGCAATCGCTGTCGCTTACGATGATATCGTTAACAAGCAACTAGCTGAGTAATTTTATAAACTCGAGCAACTTTAAATAGCTTGGGTTTGATTATACCAATTGCATTAAATATTTGCCCACTTGTACTTGTTAAAATTAACTAAAATGGCGTTGCTCTCAATCCTAATAGCCAGCTCTTAGTCAATCGAGCGCCTTGTTTTAGCTGATTTTCTCTACGCACAACAAGATCATTTACTTAATGCAATTAATGGTATTACTTAAAACCCCATCGGAGGTAATGTCGATGGGGTTTTTTATTGCCTGTGGTTCGTTAATTGTTGCAGCGCTGTTTGGCCGTGTTATGCTCTGCGTTTATACGTTGTATGATGAATAATACCAATTGCATTAAATATTTGCCCACTTGTACGTGTTAAAATTAACTAAAATGGCGTTGCTCTCAATCCTAATAGCCAGCTATTAGTCAATCGAGCGCCTTGTTTTAGCTGATTTTCTCTACGCACAACAAGATCACTTACTTAATGCAATTGGTATAATTAGGGTTAATTAATGAGTAAAGAACAACAATACCCCATTGGTGATGAAGGTGAAGCCTGGTTAGATTCACATAAGGCGCAGTGGTTATCGCAACAGTCAATTAAGCGCAGCTTTTTTGATGATGTGATGAGTAAGGCCCATAAGATAAGCGCTGAACCTTTGGTCAGTGAGCAACTAACGCTGGTTCAATATGGTGAGCTTAGTTATTGTGATGTGATTGAGGGTGCGAGTGACTATCCGTTGTTAGTGTTTAAATCCAAACATTGGCATGGTGATAAGAAGACCTTGTTAGTCACTGGCGGCGTGCACGGGTACGAAACCAGCGGTGTACATGGTGCTTTAGCGTTTGCTGAAACTGCTCATGAGTTTACAAATGTTAATGTGCTGGTGGCTTTTTGTGTAAGCCCGTGGGGCTATGAGACTATCAATCGCTGGAATCCAAGTGCCATTGATCCTAACCGCTCATTTTATCAAGGCAGTCCAGCGCCAGAATCAGCGGCATTGATGACCTTTGTTAAATCACTCAATACCACCATTGATATTCATGTTGATTTACACGAAACCACAGACACTGACAACAGTGAATTTAGACCTGCGCTTGCTGCTCGTGATGGAAAAATTAACACTAATTGGAATATTCCAGACGGGTTCTATTTAGTGGGGGATACCATTAAACCGGAACCGGAATTTCAACGTTGTGTTATTGAACGTGTCGAAAAAGTAACTCACATTGCACCAGCCGACGATAATAATTGTTTAATTGGCGTGCCTCTTGAGCAATTTGGTGTCATCAACTATGCCACTGTCGAGCTTGGTTTGTGCGCAGGTTTTAGCAACGCAACCTATTGCACCACAACAGAAGTCTACCCTGATAGCCCATTGGTTGATGATGAAAACTGCATTGCAGCACAGGTGGCTGCGGTTGTTGGTGCGCTTGATTACGTCTTAAATCAGACACACTAATCAATATATTAACAATTGAATATTGTATCCAATGTTGTGGTTGGATACACTGACCTCATTATTGATGAATAGGGCGCTTGCCTTAAATGAGGAAAGATTGTCAATAATGATACGAGCGAGCCACCGATAAATGACGATCAGTTAAATCTTCAGCTCAATGATTTAGATGAACGTTATGTTAGATTATCACTGCGTGTCGGTCAGCACAGCGAATATTTTGTTGATGCGTATTATGGCCCTGATTCATGGCGCCCACATAGCATCAGCGACTCTTTATCATCGATTGAAGCGCAGCGCTGTGCATTGATTAGTTCACTAGAAACACTTTCTGTTTGAGCATTATCTAGCTTAGATCAGCGTCAACAATTTCTAACTATTCAAACAAAGGCATTACTGTTTTATATTGAACAGCTTCAAGGCAAAACATCCACTTATCAACAAGAATACGAGCGGCTCTATGACGCAAATGTACCGAGTTATAGCACAGTTCATTTTGATAAAATTCTACAACAGCTGGAACAATTAGTACCCGGCGAGGGAGAGCTTAACCAACGTATCGCCGAATATCGCGAGCAATTTATTGTACCGCCAGAAAAATTATCACAAGTATTTGATGTCGCCATTAGTGAAGCCAGAGAGCGAACGTTGAAGTATATTGAATTACCTGAATGTGAAAGCTTTGATGTACAACTCACCAATAATACCATATATGCATTAAGTAAGTGATCTTGTTGTGCGTAGAGAAAATCAGCTAAAACAAGGCGCTCGATTGACTAATAGCTGGCTATTAGGATTGAGAGCAACGCCATTTTAGTTAATTTTAACAAGTACAAGTGGGCAAATATTTAATGCAATTGGTATAACCAAGTTTGGAGCGCTTACAATTGGTATAAAGGTAATAGCTACAGCTTAATTGAGCTCAATACTGACCACCCCATTTTTATTGAACGAGTGATAGATATTGCGGCACATGAAGGCTATCCCGGCCATCATGTATTTAATGCCCTTATTGAAAAGCACCTCGTTAAAGAGCGTGGTTGGTTAGAATACAGTATTTATAATTTATACAGTCCGGTGTCATTGTTAGCAGAGGGCAGTGCAAATTACGGAATTGAAGTCGCTTTTCCGTGGGATGAGCGTTTGACGTTTGAGCAAGAGGTGCTATTTCCTTTGGCGGGATTAAACCCCTGCGCCGAGCAATATTATGAGATCCAACGTATATTACATCAACTTTCCTACGCCGATAACTTAATTGCGCAGCAATGGATGGATGACGAAATTGATGATGAACAAGCAATCAAGTTGCTAATTAAATACGCATTAAATAGTGAGGAGCGCGCAGAGCAGCGCCTGAGTTTTATCAAGCATAACAGGGCTTACGTGATGACTTATAACTATGGTCAAGATTTAGTTAAAGCGTATTTAGCAGAGCAAGTTAAAGATGACTCAAATGACGCATTATGGCGTGCGTTTACAGCGCTGCTAGCAACGCCAAAAACGGCATCAATGATGGTTAGCGCGTCATCTTCTTAACAAATACAACAACGAACAGAGCGAGGGTAAAACTGCCAAACAGCGCTTCGATGGCCGCTAAAACCCTTGATAATCCTGTCGGTGTAATATCGCCATACCCTAGTGTGGTAAAGGTGACGATACTAAAATAGGCACAGGACAAAAATTCTTCGACATTTTCGCTAAAACTCGCCTGTGCATTATAGGCTATTACCTCGCCGTTAAAGACTAATCCACTGAAAAAGAATAGAAAAGTAAAGGTAATTAACACCGACCATGTGAAGGCGACCACTCGCATTGGTAATTCACCGTAGCCACAAAACATATCGACGATTTTGGATATAATTCGGTTAATCGACCACAGTGGCATTTGTTTACGCCGCATGACCATTTCACGTTGAAAAAATGTGCCAGCAACTTCAAACAACCCTTGTTTCTCGGAGACTAAACGTAGGTTTCTATAAACCTCCTCTGCTTGCTGGTATAAGTCGAGTTTTTCACCTATTGATTTAGCGTCATTGGCTTGTTGTTCTTGTAGCGCATAGTCTCCCCAAATAACGTGCTCTAACTTGGCACCTTTGAAGTTTGTTCCTAATAAATTACAGCCGGTGAGATTAGCACAATGCAGATTGGCGAAGGAAAAGTCAGCTTTCATTAGAGAGCTGCCAGATAAATCAAGTTTAAAGCAGTGTGCGTGATTAAAATCGCTGTGATAGCAGTCGGCGTTGTGGAGTTGATAGCCAGTTTTTGACGTTCTATTGACTAGGTTAATGTGGCTGTAATCGCCGTTGGTAATTGCAAAGTTTTCCATTTTTTCGCCAGTTCTGGCGCGCTCCATCAATCGTTCTTTAGCATCAGGCTGCTCGCCTAAGGTGCCATCTTGCCATGCTTTATCGTGCACATTTTTATCCATAAACTGCTCATGTCAGGGAGGGATAAATTAAGTGTGCGGGATTTTTAAGTGCTTAGCAAGCGAGTAACCAGTGGTTACTCACCAGCTTTTAGCATAGGTATGTTATAGCTCTGAGTCTAACAAGCTGCCAGTGATGCTTAGCTTGTTTTTGTTAACATCCGTCACAGCGACAGTGACTTCGTCAGTAATTTTCACAACAACTTCATCATTTACACTTACCGTACCTGCATCACTATCTGCTTTTAAGGCTTTACGGTCTTCATGAATATTAGTAAAGGGAATAAATACCGTTGCCCCATTTTTCAATAGTCGTGCTAGTACACCGCCACGATTAACATTAAAGATTTGCGCTTTAAACTTTTGTTTGTTTTTAGCCGCATGATGCAAGAAATCGATATATAACCAGTTTTTGATATCTCGCTCTATCATCCGTTGGTTATCGCGTTGTGTTTTAAGTTGTAATGCGTCTTCTGGCGTAGGTACAGGTGCTGGCAAGCCTTCACAAGCAATCGCTTTGATAAGACGATGATTCATAAGATCGCCATATTTACGGATTGGCGATGTCCATGTCGCATATTGGGCAACACCGAGCCCGTGATGCGATTGTGCTTCACTGGCGATGTTGGCATAAAGCTGGAATTTACGTAGTCTTGCTGCAAAATAATTATCATTGCGTGATGTTAATTCACGTTGTAATTGACAAAATCCAGTGCGGGTTTTCAAGTGTTCACTATGATAGATATAGCCATGATCTTGTAACAATTGAGCAAGCTTTATTGTCTTATCAGGATCAAATCCAGGATGAGTATTAAAAACCCCTTGATTGCTATGCTGTGCCAATAATGCAGCACCTGAAATATTGGCACATAACATCGCTTCTTCAACCATCGAATTGGCCACGTCGTTATAACTGGCTTCAATGGCGGTAATTTTATTATCGTAATCAAGTTTAAGGCGATAGTCAGCTTGGTTATCAAATAGTTGGCTATTTTTGCCGCGCCACATACTTCTCGCAAAAGCAAAGGCATTAAGCGTATTTAGAGAAGCTTCTAACCCTGCAACATCAGGTAATTCTGTTGGCTGGTTCGTTACAAAGTGAGTAACTTGTTGGTAGCTCAACTTGGCTTTTGACGTTATCCAAGCCAATTCAAATGAAGCAGCATCTTGAAGTTGGCCACGTTCATTAATTGTCATTGTACAAACCAGTGCTGGACGCGTCGTATTTGGTCTTAATGAACAAATATCATGGCTTAATGATTCTGGTAACATCGTTGTGGTGCGGGCAGGAAGATAATGGGTATAACCACGCGCTTTCGCTGCAACGTCCGTGTCATCGCCAGCTGCGATGTAAGCAGAAGGATCTGCAACGGCCACTTGCAATTGCCAGCCGCCGTCATCAAGAGCAGAGATACAAATAGCATCATCCATGTCTTGAGTCGTTTCTCCGTCAATGGTAAAAAACAGTGAATTGTTTAAGTCATTACGGCGAAGTTCTTCATGGAGTAATGGCCAGCTTTCTTTGTCAGCTGGCGCATCAACAGGCACACATTCATTACGCATGTTGTGACGAGCTAAAGTGACATACCACGGTAAAAATGGATCTGCGCTTGCTGAAACCACCTCACTAATTTTAATTTTTAAGGCGTTATTAGGCGCTTCATTGAGGGGATGACCAGTTAGTTCACCGATAACATAATCACCGTGATCGATATACAATTCATCAGCTAATACCGCATTGATAGCACTGCCCTTATAGGGCGCTGGGGGCGTCACTGATAATTTAGATTTATTGAGATTAACGCGGCCAATAAAAGAAGCAAGGGCACTTTTTATCAATGCGACAGGTTGTGCCTGTTCTTTGCCTTTTTCACTAGCTATGGTGGCTGTAATAACATCACCGTGCATGACTTTCTTCATGTTGGGTGGCGCGATAAAATAGCTTTTGCCATCGTCGGTTTCTAAAAAACCGAAACTCTTATCTGTGGCCTTTACCCGTCCTTCCTCTTTTGGGAGGGACTCTTGAATATTATGCTTTAATTGTGCTAACAGCGCGTTGTCTTTAAACATTGCGAAATCTCTAAATTCTGATGGCGTGACTATATTGGAAATAGGGTGTTATTGCCAGAGCAATCACGCCATAACGGCCTACTTTTTAGCCGCAGAATAGACTTTTTTACCGCCGACCCAGGTGCCTAAAACTTTAGGTTGCCAGATTTGAGACATTGGTGCCTTAAAGATGTTTTTGTCAATGACAATAAAATCAGCCCATTTACCTGGTTCGAGTGTGCCTAATGCATCCTCTTGATGGGCGCCGTAAGCAGCATCTAATGTAAATGAGTTCAGTGCTTGCGATAACGTCATTGACTCATGAGATAACCAGCCTAGTGGTGGTTGGTTTTGACGGTTTTGGCGTGTTACAGCTGCGTGTAATCCATAAAATGGATTGGCATATTCGATAGGAAAGTCAGATCCTGATACCACGCGGACACCATCATCAAGTAAGGTGCGCCATGCATAAGCACCTTTGATACGAGCATGACCTACGCGGTTTTCAGCCATATTCATATCACTTGTTGCATGCGTCGGTTGCATTGACGGCAATACATCAAGTGTTTTAAAACGCGGTAAATCACTTGTTTTAACGACTTGAGCATGTTCTATGCGGTGACGTAACTTCCGTGAGTTCTTATCTTTATTAAACTCTTCGAAATAATTAAGCGCTAGGTGGTTGGCCTTATCGCCAATAGCATGAACATTCACTTGGAAACCTGCATCTATTGCCCGTTTCATATTGGTTTTAAGTGACTCAGGAGAATGTAATAAGAGGCCTGTATTTTCTTTATCGTCGCTGTAGGGTTCTATCATTGCTGCGCCACGAGAGCCTAGCGCACCATCGGCAGAAATCTTTACGCTGCGGATGACTAACTGATCGTCGGCTGTATTAATGATTCCCTGTTTTAACATCGCTGGATAATCATTGGCGGTGACAGAAAGCATGCCGTATATACGAATGGGTAGTTCCTTACTTTTCGCCATTTCTCCAAGCGCTTGATAAACCTGACCACCAACGCCTGCATCATGGACACTAGTGATGCCAATACTTGCTAAATGAGCACTGGCTAAGGAGATGGCATTTTTGACTTCGCCCAATGAACTACTCGGAATTTTAGCTTCTAATAAATCCATTGCATTATCGATGAGTACGCCTGTTGGTTCGCCAGCGCTATCTTTAATTATCTCTCCACCCGGTGGTGACACGCTATCACGTGTGATGCCAGCTAAAGCAAGCGCTTTGCTGTTTGCCCAACCTGCATGACCGTCGATTCGGCGCAACCATACAGGTTTATTGGCAATTTTTTCATCCAATGATTTTTTGGTGGGAAAAGCTTTTGTTGGCCATAACTCCTGATTCCAACCGCGACCTCTGATCCACGACAGTTCAGGATTGTTTTTGGCAAACTCGATGACCTTAGTAACACTATCATTTTCGCTGGCAACATCACGTAAGGAAATACGCTGTAGGTTAAGTCCAAGACCTGTGACGTGACCATGACCATCAATAAGACCTGGCAAAAGGGTTTTGCCGTTTAAATCAATTATTTTTGCATCAGGGAAACGTGCTGATAGTGTTTTGAAGTTGCCAACCGCAACGACCTTATTTTGATCAACCACCATGGCGCTAAATTGGCTAAGTTCGCGGTTTGGCGTATGATAACCTTCGAAATTTTTGTAAAGTTCACTTGCGTCAATTGGCAGTGCCAATAGGGTACCCAGTCCGAGGGTACTGATTATTTTTTTTATCATTGTAATTAACCAGTTAGTTATTATTTTTTAATGAGTTTTCAACCTAAGCAGCTTAGGTAAAACATATCAATTGTGCAAGCGGTATATCGATAGAGATTACGTTAACAGTTAAAATAGTGTCAGATGTGTCTTGTCCGTGGTGCGCAGTGGGATACCATGAATTAAAACACGCAATGAGTGAGTTTGCGAGTGAAGCAAATAGTTCTGTGGATGTTGAGATATCTTGGTTACCTTTTGAGATTAATCCAGATATGTCGAAAGAAGGCCAAGATGTTGCTAGTACGCCATGACACCAGATGCTCAACGCCAAACAATGGCGACTATTGAGGGGCGTGGAAAAGCTGCAGGGTTCGAGTTTAAACCAATGAAAGACCGTCACATTTACAATAGTTTTGACTGTCACTGTTTATTGGACGTCGCAGCAAATAGAGGGTTACAGACGCCATTGAAAGTAGCGCTGTTTGAGCTGTATTTTAAACAAGGTGGCAATATTAGCGATCGTCAAGTGTTGGCAGAATGTGCGCTTACTGTGGGATTGTTGCAGGATGAAATAATACCAATTGCATTAAGTATTTGCCCACTTGTACTTGTTAAAATTAACTAAAATGGCGTTGCTCTCAATCCTAATAGCCAGCTATTAGTCAATCGAGCGCCTTGTTTTAGCTGATTTTCTCTACGCACAACAAGATCACTTACTTAATGCAATGTAAGCGTCTCGCCAAAGACACATACCTTTCATATGTTAACTTGGATAGAGTATCTCCAATTTTATTAAGGAGATTAACATGAGTAAACATCGAAGCCTCGAACAATGGCAAGACATCATTAATCTGCACCAATCCAGTGGCTTGAGCGTTAGTGATTTTTGCCGCGACAATAACATTTCAACCACAGCCTTTTATGCAACTAAGAAGAAGTTAACTAAGGAAACATCAAGCTTTGTGAAAGCCTGCGTCACTCAACCGTTAAAAATTAATACAGAAATAGCTCCTATTGTTCTTACTGTAGGCCTCGCCAAGGTGTGCTTACCACAATCAACATCGCCAATGTACTTGGCACAGCTGCTTAAGGGGTTGCATCATGAAGATGTTTGTTAATCCAAGCGCTGTCTATCTGTATCGCGATGTAGTCGATTTTCGAAAGTCCATCGATGGCCTTATTGCTATTGTAGAGCAAGAGCTTAAATACGATGCCTACACCGGCGCACTGTTCTTATTCTCTAATAAAGCCAAAGATAAATTGAAATTAGTCTATTGGGATAAAACGGGCTTTGCCCTGTGGTATAAACGCCTTGAAAAACACAAATTCAAATGGCCAAGTCAACTTGATAGCGAGGATGTTGTGTTAACAGAGCAACAACTCACTTGGCTATTGTCTGGTTACGATGTCCTTGGTCATCAAGAATTACATTATCAGTCCGATCTGGGATAGCGCAATACACAAGTCAACGATCGTTGACACGATCTGATTTTCTATTTGAGCTGAACAGTCACAATGGCGCTATAACATTGCTACACTGACGGCATGAAATTTGATGCCAACTCATTGCCCAACGACCCAGAACAACTCAAGAGCATGCTGCTTGAGTTGCAGTACGTTGTGCAAAAGCAAAACAAAGAGTTAGCGCAGCAAAAGTCTCTCTATCAAGAACTACTTGATGCGTATAACGCCAAGATTGCCAAAGAATACGGCAAAAAGTCAGAGAAAATGCCAGGGGCTGGTGAAGTATTTAACGAAGTAGAAGCTCAATTGGATGACATAGAAACGCTGTCTGACACAGAAAAAGCGCTCCTCATCGCCAATGATGAACCACACACCGAAAAAGCAAAACCCAAGCGCACACCATTACCCGAGGCCTTACCTCGCAAAGAGGTGGTGGTTGATTTACACGACGACGCTAAAGTCTGTAGTCACTGTCAAAGTGCGTTACATAAAATGGGTGAAGCAGAAAGTGAAACGCTCGAATTTGTACCTGCTCATATCAAGGTTATTAAAACCGTTCGTCCAAAGTACGCATGCAGAGCGTGTGAAAAAGAGGGCATACAAAGCGATATCCAGATAGCGCCTATGCCGTCAACCCCCATCCCTAAAAGTATTGCTACGCCAAGTTTACTCAGTCAAATCATTACCTGTAAGTATCAGTTTGGCTTACCGTTGTATCGACAAGAAACGTGGTTTGGCGATATCGGCATAACGATTAATCGTAAAACCATGTCAAGTTGGATGGTTCGTTGTAGCGAACTGCTTGAACCGTTGTATGACACACTAAAAATACAGTTACTCCAACAACCTGCGATTCATGCGGATGAAACACCGCTCAAGGTTATCAAAGCTAACAAAGCGACCAGCTATATGTGGTTATATTGTTGCGGTGATGACAAACCTGAAGGTAAGACAAACATCGTCTTATTTGATTATCACAACAGTCGTGCAGGACAATGCGCCATTGATTTTCTCGATGATTACTCAGGTTACATGCACGTTGATGGCTACAAAGGTTATGAAAAAACCAGCGCCACTTTAGTGGCTTGTCTTGCTCATATCCGTCGCAAGTTCATTGAAGCAAAAGGCAACAACAAGACAACCGGTAAAGCCGACGTAGCGCTTAACTTCATTGGTAAACTCTATGGTATAGAGCAATCGATTAAAGAGATGAAGGACGATGAAAAATACAAGGCTCGCCAACAACAAGCCAAACCCATTGTCGAAGAGTTTTATCACTGGCTTGTAGAGCACAAAGAAAAACTGTCTCCGCAAAGGCCGCTGTCAAAAGCCATTACCTATGCACTGAATCAGTATGAAAAATTCAAACGCTACCTTGATGATGGTAAGTTAAGTATTGATAACAATCGTGCAGAACGAGCCATAAAACCGTTTGTGATTGGACGCAAGGCTTGGTTGTTTTCCCATACCCCAAGAGGTGCGAAAGCCAGCGCCATTCTCTATAGTTTGGTGGAAACCGCTAAGGCTAACGGCCTTGTCGTACATGACTATATATCCCACTGTTTAGAGCAGATTGCTGAAAATCCTGATGCTCTTGAATCACTAATGCCTTGGAATTTTAAATAGCTAGGTGTCGTTGCCTAGACGCTTACAATGCAATTGGTATTAAATACTGCATTAACAGAATGTCAGTTTAAAGAGCGGGTAAAAAAATCAAACGCGGTATTGATTCAAGCGTCTCGTTCTGCTCAAACTCTTGCAAAACCAGCAAATGCGAGCGTTGCTAACAAAAGGTACTGGCGTGCCGCTGAAAATGGCAGAGTGGGTGCATACAACATGCACAAGAATGAAAGTACTCAACTGTCAGAGTCAGCGTATCATTGCATGGAATCGTTTAACTTTATTCGCAGTTAACGCTAGGATTGTTGTTAATACTAAATTAACCACATTCAATTAAGCTAATTAAACAGGTTATTTGCTAAAGTAATTGTCTCATTCGATCTTGCACAACCTCAACAAGTTTGTCTGGTTGGAATTTTGAAATGAAGCGATCACAGCCTACTTTCTCAACCATTGCATCGTTAAAGCTACCACTTAGCGATGTATTTAAGGCAATAAACAAGTCTTTCATTCGCGGATCGTTACGAATTTCGAAGGTGAGTTTATAGCCATCCATCTCAGGCATCTCAGCATCTGTAATCATCATAAGGATCTCGTCAGTGACAACCTTGCCTTCATCTGCCCACCCTTTGAGTAATTCCAGCGCTTTAAGACCGTCGTAAGCCTCAATCACGTCAATGCCAACAGAAGACAGCGTTTGATTCACTAAATTACGAGCTGTCGATGAATCATCAACAATAAGCACTTTTTTACCATGTAAGTGATGTGCTATTTCATCATCTAACACATCGTCAGAGATGCTCGTATCATAAGAGATAATTTCGGCGAGTACTTTTTCGACGTCAATTATTTCAACGATACTATTGCGCTCGTCACGTTCTATCTGGGTAATCGCCGTTAAATAATGACCACGACCTGCTGTGCGCGGTGGTGGTTGAATACTTTCCCAAGTGGTATTAACGATTTGATCAATTTGACCGACTAAAAACGCCTGAATAGTGCGGTTGTATTCGGTGATGATCAAATTGCATTTATCATTGATTTCAAGAGGGCGCATGCCAATGGCTTGCGGTAAATTGATTACGGGGATGGTCTTGCCACGCATATTTACCACACCGACCACTGACGGGTGAGAGCCTGGTAGAGCAGAAAGACGAGGCAGGCTTACTACTTCTTGCACTTTAAAAACATTAATTGCAAAGGTCTGCATAGAGCTTAGGCTAAATAGCAATAATTCTAAGCGGTTTTCACCAACGAGTTGAGTTCGTTGATTGACGGAATCCATTATAATTGACATCTTATTTCCTTTACTCATTATTTTAACCTCTTATCCAACGGTTAAATTATCCTTATCAACAGCTTTGGACAGACTACTGAACTTAACTTTAACGAAAGTTTTTACTTTTTACTAGGGTCTGTTGACCTTTTGAGTTCATAATTTATACACTCATGGATAACCAAATCATACTGCATCCTAAGGCGACTGTGCTTTCATAATTTACTTGCAGCTTGTCATATCTTGTCGCAATACCTCGATATTGTTTTAGGCGAGCAAAAACATTGTCAACTAAGTGACGGTATTTGTATAAACACCAGTCTATATCAGTATTCCCAACCTTTGAATTTTGTTTTCTCGGGATAACGGGTAATGATAATTTATCGCTAATTTGTTCTCTAATCGTTTCACTGTCATATCCTTTATCAGCAATAATGTACCCACAACTTGGTAGTAAATCGATAAGGTTTATCGCTTCTTTACTATCATCAACCTCACCACCTGTTAGGGTAAATTCAATGGGCAATCCATAACTAGGGTCTGTTGATCTTTGTGGTTCAAATTTTGTTCAATCTAAAAGGGTTTTGGGCAAGGCATGAGGATTGATGCCTAGTTTATCTAGGTGAATGACGAATAACGCGGCACAAAATCCTTTTAGATGAATCCAACTGACAGCATTTGTTTGTTATTTCTACGGCGTTATCGCCTATTCGTGTAGCCAGCTACACCACATAGGCTCTGCCTTGCAGAAACCTCAAACAAATTGCTGCAAAAATGAACTCAAAAGATCAACAGACCCTATTAACCGCCATGTGAATTTTTGTTGTATTTCCAGCCACACTTTTACCAATGGATTGAGTGTTGTCGGTGGCCGCACCAGCGCAATGCAGGTGTGCTTTAACAATGGTGCCATCAATAAATACCCATTCGAGATCGGGGTCATTTTTCAATGCCCTAAATACCTTTCTTAGACCAGAGATTAAATCGCCGATAAATAGCGCTCCAATCACCAAAGTAATCAGGTATATCAAGCCATGGGCAGCCTGTTCGCATCCTATAAAGAATTCCCTCAAACGCTTTTCTGTGGTCACATTTTTGATAAACACGACCTGTAAAAATCATAAGATTAGATAGCTTTTTCCACTGTTCATTTGATAGCATTGTTCGCGGCATAGTTTCTTTGGTGTTTTTGTTTTTGGAGACATTATTATACCAAGTTACTATGCTGTTCAAAAACTAGGCTTAAAAGATCAACACGCCCTACTAGCTGACCGTTTTTCTAACTGGATTTATCTTATTTTTATGCTACTGAACTCATAAAGCTCGCATTTTATCTTCAAGGATGATGTTAATTCGTGATGAATGGGTATAATGTCCAGCAAATGTTATCCACCGCCTAATAAGGGTAAAACTAATGAGAGTTTGTGCCGTAGATTTTAAAGACAATCACGCTAATATTTGTTTGCTACAAAAAGAAAACGATGTGTTCGATATTCCTGATTGTCGTCAACATCGTTTAACTGTGCAGCAAGTGAACGATACTGAACAATTACGCGATTTTCAATTTGCCTTCACCAAGCTGATGGAAGATTACAAAGTTGACCGTGTTGTTATTACTGAGCGTATTCCTAACGGAAAGCACGCTGCGAAAATGTCGACATTTAAATTAGAAGCTGCATTGCAAACTTGTGCTGATTTGGCTGTGGAAATTATTCCAATGACTATTGAAAAACAATGGTTAAAGCATAGTCCACCACCAATCGAGTTTAAACACTCTGGACTACGCCCATTTCAAGAAAAAGCGTTTATGACGGCTTATGCTTACTTAAGTAAATAGGCTCGTTTGAAGGTAGTGACGTTTCACGCTACACGGATGCGAACTACCTTCATCATCTCCATTTCAAATCCCGCGACTTGTTTGGACGTTGGGTAATACGTTAAGTTTACTCGTGCGCCAATTAAGGAACGATAAGGCTTCTTTCGTTTGTAGATAAATGGCACCGATACACCGTCAATCATAATCGTATTTACATACCAATCATCTTGTTCTCGTTGAACGTGCGAGACTACTTTGACATCCGTTGAATGCGTTAGGTCGGAATGCTTATCTAGCATTTTGGTCACAGGTGATTTAGGCATATCTTTCATTTTAACGTTGGCTAAGTAGGTGCATTGTATGACGTTGACGACACAATTAAAATATCTAACGGGCTACCCTCCACAGATCCGCGATCAAGTATCATCGCTCATCGAGCAAAAGAAATTAAAAGCGTATTTATTAGCTCGTTATCCAGAGTGCCATCATCTAACGACGGATAAGTCGCTATATCAGTATACCCAGCAATTAAAATCGCAATTTATTAAAAAATCGTCGCCACTTTCAAAGGTGATTTATGACGATAAAATTCACGCGGTTAATCACGCATTGGGGACTCACTCATTTGTAAGTAGAGTACAAGGCAATAAGTTAAAGGCTAAAAATGAAATTAGAATTGCGCGAATGTTTAAACAGGCGCCGATTGAATTCTTGTCAATGATAGTCGCCCATGAATTAGCGCATATTAAAGAAAAAGAACACAACAAAGCATTTTATAAATTATGTCAGCATATTGAACCAAACTACTTTCAATTAGAGCTCGATTGTCGACTTTATTTAACGCAAGTTGAGTTCTTTAGTGAGATCTATTAACTGGTTGTAATTTTGGTATTACACTACTCACAATAACGATGTTAGAACTGGTGTCAGCTTTTTTTTCCCTATAAATAATGTTAGGGTAGCGCAAGTTTACTCACGCCTTTTAAGCACCTAGGATGAATGAGTAAAGAGTGAATTACTGTTTATCAACGTGCTTAAATTAGGACAATTAATGAATCAATCTTCTTACGTCGCCATTGTCAGTCGATATGTTAAAGACGCTGATTGTGCAACCGTTACGCCATTAGGAAACGGTTTAGTAAATTTGACATTAATGGTCACTACATCAACCAGCAAGTTCGTGCTTCAGCGAATTAATCATCATGTTTTTCCAAACCCACAAGCCGTGGTAGAAAATAGTGCAGTAATTAGTTCGCATCTATTGGCCAAGGAAACTAATTATCAATACGCAGTTACTACGCCACGCGCAAGTCTAAACGGCAACCTACTTGAAGTAATCGATAATGAATATTGGCGCGCGCTTGAGTATGTTGAAGATACTATAACTGTTGATGCCATTTCTGACGTGCAGCAAGCTTATGATACGGCATTTTCTTTTGCCAAATTTAGCGGTGCTTTAGCCTCATTATCAGCCAATAGCTTACAACCGATTATTGAACGGTTTCACGATCTATCATGGCGCTTGTCGCAATTAGAAGCGGCTAAAAAAAGCGCGTCTACGCAGCGCCTAAATAGGGCAAAGCCGGTCATTGATGCGTTTGAATCTCAACGTGAATTTGTTGCTCAAGTGACTCAGCTCGTGAAGCAATTACCGCTAAGAATTACGCACAATGATACGAAGATAAATAATTTATTATTTAATCAAGCAACGAAGTTACCTCATGCCGTTATTGATCTTGATACTTGTATGCCAGGTTACTTAATGCATGATTTTGGCGATATGGTGAGAACCTGCTGTGGCTCTTTAGCGGAAGACGCCACAAACATTGAAGAGATGGCGTTTCAAGCCGATATTTATCAACAATTAATGGCAGGATATATCGAGGGTTTAGCAGGTATAGCGACTGCAATAGAAGTTGACTCTTTAACGATTGGCGCACGATTAATGCCGTTTATTATCGGCAGTCGATTCTTAACGGATTATTTAGCCAATGATGTTTACTTTGCGACGACACGAGAAAACCACAATTTAGATCGTGCTGCTAATCAATTTAGGCTCTTTGAATTGGCGACGGATTTTGTTGCAAGCACAGAAAATGCACAGCAAGTGGTTGGATAATAACCATTCGAATTGTCATCACAATAAAGCATGATCAAGTTCACCGTTTTCAATAATCGATGTGGTATCGTTGCCTGCTATTTTAATAATGATAAAGCGGCGTCTTATGTCTACAGAGCAACAATTTAATCTTATCGCAATTGAAGGTAATATCGGCGTCGGAAAGTCGACTTTATTACCTAAATTAATTAGTGAACTGAATGAGCACAGCAACGAAAAGTGGCAGCTTATCATTGAAGATGTCGACACAGATCCGGAATTTCAACGCCTATTAAAAGCATTTACTGTAGATCCTACAAAGCGTATTGAGTTTCAACGTTATATCACTAATAAACGCGCTGATATTTGTCAAAACCTTGATACTAGCTATAACTACGTTATCGAACGTTCATTATTTTCTGATCTAGTGTTCTGTCAGGCAAATTTAGCGGAAGCCTGTCGCCCAGACGGTAAAGATCTTGATTACTATTACGATATTCAAGATAAGCTTAAAGACTACCCGCAAGTCAGTGCTGTTATTTACTTAAAATCAGATCCTGTCATTTCATACACCCGCATGGTAGAGCGTGCTCGTGATGCAGAAGCAGGGACATCACAAGAGTATTTACAACTTATTTCAGATTGTCATGATACATTTTTGCCGCATATTTGCCGTCGTTATAACACGCAATTAATTACTCAAGAATGGACTGATTTTGGCTGTCATGAGAAATTAGCACAACGTATCCTTAAAGATGTTTGCCCGCAGTTGGCTAAAGAAATTGACACTGAATTAGCTTAATTTTCGCTAATTCTATTTGCCCGCATTAGATCTAATGCGGGCTTTTTTGTTTTTACAATCCCCTAGTATTCGCCAATTTTTCGCTTGCCATCGATTAACTGCTTCGGCTTTGGCTTAATGAACCTCTTGAAACCATGATGATGTCGTAGCGCAGAAAATAACGGCGCCTGAAGAACGCGATAATCCAATCGATAGCCTTGTTCTAACGCTTGCACAAAATAACGCATCGCTAAATCAACTTCCTGTGTCGCACTATAAAACTCTGCCAATTGTAGGCTTATTTCAACATCTTCATTGCCATGAAGTTGTAATACCATTAATTGCATTAAATATTTGCCCACTTGTACTTGTTAAAATTAACTAAAATGGCGTTGCTCTCAATCCTAATAGCCAGCTATTAGTCAATCGAGCGCCTTGTTTTAGCTGATTTTCTCTACGCACAACAAGATCACTTACTTAATGCAATTGGTATAAAGCCTAACTGATTCTTTGGTGAGTTCTTTAATTCGCGTATAAATATTGGCCGTGTGTTGCGATTTCGTCGTGTTAGGTATAACTAAGTCATTCAATTTCTATACCTAACGGCCGGTCAATATATAATTTTATTATTCAGGATCATAACTCAAATTAGGTGCCAGCCAACGCTCAGATTCTTGCATCGTCATGCCTTTGCGCTTGGCGTAATCTTCAACTTGGTCACGCTTTATATCACTTACCCCAAAGTAGCGTGATTCAGGATGGGCAAAATACCAACCTGATACTGCGGCTGTCGGAAACATCGCGTAGCTTTCAGTTATGTTAAGCCCGATATCTTGATCAGGCGCTAATAGCTCCCACAATAGTGCTTTCTCGGTGTGATCCGGACACGCCGGATAACCAGGCGCAGGGCGAATGCCTTTATATTTCTCTTTAATAAGCGCTTCGTTATCTAAGGTTTCATCGCTGGCATAGCCCCAAAATTCTTTACGCACACGTTCGTGCATATGCTCTGCAAAGGCTTCGGCGAGACGATCAGCCAATGATTTAAGCATAATAGCGCTGTAATCATCGTGCGCTTTTTCAAAACGCTCAACGTGTTCGTCGATGCCAATGCCAGCGGTTACGGCAAAGCCCCCCATGTAATCAGGAACGTTTGATTCTTTAGGTGCAACAAAGTCTGATAGTGCAAAGTTGTGGTTGCCACCAACACGCTCAATTTGCTGACGTAAGTGATGAGTCGTCATCATCACGTCTTCACGTGATTCATCGGTATATAATTCGATATCATCGTCATTGACGCTGTTGGCTGGAAATAAACCAATGACTGCGCGCGCCGTTAACCACTTTTCATCGATAATTTGTTTAAGCATCGCTTGGGCATCTGCAAACAATTTGGTCGCTTCTTCACCCACTACTTTATCTTCTAAAATCTTCGGGAATTTTCCATGCAGCTCCCACGAACGGAAAAATGGCGTCCAATCGATACGCTCTAACAGTTTTTCAAGTGGGTAATTATCAAATACTTGTTTACCTAACACATTAGGTTGCACTGGCGGATTATTTTCATAATCAAACGTACATTTGTTAGCACGAGCTGCTTCCAGGCTTACCAAGGTTTTGCGGTTGCCTTGCGCTAAGCGCTTCTCACGCATGACATCGTATTCTTGATAATGCTCATCAATACAGGTTTGACGAGTTTTATCGTTAATAAGCTTGGTCACGATAGGCACGCTGCGAGAAGCGTCAGCCACATAAAGTGCGCCGTGTTCATAGTGTGGCGCTATTTTCACTGCGGTGTGAATTTTCGAACAAGTCGCGCCGCCAATGAGCACAGGTATATCAATACTTTCACGAATAAAGGCTTTAACGTTATGCACCATTTCATCAAGTGATGGTGTAATAAGGCCAGATAACCCAATGACATCGGCATCGTTTTCTTTAACGCATTTGATAATGTCTTCCACACTCACCATCACGCCTAAATCAAAGACTTCATAGCCATTACACTGCAATACAATGCCAACAATGTTTTTACCGATGTCGTGAACATCGCCTTTTACCGTGGCCATCACGACTTTACCGTTTGATTGGCCCGGTGTTTTCTCTTCTTCAATATAGGGGTTTAAATAAGCAACGGCTTGTTTCATCACCCGTGCAGACTTAACCACCTGTGGTAAAAACATTTTACCGGAGCCAAATAAATCACCTACGATGTTCATGCCATCCATTAATGGCCCTTCAATTACCTCAATTGGTTTATCAAACATCACGCGGGCTGCTTCGGTATCTTCAACAATGTATTCGGTAATGCCTTTGACTAACGAATGGGCAAGACGTTTTTCAACAGGCAGTTCACGCCATGATAAATCTTGAACATGAGTTTTCGATTTTGAACCGGCATTACGATATTCTTCGGCGACATCGAGTAGCTTTTCAGTGGCATCATCGCCGTGATTTAAGACCGCATATTCCACGGCGTCTTTAAGATCTTTCGGA
Source organism: Psychrobium sp. nBUS_13 (assembly GCF_051201665.1). Taxonomy (GTDB): domain Bacteria; phylum Pseudomonadota; class Gammaproteobacteria; order Enterobacterales; family Psychrobiaceae; genus Psychrobium. The sequence continues at coordinate 2,789,509 of NZ_CP179210.1, read as the reverse complement.
ATATCATCGTAAATGGCCAATTGCGCGGCATTAACAATGCCCATGTTCATGCCCGCTTGAATAGCGTAATACAAGAACACGCCGTGAATAGCTTCACGCACTGGGTTATTACCACGAAATGAGAAAGATACGTTTGATACACCACCTGACACGCCAGCGTGTGGCAAGTTTTCGCGAATAAAACGGGTCGCTTCAATAAAATCGACCGCGTAGTTATTATGCTCTTCAATACCCGTTGCTATGGCGAAAATGTTCGGATCAAAAATAATATCTTCTGGCGGGAAACCTACTTTTTGCGTTAACACATCATAAGCGCGCTGACATATTTCAACTTTTCGCTCGTAGGTGTCTGCTTGGCCATCTTCATCAAAGGCCATCACAATAGCCGCAGCGCCATAGCGTTTTATAAGCTTGGCTTGATAAATAAACTGTTCTTCACCTTCTTTAAGCGAAATTGAGTTAACAATACATTTACCCTGCACACATTGCAGACCAGCTTCAATAACGTCCCATTTTGATGAATCAATCATAATCGGCACTTTAGAAATATCAGGCTCTGACGCAATAAGATTTAGAAAACGCGTCATCGCGAACTTGGCATCGAGCATGCCTTCATCCATGTTGATATCAATGATTTGTGCGCCAGCTTCAACCTGATGTAGCGCTACTTCTAATGCGGTAGTGTAATCTTCTTCTTTAATGAGGCGTAAGAAACGCGCTGAACCAGTCACGTTAGTACGCTCACCGACATTGGTATACAGTGAGTCTTTGAAAATATTGTAAGGTTCTAACCCTGACAGGCGACAAGCCACTTCAATTTCAGGCAGTTTTCGCGGTGCAAGACTTGCTAATTTGTCACTAATTTTTTTGATGTGGAGCGGCGTTGTACCACAACAGCCACCAACGATATTTAAAAAGCCACTTTGCGCCCATTCATCAATGTAATCAGCCATTTCAATCGCATCAAGATCATAACCGCCAAATTCATTAGGCAAACCGGCATTAGGATGTGCGCTGACTGGGAATTCGCTTAAACGCGATAATTCTTCAACATATTGGCGTAATTCACTTGGGCCCAATGCACAGTTAAGACCAATTGAAATCGGCTCAACATGGCGCAGTGAATTATAAAAAGCTTCGGTTGTTTGTCCAGTTAGGGTGCGGCCAGAAGCGTCGGTAATGGTGCCAGATATCATCACAGGTAGTTTGTAACCAAGTTCTTCAAACACACTTTCTACCGCAAACAAACAGGCCTTGGCATTAAGCGTATCAAAAATTGTTTCCACCATAATGATGTCACAACCACCTTCGATCAAGGCGTGGGTTGATTCACTATAGGCTTCAACAAGTTGGTTGAAGGTGATATTTCGAAAACCCGGATCGTTAACATCGGGTGAAATACTACAGGTACGGTTAGTAGGTCCTAATACACCTGCTACAAAACGGGGCTTATCTGGCTCAGTTGCCGCAAATTCATCGGCGACTTCACGGGCTATTTGAGCAGATATAGTGTTGATCTCACGCGCAATAGACTCCATTTCATAATCCGCCATAGCGATGGTGGTTGCATTGAAAGTATTGGTTTCAACAATGTCAGCACCAGCAGCGAAATATTGGCGATGGATGTCCTTAATAGCTTCGGTTTGGGTTATTGATAATAAATCGTTATTGCCCTTGATAGAACAAGGCCAATCTTTAAAACGTTCACCGCGAAAATCTTCTTCGCTAAAATCATGGCCTTGGATCATCGTGCCCATAGCGCCATCAAGAATCATAATACGATTTTTAAGTATTTCTTCTATTTGACTTTTTTGTTGACTCGCTTTTAAAACCATAACAATAACCCTAATACCAAACCTAACTACAGACGTTTAGACGTCTAAACATGGTTGTCATACTACAACGGTTATTCACCGATGACGAGCGTTATTTGTTATAAGTTAGAATTCGACACTTGCTCATTTTAAACAAGTAGAACTTCTGTGAGTTTTATATAAAGGCTCTATATTGAGCGATTAATTTGAAAAACGCCGTTACTTACACATTCAAGTTTCCTTCAGTTTTTACATATATGATCAAAAAATGAATATTAGTGTATTTCTTCTATGTTAATCACATTATGCTCTAAACGAATCTAATTGAAAATATTGATATTTATGTAGTTAAACTAATATATACCCGACATTCCGCAGTATTTTTAGGAATAAATTTTTTGATAGATACTACCCATGCAATTAATGATAATACTGTTCCTCTCTTCCACATTTAAGACTAGCTGTTGCTCACCACTGATTGTTAAGACATGAATGCCCTGAAAGCAAAAGAATACCCAACGAGCGGTTGGGTTTTGGCATGGTTTGTATTTTAAGTTGGGAAAATAGGCAGACTGAGCCTTTAGCTCCCTTCTGATTTTATGCTCTAATGCCGCGTAAACCATTAAGCAGCATGTCATTACCATCAATAGCGCTTCTATTCTTTCTGGCTTTTTCAAATAAAGTGATGAGGTTAAAAAGTCAGGGCTTTTTAAAAACCTGAACCCTTTTTCTACACTTTGTTGAGACTTGTAAAGACTGAGCATTTTCTCCATCGTGAGCCCTTCACTCAAATCATTGGTCGCTAACATAAACATGCCTTTTTCTTGCAATCGTTGTTCTCGACTCTTTAGTGACCAATACAATTGCCCTGTTATTTGGTACTCATAGCTATCGGGTTGTTGGTTTAGCTTAGGGTGACCACTTTGTTTGAATATGGCATGCTTAAGGATTTTATCGCCATCAATACCAATCTCATTATGGGCTTTTAACCATGTATTTAATGTTTTAGCTGCATCTAATGGACAAGAAAAACGCTGTCGACTCAATTTTTTGAATGATTTTATCACCTCGTTTGAGTCTTTTTTCATACGTTTATCTAGCGTATGTTGCTCCCGTTTTTTCGCTTGCTCGCTTTCTATTAATAACCAACGCTGTTTTACTTCGCCATAGTCAGACTCAAGCCATGCTGCGCTGTAGCCATTATCAAGTGTTTTAAAATCTAGTGTGTTTTTCCGGGCGATTGCTTCTTTTACTTGCTTTAACTTTTGCGGGGCGCGAGAGATAAATAACTGTGTTTGTTCATCCAGTGATTGAATTGTTTCTGCGGTATATAGGGCGGCATCGGCAATAAAATATTGGCTATCTTGCGCCGCTTTCAAGCTACTAATGTGGTGTTTAACAATATGTTTAAAACCTTCATTGTCGTTAATATTGCCACTGGCAGCTTGCATGTACACGGGGATACCTGCTTTGTTTTCAGTGATCAAGTTAAGTACAACCTGATTCAACTCTGGACGATGGTCTCGACTGTAACCTCTAACGAGTTTAACCGCTTTACAGTCCTCTTTATGATCATAATTACCATCAACATGAATACTGGTTGAGTCTAAATTAATGCCTTCGCATGGTAGCCCTAAATGTTTAACAACACTCGCTGATAACGTTTGATAGATGTCTGACACGCCCGTTTCATAAAGTTTATCAAGGCAACGGCCTAGCGCATCGTCATTGATATATTCAGCCTTTATCCCTTTACCTATAAGGCGCTCAACAGGACGCTCTTTAAAGTATTGTGGGTACATATGTAAGGTACGGCCAACAAAGCCAAGCCCATTTAAAATCATGGCTTCAACCAATTGACCGTAAGAGATAAGCTTGCCATCACATTGCCCAGGGAGCGCCTGATCAATTATCTTGGCAATACCAAGCTCTTTGTTCATGCCAGCAACCAAACCTAAATGATCAAGACCTTTTGTTGAATATGACGCCATTATTTTTCCATCACCCAAAGATAAGTAATAGATCAAATATGGCGATCTGCGTCAAGGTTTTTTTATTAATTTTTTAGGTGCGGAAAGACAGTTTAACTTCCGTCATTGTGTTGTTTTAAGTTATTAAAGCGATGAACCCCACCCACCCACTGCTTAAGTTAGTTACGTCAATTTAATGATTCATCATCAATGACCTTAATTTAGCTAAGACACTTGATGTCTACCTTGTTCATATAATAGCTGCTTATAGTTAAGGTCTCTTCAAGACTAAAGATCGACTAAACATGCAGGAGAATTAAATGAATTATGTACAGCAAGCTAATCTACAGTTCGCACCAATACTAAACTGCATCATCAATTTTTTCGGTTTATATGCCACATTAGCCGCAGGGTTTATTATTGCTGTATTTACCCCTAGTCATAATATTCCGTTATGTGTGGGCTTATGTTTCCTTTTTTTCTCTTATCACAGTATGGGGTGGTGGAATTTGTGCTGGATGGAACGAGCTAAACAAATAAGGAAATTAGATATTGCTGAAGCGAGAGGACTTAAAGGGTGGTCAGAAGCTGATAAGGGAGCATTAATTCGGGGTATTCGTAGAAGGTCATCCCGCTTAATTAGGAGTTACTTTATTTACTTTCTGCCACACGCACTTTTTGCAGGTCTTTGGTACTTAATGTTTGGCACATTTGCTCCAAGCGTATCGTATTAAAGTTAATTCATTATAGGAAGGTGAACAATATGCAAATTTCGAATGATGTAGCTAGATCAAAGATGTTGAGTTTCTTTAAGGTAAGAGCCGAAGATAAGCAAATTAACAATGCTGAAGAGTATGAGAAACATTTATACAAAGTCATTGTTCAGCATCTCAATCTATTTACTGGGGACAACTGGGGCGAATTTGAATACCTAACGTGGATGGCAGCAGTTGAATACTATGAAATCAAACATGACTTACCTAGAAGGTTAAGTCAGTTGAGATTTGAACTTGAGCAGAAGCATGTAGGTTTTTTTGTTTCAGATAATGAAAATGACATTCAAGCTACTTGTCACCAACGGTGCAAAAATGACCCACTAACATCGATCCAAAATTGACCCACCGATGTATCATTTATTTATTTTTAGGTGATACGGTATGTTAACGAAGGAGCTATTTGTGAATATTAAAGTCCTGCATAAACAAGGCAAAAGCATTCGCGCCATTGCCAAAGAATTAAACGTATCGCGCAATACTGTGCGTAAATATTTAAGAGGCTATGACGTGCCTCATTATACAAAACGACATTCACCACCGACTAAACTCAGTCCCTTCCATGAGTATATTCAAGGTCGAATAGATGCTGCAAAACCACACTGGATCCCAGCTGTTGTTTTGTTGTCAGAAATAAAATCTAGAGGTTATCAAGGTGGAATAACGCAACTCAGGGTGTATTTATCCCCTTTCAAGCAATTAACACCAGAGCCTATTGTTCGATTTGAAACCGTTCCGGGTCAACAAATGCAAATAGACTTCACCACGATTAAACGCGGAAAGCTTACCATTAAGGCGTTTGTGGCAACCCTTGGCTATTCACGAGCCTGCTACGTCTATTTTTATGACCATGAGCGAACAGAAGCATGGATGGACGGATTAAGGGAAGCATTTCACTATTTTGGCGGCGTTCCAAAACAAGTGTTATGCGACAACGCTAAAGCATTAGTTATTGAGCGCGATGTTTACGGTGAAGGAAAGCACCGTTGGAATCAATCGTTTCTTGATTTGGCTGAGGAATATGGTTTTCAACCCAAAGCATGTCGGCCGTATCGTGCTAAAACCAAGGGGAAAGTTGAACGATTTAACCATTACTTGAAGAATAGCTTTGTTGTACCACTGCATGCAACGCTCAAGCAAGCGGGCTTATCGTTAGATTGTGCAAATGCCAATAGCAAAATTGGCGGATGGCTAAACGATGTCGCCCACCAACGTATTCATGGTACGACCGCACAAAAGCCGCAATACCTCCTTGATGAAGAAGTGGCGTACTTACAACCGCTTCCACAAAAACTTCACAGCAGTTTGGATTTAAAGAGCAGCGCATTAGTGTCGTTTATTGCGCCCATTGATATTGAATGCTATCAACACCCGATATCTGTTTACAGTGAACTACTGGAGCAACTATGAGTATTCAACATGAACAAATCGCTTCAATATGTGAGCAACTCAATTTAAGAAATATAGAAAACAACTGGCCTAACATTGCGAGTCGATGCGTCAAAAATGAAAGTAGTTATGCTGACTTTTTGTATCAGATCCTCACTAGCGAGTTAGAGAATAAGTATGATCGGGCGCGAGAAATCATGCTAAAAATGTCCGGTTTTCCAAGCATCAAAACACTAGACCAATTTAACTTCAAGATTGCAACAGGGGCACCACGTAAAGCGATAACGGAGCTAAGCTCGCTTGCCTTTATTGAGCGGTGTGAGAATGTCATTTTACTAGGTCCAAGTGGTACAGGTAAAACACACTTAGCCATTGCGTTAGGTTATAAAGCCATTGAGCAACGCAAGAAAACACGTTTTATCAGTGCCGCAGATTTAATGCTTCAGCTAAGCAGTGCACAGCGGCAAGGAAAATTGAAAAGCTACATGCAACGCTCTATTCTTGCTCCTCGGTTGCTAATCATCGATGAGATAGGCTATTTACCATTTGGCCGTGATGAAGCAAATCTATTTTTTAATGTCATTGCCAAGCGTTATGAAAAAGGCAGTTTGATTCTAACGAGCAATTTACCCTTTGGACAGTGGCCGAGCGCCTTTTCAGATGATGCAACTTTAACAGCGGCCATGTTAGATCGCGTACTACATCACTCTCATGTGTTGCAATTAACTGGCGAAAGCTATCGATTAAGAGAAAAAAGAAAAGCGGGTATTATTGATACCTATCAAGACTAACTGGGTCAGTTTTCAATCGATGAATTACTGAAAAAGTGGGTCAATTTTAAACCGTTGTTGACAAATCAACCACCACCTCTTTGCGAGGTAAGGCCTCGGGTAATGGTGTGCGCTTGGGTTTTGCTTTTTCGGTGTGTGGTTCATCATTGGCGATGAGGAGCGCTTTTTCTGTGTCAGACAGCGTTTCTATGTCATCCAATTGAGCTTCTACTTCGTTAAATACTTCACCAGCCCCTGGCATTTTCTCTGACTTTTTGCCGTATTCTTTGGCAATCTTGGCGTTATACGCATCAAGTAGTTCTTGATAGAGAGACTTTTGCTGCGCTAACTCTTTGTTTTGCTTTTGCACAACGTACTGCAACTCAAGCAGCATGCTCTTGAGTTGTTCTGGGTCGTTGGGCAATGAGTTGGCATCAAATTTCATGCCGTCAGTGTAGCAATGTTATAGCGCCATTGTGACTGTTCAGCTCAAATAGAAAATCAGATCGTGTCAACGATCGTTGACTTGTGTATTGCGCTATCCCAGATCGGACTGATAATGTAATTCTTGATGACCAAGGACATCGTAACCAGACAATAGCCAAGTGAGTTGTTGCTCTGTTAACACAACATCCTCGCTATCAAGTTGACTTGGCCATTTGAATTTGTGTTTTTCAAGGCGTTTATACCACAGGGCAAAGCCCGTTTTATCCCAATAGACTAATTTCAATTTATCTTTGGCTTTATTAGAGAATAAGAACAGTGCGCCGGTGTAGGCATCGTATTTAAGCTCTTGCTCTACAATAGCAATAAGGCCATCGATGGACTTTCGAAAATCGACTACATCGCGATACAGATAGACAGCGCTTGGATTAACAAACATCTTCATGATGCAACCCCTTAAGCAGCTGTGCCAAGTACATTGGCGATGTTGATTGTGGTAAGCACACCTTGGCGAGGCCTACAGTAAGAACAATAGGAGCTATTTCTGTATTAATTTTTAACGGTTGAGTGACGCAGGCTTTCACAAAGCTTGATGTTTCCTTAGTTAACTTCTTCTTAGTTGCATAAAAGGCTGTGGTTGAAATGTTATTGTCGCGGCAAAAATCACTAACGCTCAAGCCACTGGATTGGTGCAGATTAATGATGTCTTGCCATTGAGAAGTGGACCCCTTTGGTTGGACACATAACCTTAGTTTTAAGTGATTAATCCAAGTTATGCGGCGAACCTTTGTCTAGCAAAATAAACCTGATCTGGTGTTAAATCGTTTAGACTTTGATGGTATCGCTGTTCATTATAAAACACTATATAGTTGCTAATTTCAAGTTCTGCTTCTTTGGGGGTCTCGTAGGCTTTTAAATAAACCTCTTCATATTTCAAGCTTCTCCAGAAGCGCTCGATCATCACATTGTCTACCCAGCAGCCTTTTCCATCCATGCTAATCTTGATATCGTTAGCTTTTAACTTAGCGGTAAATTCATTGCTAGTGAATTGGCTACCTTGATCCGAATTGAAGATTTCAGGTTTTCCATGGCGCTGTAATGCCTCATCTAGTGCATCCAAACAGAACTGTGTATCCATCGTATTCGAGAGCTTAGAAGACAATATTTTACGGCTATACCAGTCGATTATTGCCACAAGATAAAGAAAGCCTTTCTTCATCGGAATATAAGTAATATCGATTGCCCACACTTGATTTGCATAGACAATATCAAGGTCACGCAATAAGTAAGGATAAATCTTATGCGATTTATCGGCGATCGTTGTCCGTTGTTTTGGATACACGGCACCAATACCCATTGCTTTCATAAGTCGAATAACACGTTTGCGATTAACGTCTTTTCCAAGTTTAACCAGTTCCGTACGAATGCGCCGGCTCCCCATGTATGGCCGCTCAAGATGGATCTCGTCAATCATCTTTCGCAGCGCGAGCTCATCATCAGAAATACCAATTGGGCAGTAATATGCTGTAGAGCGTGCGATATTAAGTAGCTGGCATTGACGTGTTATAGCGACTTTGTTGGTTTTATCCAGCGAATCCTTTCGCTGGGCTCGATCTAATGATCGAGCACCTTGGCCAAAAAATCATTTTCCATTGTTAACTGACCAATTTTAGCGTGTAACTTGTTGACCTCTGTTATGTCATTATCCTTGGTTAGCGGAGACTTTCCATCAAATATCGACGAGGCGTTCTTAAGCAATTCCTGCTTCCAGGTTGTAATTTGATTTGCATGAAGGCTAAATTGCTGTGCTAACTCTGCTAAAGTTTTATCCCCTTTAGCGGCAGCTAATGCCACCTTAGCTTTAAACTCAGGTGAGTGGTTTCTACGTTTTCTAGTCATAATCTACTCCAGCTGTGATGCTAGTTATTAAAGCAGATTAATCACTTAATATCGTGTCCGATTTTCAGGGTCCACTTCTTTGTTCGAGGCTTCGATGTTTACTCATGTTAATCTCCTTAATAAAATTGGAGTGTAGTGGTACAGTGAATTTGGTCACTTAAATAGAGGTGTTATCATACGCCTCATCAACTTTAGGTGAATCAATGAATACTAGAACAAGACCAACTTATTCAGCAGAATTTAAACTCGAAACAGCTCAACTTGTTGTTGATGAAGGATACTCTGTCAGAGAAGCTTCCGAAGCCGTCGGAGTGAGTAAATCAGCCATTGATAAATGGGCACGACAATTAAAGAAAGAGCGAAACGGTATAGCAGACCAACCGACTGCATTAACACCTGAACAGATAAAAATTAAAGAACTCGAAAAACGCATAAAACGGATTGAATTAGAAAAAGAAATACTAAAAAAGGCTACAGCTCTCTTGATGTCAGACTCCCTAGACAATTTGAAATAGTCCAGGCGTTACAAGAGAGCTATGATGTAAAAACAGTCTGTGAAGTCTTTGATATTCATCGTAGTAGCTATGGTTACTGGCGTAAAAATTCAAAAAACGCCAGTCATAAGCACTTAAAAGCAGAATTAATGGTTCGCGCTATTTTCTCGGAAAGTGGTGAATCAGCAGGAGCCAGAAGCGTAGCTCAGATAGCAACGACTAGAGATATGCCATTAAGCCGCTACCGAGCAAACCGCATTATGAAAAAGCTTGGCCTAGTGAGTTGTCAGATACCTAAGCATGCTTATAAACGAGGTGGAAATGAGCACGCAGCGATACCGAATCACTTAGACAGACAATTTGTTGTTAGCGAACCCAATCAAGTTTGGTGTGGAGATGTGACTTTTATATGGGCAGGTAATCGTTGGTGTTATTTAGCCGTTGTGATTGATTTGTTCGCCAGAAAACCTATTGGTTGGGCGATGTCTTACTCACCTGATACAGCGCTAACTAGCCAAGCATTAACAATGGCTTTTGAGTCACGAGGGAGACCAAAAGGCGTGATGTTTCATTCAGATCAAGGCTGTCATTATACGAGTAAGAAATATCGTCAATTACTTTGGCGATATCAAATCAAGCAAAGCATGAGCAGACGAGGAAACTGTTGGGATAACGCACCGATGGAAAGATTCTTTAGGAGTTTTAAAACAGAATGGATGCCCACTGTAGGTTATCAATCTTTAGTGCAAGCCAAGGCGGCAGTAGTGAATTATATTACAGGATATTATAGTAACGTCAGGCCTCATCAATATAATGGCGGTTTAACTCCAAATGAATCGGAACAGAGATACTGGAAAACTTACAAAACCGTGACCAAAATTAGTTGACCACTACAGAGATACTCTATCCAAGTTAACATATGAAAGGTATGTGTCTTTGGCGAGACGCTTACTATCGTAAGAGTCTAGGCAACGACACCTAGCTATTTAAAATTCCAAGGCATTAGTGATTCAAGAGCATCAGGATTTTCAGCAATCTGCTCTAAACAGTGGGATATATAGTCATGTACAACAAGGCCGTTAGCCTTAGCGGTTTCCACCAAACTATAGAGAACGGCGCTGGCTTTCGCACCTCTTGGGGTATGGGAAAACAACCAAGCCTTGCGTCCAATCACAAACGGTTTTATGGCTCGTTCTGCACGATTGTTATCAATACTTAACTTACCATCATCAAGGTAGCGTTTGAATTTTTCATACTGATTCAGTGCATAGGTAATGGCTTTTGACAGCGGCCTTTGCGGAGACAGTTTTTCTTTGTGCTCTACAAGCCAGTGATAAAACTCTTCGACAATGGGTTTGGCTTGTTGTTGGCGAGCCTTGTATTTTTCATCGTCCTTCATCTCTTTAAGCGATTGCTCTATACCATAGAGTTTACCAATGAAGTTAAGCGCTACGTCGGCTTTACCGGTTGTCTTGTTGTTGCCTTTTGCTTCAATGAACTTGCGACGGATATGAGCAAGACAAGCCACTAAAGTGGCGCTGGTTTTTTCATAACCTTTGTAGCCATCAACGTGCATGTAACCTGAGTAATCATCGAGAAAATCAATGGCGCATTGTCCTGCACGACTGTTGTGATAATCAAATAAGACGATGTTTGTCTTACCTTCAGGTTTGTCATCACCGCAACAATATAACCACATATAGCTGGTCGCTTTGTTAGCTTTGATAACCTTGAGCGGTGTTTCATCCGCATGAATCGCAGGTTGTTGGAGTAACTGTTCTTTGAGTGTGTCATACAACGGTTCAAGCAGTTCGCTACAACGAACCATCCAACTCGACATGGTTTTACGATTAATCGTTATGCCGATATCGCCAAACCACGTTTCTTGTCGATACAACGGTAAGCCAAACTGATACTTACAGGTAATGATTTGACTGAGTAAACTTGGCGTAGCAATACTTTTAGGGATAGGAGTTGACGGCATAGGCGCTATCTGGATATCGCTTTGTATGCCCTCTTTTTCACACGCTCTGCATGCGTATTTGGGACGAACGGTTTTAATAACCTTGATATGAGCAGGTACAAATTCGAGCGTTTCACTTTCTGCTTCCCCCATTTTATGTAACGCACTTTGACAGTGACTACAGACTTTAGCGTCGTCGTGTAAATCAACCACCACCTCTTTGCGAGGTAAGGCCTCGGGTAATGGTGTGCGCTTGGGTTTTGCTTTTTCGGTGTGTGGTTCATCATTGGCGATGAGGAGCGCTTTTTCTGTGTCAGACAGCGTTTCTATGTCATCCAATTGAGCTTCTACTTCGTTAAATACTTCACCAGCCCCTGGCATTTTCTCTGACTTTTTGCCGTATTCTTTGGCAATCTTGGCGTTATACGCATCAAGTAGTTCTTGATAGAGAGACTTTTGCTGCGCTAACTCTTTGTTTTGCTTTTGCACAACGTACTGCAACTCAAGCAGCATGCTCTTGAGTTGTTCTGGGTCGTTGGGCAATGTGTTGGCATCAAATTTCATGCCGTCAGTGTAGCAATGTTATAGCGCCATTGTGACTGTTCAGCTCAAATAGAAAATCTGATCGTGTCAACGATCGTTGACTTGTGTATTGCGCTATCCCAGATCGGACTGATAATGTAATTCTTGATGACCAAGGACATCGTAACCAGACAATAGCCAAGTGAGTTGTTGCTCTGTTAACACAACATCCTCGCTATCAAGTTGACTTGGCCATTTGAATTTGTGTTTTTCAAGGCGTTTATACCACAGGGCAAAGCCCGTTTTATCCCAATAGACTAATTTCAATTTATCTTTGGCTTTATTAGAGAATAAGAACAGTGCGCCGGTGTAGGCATCGTATTTAAGCTCTTGCTCTACAATAGCAATAAGGCCATCGATGGACTTTCGAAAATCGACTACATCGCGATACAGATAGACAGCGCTTGGATTAACAAACATCTTCATGATGCAACCCCTTAAGCAGCTGTGCCAAGTACATTGGCGATGTTGATTGTGGTAAGCACACCTTGGCGAGGCCTACAGTAAGAACAATAGGAGCTATTTCTGTATTAATTTTTAACGGTTGAGTGACGCTGACTTTTACAAAGCTTGATGTTTCCTTAGTTAACTTCTTCTTAGTTGCATAAAAGGCTGTGGTTGAAATGTTATTGTCGCGGCAAAAATCACTAACGCTCAAGCCACTGGATTGGTGCAGATTAATGATGTCTTGCCATTGTTCGAGGCTTCGATGTTTACTCATGTTAATCTCCTTAATAAAATTGGAGATACCCTATCCAAGATCACTTATGAAAGGTATGTGTCTTTGGCGAGACGCTTACTTACTATCCAAGTTAACTTATGAAAGGTATGTGTCTTTGGCGAGACGCTTACACTGGATCGTCTTGGGTGTCGAGCTAGTATGGGGGATGTTGGAGCGTGCTGGGATAATGCCGTTGTCGAGCGGTTCTTTGGTAGTTTAAAACACGATTGGTTGTTTAAGGTGCCGCAGCCAACCCGTAAACATATGCGAGACGATGTTGCTAGGTACATGAAATATTATAATGTTGAGCGACTGCATTCAGCTAATGCTGATCAGTCGCCCAATGAATTTGAACATTCCTTTAGGAAAGTGTCCGGTTGGACTTGACCAGAACATAGCTACTACGATGAATATCAAAGACTTCACAGACTGTTTTTACATCATAGCTCTCTTGTAACGCCTGGACTATTTCAAATTGTCTAGGGAGTCTGACATCAAGAGAGCTGTAGCCTTTTTTAGTATTTCTTTTTCTAATTCAATCCGTTTTATGCGTTTTTCGAGTTCTTTAATTTTTATCTGTTCAGGTGTTAATGCAGTCGGTTGGTCTGCTATACCGTTTCGCTCTTTCTTTAATTGTCGTGCCCATTTATCAATGGCTGATTTACTCACTCCGACGGCTTCGGAAGCTTCTCTGACAGAGTATCCTTCATCAACAACAAGTTGAGCTGTTTCGAGTTTAAATTCTGCTGAATAAGTTGGTCTTGTTCTAGTATTCATTGATTCACCTAAAGTTGATGAGGCGTATGATAACACCTCTATTTAAGTGACCAAATTCACTGTACCACTACAAAGCAAGCTGCTTAACAATTTAGGCGACAACTACCTTGAAAAACGCCGTAATGGTGTATTTGTTAATCTATTCATGTCATTGCGCCAATTACGATTGTATTGCTCAACTGAAACTAACTGCAAAAATAGACCAACTTTTGTTGATGAGTAAGCCTTAGCCATGTTTCGATTTGAACTATGGATAAAAGATTGCCCATTAGCCTTTAATAGCAATAGTGCATCCCAAATAATTGACGTTTTAGGATCTCTTTTTTTATCCATATTATCAGGCCATAAACGTTACCGATGATCAAGAAATTATTTACAGGTTCTTTTTAAATTCTTGATATTGATAAAAAACCTATAATCTCATTTTTTTTAATAATTTCTAACTCTTTTAATTCACCTTTGATAGCTGTGAATGTGATTGGATTTAAATTAGGTATAAAAACTTTAAAAGTATTCTCATTTTCATTAATTCTGTCAAGCTTGAATTTATGTTCTTTATTTTTTTCAGAAAATAATATTTCCTTATAATTATTAGATTTGGATTTTATAATGTAGGATTTCATTCGTGGATGAATTTTACACCCAACTCTAATCATTCTATTATCATCAATATTTAAATTTGTTTTTTTTAAATCACCTTGTTTTATAAGCCCTGAATCGTATTTAAAACTATTAATACGATCATTTATATATACATTGTGCCCGTATTTATCAGAGTTTTTGATGGATATTTCACCTCCATTATTGGAAACAAAAAATTTCTTTATGAATTTTTTGTTTTTCTGATCGATAATTGTATCGCTTTCTATTTTTTTATTATTTTCAACTAATATTAATCCAAACTTTGGTGTAGATTCGATAAATTTGAAGTTAAAACTGACTTCGTCTGCAATAGCTTGTGTAATGTTTAATAAAAATAAAAATAAAAATAAAAATAAAAAATAAATATTTTTCATAGCTTTTCCCTTTTTCTATTTTGGTAATAAGAATTCGTTGTTCAAAGTTTTTAAAAATTCAATGATTTGTTTTTTTTCTAAATTATTCAACTTAAGTGTAGTTATTTCGGATGATAAATTTTTGTATTTAACATCACCCCCTCTATCATAAAAATCAATTACTTGCTCAAGTGTATTAATTGAACCATTGTGCATATAAGGTGCCGTCATTGAAATATTCTTCAGAGTTGGAACTCTAAAACTCATATTGTAATCTTTATCTAAATTGATATTTGCCCTTCCAAAGTCTGATGTCTTTACACCAATGTTATGAAAGCTATTATCCGTAAAGTTTTTACCGTCATGGCAATTTATGCATTTAGCCTTACCTTTGAATAGTAAATAACCAGCATAGGCTGATTTAGAAATTGCATCTGTATCTCCTTCAATAAAACGGTCAAAATTTGAATTATTTCTGATTAAGCTCTTCTGAAAATAAATTAAACAATTAATAATTTCTTTTATAGTTATTTTGTCCTTTTTGTAAACTTTTTGAAATAATTTTTTATAAACAGTTGATGAATTTACTCTATTTTCTAATTCATTTATTGTCATATTCATTTCATTTCTTTCTAGAATAGGTGATAGCGTCGCTTCGTATATTGAGCTTGTTCTACCATCCCAAAAAAAAACATCATATAAAGCAACGTTGTAAATTGTAGGTGTATTTCTTTTCAATATTTTATTATCAAAACCTAATGATTTTGCTGTTTTATCAGTGTAACTATTTTTTGGGTTGTGACAACTTGCACAACTTTGAGTTTTATTCAAAGATAGTAATTTGTCATTAAATAAAATTTCACCAATTTTAATTTTATTATTTACTAAGATCTCTTTTTCTTTTTCTATTTTTTTATTATTTAACTCTATTGCATAAATACAGTTTGAGCTTAACTTAATTAACAGAAAAGTTAATATTAAAATTTTTATTTTTCCTTTTCTAAATTTCATTTTAAACTAGGCCATTTAAGTGAGTTTAATTTTATGAGGTTTAATTTTTATAATCATATTTACACCACATATTTGCTTGCAATATTTTTTGTATTCATCAACTCGCTTTCTAAAAAAAATCATATGTGAATTTATTAATGGTTAAGTGTATTGAATATAATTATGTAATGTCATATTCAATAATAAAAAATGAAATGAATGCGGTAAAAAATTAAGTTTAGTTCTACTTATAAACTTCATAATTACACCTCAAAGCATGATAAAATTGATTATTAAAGATTAAAACATTATTAATCTGGGTATTTTTTTCGAATCTCTACCAGCTTATTCCAGTGAACCATCGTGATAGCAATTAGTTTAGGGTCAAATTGTTTACCACTATTTTCTAATAAATACTTTTTAATATCATCAAAACACCATGCTTTTTTATAACAACGTTCACTAGACAGTGCATCAAAAACATCAGCTATTGCAAGCGCTCTAGCGCTGATAGGAATTTTTTCACCTTTCAAGCCATTAGGGTAGCCAGAACCATCCCACTTTTCATGATGTGCCCCTGCTATCTCAGCAGCCATTTCGAAAATAGGTAAATCTGAATTTTTAAACATGTTACCGCCAATAGCTGCATGCGTTTTCATAATTTCCCATTCATCAGGTTGCAAGGGGCCTTCTTTATTTAAGATAGAATCAGGAATGGCAATTTTACCTACATCATGCAAAGGGGCTGCATACTCAATTAAGTTAACAATTTTGTTATCTAATCCAAATTTTTCAGCTAAAAATGAAGAAATGAGTGCAACTCGTTTGACATGTTGGCCAGTCTCTTTGGAGCGTCGTTCTGATACTTCTCCGAGTACATAAGTGATTTCTTTTTGAGCTAAATCAATTTGATTACCCAATATAAGGTTTTGATATGAACTGCTGAGATTTTGAACAAAAAGTTCAATTAACGAACAATCCATCTCTGAGAGATTAGAAATACCTTCGATATAAAGAGCAGCTCTATGTGAACTACCATCATAAAAGAGAGCCAGTAGCCTCTTGTCTAAAATAACTAGCTTAGCTTTACTATTATGTTCGATATAGTCATTAGGGTTAATATCAAAATCACATAAATTACTGTACTTGGATCCATCAATTGTTTGGTTATGGATACTCGCTATTATTGGCCAGTCATCACATTCTTGGCGAGCAGCAATACATGTTGTATTGCCAACAGAGAAAGCAGAGTAATCACAATTTTGAATAAGAGAAGCCATAACTTCTAGCGCACCTTGCGCAAAAACATCAAAGGACTGCCTAGCAAAAATACTAGGAGAGGCGTCTATTATCTTTTTTAATCCCCTACGGCTTTTATTAATAGACTCAATATCTCTATATGATCTTAATGAGGCGCACATAACCGTGTATAGTTTTTTTGATGTGAGTTCTGATTTTTCACGATAGTCATTAATATCATACTCAGAAATAATTGTTTTTTCTGGTGCTTCTCCAGGTTGTCCTGTTCTTAAAATAATTCTAACTTCCGTGTTTTTTAATTCATTTCTTATCCATTGAACGGTCTCTAAGCCAGCATTACTTGTTTCCATCACAACATCTAGTAACACAACAGCTATATCATTATTAGCTAAATACTCTCTCGCCTCTTTGCCTGAATATACACTATGAAAGTGAAGCCTTTTGCCCGCAAAACTAAAATCATTAAGTGCAAAGCGAGTAACTGTATGTACTGAGTGTTCGTCGTCAACAATTAGTACTTTCCAAGGGTCTAGATGTAGATCCAATTCAACAGTATCGCTATCTGAGAAAATAAGCTCTTCATTGTTCATATTAATCTCCAATATTTTTTAAATTAAATTGAAACCAAACGCCTTCCCCGGCCTTACTATCAAATGTAATATCGCTTTCTAATTTTTGAGTTACCAAGTTATAAACTAGATGTAACCCAAGACCGGAGCCGCCAGCACCTCTGTTAGTAGTAAAAAAAGGATCAAAAATATTTTTTAAATTTTTATCTTTGATTCCATTTCCATCATCACGATATATCACTTGATACTCTTTGAGTTGACTATCTTTATTTACTTCTATTTCTATCGTTCCTTTTTTATTACCATGGTCAAAACCATGTATAATTGAATTGTTAATTAGATTTGTTATTATTTGTGAAAATATACCTGGATAGTTATTTACATCACCTTGTTCAAAATTGAAAAGTGTTTTTATTTTAATATCTTTTCCTTTTGTTTTTGGTGACATACTTAAAGTGATATCACGAATGTGATTTTTTATATTAAACACTCTAATTTCTTCACTTGTTTGATCAACTGCAATACGTTTAAAGCTAGATATTAACTCTGAGGCTTTTCTTAAGTTAATAAGCATTAATTCAAGACCTAATCCGCATTGATTTAAAAAGAAATCAAAATCTTTTTTACTTATTTTTCCAATTTGAAGCTTTTGGTTGAGTGCAATATAATCTTCTTCTAATTGTGATGCAGCTGTAACACTATTACCTAATGGCGTATTTATCTCATGAGATACGCCGGCAACTAAACTTCCCAATGATGCCATTTTTTCAGATTCAACTAGTTTATTTTGAGCATTTTTTAGGTCTTCGATAGACGATTTGTAATTTTTATTTAAAGTATTTATTGGCTGTAATATCTTTTTATCATAAATGAACCATGTCACTATTAGGCAAGATATATAAATTAATAAAGTACCAAACATCATGAATTTATTAGAATCAACAACATCAATAAGTTTTTTCTTTTCTTTTTCTAAATCTGCTATTTGTATATCGGTTATTTTATTTATTTTTAAAATTATCATTTCAATTTCTGGTTGAAAAACTTTATTGTTATAATAAACATCTTTCCTCCACTTTTTCCCATTGTGGATCTTGAAAACTTGGTCCCACATTTCTTTATATTCATATGTTAAATTTGAAATTAAATTTATTTTATTTTTATTCTTCTTGATTGAAATTTAAATTATTTAAATACTTAAGATTTTGATTAACGCCATTAAAATAAAGTTCAAAATCAGCAAGGTTATCGTTATCTCTAAATGACAGATAATACCCTACACTTCGCATAGCCATTATCCAATTAAACCTTAACTCTTGAAGAGATGTTTTTTTTATCTCATATATACCATCTGAATAATAGATATCATTAATGTGTGTAATTATGTCACTAGAAATAGGTTGTAGATTATTCACAGCTAAATGAATTGCGGGATAGTTTTCATACCATTTATTTTTGTCGTGAGATATGAGTTCATTTGCATTAGATGTTTTTAATAATGAATTTTTAATATCACTAATGTAATTATAAATTTCAATGCTTTTAAATTTTATTGATTTTACGTTATCTATTATTTTTAATGTATTTTTAATGCTTTTAAAATATTCATTTTTTGTTTTTTCATTAGGATTAAGGTTATAAAATGCTAAAGCAGTGCTAAATTTATAGATCGAAGACTTTAACTCCATAACTTTACTAAGGCGAGGTCCTGATATATTGATAACTTGTTCTACTTTATTTTCTATAGTTATAAACTTTGTAAATATAGAAAAAAGAATAAATGAAATTATTAATAAAGTGATTGCATTTATAATATATATAGAATTTTTAATGCTTAATACCATTAGATAACATCCTCAAATTATAGGCATTGTAGAAAATAAAAAATTAGATTCACGAGCCTCGTGATGACATCAGATACGGTCATCACGTATTTATTTTTAACCACCCCTTAAGAAATCTCATTGCAATATGTACTGTTCCAATCAGTTACAAGTAATCATACCCTCAACCCTATCATACCTTCAACCCTATTCTAAAAATATTATTATGTTTAATAAAGATAATAAATTTTTTAGATTGTTTTAAGCGTGAGACTAGGTATCGAAACAAAAGTGGATCTTAAAGTCGGACACGCTTTTAAGAGATTAATCTGTTTAATAATTAATGCTTGAACTTTCATTCACACTTAAATAATTTCTTATAAATCAATGCTTAACATTATTAAAAAACACTTAACTTGAACCCCAGAACTTGAGCTATGACTCTCTTTTGAGAGCGATAAATTATGAACTACCCATTGACCAAATCACTTGATCATCACGGATTAGTCGCAGGTTTTTGTAATGAAATAGATCTTGCTGGTATCATTGATCGCGCATTAGGCACATCTGAACATCGTCAAATCAATTTTGGTCACCTTTTTACCGCCATGATCATCAATGGATTAGGTTTTACGGGCAGAACACTGCATATGTACAGCGAATATTTCTCTGACAAACCGCTAGAGCGCCTTATTGCACCTGGTGTGAAGCCTGAACATATCAATGATGATGCGCTAGGTCGTTGTCTTGACGCACTTTACGAATAGGGTGTTTCATCACTGTATCAGCATATTGGTGAAGCCGTTGTTAAGCATTTAAAATTACCTTGGCGTTCCGTTCATCTCGATTCAACCCGCTTTCATTATGATGGTGTAGAAAAACTTTGTGATGATGATGACATTACTCCTATTTCAATAACCAAAGGGTATTCGCGTGACCATTGGCCAGAATTGAATCAAGTCGTGCTTAATCTTATTGGCGAAAATCAATCAGGGATCCCTGTTTATATGAAACCGGCCAGTGGTAATGTAAACGACATACAAGGGTTTAAAGCGATAGTAAAATCGCCTATAAAAAGCCTAAAAGCGGCACAATCGTGTCGTTATCTTGTTGCTGATTCTGCTTTATATGTAAAAGAAACGATTGTGGAGTTAGATAAACTGGCACAGTTATTTATCACACGTGTACCACAAAAATTAAAGGAAACCAACACATTAATAGCGCAATCATCAACGCTTGAATTCACCGATATAGGTCATGGCTACTCAGGTGTTTGGCATCACTCAACTGATGGTGGCGTTAAACAAAAATGGCGCTTAATTAGTAGTGAACAAGCAAAAAAACGCGAAGCACATAACTTAACAAAGCGTATGTTGAAAAAAGCAGAAGCCGAACGAAAAAGCGTTAAAAAACTCTCCCAGCAAAGATTTTCTTGCCAAGAAGATGCACAAAAATCACTAAAATTATGGCGGCACAAGCAAACATATAGCGACGTTATTGAAGAGATAATGAGTTTGCCAGTATACGGTAAGAAAACAGCAATTCTCGGTAATAAATAAAATAAGTGAGTAAATTCGTTTTTTGCCAAATTTTTACTTATTTTCTTGTCTAAAAAACTTAAATTAAGCTGATTTTATTTTGTTTCAGACAGGAAATATCCTACGATTTATCGCATTATAATGCATATTGCCAATTTAAGGCTTATAGCGATATTTTTCTGATGGCTCTGGGTTTGACAATAAATTATCCAGTCAATCTTCCCATGAATCGAATAATAAGAAACTAACAGCTACTCGCAAGTTTTCCCATCATTGCCTTTTAGATCCATAAGTCATTCTACAGGCTTGATACTTTTTATCCGTCAGTTCAAATATCTGATGAAAATAAAAGGCTAACAGGGTTAAAATGTACATGTTATCATTGAGGTATTCTTTACCATGACCGTAGTTATGAGTAAGGTACTACCCTTGATTTTTTAGTGTGTTGAAACATTCATTTTCGATCTTCCACCTACAGTGTCCTGCATTAACTAATATTTTAATATTATCTCTCGTGACGTTAACATCCGTGACCCAGCTATTTTAAAAGTGATTTGGGTGCAGATCCTTTATAACGACAAAGAATGATGAATAACCTTTTAATATCAATGATTTAAGTTATATGGGATGAAAAAGAGGCCATTTTTTGGTAGTTATTAAGCAACCAAACACAATAACCCACCCAAAAGGCCTCTTATGAACTCAGCTTACGCTAATTCTCTCGATTTTTCATTCTTTTGTGAAGCCAAACAGCAGCTAAATAACATGATCGAGTTTCTTTGCTCTGATTTACCTTTGTCAGATGAACATGGGGCTATAGAACAATATATTCATCTGCAAGGACACGAGTTGCTTAGGCTTTTACTTCAAGGCCACCTTCATCTTAGACATCACCAAGAAGTTAAAAAAGAGAGTGTTGTTAACAAGGAAGGGCTAGCGTTAACGCATTTTCGTGCAAATACAAAGACTACTTTAAATAGCTTATTTGGTCAGGTAACCGTTACACGCAATGGCTACAGCAAGCGTAGTATCAATAGTCACTATCCATTGGATGCACAGCTAAACTTAGCCAACGATCAATGCTCTGACGGTTTAAGGCTGCAACTGGCTAGTCAGGTAAATCATTGCGCTTATGATCATGCTATTGAACATATTAAGGAAACAACGGGAGCTAAGACAGAAAAAAAAGGGACAGGCAGTGCGCCGAGATAAATCGGTAGAAGATTGGAGGTGAAAGCCCTCTGCTTGGTAAGGCTCAGCAAGCCGCCAAGACCCCGAGTCATGGGCTTTGCATCGTAAGGTGTCGAGTTAAGCGTTGACAGGGGAATCCATAGGCTAAGTATTGAGCTGCGAAATCATCGTCAAGAGTGCTGACCTAGTTGTCTGATGGGGAAGGCAATATGATGGTTAACGTTATACCGCGAGAGGGTAAGGCAAGTTAACCCTCAACTCTTCGCAGTCAGAGACCTTATGCATGTGGCGATGTCTTTTATGCGGAACTCGGGAGATCCAAAGGGGGCGTTTGCGCAGCAAACACTTTATCGGGAAGTCAGTTCGACGTAGCCGATAATGATAACCCTTTGGAAGTCAGACAGCTTCATAGTAGTGAAGAAGCATGCGAACAAAGCGGTGAGAAAATCAACGTGGCGGAGTATGTGGAGCGAAGGGAGCTGACAAAGAGAAAGTCATTCAACAGGCGTAAGACCATGACGCAGAGCGTGGAAGTATTGCTGCCTCGTTTGGATCGGCTAGGGGAAGCAGCAAAACGTGATAAATCGCTACAATTTAATAATCTATTTCACCACATCACGTTGGCCTCGTTGCATAATGCGTTTAATCACCTTAATAAACGGGCGGCTAAAGGCGTCGATAATATCGGATGGTCAGAGTATCAACAAACCGCCAAAGCATCGTTAACTGCGTTACATCAAAAGCTTCAACTTGGATGTTACAAAGCAAAACCTGTTAAGCGAATTTGGATACCTAAAGCCGACGGTACACTAAGACCCATCGGTGTAACATCCATCGAAGATAAAATTGTACAACAGACGAACGTTTGGCTGTTAGAGCCTATTTATGAGTCAGACTTTCTAGGTTTTAGTTACGGTTTTCGTCCAAAACGCAATCAGCACCAAGCATTAGATACGGTGTATATGGCGACGACGACAAAGAAAGTAAGCTGGATTTTAGATGCTGATTTAAAAGGTTTCTTCGATACAATTAATCACGAATGGATGATGAAATTTTTAGCACATAGAATTAGCGATAAACGCGTTTTAAGGCTTATCAACAACTGGTTAACAGTTGGGGTTGTAGATGGAGGCACAAAGCAAACATCATGGGTAGGGACACCGCAAGGTGCAGTTATATCGCCATTGTTGGCGAATATTTTCCTACACTATGTGTTAGATTTGTGGCTCGTTCAATGGCGAAACTGCCATGCACGTGGGGAGGTTTATATCGTTCGATATGCTGACGATTTTGTTATTGGTTTTCAATACAAAAGTGATGGCAATCGACTGAAATATGAATTAACCAAACGGCTGGCGGCATTTTCATTGAGTTTAAACGAAAGTAAAACGCACCTGATAGAATTCGGTCGTTTTGCCAGCTTAAATCGACGGCAACGCAAGCAAAGTAAACCTAAGACATTCGATTTTCTTGGATTTACACATATTTGCAGTGTTCGCCGAAATGACGGGCAGTTTAAACTTTTGAGACTCTCAATAAAGAAAAGGCTCAGAGCTAAACTCAGGCATATCAAAGAAGTGCTAATGAAAACGCGGCATAAGTCGCCATACGTTGTTGGGCAGTGGCTCAAACGCGCATTAACAGGATACTTCAATTACTTCGCTGTGCCTGATAATGGTCAAAGTATTCGAACAATGAGAACCGAGGTGTGTAAACTTTGGATAAAAGCGCTAAGGCGTCGAAGTCAAAAGGGTAAAAGCTTTAACTGGCGGCGAATGAAAGGCTTAATCTGGATATTTATTCCACACACCCGTAATCGACATCCGTATCCAAGCCAACGCCTCACCCTTTGACTCAATGTAGGAGCCGTATGCGTTAGTAGCGCACGTACGGATCTGCGCCGGAGGCCTGATTTATATTGATAGATTATTAATGTAAATTAGGGCTTTACGGCGATAAAATTTCTCGGAAAAAATTTCTCATTGATTGTTGATATTTTAATCGATTCTACTACGCTTTGATAAGTTGAAATAGAGCGTAGTAGGAGTCGACAATGACGAGAGCGAGGCACCAGCTAATTGATTTATCAGCCACTTCTTATTATCACGTAATTAACCGATGTGTTAGGCGCAGTTTCTTGTGTGGTGATGACCCGTATACCAAGCGAAATTACGATCATAGGCGGCAATGGCTTGTTGACCGTATAAAATTACTTTCGTCTATCTTTTCAATTAATATCGCGGCTTATGCGATTATGAGTAATCACTATCACCTAGTGTTGCAAGTCGATAAATTCCATGCGGATATGTTATCAATGGACGAGGTGATTGAGCGCTGGTATCGCTTGTATAACGGTCATCCCATTGTTGACGATTATCTTGCTGACCGAGAAATGAGTGCTGTTAAGCTTACAAAAGTTGAAGAATATGCCCAGCTTTGGCGTGAACGTTTATATGATATTTCGTGGTTTATGAAATGTCTTAATGAGCATATTTCCCGAGAAGCCAATAAAGAAGATAATTGCACAGGTAAATTATATTCGCTGCCTTCCATGGCGCTCACCCTTCGGGCCAGCTAAAGCTGTTCTATTTTTTTCCCTAAAAATTAGTGGGAAGGGCGATTTAAGTCTCAAGCGTTGCTTGATGAAAAAGCGTTGTTAAGCTCTCTTGCGTATGTGGACTTAAATCCAATCAGAGCAGGCATTGCAAAAAGTGTCGAAGATAGTGATTTCACATCGATTCAAGAGCGAATAAAGCAATATAAATCTCATCAGCGTCAGCAGCACAAAGCCAACGATGGCTGCACTGTTTCATCGCAACCGCCATCTTTACTCCCGTTTTCACCTGTTGCCAACACAAACGCTATTCCACTGAGCTACAGAGACGATATTTGCGCCTGTCCTTTATTGTCTAAATTTCATTCACTTGCACATCCATGTTATTGCTCGCTTGTCGCTTGAAGAGTACATTACGTTAAACATTAGCTTCAAATATAGGGTCTGTTGATCTTTGTGGTTCAAATTTTGTTCAATCTAAAAGGATTTTGGGCACATGTTCATTGTTCCAGACTGAACATAAGCACCCACATCCTTGTGGGCGAGGCATGAGGATTGATGCTGGGTTTACCCCAGTGAATGACGAATAACGCCGCACAAAATACTTTTAGGTGAATCGTACGGACAGCATTTATTTGTTATTTCTACGGCGTTATCGCCTATTCGTGTATTGCTACAGGGATGTAGCTCATTAGGATAATGCAGGAGCTATTATCGAGCCGGCTACACCACATAGGCTCTGCCTTGTAGAAACCCCAAATAAATTGCTGCAAAAATGAACTCAAAAGATCAACAGACCCTAATAAAGGATTCAATAGTTAGATGACTAAAAACCAACGATTAAAGCAAAAAGCACTTTTTGCACTTGGTGTGTTAACGGGATTAACAGCACTCTATAGAATGTATGATTACATGATGGCAGATGGGCAGTTGCTTGGTGTTTTTAGTATGTCAGTACTGTCAATATCATCATTTTATTGGGTCAATCGTTATCAAAAAATGGGTAAAGGAGATTACACGGTAGATAAGCTGATTACCCGTGATCAAGACAAGATGACCTTCAAAGGAATCCCTGCAGGTGGTTATGTGACTGAAAAGGGCATTGAACTGGACGTGAATCGCTTATCAATTTTAGGAATTAGAGAAGATTACTTATCGGTGATTATAGACGGGAACGGCAACGGCTATGACTTTATTCTCGCTGGCGATGGACAAGCGATTGAATCACATATCCGTTCACTGTTGTCAGAAAAAGAACAAGAGAATATAACGTTTAAAAGGATAAAATAATGCTGTCGCAGCACCGTTTTTATAGCTTAAGCTCGAGTCAACAACAACGGTTTCAACTCAAGGTAATTGTTGGCTTCCTTGCATTAAATATTGCAATGGGACTAGTTTTCTACCTAACGAGTCTGTTGTTTGTAATTCCATTTTTCTTTGCTTTCTCCTTGAGTGTTATTGCGCCTTTTGTCGATGTGCCTAATGGTGTTAAAAACGGCACGTTACACTATTACTCGCCATTATTGATTGGTGAGAAAATTAAAGGAAAAAAACTAACTTTGCACAGTGGCAGTTTGTTTGATTATTACTTTGTCTTCTCTAAGACGCAAAGTGTGCAGGAGAGAAAAAAACAAGTGATGATTATGGCGTTAGATGGTCTTATTAAACTGATTAACGATTACGAAGCGCAACAAGGCACTGGAATTACCATTAAAGTGACGAGTTATATTTTAAATCGACGAACGGCACATAAAATTGGATTGTCACCAGTGACACCCGATGCTTTACAGTGGTTCTTACTCTATTTTAATTTCTTAAACCTGACCTGTTCGCTGTCATTACTTAATCGACAATTAACTTGGCCTAATGTAAGAAAAACAACTAGTTATGAAGGGCGTTTAGAGAGTTTAATCGCTAAAAAGGATGATTTATTAAAACTGAGAAATCGTTTGAGTGAATCATAAAAAAAGGCTACCAAATTAGGTAACCTATAAATGAGAGAGCAAATACTCATGGGGCGTTATATTAATGACTTAAGATGACGCTTTAATGACAATGCTCTCTTTTCTTTTCATGGCTTAACTTACTTTTCTTCGTCTGGCTTAATTATTTATAAAACGCATGTAAGCTAGGCGTGCTTTCTCAACTAATACATAGTTTATCGGTACCAGTATTAATGTAATAAAGGTCGCGAAAATAATACCAAAGGCGAGTGAAACAGCCATAGGAATTAAAAACTGCGCCTGCGTTGATTTTTCAAATAACAACGGCATTAATCCAATAAAGGTAGTGAGCGATGTTAGCATGACGGGTCTAAATCTCGCGACACCTGCATTGAGCACAGCTTCCATTAAGGTTGCTTGGCCAGAGCGGTAGTGCTTGTTTATGTAATCCACTAAGACTAGCGAATCATTAATTACCACGCCCACTAATGCCATCATGCCCATTAGACTTAAAATCGTTAAGTCCATGCCCATTAACCAGTGACCGCCAATAGCACCGATGATCCCAAATGGAATAACTGACATAACAATCAGTGGTTGTAGGTAAGATTGGAATGGGATGGCCAATAATCCGTAAATAACAAACAGCATCACCAGTAAACCAATAAACATTGAGCCAAATGATTCACGTTGTTCACGTGCTTCACCTTCTAATTCATAGGTGACACCGGGATATTGTACTAACAGTTCATCGGCGAACTCTCGAAGTTCTTGGTTAATAAGCGTCATGTTTGCTTCAGATTTCACTGCATCAGCGTTTACGGTCATGGTGCGGAATCTGTCGATACGGTTAATAGCCGTTGGTGACGTATCTGGCGATAGCGTTGCTATTTGAGACAATGGAACGCTTTGCTGTTGCGGCGTTACGATTCGCATGTCTTCAAGTCCTGCAATTGAGCGGCGCTCATCTTTAGGAAGTTTCAACATCACGCGTACATCATCGCGGCCACGTTGAATACGTTGTACTTGAATACCAAAGTAAGCGGCGCGAATTTGGCTCAGTACTTCACTACGCGTTAGACCTAATGCGTAAGCTTGCTCATTGAGCTCAATTTGTAGTTCTTCTTTACCATTTGATAATGAATCAGTGATATCAAACAACGCAGGGTACTTGGCTAATTGCTCTTTTACTTTTTCAGATATTTCGCCAAGTGCCTTGAAGTCATTACCTGCAAATTGAATGTCAATAGGATCTGAGGTTCGGCCTATTTCAGCGCGGTACGTTAAACTCTGTGCCCCTGGCACTTCACCGATTAATTGACGCCATTCGCGAACTAGTTGGCTGGAACCAATTTTTAAGTCGCGCTGCTCTGGCGGCACCGTTTGAAACATCACGCGGCCAAGGTGTGAACCTTGTGAACGGCCGCTGCTGCCTATGGTTGCATTGATGTCTAAGATGAGATCAACACCTTCTTGCTCATAGTATTTCTTTTTCAGCGTAAAGGCGGCGTCAGTCATTTTCGAAATATAATGATCGGTCACTTCGTATGGCGTGCCAGCAGGCATAGATAGCGATGCAACCGCTGTTTCACTTTCTACTCGTGGGAAGAAAGTAAAACGTGTCCAGCCACTCATAATCAAGCTGATAACAATCGCTAATACGCCAATAAAGCTAAATAACGTTGTCGCTTTATTGCGAAGCGTAATGTCGAGAATAGGGCGGTAATATTTAATGATCGCATTCTCAAAACCATCAGCAAAACGCTGTTGGAATTTACTAAATCCGCTTGGCTCAGTTTTATCTTTGCGTAGACGCAAATGTTTTAAATGCGAGGGTAATACTAGCTTAGATTCAATCAATGAAAATAAGAGAATTGGAATAACGACCACAGGAATTTGGGCAAATAAATCACCACGGCGACCTTCAATGAAAGCCAATGGCATAAAGGCGGCGATGGTGGTCAAAATACCAAAGGTGACAGGTACAGTAACTTCCTGCGTTCCCTTGATAGCCGCTTGCAATCCATTGTCGCTGTGCCGCATATGGGCATAGATACTTTCGCCGGTGACAATGGCGTCATCCACCACGATCCCTAATGCTAATATAAATGCGAACAAACTAAAGATATTAAGAGTAACGCCCATTAGTGGCATTAAGAAAAATGCCCCCATAAAGCTCACTGGAATACCGATGAAAACCCAAAATGCGATGGCAGGACGTAGAAATAGTGTGAGTAAGGCAAGTACTAAAATACCCCCTTGGATCGCGTTACCAGTTAAAGTCGCCAAGCGGTTTTTAACGATAACAGAGCGGTCACGCCAATAAGTGAGATCGACACCGTGTGGCATTGTCGCTGATTTGTTATCTAGGTAAGCTTTAACTTTGTCTGCAATTTCAATCGCACTTTGATTACCGATGCGAAATACGTCAATAAAGGCGGCATTTTTTCCGTTAAAGCGTGATGAAAAATCGCTATCTTCAAAGCCGTCTTTCACTTTAGCGATATCTTTTAGGCGAATAAGGCTGCCGTCATCTTGAGTCAAAATAACAATATTTTCGTATTCATCTTGACGATAGGCTTGGCCTGACGAACGAATTAACACGTCACCGCCCGATGTTTTGATGTTACCTGACGATAAATCACGTGAACTGTTATTAATGGCCTGTGAAATCTGTGATAGTGAGATGTTGTATTGACGCAAGATATCTTGATTCACTTCAATAGTGATCTCATATGGACGCACCGAATCAAGCTGAACTTGCGTGACGCCGTCAAGGCGTAAAATATCATCACGTACGGTTTCGGCTAGTTGACGAATTTCTTTTTCAGACTGTGGTCCTGCAACTACCACACTAATCACTTCACGTGTGCGCTGTGCTAATCGAACAACAGGTTTTTCAGCACTGCCAGGAAAGTTATTGATAGCATCAACACGACTTTTGACATCGTTTAGTAACTTTTGACTATCAGCGTTGTTTTCCATCTCGATAGTGATGCTAGCACTGCCTTCAGACGAGCGACTTCTTAGTTGTTTGATGCCTTCTAAATCTTGCACCGCTTCTTCAACTAAGATGGCGATTCCTTTTTCAGTGTCTTCAGGGGTTGCGCCACGCAGGCTCACTGACACTGAAATAGTACGTGCTTCAGTGGTTGGAAATACCTCTAACGGAATTTTTGTATTTAAAATCAATAAGCCGGCAACTAAAATGGAAATCATTAATAGATTGGCAGCTACACCATTTCTGGCAAACCAAGCTATCATGATGCGCTCCCATTATTTGCTTTTTGTTGACGATCTTTACCACGACGCTTTCCGTCTTTTCCACCGCGTTTTTTGTTACCTTTTGCAGCTTTTTGACCAGCAATACTCACTGCTGTGCCTGAATTCACTTGGCCAAGTGGCGTAGTTACTAATTTTTCGTTAGCGTTAACGCCTGAAGTAATTATCGCTTCTTTGTTATTTTGATAAGCGATGACGACATTTTTACGTTGTAAAACACCGTCTTCGTAAAGATAGACATAGCTGCCCTGATAAATTGATGCATTGGGAATCACGATGGCATCCATCAATGTTTTACCCGTAATTTGTGCCGTGATAAATTGGCCAATATTTAATGAGCGCTTATCAGATTGAGCAAACGGTTGGCTAATTTCTGCAATGACACTTAATTGCTGGGTGTTTTCATTAATCGCACCACTGGTTCGTGTTATCTGCGCTTGCCAAAACTGCGTGGCGCCACCTTCGTTATTTAATAAGGTAATTAGCGATGCTTGTGGGTTTGATTTGCCTAAATGATTGTTAGGTAAGTTTAATAGTGCAAGTTGCGAATTTTTAATCGGTAATTCTACTTCGGCATTATCAACGGCATAGATATCGGCAAGTGCTGTTGTTGAGCCAACAACCTGACCAACAGACACTTTCTTCGTTAAGATACGGCCATCATACGGCGCGGTAATCACCGTGCGTTCAACATCTAATAATGCTTGTTTAAGGTTTGCGTCAGCCGCTTGTAATTTAGCGCGTGCCGCCGCCATTTGTGGTTTTCTTAAGGCGTAATCGCTGGCTTGGCCTAACGTACCAAGATTTTTACGATCTTTTATCGCCTGTGCTGACAATGCAATTTCTTCATCCAATGCTACTTGAGCTTGAGCACGTTCAGCACTGGCCGATTGAACTCTGATTTTATAATCCCGATCATCAAGCGTTACTAAGGTATCGCCTTTATTAAAAAATTGTCCTGCCTTGAAGCTGTCACTCACAGCTACAATTTGACCGCTGACTTGAGACGACAATTGACTTTGCGTCGTCGGCGTAATTTTACCAAATGAGGATAATGTCACCTGGTAGTCTTGAGGTTTAATGTCTAATACTTCGACTACTAAACTCGGCGGTGGTCGTTGTCCTCGTTTTCGAGCCTCAGGACTCGAGAAGAAAATCATGAATATGGCTAGCGCTGCAACGGCGATAACAACAAAGGGGAGAAGGATTTTTATTGTTCTCATGGTGATAATTTACTCACGGATTATTGATGGCGGCAGAATACATCAAAATAGTCTAATCATAGTTTTGTTTTACAATGTTTTACATAACGACATTTTTGACATACTTTGAAACATTTATACGATCTAATTGTGCTATTGGTTTACTCTAAATTAGACAATAAACAGCTTAACCTCAATATTTGAAATAAGAAGGCTTGATGATAATAACAATAACCCGAGAAAACGCTGAGCAAATAGGTCGCTGTATCATGCGAGAAATTATCAACGCTCACCAAACCTGTGACTATCAGCTATTAACCCGCCACTTTTGTGCTGAATTTAAAGAGAAATTGACACAAGAACGTTTTGAACATGCCGTACAAGAAGCAATAATCCCTATGGGGCAATTGATCAGCTGTGAGTATTTGGGATATTTGAAGCGCGTCAGTGAGCACCAGTTATTATGGAAAGTTGTTTTTGAACATTCTGATGAAGAACTTTTGTGGCAGCTATATTTACGTGACGATGAAGCACCAATTCAGGTAACTGGGTTGTGGTTTAGTTAAGCTTTAATAGGCGTAGTTAACGAGTTTTACAGACCCTATTCATTTCACAAAAATGCGAGTCATAAATTCAATGAACTTAAATCAAGTAACATTACCTGTAATCAACATGTCAGAAGCTGTGTCATTCTACTTAACGTTAGGGTTTACACAAATCGTCGACACTGAACACTATGCACGATTTATTTGCCCAAGGGGGGACGCGACTTTTTCTTTGGCACTCAATGAACAGGCATTTTCCAATGGCGCAATCGTTTATTTTGAGCATGAAGAATTAGACCAATGGGTCGAAGAGTTACTTGGTAAAGGTATTGAATTTTTGCAACCGCCTGCAATGGCAAGCTACTTATGGAAAGAAGCGGTATTACTCGATCCATCGGGTAATAAAATTAAACTCTATTGGGCTGGAAAAAATCGGCTCAATCCGCCTTGGCGGGTAAACATATCGAAATTATAACATTTCGACCGTTATGCCACCACATGTTGACGAATAATATATTTATACCCATACTACTTGAAAATGCGAGTTTCAGAGCTCGGGTAGGACGCTAGTACAAGGCATGATTCTTAATTAATGGTTATTCCCTGATTATGAATCATAACGCCGTAATAGCTTTCTACTCCGAACTCCCGCAGGGCAAGGCGATAAGCGACCAAATCCGTCGTTATAAAATATGGGTGGGGAATGACCACACCACCTATTTTATGCCTTGTCTTTGGCACGCTTCTCGACTTGCTGAATTCACGCATTTCCAGGTGGCATGGGTATAAAATTATGATGTTAAGTACTCTAGGATATGCCCAAGGCACAGGCGCATAAGGACAGTGAGATGCATTTAAAATCAACAACAAGGCTGGCCATTTATACATTACTAACTGGCTTTCTTTATATAATTACCAGCGGAATTCTTAATGGCAGTAAACATATAGCGTCTAACGTTAGTTTTTACGTTTTTATGCTATTTTTCGGTTTACTCTTGGGGACTTGGTTTGGTCAAACTTTTCGTTCATTCATGGCCCAGAGTAAATGGCTTACTTCAGCCGTAATAACTGCTCTATGTGTTGTTTCTTTTTTTGAATTAAAGATGATTCTTGTCGAACGATTTTCGTTTTTAACGCCGATGCTCGAGGTTCCCTATGCTGAGATAGTCGTAGGCGTAGCTTGCATAGTTTCTTTGTTAAACACCAGAATTAGTCCTATTCAACGTGTCGATGCCGATAGGTATTAAGTCTATTTAATTTAGTTAATGCTGGTTTTATCTTAAATTATCATGCCTATGCAGAAAACTCAGGATTGAACTATACTGTGTATATAAACACACTGTATAGGTAGACATAATCATGAACATGCCAGAAGCAAGCTTTTTAGCTTGGCAAAAACAGTTTAGTACTGAAGATGATTGCTTAGAATATTTACAAGAAATGAAATGGAAAAATGGCTTTATTTGCCCGCGTTGCGGCAATGCTCATAACTATAAAATTGCCAGTCGCCACTTATACGAATGCACGCAATGTAAAAAGCAAACATCAGTCACGGCAGGGACACTTTTTCATGGGAGTAAAATCACCTTAATCCAGTGGTTTTGGGCTATCTATTTTCTTGGCTCTGATAAGGGAAGTATATCCGCACTGAGACTAAGCAAATTAATAGAAGTCAATTGGCGAACAGCGAGACTAATTTTAAAAAAACTTAGAATTGCTATGGGTCACAGAGATAGTTTATATCAATTGAGTGGAACAATAGAGCTAGATGATGCACTTGTTGGAGGTAGACAAAAAGGGAAACGAGGTCGTGGTGCAGCAGGAAAAAAGAATGTATTAATCGCCTGTGAAAGTAAAGAGAAAAAGGCAGGATTTATTGCCATGGAAGTAGTTGATAGTATTTGCCATTTTAGCGTTGATAAGTTTGTTAAGAAGTACTTAAAACCAGGTCAGAAAGTTCGTTCTGATGCATTGGCTGCTCTGAATATAATTGACCAAGCACAGGACCATGAAGCGAGGGTAACACCAAGCCATTTGGTTGATGAATGGCTACCATGGGTACATATCGCCATTGGCAATTTAAAAACATTTTTGTTGGGTACATTTCATGGTGTATCGGGAAAATACCTACAAGAATATCTAGATGAGTTCTGTTATCGGTTCAACCGTCGATTTATTGAAAAACAAATCCCTAACCGACTGTTAAATTTGGCGATAGTTCATGTACCTGTAAAATCGTCCTGAGCCAAGTGCATAGGCATGTAAATTATTAAAGATGAGTACATACAATTAATCAGCTTTTAAAAGTCTTTTCATTAAAGGAATTATATGAATCCCCGTACTCTTGGTTTCGTGTGCGTAATTATTATCGCTGTTGGCAGTCATTTTTTGTTGTCAGATGAAAGCATACACCCAGTTGCACAGGAATGGATGGAAAACCCCATTGCAGCAATAGATTTAAATGAAAGCGTAATCCCTGATTTAACGATAATGACGGTGGATGGTGTCGAAGGCCGCGAAAAAGCGGTTATAAAACTCAACTCCATTATTGAGAGACTTAATGGCCATGATAATGAAGAAATAGACTGGCCTAATATCGAAGATCTCGAATGGTTAGCAGAAAAGAAATATATCTGTTCAATTGCCAATGAACGTTGTTTGCGTTTTATCCTCGACAAAAGAAAAAAGCTAGGCGCAATGAATAAAAAGTTTAGCTATCTCATTTTTGATTACTTAAGCCTTGATGATAGAGCACAATTTTACATTCCTGATTCAATACTGCTGGACGTTAACTCAGATCAGCTAGAAGTATTAAATAATTTAACTGCCTATGAAATAATTTATGACTTTGCCGCTGGGCGATTAACTGAAGCACATTATAAATTAAGTCACTTAGTGTCATTAGACCGAAAAATTGTCACTCAAAGTAATGCAATTTTATGGCGGCATCAAAGCTTAAGAAATATTTCCAAAGTAGTGATTCCTATTATTAACTATGTCGCTGAAAATCAGCCAGCAGAATTGCCGAAAGTCCTACAGCTTTTCCCCACTTTGACGAACACCGAAGTTTCTAAAAGTGACTATTATAAAAGGCGCTTTAGACGTACTATTGAACGAACTCATCGGTATTTATATGAGCCGCTCGAAGTAAGTGAAGTCCCTTATAGTATTGACTTACTGTTTAAACCAAACCAAACGATCAATACAGTATTTTTTCAGTATCAATTGCCATCCCTAGGTACTAATTTCAAAAAGTCTGATTTGTTAATGCAAAATAAGGTATTTACTGAAATAGATAACCAACGTATGGATTACTCTAAAAATACCAACATTTTTATAGAAATGATTAAAAACGTGAGAAATTTAAAAGCACAAAGTGCACTTAATCTTTTAGACTTTGAGTTTATAGAAAGGTATGACGATGTGATTGAATTAGATATAAAGTTATCACTTATTCGATACAAACTCGCTCAGTTAATGGCTAAAGATGATCAAATGGTTAATCCTCAAGATTATTTAAATCCTTATAATGGCGCTGAACCGATAAACGTTGATGGGGATCTCTGCTATCAAATGTCTGAATTGGTGTGTATTTAACGCAATATCTTTAATAGAGATTTACTAGGGCGTGTTGATCTTTCGTGAGTGTTTTTTGAACGGCATGGTAAAGAGTTATAATTTGCTTCGCCAAAAATAAAACGATAACCAATACCATGCCAAGAACAATGCTAACTGATATTCGCTGGGAACTGCTACTCCAAGTTATGAAAAGTACAGGTCGTATTTACGATAAAATTGAACATCGAATGACATTTGAAGGAATACTTTATCGAATGAGAACAGGTATCCCTTGGCGAGATCTACCGTCTGAGTTCGGAGACTGGAATACCGTTTACAGACGATTTAATCTTTGGTCAAAGAAAGGGATTTTAGATAAGCTTTTCAGAAGTTTATCTAGCATGGCTGATTTTGAATGGGTCTTTCTTGATGGCTCTATAGTTCGAGCGCATCAGCATAGTACAGGGGCAGCGACTGAAAGCTCAGAGCAAATAGGAAAAAGTCGCGGGGGCAACTCAACCAAAATTCACTTAGCCGTGGATAGTGGTGGCTTGCCGATTTGCTTTGATTTATCAGAAGGACAACGCCACGATATAGTGCATGGCGAAAGCTTGGTTGAGCAACTCGATGAAGTTAATACCATCATTTGTGATAAAGGATATGACAGCGAACCTTTCCGTACTTTTGTTAAAGAACGTGGCGGAGAAACGGTAATTGCGAAACGCAATTACGGACAAGATATAGACAAAGACAGTATGGATTGGTGTCTATACGAGTATCGTCACTTGGTCGAAAATGCCTTTGGCAGAATTAAGCATTATCGAGCTATTTCAAGTAGATATGACAAGCTAGAAAGGAATTATGCCAGCATGTTATCGCTGGCATTCATGTTAATGTGGCTACCGATGTATTGTTGAATACGAAATGTACAGCAAAGATCAACACGCCCTAATGACTCAATCTAATTTATTTCATCCCTATAACCCCGAGTTAGAGCTAGCATGCATGGCATTGTTCGATGCTAATTGTCCTCAATTCTTTGCACGCAATGAGCGAGATGACTATCTAGGTTTCTTGAAATCTCAACCTGTTGGTTATCAAGTATGTTTGCTAAATGATGAGGTTGTTGGTGCTTTTGGTTTGCTAAAACACGATCAAGAGTACGCGATTAACTGGATAATGTTATCGCCAAAAACACAGGGCTCTGGTGTTGGTAAAAAAGTTATGGAGCATGTCATTGTAACAGCTGTCGATCGAGGTATTGACAGAATTTCCATTGCTGCAAGTCATTTATCTGCGTCATTTTTTGCAAAGTTTGCTGCTGTCGCTGTCAATGAAATTGAGCATGGTTGGGGCCAAGATATGCATCGTATTGATATGGTGTTAAACATTGAGCCTTAGCCTGCATGCTAACAATGTACTAACGAATAAAAATTATAATCTAGGACACTAATGAAACAGAATATTGTGCATATTGCACTGGTCGTTAAAGATTACGATGAAGCTATCGCTTTTTACGTCGACAAACTTAAATTCGAATTGGTTGAAGATACCTATCAACCGGAGCAAGACAAGCGTTGGGTTGTTGTCGCGCCGCCAAATTCTACGGGTACGGCAATTTTGTTAGCAAAAGCGTCGAAAGAACGCCAACATGATTTTATTGGCGACCAAGCGGGTGGGCGAGTCTTTCTATTTTTAAATACCGATGACTTTTGGCGTGATTATAAGCGTATGACAGCTTTGGGCATTACTTTTGTTCGAGAGCCGCAAGAGCAAGATTATGGAACCGTTGCTGTGTTTGAAGATTTATACGGCAACTTGTGGGATCTATTGCAGTTAAATCCTGAGCATCCAATGGCCAAGCGAATGGGATAAGTTGTGATTGTATTACTTGAGCACAACACAGTGAACATTGCAGCTGAAATCTATGAGGTCTTTCAGGCATCCTATCAAATTGAAGCGCAATTGATTGGCACGGAAAGCTTTCCACCGTTGCAACGCACTGTAAGTGACATTGCACAGTCCCAAACGATGTTTTACGGCGCTAAAATTGATAGTACGTTGGCAGGCGTGATTGAAATTGAATATAGCAACAAACAGCTGTCGATTAATAGTCTGACGGTGAGTCCTGACTTTTTTCGGCGCGGCATTGCAGGTAAGTTAATGAGGTATGTTTTGACAGCCTTTGAGATTGAACATGCTGTGGTGGAAACCGCGAGCGTCAATATGCCAGCCATTGAACTGTACAAAAAACAGGGTTTTGTTCAATTCAAATGCTGGACACCTTCACACGGTATTCAAAAAGTCGCGTTGCAGCGACGCTTTTAGGTCAATAAAACGTAACAAACAACGGCGACGGTGCAGGAAACGAGTAAACTAAGTACTGCACCTTCGCGCACCATATCTTTTATTTCAAATTCCCCCGTACCATAAGCAATCGCGTTGGGCGCTGTTGCTACGGGGAGCATATAGGCGCAACTTGCCGCCATTGCTGCTGGGATCATAAAGACTGCCGGATCAATTCCAGCGCTGGTTGCAGCAACCGCTAGAATTGGCATCAGTAAGGTGGCTGTTGCGGTATTACTGGTGATTTCGGTGAGGTAAGTAACCACCAAACAAATGGTTAATATCACAAGTACGATAGGTAAATGAGTCATTGATGATAACCAGTCGCCCATAATCGTACTTAAGCCCGAGGCAACAAACCCTTTGGCAATGGCAATGCCACCAGCAAATAGTAACAACATGCCCCAAGGGATATCTTTAGCTGTTTCCCAATCAAGAACGCGGCCACCTTTCCCGTTAGGCGTCATAAACATAATTACCACGGCCACTAAAGCAACCGTACTATCGCCTGCAATCGTAATATCGAATAAGCCACTCCAACCGCCAAACGGATCTTTACGGGTTATCCATGCAAGAGCCGTCAGCCCAAATAAAATTAAGGTACGTTTTTCTTCACTGCGCCATTCCCCCAGCGCGGGTAACGTAATTTTATGTTCGAGGTTAACATTGCGTGTTAACCACAGCGCCATCAATGGTAGGCTGATTAAGACGACTGGTACACCAACCTTCATCCATTGTAAAAAGCTAAATTCTTGACCTGTGTGCTCTTCATAAATCCCCATGAAAATAACGTTAGGCGGCGTGCCAATTGGTGTGGCTATACCGCCGGTACTAGCGGCATAGGCGATACCTAATATCAGTGCGATTTTTAACTTTGGATTATCGACATGAGCCAATATGGCAAGGGCTATTGGCAACATGATAAGTGTGGTTGCTGTATTTGAAATCCACATACTCAAAAAGCCAGCTGTAAGCATGAAACCGAGTACTAATCGCCGACCACTCGATACGCCGACAAGGCGTAACATATAAACGGCTAAACGCTGGTGGGCGCCGCTTTTCTCAAGGGATTTAGATAACATAAAAGCGCCCATTAATAGCAATATCACATGGCTACCAAGTGATGAGGCGACGGTTTTATGATCGACTACGCCAAATAACGGGAGCAGGGCAAATGGAACTAATGACGTTGCCGGAATTGGCAACGCTTCACTAACCCACCAAATAACGGTAAGCAGCGTAATGGCTGCGGCAGTGGCGGGCATTTCAGCTAATCCATTAAACGTTAAGATGTAATAGAAAAGGAGAGCGGCAAGAGGGCCTATGCCGATAAAGTGCTGACGTTTAAGACTCATTGTTATTATTCTTTATTAAACGATGTAGAGCGGCACACGATAACATTTTATTAACAATGATAAAATACCGAAAAATCAAAGCGTACTTTTGAATAGTGTCGCAAGTCATAATAAAAATAAAAGTGAATATAGGGATTGAGATAATTTGTGATAACCTGCTGTTATCTAAAACATTGCTTGTAACTGTATATTAATGACAATATTACATTCTGAATCTTGCGATAAAATTGCCGTGGTCATCGGGGCTACCGGGTTAATCGGCCAATTTTTGGTGGCTAAACTTGCGAGCTTCTCGCATTATCACAAAGTTATTGCCATCACACGTCGTCCTGTAAGTTATGAGTCAGCTAAGATTGAAAATCATGTGGTTAACTTTGATGAGCTTTCAAGGCATGCTCATCTGTTTAACGGAGATGTATTGTTCTCATGCTTGGGTACGACACTTAAGCAAGCTGGCACCGTGGCAGCGCAGCGGGTGATTGATGTCGATTATCAAATTAGTGCCGCTACACTCGCAAACAAAAACGGCGTAGCACACTACATACTAGTATCTTCAAGTGGCGCTAACAGTCAAAGTCGCAGTGCTTATTTACAAATGAAGGGCGAGCTTGACGATGCGATTAAAGCGATGCCATTTAAACGAATTAGCATTTTCAAACCATCTGTTTTGCTTGGCAGTCGTAACCATTTTCGTCTCGGTGAGAAAATAGCGAGTGTCATTTTACCGCTAATTTGTCGTCTACCAGGCTTGAGACGCTATCGACCTATACATGGTGAAGAAGTCGCCCAATCAATGTTGCTCATTAGCCAAAGCGATGGCGAGGGTATTACAGAATTT
The DNA here is from genome assembly GCF_051201665.1 of Psychrobium sp. nBUS_13. GTDB lineage: Bacteria > Pseudomonadota > Gammaproteobacteria > Enterobacterales > Psychrobiaceae > Psychrobium. The sequence goes on along the minus strand of NZ_CP179210.1, from coordinate 2,749,924 downwards.
TTACTCGATGAAACCTTTCCTAATCAAATCGCGGAGCTAACAGGTGATTAAACAAATAACTGCTGTAAAAGCGTATCCGCTGCGCCAAGAAATTTTACGTCCTGACGGAACCCTCGAAGACTGTCAGTTCGACGGCGATGAACTAGCATCTACGATACATTTCGGGTTATTTGATGGCGATGCATTAGTGGCAATTGCATCTGTGTATTGCAGAGATAATGAAAGCAATGAGTACTATGTTGTTAAAGGCTATCAATTACGCTCAATGGCTGTCGCTAAAGCAGTTCAATGGCTGTCGCTAAAGCAGTTCAAGGGCAGGGAGTAGGACAACGATTACTCATCGCGATTTGTGATGAAATGAAGGCAATGGACGTTGATTATTTGTGGGCTAACGCTAGAGTGTCTGCAGTTGCTTTTTATCAACGAGCTGGCTTTGATATTAGCCCAGATGTGTTTGATATTGCGGACGTTGGCCCGCATCAACATATCGTAAAACCCTTTTAATTAAATAGCTTTATCGTTAATCGAATAATTAAGCGTGAACCTAAGCCTTATTGTCATCAGCGTCTGGCTTGATGATATCTTCATCGACACCAAGTTTTTGCGCCTTTGTTTTCCATAATTTTTTCGCGAGTTTTTGCATATCGATATCTTTATCGCCTTCATCGATAATTTCACGACCTATTAGGGTTTCTAGAATATCTTCCAAGGTCAAAATGCCGCGCACTGTGCCATATTCATTGGCAATTAACGCCATGTGATGCTTGTTAGCTAATAACTCGCGCATCGCATGAGACAAGGTCATGGTTTCCAGTAGTGTTGGCATTTCACGCAGGTAATTACCGATAGTCGTGTCAGTATTACCGCGCGCCTGTGCTAACAACAAGTCAGAGCGCAGCACAAAACCCACAATGTCGTGACTCGTTTTCTCATACACTGGAATACGCGAGAAACGCACTTTTTGATGCTCCAAGAAAAAGGCTTCCACGCTGGTATTAATTTCATCGCTAAAAATTACAGTACTTGGCGTCATAACCGATTTGATTTTTAAATCTTGCAGCATCATCAAGTTTTGTAAAATCTGTGCTTCTTGACTATCAATAGCACCGTGCTTCTCACCTAATTCAGCCATTGCCGTAAACTCGTCGCGACTAAAATCAAACTGAGGTTTGTGACGCACAAGGTATTTAGTTACAAACTCACAAATGATAATAATAGGGTTAAGTACCATAATCATATATTTGAGTACATAAGCAGTAGTAGGTGCGAGTTGCTTGGCGTAGGTAGCGCCAAGAGTCTTAGGAATAATTTCAGAAATGAAGAGAATTAATATAGTCAGTACCGCTGAGATCACACCTAAATACGCTTCTCCAAATACAACAGCACCTTGAGCACCAACACCAGCAGCACCGACAGTATGAGCAACGGTATTAAGCGTCAAAATAGCCGCCAACGGCTTATCTAAATCTTGTTTTAAGCCACTTAAAATTTTACCCGTTGGATGCCCCTCTTTTTCAAGCAAGGCAACCTGACCTTGGCTAATGCTTAGGATGACCGATTCGGCAATGGAACAAATAAATGAAAAGAACAGAGCGATAAAAAGATAGATAGAAAGTAATAACATGGGCGTTTAGGGTTAATAGAGTTAACTTAATAATGGTTAGTATATCAGAGAGTTGTCAAGATCAATAAATGCAACTACCTGATTATCAATTGGGTCGTGCTTACGATGTACTAATCCCACATCGCTTGTTCATAATACGATTATTACTCTTTTGCAGTTTTTCGATGCGTTTATTACGCTCACATTCCCATGGTGTAACAGGATATTTTTTGTCCCACGCAGCCATAAGCTTGCGTTGTGCTGTGCTCATTTTGAATTTTTTGTAGGCATCTTCCATGTATAAATAAGCGCGGGCTATTTGGCCTCTTGCACGTTTTGGAGGCTGCGCTTTCTTGTTTTCGATACGCATGTCGCAGGCGCCAAAGTCTGATTTTTCTGATGGCAGCATTACGAAGTTAAAATTACTGCGATAGGCATTAACTGAGCCAATAGCGGGGAATAGGTTGTATAAATCAGCTTGCATTAGGCGGTATTCTTTACTGGACTTATTCGCACAGCGGCGGCCTTTATAAGCTTTACCTTTGTTGTTAACACATTGTTTGTCGCCAGTGCGCCAAGCGGTAAATGATTGCCCAAAGTTTTGTGCAGGAACAACGTGCTCCCATTCGATGCGTTTAGCGCGTTTTTTATATTTAGTGCCGCTGTAACCGTTGTAGCTATCAATGGCTTTCTTAAGGCTAAAGCTCGCGCCGCAATAGAGTGTGGTGCGATGGTCGTGATAAACGTTTTTAAGAAGTAATTTTTTAGCCTTGCTAAACGATTCAATTGATTTGTTTTGGCTAACTGGTGAATGAGCGGCGATTGATTGGAACGATATCGTTGCCATCACCGACGTGATAACACAAGAAAATACAGACTTCATTGAATAGGCCTTTAAAAAGAGACTTGAGGGGGCTTGTGAAATGAACGGCAGTAGGTGTATCTACTGGCCGTCTTGAATTTTTCCAACCATTAATAACGGTGAGGCATCTAAGTCTTCTGCATCCATCATTGACGCGATACGCTCAACAGATGACAGTAATTGACTTTGTTCCCACGCATCAAGTGATTGATAGCGTTGGATGAAATGTTCTTGTAATGGTTTCGGTGAATCTTGCAGTAATAGTTTGCCACTCTCAGTAAGATATAGCTCAACTTTACGTTTATCGATTTGGCTACGTTGTCTGATCACTAACTCTTTTGCTTCGAGTCTGTCGATAATACTAGTCACAGTCGCAGGGCTTAAGTTGATTTCATTAGCGACTTGCTTAGCCATAGGCGCGTCAAGCTCTGCTATCTTTTTCATAACAACGAGTTGTGGGCCTGTTAACCCCGATTGCTTACTGAGTTTACGTGAATGAATATCGATTGCTCGAATAATTTGGCGTAAAGAAATAAGTAGCTGTTCGTATTTTTCCATGATGCTCCAAAATAACAGATAGCGTGCGAATAATAGCTCGATTGAGTTCGCCGTTATGCAATGCGCGAACATTAACAGAAAAATCTAACGTTGAAAATACAAAGCCCTCATCACTTAAATTTTGAAAGGGCTTTGGGTTGTTTTTTACACGCTTAGATATTGATTAAAAACCAAAAGTACGTGAAATACCAAATACAACACGAGTGTCTGTTGTATCAGAATCAATGCTTGTATCTTCTAATGTAAGATCAAAATCAAAACCGTTATAACTTGTGGTATAGGCAACACTGTAATGGTTGTAAGATTTGCCGCCATCCCAAGACCATTTTGTTTCATCAGTAGACGTAGAACGATCAAAGCCCACGCGAATATTGTGACCTTCTGTAATTTCAAATGTGTGAGCTACCATCGCGATGTAGTGGTTAGCGTCTAGTCCAAAGTAATCCCATGAGTACCAGAAGTTGAACTCAGTATCACCAACTGATGAGTTGTAGCCAAATTTTGCGTAAGCTTCAGGGTAGTTGTAGCTAGATGACGCATCATCACCGTGGTAGGTGTAATAAGCGATACCTGTATCTACGCTCCATTTTTTGTTTAGTTGGTAGAATTTACCAATGTAAGCATCCCATTCAAGGTTAGTGTCATCACCGCCGCCAAAATCTACGTTTGACGCCCAAGTTCCTGCGTAGAAACCGCTGTCTGCAGCGTAATCTAGGCTCGCTTGTAGTGCTGGATCGTTAGTAGTTTGGCTTACACCGTTGAATGTGTAATCTGAAACAACTTTAACTGTTGAAGATATGTTAGCCGTCGCGCTGGCTGATAATAAAAGTAGGCCAGAAAGGCTGGCTGCCATCATTGTTTTTTTCATGTTATTTTCCAAGTAAAAGGTGCGCCCAATAAGGCGCACAAAATTGTAGTTAGTTAATTAATTCGATCTTTTTAAAGTCGATTTTATTTTCTTCTGGCGATGCTTTGATTTCTTTTACTGCATTGAATTTCTTGAAAAGAATGTAGCCAAAACATATAAAGAATAACCCGATTACAACGGCGCCTACCCACTGAATTTGTAGGAAGTCGAGTTTAAACAATAAGGTTAATAAGCTCAGCGCAATTAAGTTACCAAAGAAGTATTTTACCTTGCCTAATTTAGTTACCGTTAAATCAAGATTGTCAGTGTATAAGCGGATCAATGAATCAAGTGAATTGATAACAAAGGTGATGCCTACAATAGCCATGGTAATGTTATAGAACCCTGCTGTTTCAATGCCGTTTGAGCTGTAGTAATAAAGCACAGCGAACCAAATTGCGATTGGAATAGATGGGAAAATTAACATAGCGCCGAGTACTTGATAAGTACGTAAACCGCCAACAAAACGTGCTGTAAACTGACCAATCATGATACTCCAAGCAAACCACCAAAATAGGTAGAATTCATGATAGTCATTCATTGGTAACACAAATTCGTGAATGTTACCGAAGTAACCGCCAATCAACGCAACAGTGCTAACAAATGCGCTGATATCGCCTTTGTCTGACAAAAATGCGCCAGCCCACATGAGAACAATAAGTCCTAGGAATAAGTAGGTTGTGGCCAAACTTAAAATTCGAACATAACGAATGCTAGTACTTGAATAAACCGCAGCAGCAATCACTACAAAAACAATCAAATAGAAGGTGCTGATGATTGATTCGCCATCGCCAAGTGATGGTACATACCATGGTAAATTGCTTAATAATAAGTAAGCGGTGAATGCACAGGTACCGATGATAACGATATTGTTGATGATTTTAATCACTGGAATTTCAAAAAACTTCACGCGCGGTTCGATGACACAGAAATAGAAACACGTTAAGAAGTAGAAGCCCCAGATCAAAAAGGCCCAAAAACCAAACTCAATAGCGAGTGGATTGGTAAACGCATATTCAGGACTAGTGGCCACATCGGCATAGCCAGCAAACTCTGTTAGCGGGAACATAATAAGTCCCACATCTAAGCCAGAGGTGAATAAAATAGCGATAAAGGTAAACGTTCTTACGGGGGTAACACCAACACAGCGCATATTACCCCAACGTACAACGACGAAAGCAATAGCAAGGAAGGTAAAAATCAATCCCGCAGATAACCAAGTGGTCATGAGTGACTCCTGTTTTTATTATTGTGAATTAACACATTTTTCTCCTAAGTTAACTGAGTCGCGTTTCAGGGTTTAATTATCCTAATTACTCCATACCGGTGACTAGGATAGTTAACGCCTGAATACGCACTCAAAAATGTGACCTAATTGGTCACGCGTTTTGGTGAATTATCACGCTGGCCAGCCGCACTTGCCATTACGACAGGTGCGCTAGATGGCGCTAATAACTCACGGTTTAAAATCATATCGCTCGCACGCTCTGCCACCATAATGGTTGGCGCGTTGAGGTTGCCATTTGGAATGGTTGGGAAAATTGACGAATCAACAACCCGTAGTCCTTGTAAACCGCGTACGCGAGTTTCACTATCAACCACTGCCATCTCATCTTCGCCCATTTTACACGAGCAAGAAGGGTGATAAGCGCTTTCAACAAATTGGCGAACAAAGGCATCAATCTCTTCATCGGTTTGAATATCGGTTCCCGGTTGAATTTCTTCACCGCGAAACTCATCAAAGGCTTGTTGACCGATAATCTCACGGGTTAAACGAACACAGGCGCGAAAGCCTTCGCGGTCGGCTTCGTCTTCAAGGTAGTTAAATTGTATGCGAGGGTGCGCTTTGGGATCATTTGAAACTACAGTAACAGCGCCGCGACTCTTTGGTTTGTTATGACCAATATGGACCTGAAATCCATGGCCTGCAAAGGCTTCTTTACCGTCATAACGCATCGCTGCTGGTAAAAAGTGATACTGTAAATCAGGCCATGGTGACTTCTCGTTTGAGCGAATAAAGCCACAAGACTCAAAATGGTTAGTGGCACCTAACCCAGTTTTGGTAAAGAACCAGCGGCTTCCAATCAAGAACTTGTTCCACAGATCGAGCTTGCCATTTAATGAAATTGGCTGCTTACATTTAAATTGAAAATAAAACTCTAAATGGTCTTGTAAGTTTTGACCAACGCCCGGTAATTCATGTTTAACAGCAATGTTCGCGTTTTCCAGCGTTTGCTTTTCACCAATGCCAGACAATTGCAGAATATGCGGCGAGCCAACTGAGCCAGCTGATAAAATCACTTCTTTAGCGGAGTGAACGTCGATAACCTTGCCATTACGTTCATATTTTACACCCGTCGCCGTTTTGCCTTCGAGTAATACATGATGAACTAGCGCGTGAGTAATAATGGTGAGGTTAGGGCGGCTCATTACAGGACGTAAATAAGCATTAGCGGTTGATGCTCGCACGCCATCTTTGATGGTCATGTGCATGGCGCCAAAGCCTTCTTGTTGCGCGCCGTTATAATCGTCAGTCGCTAAATATCCCGCTTGTACACCGGCATCAACAAAGGCTTTGTACAACGGATTTTTCATTTCGTTACCGTTGTTAACACCCAATGGTCCTTGGCTTCCGCGATAATCATCACCACCAAATGCCCAGGTTTCTGCACGTTGAAAATACGGTAAACAATGGGCGTAATCCCATTCGTTAGCACCGTGCTCTTGCCACTCGTCAAAATCTTTGGCATGACCACGAACATAAACCATGCCGTTAATTGATGATGAGCCGCCTAATACTTTTCCCCGAGGGCAATGCATGCGGCGGTTGTCTAAAAACGGCTCTGGCTGGGTTTCAAACTGCCACGCGTACTTCTTGGTATTCATTGGAATTGATAAAGCAGTCGGCATTTGTATGAAAATGCTCTTGTCACTACCACCGGTTTCTAGCAGCAGGACGCGGTTACTTGGATCTTCTGACAAACGATTCGCCAGTACACAACCAGCAGAACCTGCGCCAACGATAATATAATCAAACTTCGGGTTACTCATATCAATTCTCAATAGCTTTAACTTGTTACTTTATTTGTGATTCAAATGCTGTGTGCTTAAAACGGACTTTCAAGCGGCGTCATACCAACATAAATCGATTTAATCTGTGTGTAATGGCGCAAAGTCTCGACGCCATTTTCACGGCCAATCCCCGACTGTTTATATCCACCAACCGGCATTTGTGCTGGCGATGCGCCGTAGTTATTAATCCAGCAAATGCCTGCCTGCATTTGATGAATAACGCGATGAGCGCGGGTGATATCTTGCGTGAAAACACCTGCGGCTAAACCAAATTCAGTATCGTTAGCACGGCGGATCACTTCATCTTCATCATCAAAGGTTAAAATGGACATCACTGGGCCAAAGATTTCTTCGCGGCAAATGGTCATCTCATCGGTAACATCACTAAAAATAGTCGGCGCGACAAAATAACCGCCAGCGCTATCTGATGGTGACAACGCTGTGCCGCCTTCTAGCAAGGTAGCGCCTTCATCAATGCCTTTTTTAATGTAATCAAGCACTAGCTGATGATGTTTCTTAGAGATAAGTGCGCCAAAGTTAGTATCAGGGTGCATAGGATCGCCCACAACAATATTGTTACGGGTACGCTCTAATAGGCGCTCGACAAACGTATTAACTACAGAGCGATGAACAAATACGCGGGTACCATTGGTACAAATCTCACCTTGGGTGTAGAAATTACCTAACATCGCGCCAGAAATTGCATTGTCGATATCCGCATCTTCAAACACGATTAATGGTGACTTGCCGCCAAGCTCCATCGTGACATCTTTTAGTGTGGTAGCAGCTCCCGCCATCACTTTTTTACCAGTACCTACTTCACCAGTGAAGGATACTTTTTCGATATCGCTGTGATGTGATAGCCATGCGCCAACATCGCCAGCACCTTGCACCACGTTAAATACACCATTTGGAATACCTGCTTGGGTAAATACTTCAGCAAGCTTTAACGCGCCAAGAGGTGTTTCTTCTGATGGTTTAAAGATCATAGAGTTACCGCAAGCAAGCGCAGGCGCTGATTTCCAACAGGCAATTTGCAGTGGGTAATTCCACGCGCCAATACCAGCACAAACGCCTAGCGCTTCACGGCGAGAATAATAAAAGTCATCGCCAACGCTTTGTTGGTTGCCTTCAATTGATGGTGCAAGTGATGCAAAAAACTCAATCGCGTCAGCGCCAGATTCAACATCAACCACGCTTGCTTCTTGCCATGGCTTGCCGGTATCAAGCACTTCAATTTTTGCCAACGCATCGTTTTGCTCACGAAGTAGGGCTACAGCCTTTAGTAACAAACGACTACGCTGAGTAGCGTCCATTGCCGACCAAATCGCAAAACCCTGCTTAGCACTGTCGATTGCTTGTTGTTTAATAAAATCATCAGCGACTTCCATGTGATAAATCACTTGGCCAGTCGCAGGGTTAATAACGTCAAAGGTTTCGCCAGTTTTATTAGCAAGATATTGACCGTTAACGTAATTTTTATGAGTTGGTAATGACAAAGGTGTTCTCCGTATTGCTTATGCGCTGTACGCTAGCAAGTCTTTGATAAATTTTTTACATAGCGCCAGTGCTTGTGAAAACTCTTCTTCAGGGCGAGGGCTTAATGCGCTTCTAAGCCAGCAGCCATCAATCATCGCTGCTGTTTGTTTTGCTGCGATAACTGCCGATTCGCTGTCTAGTATGTGCCGATAAGAATGAAGAAGGTTGCTGTACAAGCGCCTGTTGTTGATATGTTGTAATCGCGCCAGTCCTAGTTCGTGCATTGATTGCGCCCAAAAACTAAGCCAGGTTTTCGTTGCCGCAACTGAACGCTGCGTTTGACTAAAATTGGCTTCAATAATCGCTATTAATCGTTGCTCATGCGTTAGCACCCTGTCTTGGGTGTGCTCTAACAACGCGACTTTCAATTGAGATAACAAATGCTTCACTGTCGCGTCAACCAAGCCTTGCTTGCCACCAAAATAATGACTAATGATGCCTGAGGACAATCCCGCCAATCGGCTGATAGTAACTATGGTGGTGTTGTGTAAACCGTATTGAGCAACTGATTCTAAAGTGGCATCTATTAATTGCTGTTCTCGCAATTCTTTCATTCCTACTTTAGGCACAATGAGCTCTCCGATATTTGGTAACTAACGACAGTGATTAACGTTCATTAATGTAAAAATAAACCATATTTATTTTAATTGAACGTTCAATTAATAATAATTCTAATAGTTTGAATTGAAATTATCAATGATAAATGGTGTTAGTGTGAATAGACGCACTGTAATTATGGAAATTAACCAGAGAGCACTGGTTGTCACTTAAAGGAAGGTGAGGGCACTAAGTGCAAATTAGTTAGTACCATAAGTATTAATGATTCGAAGTGTTTAAAATAGGTAGATATTTGTTATTGAAAGCCGCTAAACCATAAGATTGTGACGATAGGTATGAGAAATTAAATTGGTCGGAACGAGAGGATTTGAACCTCCGAATTCATTTTAGTGATAATAAAAATGGAAGTTGAATTAGTTGGACAATTTAATTAATTGATACACGGCTTATATGTTATTCCTTTATTTTTTCATGCCTATGCACTTGGCTCAGGACGATTTACAGGTACATGAACTATCGCCAAATTTAACAGTCGGTTAGGGATTTGTTTTTCAATAAAGCGACGGTTGAACCGATAACAGAACTCATCTAGATATTCTTGTAGGTATTTTCCCGATACACCATGAAATGTACCCAACAAAAATGTTTTTAAATTGCCAATGGCGATATGTACCCATGGTAGCCATTCATCAACCAAATGGCTTGGTGTTACCCTCGCTTCATGGTCCTGTGCTTGGTCAATTATATTCAGAGCAGCCAATGCATCAGAACGAACTTTCTGACCTGGTTTTAAGTACTTCTTAACAAACTTATCAACGCTAAAATGGCAAATACTATCAACTACTTCCATGGCAATAAATCCTGCCTTTTTCTCTTTACTTTCACAGGCGATTAATACATTCTTTTTTCCTGCTGCACCACGACCTCGTTTCCCTTTTTGTCTACCTCCAACAAGTGCATCATCTAGCTCTATTGTTCCACTCAATTGATATAAACTATCTCTGTGACCCATAGCACTTCTAAGTTTTTTTAAAATGAGTCTCGCTGTTCGCCAATTGACTTCTATTAATTTGCTTAGTCTTAGTGCGGATATACTTCCCTTATCAGAGCCAAGAAAATAGATAGCCCAAAACCACTGGATTAAGGTGATTTTACTCCCATGAAAAAGTGTCCCTGCCGTGACTGATGTTTGCTTTTTACATTGCGTGCATTCGTATAAGTGGCGACTGGCAATTTTATAGTTATGAGCATTGCCGCAACGCGGGCAAATATTTAATGCAATTGGTATTACCCCTAAGAGAAGCTGCCGAGGTTTGTGGTATTAACCTTAAAACGGCTTTCTTATGGCGACATCGTTTTCTGGTTGCTCAAGCGGGTAAAAATGACGATAAACTATCGGGAATTATTGAAGTTGATGAGTTTTTTCTAGCTTACTCAGAAAAAGGTTCGAACACTTTAGCGGAGCAACGTCAGCCCAGAAAACCAGGGGGCGACATCGATAAACGAACCAAGGATGGTCAAGTTGCCGTTCTTTTATCGATAGATCGCTGCAACCATATGATTAACCGTATGTTAGCCGCTGATACAACGGCAGAAATAGCAGCGAATTTAGCTGAAAATATCACTGAACACTCGGTATTATGCAGCGATGGTTGGTGGTCCTATGTGGTAATTGCCAAACAAAAACATTGTGACCATAAGCGGTTAATCAACGGTGAAATCAGAGTAATAGATGAGGTGTACCATATCCAAACGGTGAATGGCGCGATAGCTAACTTTAAAGGCTGGATTAACGGAAAAATGAAAGGTGTGGCAACGAAGTATTTATCTAATTATCTTGCGTGGTTCAGGGAAAGTAACGCCAAGCTAGATAAACAGCAAATATTAGTCGCGGCTTACGGGTGACAACAGTATTTTGGAACAGCGCCAAACTTTAATAGTTTAATATAGGGAAAATAATACAATAGATATTCACGTTATTTTCGTATTAAAAGCTCACGATAATTTAACTATATAATAATTACAACTACTTACGCTATTCAAGTGAACTTTATCTCGTAATGACCGAACATAAACCTAATATTACACAGCTGTTTTTAAAGTATAATAATAAGCTAAATGGTATTGGTGAGTTAACTGCTTATTAGGTACTTTTAGTCGCATTATGCGGCAACGTAATAATAAACTCTGTCCCTTGGCCAAGTTTGCTTTTGCATTCAATATTGCCGTGGAGTTGTTGGGTTACAATGTTATAAACAATATGCATACCAAGGCCACTATTGCCGTCGCTTCGTGTTGTAGTGAAAAACGGATCGAAAATGAGGTTTGTGACATCTTCTACCATGCCATCACCATTGTCTTTTACAGTAATTTGAACATGATCGCTATCGGCTGTTACGTCAATAAAAACATGACCGTGAGGTTGTCTAAAAGCGTGAGTTAAGGCGTTATCTACAATGTTTAGAATAACTAAAGAAATAGCAGCAGGATCAGAATAGAGCTGAATGGGAGCTGCTGAATTCAATAGTTTAATATGATGTTTATTCGCTTTTACTTTCGGCGTTAAAGTAAGCACTAGTTCATGCAGATATTGGGTTAATTCAAAATGGTGACAGTCTTCGGCCGCTTCGTTAACAGCTATTTGTTTAAAGCTCGCAATAAGCTCACCGGTGCGTTTTAAATTTGTTTGCATCACTTGTGCGCTTTGACTGATTCGGTCAAGGCACTCTTCAAAATCTGATTTAGTTAATGCCTGATTGGTGATTTTGTCTTGTAAGAGCGTGATTTCATCAAAAATACAAGAACAAGCAGTAATACTTACGCCAAGTGGCGTATTGATTTCATGAGATACCCCCGCAACCAATCTGCCTAACGAAGCATGCTTTTCTTGTTCAATGAGTTGTTGTTGCGTGTTCTTCAGGTGAGCCAGAGACGCTTGAGCTTCTTCAGTTTTTAGGCGCAATTGTTCAGTCCGTTCTATCACTTTATATTCGAGCTGTTCGTTAAGGTGCTTTATTTCGAGTTTGGATACTTTTAAACGACCGTTGTGCATCGAGATATCGGATATATAACTATTTACTTGGCCATAAACTTCATTAAGTGCATGAATGATAGGCGTAAACTCATTCCGTTTAGGGTAGTCAATTGAATGTACTGTGACGCAATCGTCATTGCTAGATTCATGCGTAATTGAGGCTTTAATTTGTGCTAAGACGCGATCAAAGGGAGAGAATAAGATCTTCAAAAATAACAACAATATCGTTAAAAATATCAGGCCGATAAGACTACCAGCGAGTAATGTGAGCAAAGTTATTTGGTTAATATCATCTTCTAAATCTGTTACAGGAATCAACGAGCCAAAAATGAAACCTGATTGAGTACGTGTATACACAAGATGGTAGTCATTGTCGTTGAGTTTTATATTGGGTATTTGGGACAATGAATCCGCCGGAAGAACAGTAAATAATTGGTTAAACCAGCTAAGTACTGGCCAATCATCTGCGTTAGGTAGCAATTGAGGGAAACTAAGTATTTGCTGTGATTGTTCGTGAATCAAAAAGGCTTGGGAGTTTTCAGTAACATGGAGGGACTGAATAAATGAAGTGATGTGTTTAAGTGACCAATCTACAGTCGATACTCCAATAGGCTTGCGTAGTTTGTCATACATAATGGCATCTACAGTCATCATTAATGAAAATGTCGCCGCATCATCAACGTAAGGTGCCGTCCAAATTACAGGTTTGTAGACATTCTGATCGGCTCCCCAATTATCTTTTACGGCTATTTGATACCAATCCATGCTGTGATAATTATATTCAAGATGACTTAAACTCCAGGTAAATTCGACGCCTTTGTCTGTTTGATAAGCATAAGGACCAAAGAACTGTTCATTTTTATCGTAGACATAAGGTTCATACCAAATACCACCACCAACTGCTTCTGGCAGTGCTCTGAAATTTGTTAGTAATGTTTGTTTGAATTGATTACTGAGTTCTGCGCTAGAGAGCTTGTTCTGTTGCTTTAGTTGATAAAGGTATTCGCCGATTTCAGCAAGGTGGATCGCATTGCGCTCGAGCAGAGAACTCATGGCATTGATTTTTTCGTTGCCAACATGAAAAAGTTGTTCAATTTCTTTGATTTTCAACGTCATCAATTCATTTTTATAAATGACGTGATTAAATAGCTGAATTGCGCCATACGCAACAAGCTCGAATAACATGACAAATACAACAATACGCGTTTTGATATTAAACTTGATCATAGCCACCCTTGAGTGCAATCCATTGTGTAAACTGCCTTTGATTTCATATACCCAAGCTACATGAAGATGCTCGATTTCAGCAAGTCGACAAGCGTGCCAAATACTAGGCATAAGATGTGTCGTTAAGTCATTCCCGATAACTGCTCCTGCGTTATCCTAATGTTCTACGTCCATCTAGAAATTAATAAATATCTTATAACGACGTACGACGGTATGGATACCGGAGCTAGAGCAACGCAGGAGCAGTTGCCGGTTGGTCGCTTATCGCCTTGCCCGAAGGGAGTTCGGGTAGAAAACGACTACCGCGTTATGATTCATAATCAGGTTTTCACACGGATGTGAAACATTAGGGCAATGCAGGAGCTTATTGCCGAGAATACCATTAATTAGAAATCATGCCTTGTATTCGATTCCTACCCGAGCTCTGAAACATGTATCTTCAAGTGGCTTGGGTATATAATTCTATATAACCACAATATCTTACAAAAGACGAGATTAGTGCTGATTTTGATTAATAAATTCAATATTTAAACGGTGAATACGTTGTTTTTACCCCTTTTTCACTCCTCAGTATTGGAACAAGTTTTTGCGCGTAACCTGTCACAAACATCGTACCGATAATGACGAGTGCGCCGCCAAACAGGGTGTTGATTCCTACGGGCTCATTTAAGAATAGGTATCCCCATAAAATGCCAAACACTGGGATCAGAAATGTCACAGAAAGCGTTGAAGAGGGACCAATAGCGGCGACTAATCTAAAGTATATTAAGTATGCTAGCGCGGTACATAATATCCCTAGCGCAAGTACTGCGCCCACTACATCGATATCTACAGGTCCAGCCGCAGGTAAAAAAGGAATGACAGGTAATACGAGTAATACCGCCCACCACATATTGCCATGTGCATTACTAAATGCTTCAACTTTAGGCGCGCGGCTAGGGTCTGTTGAGCTTTGTAGTTCAAATTTTTTTAATCTAAAAGGGTTGTGGGCACATGTTCATTGTTCCTGACTGAGCATAAGCACCCACATCCCTGTGGGCGAGGCATGAGGATTGATGCTGGGTTTACCCCAGTGAATGACGAATAACGCGGCACAAAATACTTTTAGGTGAATCCTACGGACAGCATTTGTTTGTTATTTCTACGGCGTTTTCGCCTATTCGTGTATTGCTACAGGGATGTAGATCATTAGGATAATGCAGGAGCTATTATCGAGCCAGCTACACCACATAGGCTCTGCCTTGTAGAAACCTCATACCAATTGCATTTGTGCGTAGAGAAAATCAGCTAAAACAAGGCGCTCGATTGACTAATAGCTGGCTATTAGGATTGAGAGCAACGCCATGTTAGTTAATTTTAACAAGTACAAGTGGGCAAATATTTAATGCAATTGGTATCAAACTAATTGCTGCAAAAATGAACTCAAAAGATCAACAGACCCTAAGAGATAAGATGATTTTACATCCTAATTCATCGGTATCTAGCTACGTCACTGCGAGTATTGGTTGTGCTTGCATTCAAGGTAGTGTTACGACCCCTGAAATTATTTATCATCAAGCAGACAACGCGCTTTATCGCGCGAAAGAGCAAGGCCGTAATCGTTATTGTGTCTGAGCCCAAATACTATCGACAATCTTGATAAAATAACGACTACCGGTATCGATAAGTTGATCTGGAAAATCGTAATCACCGTTGTGTAAATCAGGCGTGTTTAACCCAGCGCCTAGTCCAAATAATGCGCCGCCATAACGGTTTGTAAACTGACCAAAATCCTCTGACCAACGAAACGGTTTATCGGTGATGGTAACTGGCTCTTCTTGCAATGCGTGCTGGACAATTGAAACCGCGCTGTCATTGTTAACCGTCGTACTAAATACGTCTTCATAACTAATATCAACCGACAATCCCTGCGCGTTGGCCAATTGATTAGCTCGTGATTCAATAAAGTCGACAAGTTGACACATCTCATCGTCTGATTCGCTGCGCAGTGTCAGGTAAATTTCACCTAAACTAGGCGCTGTACCAAAGGCCTTTTCACCGATGTTAACACCAACAATTGTGGCGAAAGTGTAGGGACTTTGAGTATTGATGAGCTGCGGTAACTGCTCTATTTGAGGTAATAGCTGATAAATGGCTTGAACTGGACTAATGCCTGTCTCTGGTTGCGCCGCATGAGCGGTTTTTCCTTCAAAACGGATGGTCGCGCCACGTGAAGCACAGCACATGGTGCCCGTTTTGATAATTACTTCTCCCATCGAAAATTTTGGCACATTATGCAAAGCAAACGCGTAATCTACTGTTAGGTTCGAGGCGGCTTCATCTGCAAGTACTGCTTTCGCCCCTTCCCCTGTTTCTTCGGCAGGTTGAAACAACAAGATAACTCGTCCGCAAGTTGGACGGTTGAGGCTATAATGCTTTGCAACAGCCGCTAATATTGCCATGTGGCCATCATGGCCACACTTGTGTGATACGCCGTGACATTGCGACTTATGAGGAAATTCGTTTAGTTCAATAATTGGCAGTGCATCAAGCTCACAACGTAGCATGACTGATTTTCCGTCAGTAGATCCAAATACCACCGCCACACCTGTACCACCAAGCGACGGTATCAATTTGTCTGGTTGTAATGGGATCATATAATCAATGACACGCTGTGCCGTGTCATGTTCATTCATCGATAGTTCTGGAGATTGATGGAGCTGGCGACGAAAATCAATACTATTCATAGGTTACTCTTTGTATTTAGCTTGATAAATATGGAGCTCGCGCTTAACCAAGGGCGCCAACATGTAAAGACCGATGATATTTGCTATCGACATTGAAAAAAACATTGAATCAGAAATGGCAATAATTGACTCTAGGCTGATTGACGCGCCAATGACGGTGAAAACGCAAAAGACAAATTTATAGACTAAATCGAGTGCTTTCGAGTCACCTACTAAGAATCCCCAAGCAATGGAGCCATAATAAGCCCACGAAATCATGGTCGATATAGCAAAAAGTAAAACAGCAACGCTTAAAAGATACGGAAACCACCAAATAACACTTTCAAATGCCCGTGATGTTAATACCACACCGTCAATGCCGTCGGCTGAGGTGTACGCGCCGGTGATAACAATGACTAGTGCTGTGATTGTACAAATGACGACAGTATCGATAAATGGCTCAAGTAACGCGACATATCCCTCACGAATAGGCTCTTTGGTCGACGCTGTTGCATGCGCAATGGCTGCGGCGCCCATACCGGCTTCACTGGAAAACGCAGAGCGTTTAAAGCCCTGAATAATAACGCCTACCATTCCACCAACAACGCCAATTGGCTCGAATGCACCGCTAATGATCAAACTAAAAGCGCGGGGTATTTCAGTGACATTGACTGCCAGAATAAATAACGCCGCTGCCAAGTATACGCCCGCCATGACGGGCACAACTGTCGATGTAAACTTAGCAATCTTCTTGATACCACCAATGATAACGACGGCGATTAATGCCGCGAGAATGGTACCAAAGAGCCACCCTTTGTCGCTCCACATCGAGCTTTCACCGCCCATAGCAACAACAAATTGTTGATAAGCTTGATTAGATTGCAGCATATTACTGCCGCACAACGATGCGGTAACACAACAAATAGCAAAGAAAATGGCGAGAGATTTGCCGAGTTTTTTATAACCTAGTTCACCCAAACCATCACGAAGATAATACATGGGACCACCATGGACTTTGCCATTGGCGTCAATTTGACGATATTTAACGCCCAAACTACATTCAATAAACTTGGTGGACATACCGAGTAAGCCAGCAACAATCATCCAAAATGTCGCGCCGGGGCCTCCGATAGAAATAGCAACAGCCACGCCAGCAATATTACCTAACCCAACAGTGCCGGATAGGGCAGTCGTTAGGGCTTGAAAGTGGCTTACCTCGCCAGGATCATTTGGGTTTGAGTAGTTTCCCTTAATCACCTTAATAGCGTGTTTGAAGCCACGGAAGTTTAAAAAGCCAAAGTACAGCGTAAACGCTAATGCAGCACTGATGAGCCAAATAAGAATAAGCGGAATGTTACTGTTCCCAACCGGAACGGCATAAAAAATAATGCTGCTAAAGATGTCGGCAGCAGGTGCCAACAATGCATTAATTTTTTGATCTATTGTATGTGGGGTCTGGGTTTGAATTAATCCATTAATCTCATTAAAAGAAACGTTTACACTACTCATTGCACCATCCATTCTCTTTTTTATTTTTAGATTATCAGATATACCACAGTTGTTTGCCCTAAAAATACTGGATATCTTAAAGTTCGCTAGTTAATTTAACTGTAAATTTAATTAATGTAAGTTAGGGTCTGTTGACCTTTTGAGTTCATAATTTATACACTCATGGATAACCAAATCATACTGCATCCTAAGGCGACTGTGCTTTCATAATTTACTTGCAGCTTGTCATATCTTGTCGCAATACCTCGATATTGTTTTAGGCGAGCAAAAACATTGTCAACTAAGTGACGGTATTTGTATAAACACCAGTCTATATCAGTATTCCCAACCTTTGAATTTTGTTTTCTCGGGATAACGGGTAATGATAATTTATCGCTAATTTGTTCTCTAATCGTTTCACTGTCATATCCTTTATCAGCAATAATGTACCCACAACTTGGTAGTAAATCGATAAGGTTTATCGCTTCTTTACTATCATCAACCTCACCACCTGTTAGGGTAAATTCAATGGGCAATCCATAACTATCAACCGCCATGTGAATTTTTGTTGTATTTCCAGCCACACTTTTACCAATGGATTGAGTGTTGTCGGTGGCCACACCAGCGCAATGCTGGTGTGCTTTAACAATGGTGCCATCAATAAATACCCATTCGAGATCGGGGGCATTTTTCAATGCCCTAAATACCTTTCTTAGACCAGAGATTAAATCGCCGATAAATAGCGCTCCAATCACCAAAGTAATCAGGTATATCACGCCATGGGCAGCCTGTTCGCATCCTATAAAGAATTCCCTCAAACGCTTTTCTGTGGTCACATTTTTGATAAACACGACCTGTAAAAATCATAAGATTAGATAGCTTTTTCCACTGTTCATTTGATAGCATTGTTCGCGGCATAGTTTCTTTGGTGTTTTTGTTTTTTGGAGAAATTATTATACCAAGTTACTATGCTGTTCAAAAACTAGGCTTAAAAGAACAACACGCCCTAGTAAAAATAAAATGTAAAGCAAGTGCGCTAATAGTCAATACAATAAGGTGGTAGACATTAGTTGTAGGTTGAATAGATTCAAATTCAAGATTGCTAATTGACCCGTCTATCGGTATAGGCCTCATCATCTGTTTGTTAAACGATGGCGCATTATGCACTAGTGAACTTTCGCATAATGTTTGAATGTTATGCCCGTTTTACAGGGCGTGCTGAGTTATTAAAAATATGTCGAGAAAGCTAAAACTTTCTGGTTCTTTCTTCTTCACTTAGATTCGGTAAAAATGGTACAAAAGCCGCAATGAACAATATAACTCCTGCGCCAATATAACCGAAACGCGTTAGACTGATGCCCGGAATTATATACCCTTGGTACAATAAAAATATCGCGACACAAGCTGCCACGATAGCTAAAACTTTTTTCATCATGTTTCCTTAAATTCTTTACTGCTATTTATCGCAACATATTACTGAATTTAGGTTTATTAGCTACCATTGTTTTTAACCAAGCCAGGAACTAGTGTCTTTTACCGGTAAGGCGACAGTGCCGATTTTATGGGATAAGCTGACTAATACCAATTGCATTAAATATTTGCCCACTTGTACTTGTTAAAATGAACTAAAATGGCGTTGCTCTCAATCCTAATAGCCAGCTATTAGTCAATCGAGCGCCTTGTTTTAGCTGATTTTCTCTACGCACAACAAGATCACTTACTTAATGCAATTGGTATAAGACTATTGTCAATAATGAATCTGCGGACATTATTCAAATGCTTAATTTCGCATTTGGTGACCTTTCCAATTGCATTAAATATTTGCCCACTTGTACTTGTTAAAATTAACTAAAATGGCGTTGCTCTCAATCCTAATAGCCAGCTATTAGTCAATCGAGCGCCTTGTTTTAGCTGATTTTCTCTACGCACAACAAGATCACTTACTTAATGCAATTGGTATAAGACTATTGTCAATAATGAATCTGCGGACATTATTCAAATGCTTAATTTCGCATTTGGTGACCTTTCCAGCAATTGTCTTAGAAATTGCAAAAACGCCGTTAAGTGACTTGGCGAGCTAGGAGGGCAACTACGTCTGAATCATTTAAAACCCTTAATGAGGGGATAGCGAGAGAGAGTGTCACACCATTTACAGATGAATAAACGTTAAATCCTACGTCGCTTAAAAACCGTCTTTTCGAGCAACTAATTTGTGTTTACTATTTACAAAGGTCATTTGGTGGGGTATTTTTATTGCCATTAATAATCATCCATTGTTGAGGTTTTACTTTGTCAGTGGGGGTTATCGCCATTTTTAAAGGGCTGTTTAATGACTGTTTTTGATAATAAAAATACACTAATAAATCGATTGTCTTCGCTTTATAAGTACGCATTCGTGATATTCATACTCTTGTCTTTCAATGACGTTGCTATGGCGAAAAACCAGTCTATCGGCAAAGATAAACCATTGAATATTTTGTTTATTTTAACTGATGATCAAGCACCTGATACCGTCTCTGCGTTTGGCAATAACGACATTAATACACCTAGCCTAGATAGGTTAGCAAAACAAGGGACGCGATTTAGCCATGTGTTCAATCAAGGCGCTTGGTCGGGCGCTGTTTGTTTGCCAAGCAGACAGATGATCAATACTGGTCGCCACCTTTATCGCACCGGATTAGACGCGCGCGGTGTCAATGACGCCAGTTTTGTTGCACAACACGAGACCTTTGGTGAAACCTTTAAAAAATCAGGCTATGACACTTTCCAAACCGGCAAATGGCATTTATCTCTGGACGTTTGGAAACGTAGTTTTACTCACGGCACCGCAATTCATGAGAATGGCATGTCACGTCATGAAAAGGGTGGCCATTGGGAGGCCCATTTCACTGATTTTGATGGTTCAAAAAAGGGTGATAAAGCATTCACGCGGTATCAAGGCGGTAAGCATACTAGCGAAGTGATTGCCGATGCGGCAATTGATTTCATGGCAAAGCGCGATACTAAGAGTAAGCCATTTATGATGTATGTGGGCTTTTTAGCACCCCACGATCCGTTGCATGCACCAGATGAGTTCTTGGCTCGTTATCCTGCACAGTCAATGAATTTGCCGACTAACTTCCAGCCATTTCACGCTTTCGATCAGGGAGATTATTATCTTCGCGATGAGGTACTCGCGGGCTTCCCACGTTCGGCAAAAGAAACAAAAAACAATATCAGTAAGTACTACGCCATGATCGAGCATACCGATAGTCAAATTGGTCGAATCTTAAAACAGCTTGAAGCCTCTGGCGAGGCCGAAAACACCCTGATTATTTATACCTCAGATCATGGCTTGGCGATGGGGCGACATGGCTTAATGGGCAAGCAGAATCAATACGATCATAGTGTTCGTGCACCCTTTATTGTTAAGGGGCCAAATATCCCCGCCGGCAAAACAGCCACCGGTATGTTTTATCTCAACAGTGTTTATCCTACTGCCGCCGAACTGGCTGGGCTAGCTATTCCAGCGAGTGTTGATGCGCCGAGTATTGTGCCATTGCTCAACGGAGAGCAAGATGCAATGTACGATACAATTTTTGGCGCGTATCGTCATTTTCAGCGCATGGTGCGTAGTCAAGGCTATAAATTGATTTATTACCCAATGATTAAAAGAACCCAGTTATTTAACATGAAAGCCGACCCATTAGAGATGCATGATGTCAGTAGCAAGCCGGAACATCGCGAACGTATTGCAATTATGATGAAGGAGTTAGTCCGTTGGCAACAACTTGTTGAGGATCCATTAAACTTTGCCACACCTGAAGCAAGCTATGATGCCTTTTTGAAATTGACCTGGGATTAATTCGACATGAATGTTAGCAATATAACAGGGTTGTTTATTAAACATCCGCGACAAAATACGTCATTAAAAGCAGTGAAAATGAACCACAATAAAGTGAAAGCTAGTCACACTACCGCATTAACCATACTAGCGACTGTTGCTGCGCTAATTAGTGCTATATTTAGCACGCAATTAGTCGCCAAAGAGCAAGCACCGGGCGATAAGTTGGCAATTAAATCACAGCCCAATATCGTCTTTATCATGTCTGATGATCATGCGGCTAATGCGATTTCTAGCTATCAGAGTCGATTGGCCTCTGTCTTTAAAACGCCCAATATTGACCGCCTAGCTAACAACGGCGTGCGTTTTAATGGCATGTACGCCAATAATTCTATTTGCAGTCCGAGCCGTGCAGCGATTTTAAGCGGTCAGTACAGTCATGCCAATGGCGTAAAAACCTTGGCGGATAAGTTTGATCGCAATAAAGACAACGTGGCAAAGCAATTACAGGCTGCAGGTTATCAAACCGCTGTCGTTGGCAAATGGCACTTGAAAACCGAGCCATCTGGTTTTGATTATTACAACGTGCTACCAAACCAGGGGCATTACTTTGATCCTAAATTAAAAGAGATTGGTAAAACATGGCGCGATGGTAAAAAAGGCGGTGAAGTTTATCCAGGTTATGTGACTGATGTCGTCACCGATATTGGTCTTGATTGGTTATCACAGCGTCAACAAGAAAAACCATTTATGCTGATGTTACATCATAAAGCGCCGCACGGTTTGTGGAAGCCAGCTAAGCGCCACGAAAATTTTCTCGTTGATGTTAAAATTCCTGAACCAGACAGCCTCTATCATCGCGGTAAGCATGGCCCGACTAAGGCGGTCATTATTGACGGAAAAGCGGGGCAGCAATTTGGTTCTTCGGTATCGCGCCGCATGGAGGGTCGCGGTCTGGTGACGCGCATGTTAGCTAAGGATTGGCCTACCGGCCCGCTTAAGCTCAACAGCTATGATTGGGACACTGTGGTATCAGCAGCCTATCAAAAATATTTAAAAGATTATTTACGTACCGTTAAAGCGGTGGATGAAAACGTTGGCAGAGTATTGGATTATCTCGATGCCAATGACCTAACAGACAATACCATAGTGATATACACCTCAGATCAAGGCATGATGTTAGGGGAGCACGATTATTATGATAAACGTTGGATCTATGAAGAATCGATCCAGATGCCATTCTTGGTGCAATATCCCCCAGCGCTTGCTGACAACAAGCAATATCAAGTGGGTGGTGTCAGCGATGAGCTGTTTCTTAATATAGATATAGCGCCAACCTTGCTTGATTTAGCGGGTATCAATAAAGCTGCGGCGATGCAGGGCAGTAGCTTTAAAGCGGCACTGGAGCACCCAGCGAGCGCACAAGGTCGCGATGCCATCTATTATCGCTATTGGCTGCACATGGCACATCATACGGTACCAGCACATTATGGTATTCGTACCAAAACTCATAAATTAGCCTTTTTCTATGGTCTACCACTAGATGCAAATGGCGCGATGCCAGCTGCGACGCCGCCCTATTGGGAACTTTACGACTTATCTAGCGACCCTAAAGAGATGAACAATCTTTACTCAAGTGCGCAAAGTGCAGCCATTAAGCAACAACTAAAAACACAGTTAAATCAGATAAAGCAAGCGATTGGTGATACTGACGAGCAATACCCAAGCCTAATGGCTGTTAAAGATCTCCATTGGAATAAATAAGTCATGAGTAAGTTAAGTAAATTAAAATTGTTGAGTGCTGTCATTAGCGCTTCAATGTGTGCAATTGCGCCCTTGATGGCGGCAGATTATTATGTGGCACCCAATGGTAGCGACACCAATAGCGGCACGATTGACAAGCCATTTAAGAGTATTCAAATGGCCGCGGATAAAATGCAAGCCGGTGATATAACCTATTTACGAGGCGGTAACTATTTTGAGCAGGTCAACCTATCTGGAGTTATCGGTAGCCCAGATAAACCCTATACTTTTAAAGCCTTTCAGGATGAAAAAGTCACCTTAGATGGCACGATTGCAATCAAGCAAGCGTGGAAAAAGCACCAGGGTAATATTTATAAAACCACCTTAACCCAGCCAATTTGGCAACTATTTGTCGATGGAAAAAGTATGACATCAGCGCGGTGGCCAAATGGCAACTGGTATGACGAAACCGTCTGGGACAAGCGTAAATCCATGATGTGGCCTGAAAAGGGCAAAGGAAAGCTGGGCACCTATTTTAACAAAGAATTAGCAGGCTTTGATTTTGATCTGACGGGCGGCATTGTTGTGGTAAACGCTGGGTCATTTAAAACTTATCAAACGAAAATAACCAGTCACAAAAAGGGTGACGATCATTTCTCATACGATACCAAAGGGGTGAAGTCTCACTTTAGTTTCAAAAAATCAGGTGTTACACGTCATGGTTATTTCCTTGAGGGTAAACTTGGCTTACTCGATGAAGAAAATGAATGGTTCTTTGACGTACACACTAATCAATTGTATTTGTGGGCAGCAAACGGGGTTAATCCGCAGCATTTGACTATTCGCGGCAAGGTGCAAAGCTATGCCGTCAATATTAGTCGCTCACAGCATATCAACTTGCAAGGGCTGCACTTTTTTGGCACAACCTTTAGCGCCCAGCGTAGTAGTTTTATCAATGTTGAAGATAGCCAGCTGATGTACCCATCGTATTCAAAGCGCATGCTGGGTGATACATCGCCTATCGCGGTCACTAAAATGATGGTGAGAAAAGAGCATAACCTAGCCAACAATCAACTCAAAAATTGTAAAATCGCCTACACCGACGGTCCGGCTATCGAGATGAATGGTACGGGTAATCGTGTGGAAAACTGTTATATGCATGACATCGATTATAGCTGTACTTATAAAGGCGGTTTCACGCTAAACATGGTGAATGCAAAAGATCTTATTTTTAGACGCAATACCATACACACCACAGGGTGTTCAGAGCTATTTAAAGCCGGTGTGAGAAATCGTATCGAGCTAAACGATTTATCGCGTTCAGGTTTCTTGCAAAATGATGGTTCAATGATTCAGGTCAGTGTTAAGCAACAGCCTGACAGCATTGTACGTTACAACTGGGTACATGATAGTGTTAAGCAAGGGATCCGCTTTGATAATAAAAACACCCCGAATGCCCCTTACGGAAAGCACGGTAACGTGTTTAATAACGTGGCATGGAATACTGAGCGGATTTATTTTAAAGGTGATAACCATTTCATTTTTAATAATTTAAGTTTTGATAATCATAAAAACGATCTCATTATTAGCTCCAATAAAGATATTCAAGGTCATAATTATAAAACCATCACTCGCAATAACATTAGTAACAAGTTTTCTGGGCATCGAACCAAGCCGCGCAGTAAGTTTCCTGTACCTGGAATCGTTGACCATAACTTTGATGGGGTGACGCTAGGGCTAGATATTCGCAGTCAACTTAGAGATCCTGACAACTTAGATTTTCGACCTAAGGCTGGCTCACGGTTAGTCGATGCAGGAGCGAAGATCGCTGGTAAAACCAATGTGTTTTTAGGCAAAGCACCTGATATAGGTCCCTATGAATTTGGTGCTAAAGATTACTGGATCCCAGGTTTTCAGGACAAGCAAGCGTCTAAGCCTGTCCCGCCGATCGCTGCAACCCACGTTAAAGATGATGCCGATCTGATGTGGCTAAACGCCTATCAAGCGAGTAGCCATCACCTATACTTTGGCCACGACAAAGAAGCTGTTAGCACGGCCGATGTTAATTCTGGTCAGTTCCAAGGTCAATTCACGCACAATATATTTAGCCCAAAATCGCTGCGGTCCGGGACGCGCTATTTTTGGCGTGTCGATGCGCTGCGTCAAGGCAAAGTGATTAAAGGTGACGTCTGGTCCTTCACGGTCAAGCAATCGGACTAGCCATGCCATAGCAACTAAGTTACACCATAACAATGATTGTCCGCAGTGCGGTTAGGTAAATTAATTGCGCTGAACATTTTAAGTCAATAGAAGTAATTGGAAATATTATGATAAAAAAACTATTTTTTCCCACGCTGCTCGTTGCTGCCTGTTCAGGCGCAATGCTGTCAGGTTGCAATCAATCACCTGACAGTAAGAAAAACGACTCAACTCAACTCGCATTTTATGTGTCACCTCAAGGGCAACAGGGGGCGTTAGGTACCCAAGCTGCGCCGTTTAAGACGCTAGCTGGAGCCAGAGATGCTATTCGTCGGCTCGATGAGTCACAGCGTCAGCAAAATATTACGGTATGGATGCGCGGTGGCACGTATACACTGGACGAAACCTTAGTGCTAAATCGCCAAGACGGTGGTCAGGGTGAACATTTTATAAACTACCGTGCCTACCCAGAAGAAACGCCAGTTATTTCCAGTGGTAAGTCTGTTGTTGGCTGGAGTAAGCTAACGGAGGATGTTGAAGGTCTACCAGCAGTTGCTAAAGGCAATGTATGGGTAGCAGACGTTACCCGTCAAGAATACGGCCGATTTACCGCGCTATTTACCGGGGATAAACGGCTGCCAAGGGCAAAAAGCGATCGTTTTGACGGCGTTAAACCAACAGGTTATGAAATCGCTGATTCACGCAATGTAATGCATAAAAAAGACCGCCACTTACTAAAAGAAGTACGCTATGTTGAAGGTGCGCCAATTCGTGATTGGAAAAACCTAGATGATATTGAAGTGTTTTTCAATCCCGTACCATGGGCGTTAAACTTTATTCCACTTGCGGATATTGATTTAGACGAGCGTTTATTGACGCTGAAATACGAAGCGAATGCACCAGCATTCTCTCAAAACAGGCCTTGGGCAACCATAGAAAATGCGGTTGATTTTATTGACGAGGCTGGCGAATGGGCACATAACAGCCTAACGGGTAAATTATACTACTGGCCACATGATAATCAAAAGCCAAGCGATATTTCGATTCCACAGTTAAAAGAGCTAGTGCGTGTCGAAGGGGATATCGATTACGCCGGTCCTGTCGATACACCTGTTAAGAATATCAGCTTTGAAGGCATAACCTTTACCAAGGCTAAACGATCTACTTGGCATGAAAATCATAAAGGGTGGGGCATCCAACATGATTGGGATACCTTTGATACGGGCAACGCCATGTTGCGTTTTCGCGGCGCTGAAAATATCAAGGTGACCGGGAATCATTTCACCAACAGTGCGGGCTCCGCGATTCGTTTAGACTTGCATGCGCAAAAAATTGAAATTACTAAAAATCTCATCGATTATGTTGGCCACATGGGCGTGTTGCTCGCTGGCTATGGCCCAGGTACTAAGGATGTTAACCATCACAATGTGATATCTAATAATATCATTCACCATGTGGGCGAGATTATTTGGCACGGTCATGCCATATTTGCATGGCAAAGTGGTAGCAATACCATTGCCAATAACTGGATCCATCACGTGCCGCGCAAGGCCGTCGGTGTTGCTGGACCACGCGTGCAAATTCTAATGAAGAAGCATCAAGATTTCGATGAAGCGGCGAAAACAATACGCTGGAATGAGATGGACTTAGACGTAGAGTACACCGACGATACGCAAGCGCATTTCATGCCTTACCTCCACGGTAAAAACAATATCATTGAAAATAATAAAGTGACCAAAACGTTATTGCGATTACACGATGGCGCTTCTATTAATATCTCTGGTGCGGGTGAAGGTAACATTATTCGTCATAATTACATTTATGATGTGGACTATATCGGCGCACGTACCGATGATTGGCAGCGCGGTACCATAACGACACAAAACATTTTTGAAAATGCGGGTACAGGTATTGTGCATAAAGATTACAATCACATTACCAACAATATCTTCATCAATATTAATGGTGAATCAATTCGTATGCGCGCGTTCCCGCGCCAGTACTTTAAGCCTGAGTCTGTTATTGAGCACAATATATTTACCAAGGGTAGAAGAGATCCTTATGGCGCCCGTAACCTGTGGAATACCACAGAGTTTTTCGCCACCAAAGGCGGCAGTAAACCGATCCCTTATGAATATTTACTCGACAATAATACCTTTGCGTTTGCCGGCGCAGATAAATTTATGAAAAAACATCAAAAACATGGCGTTGAATCGAACTCAATAGCAACGACGACACAGCAATTTGTCGATGCCAAAAACAAGGACTATCGCTTGGTGCAAGGGGCGCAGGCGCTAAAGGCTGGCTTTGTTCCGTTTGATGTTAGTTTAGACTCTTTTGGTGTCACTAAGGATTATCCTGAGCATCTGTTAAAGCTTGACAGAGACACCATGCAGTGGGGTGGCGAAACACTGCTCCACGGTGGCCTAGAAAAAGTGGCTAAGAATCGACACTAGATCGCTAGTTTATCGTGTTAAATAAACCTATGTTAAAAGGCAGGTGTGAATACTTGCCTTTTTTATTGCGCAGCATGATGGCCTGCGGCGACCAGCGCTATTTCGATTCCGATATTGACAAATAGCAGTCACTTATGTAGTGTATATTATTAATAAAAACCGACTTTAGGTGTCGCATGTTCATATTAGAGGTTGAAGATTAAATGAGAAGATCAAGTTCCATACTTAGGAAGCACCGCGCATCTGAAAAAGTGTATGTGCCGGCAAGCGCAAGAGATAATCATTATGTTATTGCTGAAATGGCGTTAACCAACGCCTTAATTGATTTGGTCGCAGAGCCCGTCGATTTAGACGCGGCGCTGCCGTATCAAAAATTTTATCAAAAACTGGCAAGATTAGCCTTTGAAGTCGTTGAAGAGTGCCATATAGAGCACGCCAATTTTGTGGCAAACAATCGGTTAGTTCGTGTACGTATCAGCGACGAGCAGCAAGTACTTCATACGGATAAACAATCATTCTTTTTCTATAGCCCGCGACACAATAGTACTTTTAAAGGCTATTTTGACGGCGCAGTGCGCTCTAACAAGGTGAAGTTTCTATTTTTAGCGACGGGGGATAACTTACGTGTTAATGCCGCGCGTTTTCATCAGCAGGTGGTTGACGCTGTCTCATTGTTGTCACAGAGAATTGGACTGGATAACGGCGCGCTAAAAGTGCGCGATCATCAACACCTTACTTGGGATATTTTTGCGCGTAAAAAAGGTGATAAAGAAAGCGTGAATCACACCTTTAGAGAAATCTCGACCCGTTATCAACATCAAGACATTCATGTTGACAAACATGCCACCGCGGTTACTTATGCCGTGGTCAGTGTGCCGGTAACAAGACGGCTGCTTAAAGGCACTGAGATTGATTATGATAGTGACAAACCGTTTGCAGTGTTATATCGCAAAATAGCCGATGCATTTAATGATGCCAATGGCAAATATCAGATTAAGCATGCGACCATGATAGCTAATGGCCTATCGCCTATCGTGAGGTTCGATGAACAGGCGCGTACTATCGTTAATGGCGATATCATCTCATTGGGCTATAACCCGCATCTTGACAGTAGCGATATTAGCAGTCAGTGGGAAGGCGAAAAGCTGGTGGACACCATACGATTAGTGTTTTTTGCCACCGATTTTGACGAACGACACAAGACTTACGGAAAATTTGTCAATCAAGTGATTCAATCAGTAGAAGCCATGGCTGAGGATCTTAATTGGAAGATGCAAAGTGATTATATGTTGATGCGCTTAAATCAGCAGTTAGTTAGCCGAATATAACCCACCCTTTTTCTAAAGAGAGCAGTATGAGTGAAGTTTCATCGTTAACCCACAAAATTCCGAAGATTATTTTTGGCACGAGCAGTTTAGGCAACCTTTTTGTTGAATTGGACAATGACGTTAAGAACGCGCTTGTGCAAGCGGCCATTGAAGGAAGCGATGATATGCCGTTATTTGATAGTGCTGGAAAGTACGGTGCTGGGTTAGCCCTAGAGTCTCTAGCCGCTGGGCTAGAAGCGCTTAATATTGCGCCAGCATCGGTAAAAATTAGCAATAAACTCGGCTGGAAGCGCGTTGCGCTAACCACTGACGAACCGACATTTGAGCCTGGTGCTTGGATAAACCTAAAACACGATGCTGTTCAGGATATCTCTTACCAAGGAATTTTAGATTGCTATGAGCAGGGTAATGAACTGCTGGGACAATACCAGGCAACAATAGTCTCTATTCACGATCCTGACGAATATTTAGCGGGGGCTGAAGATGACGAGCAGCTGAGTCAGCGCAAGCAGGATATTTTAGCGGCGTATAAAGCGTTAATGGAATTACGAGCCGCCGGTAAAGTAGAATCGGTCGGGGTGGGAGCAAAAGATGTGAGCGTTATCGATTTTATTAGTGACCATGTACAACTTGATTGGGCGATGTTTGCCTGTTCTATCACGCCTTATACCCATACTGAGTCCACTTTAGCGTTATTAAAAAAATTGGGAGAGCAGGGGGTTGACGTGATTAATTCTGCGGTATTTAATGCCGGATTTTTAATAGGCAGCGATAACTTTGACTATCAAAAAATTACACGTGAAACTCATGAAAGAGAGTTTATTTGGCGCGATAAATTTAATGCGCTGTGCGAACAGTTTCAGGTTAAACCGGCCGAAGTTTGTGTCCAGTTTTCGTTCTTATTTGATCAAATTGTTTCCGTTGCGTTAAATTCTAGCTCACCTAAACGAGTTAAAAGTAACGTCGCTCTTGTTGATGCTAAAATTCCTCCCGCGTTTTGGCAAGCCATGCGTGAACACAATCTCATGTCAGTGTAGTGCAGTAGCCATAAAGACGAGTAACACTTATTTTTTTGAGTCACTGATTAGGGTGGCTTAACGGCTTTTAAAACGCCGTTATTCATTTTATTGCCAATGTGACTTATGACCCACTTGTGCTGGTCAAAATAGGGCAAAGCGACGTTGCTCTCATTCATTTGTCTTAAGTCTCCTGTTTTATGCCATTGGTAATTCCTTGCCAGAACTAACGTCGTATCGTGATAACACTTATCTATCCCTCTTGCTAAACCACTATCAATCAATTTTCTTGGTAACAATATAGATGTTTATTAATTACACTGTGTATATTCGGTGTTTGACGGTTTTAGTTTAATCTATTGTTTTTGTTGAGTATATTTATTTTTTATTTTTTAACCTATGTTAATGTGATGTTTATTTTTAATAAAAGGCAATATTATCCTTTACATTTATTTACAAAGCGCCTACATTTATTTGTAACTTTTAGGTTGTAAAATCGCCAACATAAGTCTTGCTATGAAAAAATAAGTATAATCGTGGCAAGATTGATAACGGCGATTGTTCACTATAAGAATAACAATAAAAATATCGTTGTTTGGTAATCCACCAAGCTAAGAAATACGAGCAAATCGTTTCGTTGAGGGAGTCATATGTTACAAGAATTTAATCGATCTAAAATAGCCAGTTGTATCGGCGTCGCATTGTCTACTATGGTTGCAAGTAATGTGTTTGCAGCAGAAAAATCCGCCAATAAAGAGCAGCTTACAAAAGATGTTGAGACCATCTCTGTAACGGGGGTGCGTTCAAGTTTAACTTCCGCGTTAAATGCCAAAAAAGGCGCTGAGTTTATTTCTGATTCAATCATTGCGGAAGAAATAGGTAAATCGTCAGATGAAAATATTGCTCAGGCACTATCTCGTATTTCAGGTGTTTCTCTCGATAGAGGCGAAGGTGATAACCAAACAATTACGGTGCGTGGTGTGCAAGCGTCACTTAACGATATCAAGCTTAATGGCGTATCAATGACTAGTAACACCGATAATCAAGCGGTTGACCTTAGTTTGTTTTCGGCGGATATTTTAAGCCGTATCGATGTCGTTAAATCACCTGCCGCAAATCAAGAAGAAGGCTCATTAGGTGCTTCCATCAATCTACGTACTCGCGCACCCTTGTCATCAAATAAAAATGTCAACGTGGTATCGATGGAGGCCCGCTATAATGAACTGACTCAAGAGTCAACCCCAAGATTTTCCTATTCAGGGTTATATCAGTTTAGCGATACGGTGGGAATAGCGGGCTCGCTATTTCATGATAAACAAAGTGTGCGCAAAGAGGAATTTTCAACCAACGGTTGGGACGTGCGTAGCGACGAAGTTTATGGTAATGGACTTGATGGCGCAATTAACGCACTAACCGGAGAAACCTTACCTGATAATACGGCGGCGTTAATGGCCGATAGCGCGAAATTACGGGTTAACCTAGATGAAAAGCTTAAACAAGGGGGGACATTTACCCTGCAAGTGCGTCCAACGGACAGTACGGATATTCGTTTTGATGCGTCGTTTTCGCGTCAAGAAATAGATCATATTCATTCACAAACGCGCTTAAATAATCTTCACCGTAATGGATTAGTGACTATTATGCCTGGTGATGATTCACGTGCCAGTACTGTCACTAGCGCATTTTCCAAAAAACCAGGAACGCAGGCTCAAAATAGTCAATGGACTAATACCACTGACACCTTAATCGCCGGCTTAGAAGTTGAACACGCCATTGGTGAAAATTGGATGATGAGGGCACGTGTTGGCTATTCTGATACGTCGCAACAATGGAGTGACAGCTACAAGGTAAACTGGTGGTCTAAGGCGGCTAATTCTCCTTCAAATGACGCGAGTGACTGGTGTGGAGTCAATTATGTTGCCGGCCCAGAAGGTGACAGTTTGCCAGAGTTTAGTTTCTGTCAAAATTGGAATAATGACGATCCGAGTTACTGGCAAATGGGTCAAGCTCGCGTGCAGATGCGTGAAGTAGATGATTCAAAATCTGGCGTTTATTTTGATTTTAGCCGTAGTATCGACCATGACGTTATCACCTCGGTAGAGTTCGGCGTGAAATATACGGATCGCAGTAAAGCTGTCGTTGCCGATGAAGCCGTTAAAAAGTGGAGTCAATTTGAAGATGGCAAGACTAAAATATTTGCCGATCAAGTTGACGGCGCTGTGGATAGTAGTATCACGGGCGGAGAGTTTTTGGCGGGCATTGCGCCGGCCGGTTTGGCGACAAACTGGTTATCGCCAGACGTTAACGCAAGTATTGCGCTTGCTTATCCTAATGGTACCGACGGATTATTTGTTGCGAGCCCGCTCAAGTCATGGCAAGTCGATGAGACAACCTATGCCGCCTATGTTCAAGCTAACTTTGAGTTACTTGGCGGTGACTTGACTGGTAACTTTGGCGTTCGCTATGCAGGGACTACGGTTGAAGGCAAAAGTCACTCTGGTTATGAATATCCTGCAGACATTATGTTTATGGTTAATGGTGAGAGCGTACCCGCCAGTGATTTTGATGCCCCCGTTGCTGTCTTTGATGACAATGACTATGGGGAATGGCTACCGAGTGTCACAGTTAATTATGTCTTAGACGACGATATTGTCCTACGCGCTAGTGCCGCCAGAGTCATGGCGCGACCTAGTATTGACGA
The DNA here is from genome assembly GCF_051201665.1 of Psychrobium sp. nBUS_13. Lineage (GTDB taxonomy): Bacteria > Pseudomonadota > Gammaproteobacteria > Enterobacterales > Psychrobiaceae > Psychrobium. Next base: position 2,717,105 of record NZ_CP179210.1, on the reverse strand, counting down.
TTTAAACCCTAATTTTAGGCTAAAATCTACCAATATGAATGAGACTCCTGAAGCAACAGGCGGCAATACGCAATTAGCGCCGTATTTGGCAGATCAGGTTGATCTGTCGGCTGAATGGTATTTTGAGGAAGGTGCTTTATTGTCTGCCGCGTTGTTCTATAAAGATTTTAAGAGCTTTAGTTACGATTCATCGGTCTTTAGAGAATTTAAAAACCCAATCGATGGCAACTGTATTGTTGATCGCTCAGGCTTGGACGAAACAGAGCAACTTACTGCAACGTCGCCCTGTGCTAATGTGCAATATCGCACCACAATTAATGGGGCGTCTGCTGATATCAAAGGCTTGGAAATGGCCTATCAGCAACACTATGACTTTTTGCCGGGACTTTTTAAACATCTAGGCACGTCCATCAACTATACCTATGCCGACAGCGCCGCTATTGTTGACCCAGACAATGGGGCTAACCCATATAATGGTTTGCCATTTATCAATACCTCGAAGCATTCGGCGAATGCAACGCTCTATTGGGAAAACGACAGTATGAGTTTTCGTCTAGCCTATGCCTATCGAACCAAGGCGTTGGTTGGAATAACTAGCGGTAATAGTAGCAAGATTAGAGACGACCGAGGCACACTAGATTTCTCGGCAAACTTTGACATTACAAAACGACTTAAGCTGAGTTTGTCCGCCATGAACTTAACGGAAAGTTATGATCGCACCTTCAATGTGTTAACGGCGCCAGAAGACTCAGGACTGACCAAGGAGTTTTATGGCAACCTAAGTAGCGTAAATGATAGCCGTGTTGATTCCATTTTTAACTATGGCAGAAGCTACCGTTTGGCTGTCCGTTACAGTTTCTAGTTTATCGTCATCAATCCACAAGGGGCCAGAATTTCTGGCCTTTTTCTATTCCATGATGGGGTTTCTCACCATCGATGTCATACATCGCGAGGCGATGCCGCTAAGGACATTTAATGCAATTTTCTAATCTCTGTATTGGCGCTAACCTGCCCAAAATAAATATAATGGTCATGAGTCTAATGACAATCGCCGTTCTAGCTGGGTGTAACAAACCTGTCGTTGATAATTCGCTACCGTCACCTGCTCAACACAAGCCGATAAATCAGCCACAGCAAGCTATCGATAAATGGCAAGCGATGCGCTTTGGTTTATTTATCCACTTTGGTGCCTATGCCGATCTTGGCGGCGTGTGGCAAGGACAACACATCGAAAAACTTGGCGAGCAAATTCAGCGACACGCCGATATATCACAACAGGACTATCAAGCTGTTGTAAGAAACTTTAACCCAAAAAACTTTGATGCCGACGCCATTGCTAAGTTGGCTAAACAGGCGGGCATGCGGTATATCGTTTTAACGACCAAGCATCACGACGGTTTTTCGATGTTTGATTCCAAGCATACCGATTTTGATATCGTAGATTACACGCCTTATAAAAAAGATTTATTAAAAGAGTTAAGCGACGCCACAAAACGTCACGGGTTGAAACTTGGGCTTTATTATTCAACGCCGGATTGGCATTTTAATGGTCCTCACCCTGAACGAAATCCCGTCGATGGCAAAATAAGTGTCTTTGGAAAAGTATCAAAAGCCAATGAAGACTTTCAAGTGGCACAACTAGAAGAACTCATGCAAAACTACGGTGAAATCGTCGAAGTGTTTTTTGATATGGGCGAGCCAACACCCGCGCAAAGTAAACGTTTTAGGGAGGTGGTTAAGAAATATCAACCCAATGCCTTGATCAATGGGCGTGTGATGAACAATCAAGGCGACTTTTTGACCATGCCTGATAACCATGTGCCCGATGCGCCTATCACGCAATTTCCATGGGAAACACCGGGCACTTTTTATCATACGTGGGGTTATAAGTCTTGGGTGAAGGGCTTACCTGTGAAACAGCAGGTAACGACTCAAATACGCAAACTGTCTGATATTGCCAGCATGGGAGGAAATTTTTTACTCAATATTGGTCCTAAAGGCGATGGTAGTATTGTGCCGTATGAGCAACAAATTCTTGAAGGTGTTGGGAAATGGGTTGAGCAAAATCAGGAAGCTATTTTTGGCACCGGACTCAATCCCTTCCTAAAACTAGATTGGGGGCAGATCTCAACCAAGGCGGGATCCTTGTATTTGCATATTCATCACTGGCCAAAGGACAATAAGTTAGTCCTGCCTGGCTTTGTTAATCCTGTCATCCGGGTGTCACCGCTAACTGACACCACTAATCAGTTACCCGTTAAGCGAACAGCCAAGAGCACGATTATCAACTTAACAGGGCTCAAACAAGATCCTCATTTAAGCATTATCAAACTGAACTATGAAGGCGAGCTAAATATTGTGCCTAGGCATAGTGTGGGTGATACGTATGGCAAAATAACGCTGAGAGGACAACAGGCGACTAAGCACGGAAAATTCGGCAAAGAAAGTTACCGCTCCATGTTGAAAGACTTTTCTCGCAGTTGGTACCTGGATGTGCCGCAGGCAGGCAGTTATCAGGTCGAAATCAGCTATGCAATGCGCTATAAGGACAAAGATTTCACATTCAGCAATGGCACAAATACTCTCGATTTTACGCTGTACGGTAAAGGGAATAAAATGCAAACAATGCAAGCGTTTGATGGTAATGAGCAACATACCGCAGCACCAAAAGACACAAAAGGCAAGGATTTAGCCTATCGGCACGCAAGCATAGGCACATTGGCATTTACCCAATCAGGGGTTCAAAAAGTGACGTTAATGCAGGGACAACCCTTTGAATTAACAGCCAGTACCAAGGATTTTAAAGCGCAAGATCAACGTTACCGTGCCATGAACATCGATATTAAAGCAATTATTCTGACGCCATCGTCATAATCGTTATCAACGATATAAAGGCCGCGTAAAACTACGCGGCCTTTTGCGCTCCCAACCGCTTTATATTTACCATAAACCATAAACCATAAACCATAAACCATAAACCACTACCACCGTCGTAACACCATTACTAGTACTAAATATCTGCTCATTTTTTACGGTAGATGATAACCGCGTTATTTACTCTCGTCATAACATTGCTCACTGACATTAATGCCATTGGTGATGTTCCAATTGGTTGACGCGGCCATTTTGATTAATAGGAATGGCTATATTTCCATTAATTGTTGCTAAGAACCTAGCTAATTGACAGTGTGGCTATTTGATAATCCAAGCTGGTGCAGCAAGGATGCTGCTCTAGACCGCCTGGGAGGGATTGACAGCGCTTTGGTGTTCAGTAGCAACACGTTGGTACACCAGAGTCAATGCATGCTGCAACAGACGTGAATAGTCACTAACGGGGATACCTTTTAACGATGAGAGGGCAGGTCTATAATGTAAGAGGTTGTTCGTGACGGTTGTGTATCGGATACAAAAAAAGGCTGGTGAAACATTCACCAGCCTTTTGGCTTTATTGGTGGTCTTTACTTGTTAGTCTTTTTGCGACGCAGGCCCAATAGTCCCAGTAACGTCATGGCGCCGATGGAGAATGCGCCTGCACTTGATGTGCTGTTGTCATCGACCACACTAACATCAAAACTGGCTAATGTGACGGCGCCTTTATCATCGGTAATACTAAATTTAATCGTGTTGGTACCAATATTCGCCGTATACGGAGTGCCTGAAAGTTGACCAATCTCATTGATTTTGAGCCAGTAAGGTCCGGCAGTTTTTTTAATGGTATATGAATCACTGTCGAGATCACTAATAGCGCTTGCGATATTGCCAACATATTCTTGATTTAACGTGGCGTTGGGTAATTCGAATTCGGCAAGTGTCGGCGCGTAATTAAAGGCGACGGCTACGCTAACGCTGATAGTTGCAGTTTGGAACTTATTGTCACTGGCTATAACGTTTGCGGTATGGTCGCCATCGCCGAGGGTTGATAGGTCGGCTGTTAAGATGCCTGCTTGATCTATGCTCAGCCAACTTGCATCGCTGTCAACCGTGAAGCTAAGGTTGTCTATATCGGCATCCACTAAATATGTCGTGAGATCTCGGGTCATCGACAAACTATCATTTTCGTTGATACTCGTTGCCGGTAATTCAATGACATTGCTATTCCATTGCAGTACGGTTATCGACTCTGCGAACAGGCCAGGATCTTCAATAGTGCCATTTTCGAGGCCATCTGCGTCATAAACGCCACCATCTTTGATGGTTAATTCAACACAGCTATCACCCGCGGTTAAGCCATCAATATAGTGCTCACTTAATGGTGCTGGACAATCGCCTGCTTCATTTTTGGCGGCAGACGCGATTCGGTTGTCACCATCACTGACAAATGTCGTCCAACCTGCTATTGGTGTGTATTTACGTAGCGCTGTATCTTCGCTAATAACGACATCATTGGGCAGTGCGTAAACGACGGTTCCTTTACCTCCGGCGGTGACACCGTTGAGCGCAAAGTTAAATAGGCTGGTGCCTGCAAGCGGTAAGAACGCGGTATCAATTGTATTGGCGCTATCGGAGGCGACATGGTTGGTTAGGTCGTCGATGGTGATATTTGCCGAACGTGCTTCGATGCCTTGCGCTGTGGTGATACTTCCTAGTGACAGTGTTAAGTCAGGCGTAGTTTGCAACGGTACTTGTTCTGCTGCCAAAGGCAATTGTGTTGTATCGGCATTGTTATCAAGGTAATCAACGATACCGTCATTATCAGCGTCATTAAAACCTTCTTGGGTGTCCAGTATTCCGTCATTGTCTGAGTCTGCATCCGGAATCAGCGGCGGTAGCGCACTTGGAACGATGCGCAGTTTAGTCGATAATTCGGCGGTAAATTTTTCATTGGTGTTATTTTCACTGGCGCTAACGCTTAATGTAATATCCCCTGATAATTCGGCGATAGACAGTTCGAAACTCTGACTGTCTGCACCTAATGCAGTACTACCGTCAGACCACGTAGCCGTATGCGTGTCGCCATTATTAAAGTCATTGATGTCTAATGTCACTAAAACAGGCCCTTTAGTACCGTCAATGTAAGGCATGTTATTGGCATTGCTGGCCGATATGGTAGCAATGGTTGTTTCATTCTGACTCAGTATAAGAGATAGGCTTGGCGGTAGATTAGTGTCAACGACTGACAGCGTGACAGTGTCATTGCTTGCTTGCACGTTCGTGGTATCGGTGAGTGTTAAAACAGCGCTTTGTGCATTTTTCGCCACATCCTTTAACGCGATATCTATTTGTTGGGCATCGGCGTAATTTTGCTCGGTGAATGTCAACGTCGCGTGTGTGTCGTCGGTGGCTTCTCCGGTGATAGTATAATCAATAGTCACCGGATAACTGGCTGCTGGCCCCGATAATTCGACGCTTGCACTAACGGTTGTGCCTGGTGGTAGTGATAAGCTTTCGGGCGCTGTTAGTACGACTTGTGGAGTAATGTTGACTGTGATGTCTTTAGTAGCTTTGTTATTTGCGGCATCGGTTGCTTGCAGAGTAATTGTGTGAATACCTGAAGTTAATCGGGGTTCGCTCACAAAAGTGGCTTGTATTTCGCCATCGGTATCATCAGTCGCCTTAATGCTAATGAAGCTACTGATATCTGTTGTCCTTCCTGTTGCATCGACGTTAAACGGAGCAATATTATCAGGAAACACAGGTGGTGTGCTATCTGAGACAATATTAGCGACTGTTTTAATATTAAGTACTGGCCTAAAGGCTGCACTGGCCTCACTCGAGTAGAATTTAGTCGCTCGTGCGTCGGCATCAGTCATATTAATCATGAAGGTATAGATGCCGTTGGCGCCAATGGTTGTTGCCAAATCCAGATCTACCGAAGAACCCACCGCAATATCAGTTGCACTGGCAATGCTATCTTTGGTGGCAGCGATTAAATCATCATCTGTTAAGTCGGTGAGTGTCGATTGATCCCAGTCTGGAGCACTATCAACAGGCGCGATAAATACGTCGGGAATGTTACCGGATTTATTCCCTTGTGCCGTTAATGTCAAAATAGCCGATTCCACTGAATGATTTTCAGGGATATCTGTGACGTTAAATTGGATGAACGCCCGCATTTTATTAGTGTCAATTCTAAGGGTCGTTTGTGTGCCGTAGTTTGCGCCTGAGCCCGCACCAGTATCATTTGTCCAAGTATCTTGAACCGCGCTAATCGCGGTTAAATCGTTGGCGGTGGCTGTTTGAGATAGGCTGGTGATAATTGCCGCGGTAACGAGAGATTTATAATATTTGTTATTCATGGTATTCCCCAACACCTTAGTGATTCATATTGCAATGATTAATATGAGCATTACTTTCTATCGTGTAATTGTTACTCATTAAATGTGTTTTTTAACTATAAAGTTCAGCGTGATATTAGCGGTTAATAAAAATACTGTCAACAATTCATAGTTTATTTATTTACCTTGAATTAATGTTTTTTACAATTTTGCAACATTGCTGTTTGATAATAATAGGGTGCCTGACTCGTTTGTAACCTGCATGTTATTTATTGCTCTGGATGACTTTTGTATACTAAAAACATAACAAAACCAGCGTTATCACTGGTTTTGTTAGATTCCAACTGCGTGCGCTACAATCTGCTAATTTTAAACACTGTGGCCATGTTGTCGATTTGCCTGTCAGGGGTAAAAATTTCTAAGCCCTTGTCAGTAAGCTTCCATGACACTGATTGATTTGAATCGAGTCGAGTGACTCGCGTAATGTTGTTGGGATTAAGGTTCTCTTGTGAGAATGCGGTTAAGACTATTTTCTTGTCTGGTACTCCCAACACGATGGCGTAGATTGTCTGCCCTTTTTTGGTGTAACGAATATCTTGGTTTGTGTATTTCACCTTAGCAAAGGCTTTGTGGTTTTTAAAATGGCCTTCAGGCTCTTTGGTTGGTCCTTCTCCGAAGGTATACCAAGGACGCGTTCCATAGATGGATTCCCCATACTTATCTAACCATGCGCCCATTTTTCGTAGAACATCTTGTTGATTTTGCGGAATGATGCCGTTGGCCTTGGGGGATACATTGAGCAACATAGTCCCATTCTTACTGACCACGTCGATGAGTACATGCAACACATCTTGTGCTTTTTTTACCCGCAAGTTTTCAGTATACGACCAACTGCCTTTGCTGATGGTTTCATCCGTCATCCAAGGTGCATTGCCAATATGGTTTTTTCGCGATTTTTCTAAGTCATCGACACTAAAAGATAGGGGCAAATCGTTTTGTTTTCGAATAATTACCACCTCCTTGTTAAGCGCTTGGGCGTGGTTAAGATAGTACGCTGAAAACTTTTTACGGTAATGCTCTGGCACTTGATTTAACCAGGAATCAAACCACACAATGTCTGGTTGATAGTTGTCGATAACTTCTTTTAGCTTGCCAAACCATATTTTTTCATTCCACACATCTTCAGGCATATTACCATACAACAACGCTAGTTCTGGATCGGTGCTAGTCGGTGGTGTACCTTCAAAGTAGGGGTAGTGGGTGCGACTGAAACGTTCATTAGGTTGGTTATCTGTTTTGTTATAACGCTGTAAATTTTTAGAATGATGAAATGTGGCGATAAACTTCATACCTTGCGCCGTTATGGCCTTTTTTAGTTCGCCTGTCACATCGACCTTAGGCCCTCTGTCCATTGAATTCCAAGGGGTAAGGGCACTATCCCACATCGAAAAACCATCGTGATGTTCGGTAACGGGCCCGGCGAATTTGGCGCCGGCTTGTTTAAATAATGCTGCCCAAGCCTGTGGGTCGAAATGTTCGCCTTTAAAGAGAGGCACAAAGTCGTGGTAACCAAATTCATTTAATTCACCATAGGTCTCAATATGATGTTTGTATTCTTTACGGTGCTTAAAATGCATATTTCTTGGATACCATTCGGTGCCAAATGCTGGCACCGAATATACACCCCAATGCAGATAAATGCCGAGTTTTGCATCTTGAAACCATGTGGGAGCCGCCTCATGTGAGGCGAGATCTGTCCAGTTTTCTTGATATTCTTTAATGGCATGCTTGTTAGATGTTTGTTGACTAATTTGTTGCGACCTGTCGACTGTCGCACAGGATAATGGTGTACAACACAGTAAACAGGCTACAATTCTTTTTAATGGTGTTCTCATCATTTTGCTCGTTTATCTAAGGGGTAAATTAGACTATCACTTCCTGCTAATAAATGCTTGTTATAGTTAAAGTGCACTTTTAAGTTTGTTTTTTTTTTGTTAGATTGATTATGGTTACGTAAAGTAACTCAATTAAAACGATTACTAAAAGGTGTACTATGTCTAAAATATTAACTTTGTTACTGGCTGCTCTATTGATTATTTCCGGCAACGCATGGGGATTTCCATCGCTCGATAAGGCAACCCAAAACGCGAAAACCAAAACCACCGAATTTGTGAAAACGATTGGCTTAACGCCGGCGCAAGAATCGGCGGTTTATAAGATATTGTTAGCGAAAGAGCAAAAGAACGTAGCATTAAAACAGATACACAAAGGCAACAAAAAGTCTTTTAAAATAGCAATTAAGCCCTTTAATAAACAGTTTAATCGCCGAATAAAAGATCTGATTGGTAAGGACAATATGACTTTGATGAATCAATACTTTAAAGCAAAAAAGTCGGAAAAAAAATAGGTGTTATAGCACCGTCTATTTGTTTGATCTTCATTATTAGGACCTAGTTTTCTCACTCAGTTAGGTTTTTACAATGATAAATTATCCTCGAGCTACCGTGCATTGATTGACCTAAATTAATTTAATTAGAACACTTAAAACGTAATTTTCTTTACAAAAATACATGGATGATTATTATAATTAATATACATATTGTTGGGTTTCAATATTCAGCAATTAAGCCGTTGTAAAGAAAAAGAGGAATATATGGTAAATAATATGCACAGCACCTTGCTGAATGAATGTATCGAGACTCACAGAAAAGTCGCCAAACACCTTCTTAAATACACGCGTCACGTCCTTGTTTGTACATTCATTGGCTTGGCCTTGCCGACGTGGGCTGCGCAACTGTTTGTCGCGCCCAATGGGGTTGATGATAAATCGACGCACGATGGCAGCATTAAACAACCGTGGGCATCATTAGATTATGCGTTAGGACAAATAAGCGCGGGCGATACCATTAATATAAGAGCGGGCCAATATTATGAGAAAATCACCCGTGGCAACGTCAGTGGTAGTGCTTCGCAACCCATTATCATTCAAGCTTATCAAGACGAAGTTGTGATCTTTGATGGTACTATTGCCCTCAATGGGCAATGGACACATCACACAGGCAATATCTATAAAATGCAGATCACTACGCCTATATGGCAGTTATTTGTCGATGGTGAAATGATGATGAATGCCCGTTGGCCCAATGCGAGATTTGACGATGGCAGTGTATATACACGCGAAAGTTGGGCGCTAGGGTTGGATGCATCAACGACAAACGGCCATATAGATACGGATCCGAGCGTGCATGATTTGGCAGCAACAAACATCGATGCCAGTAATGCGGTCATTATCGCCAATACGCGGCATTTTGACACCTATACGCGCAAGGTAACCGCTCATAGTGCGGGAACGAATGTCATTGAACACGAAACCACGCCATTTTTTTGGGGCAGTAAAAGTTATTACTACTTGCAAGGAGCATTGAGCCTACTTGATCAAAATAAAGAATGGCATATTGACAGTAAGAATACGGTGTATTTTTGGGCTGAAGATGGTCAAAAGCCTAGTGGTAATATTCGCGGTCGCAATCAACAATTTGTTATCAACGCCAATAATTGGAACCATGTTGTTATTAAAGGATTAAACTTTTTTGCGACCACCATTGAATTAACGGCCAGTGAATCAGTGACAATACAAGACAGTCATTTTAATTACGGGGGAGCCTCAAAGCGAGCATTGGGCGAGGTGGACGCCAAAGCGTCTTTGCTGCGATTAACAAATACGGTTGGGGCGGGTAACTTTGTTTTACGTAACATTGCTATTACCAATTCAGACTCGCAGGCTTTTCAAATTAAAGGCGACAATACCATTGTCGAAAACTCCTTGTTTAAAAATATAGATTGGGCGGCAACACAAGCCTACTCACCCAGTGCCAGTCTTGTATTTCATGGCAACAACACCCTTTTTAGCCGCAATACCATCGTTAATGCCGGCACTTCGGAAACCATTGCGACCGCGATCAATGGCTCAGGCACCAATAGTAGTATCATTGCACAATACAATGATATTTCACGTACAGGGTTTGCTCAAAGTGATGGCGCACAGCTGCAAATTAGGATCGATGCGCAAGATGGGACGGCAGTTCACCATAATTGGTTACATGATACGCCTAAATATGGTTTTCGATTTGATGCACCTATTCCGCCACCACGTTGGGGGGACAATGGTTTTTCTCACCATAACGTTGTGTGGAATAGTGGTGGAGCGAATCCAAAAGGCGACAATAACAGGCACTACAATAATTTGCTATTTGACAACACCAATATTGATTTAATCATCTTAGATGACACCGCTACTAATGGCGACAAAAGTAATGAGTTTACGAAAACGGTAAATAATGTTGCTGACTCGATTTCTGGTCATCGCGTTGACGTAGCGCCAGTTCCAGGTGTGGTGGGTGCTAACTTTAATGGAGTTAATCATCCGCAGACTATCAGCAGCTTATTACGCGATCCAAAAAATACTGATTTTCGTCCAGCGGTTAATTCTGTGCTAGTTGATGCGGGTGAAGTGATTTCTGATCCCGATTATAGTCACCCTAGTTTTGGCAATGCACCTGACTTAGGGGCGTATGAATCGGGCAATGAAAACTATTGGATCCCCGGTCGCCAGCTATCAAATGCCTCGCATCCCATTCCTCATCAGAGCGGCAGTACGAGTAATATAAGCAGTGATCTTATGTGGCGCCAAGCTTATAAGGCAACGGCTCATAACGTGTATTTTGGTACGGTGTCTGGCGCGCTGGATTTTAAAGGCCAACAAACAAATAATATATTTTCACCAGGGCCACTCACTATTGGCAAAACGTATTTTTGGCGGATCGATGCCATCACGCCACAGGGCACCATTACGGGAGATGAGTGGCACTTTATGGTCGACGCCAATCCGGTGAAAACAACCCTTGGTGCCAGTGCAGATGCTTACGTCGATAGTGCTAAACCCAATACCAATAAAGGCAGTGAAAAGGTACTTCGTTTGGTGACGCCAGAGTCTATCGGTGGCACTTATGAGCAGCGCATTGCGTTTTTGAAGTTTGACATTGATGTGCCCGGCACGATTATTTCAGCGACACTAAGACTCTATAATGATCAAGGACTGAAACATAAACAGGTTAACGTGCATCTTGTTGACGATAGTACTTGGGCGGAAGACTTAATCACGTGGAATAATCAGCCGGAATTAGGCACCCAAATTACTAAACAGGATTTTAATGGCAATGCGTGGCAGACATTTGATTTGTCTGCCGCGACCATTGAAAATGGCGTCTTGTCACTGGCGCTCAAACGGGATGCGTTAAATTCTCGCCGTGAATTGGTTTCAAGGGAAGGGGTGAATCAACCTGAATTGATTATTGAATATCAAGCTCAGGCTCCCATAAAAGGAAATAGCGCGCCTGTTTTTAAAAGTAACACATTACATAAAGCGACAGCGACACAGGATCTTGCTTATCAATCGTCGATAGCTACCGATGCCAATGATACTGAGGGCGATCCTATGACGTTTGATAAAGTTTCAGGCCCTGATTGGCTTAACGTTGCCAAAGATGGTGCTCTATCGGGTATCGCAACGAGCAGTGATCAAGGAGAAAATAGCTTTGTCGTTAGGGTGAGTGATGCTGAGGGAGGCGCCTCGACAGTTACCTTAGTGATTAGGGTTGCAGGTGCCAGCACTGATACCGATTCTGACAACAGCGATACCGATTCGGCGAGTGATGACAATACCGGCGACGGTTTAGATAACAGTGACGATAGCGATGCAACTGGTGATACCAGTGCAGATAACAACAGCGATACCGATTCGGCGAGTGATGCCAATACCGGCGGCGGTTTAGATAACAGTGGCGATAGCGATGCAACTGGTGATGCCAGTACTGATACCGACTCTGACAACAGCGATACCGATTCGGCGAGTGATGCCAATACCGACAGTGGTTCAGGAGAAGATGCCGATAGCAATACCAACAGCGATTCAGGGACGCACAATGGCGTTGATGGTACTACTAATTCTAATAGTAACATCGATGGCAGTACCGATGACGGAGTGGCGAATGAAGCGGTGTCTTCTGGCGGCAGCTTAGACTGTTTGTTGGTGCTGCTAGTCATATTGTCATTGATGCTTAAATTGAGAGATTCGAAATTATCGCTTGATTTTTGTCGCTTAAAATAGCTTAACTAAGATATCAAGGGTAATCACTTGGTCATAGTCTCCTTAGGGGTTGTTATCTTGTAGTTGCTCATTACCTCTATAGCGCCAATTCAGTAGGCATGGATGCCTAAAATACGGCTCGACATATGTCACCGCCAACAGGTTCTTACTTTGTTCTACATCAAATAAAAACAAAAATTAGTGCCAGTAAAAGACTTTTAAGGTGTTACTATTAATAAACAACATTAATAAATGCAACCGTTCGTGTTTATATTGACTAGGATCCGTTAATGCAAAGCCACTTAATTCAAACCACCACTAATAGTATTTTACAATCGCTTGCTGAGTTTGATGATGTTAGCTCCGTCGTATTAAAGGACAACACGTTAGCGAAGAAGCTTAATGTTAGTCGAACAACCATCAGAACAGCGTTAAAAGAGCTTGAAAAAAAAGGGGTTATCAAGATTACCGATAATCAAAAGCTTGTTGTTCGTGCCCCCGTCACTTCAGATTATTTTGATACCCGTGGTATCGTTTCATCGAAAGAAGAAATCATCGAAAAATACTTTTTAGATTTAATCAATGATGGAAAACTATTGCCGGGCGGGAAGTTTTCTGAGTTGGAGTTAGCTAAAGCATCTGGCTGCAATACAATTACAGTGAGAGAGTTTTTAATCAAATTTTCACGCTTTGGGTTGATTGAGAAAAAACCAAGAGCCAAATGGCAAATGGTTGAATTTGATGAGAAATTTGCCATTGAGTTAGTTGAGTTTAGACGCATATTAGAAATGAGCTCGATCACAAAACTGATGGCAGTGCCTAGTGACGACGGCGTTTGGAAAGAGCTTGCCCAGCTGCTTGATAAGCATGTTGAAGTGTTAGCTGATGTTGAAAATCGTTATACAGAACTTAGTGAATTAGATCGTAAATTTCATTATATCGTGCAGCGGGCGTCGGACAATCGGTTTTTTATGCAGTTTTTTGATGTGGTATCGCTTATTTGCCATTACCACTATCAGTGGAATAAAGGCGATGAATTAGAGCGAAATCAAGTCGCGCTGCAAGAGCACGTCGATATTATTACGCAGTTACTAGCACATAACACCTCAGGTGTTTTAGCCGCGATGGAAACCCACCTCAATTCTGCAAAACGCACGTTATTGCGCTCGGCACATGGCTTGGAAGAATAATCCAAAACAACGTTAAAACAAAGGGGCTTACAGATTAACTGTACGCCCCTTTTTCTGTTAAAATTCGCTATTATCTTCTTCGTTAAACTAATACCATTAATTGCATTAAATATTTGCCCACTTGTACTTGTTAAAATTAACTAAAATGGCGTTGCTCTCAATCCTAATAGCCAGCTATTAGTCAATCGAGCGCCTTGTTTTAGCTGATTTTCTCTACGCACAACAAGATCACTTACTTAATGCAATTGGTATAAGCGCTGACATGTCAAACATAGCCTGTCAACGAAACATCAACTAAGGCTTTGATGAGCCATCGCCACGATACGTTTCATCGTAGCGTTTATAATCAGCATGATTATATAAATGCTTCTTTATAACTTTTGGTTTAGACAATGTTTTAAGCACACGTTTGCCCGATTTTGTTTGCCAGTGTGTATCGGCTCGCGTTAATGGGGGTAATTGGTTGAGAATGTCATCAAATTTTGCACGTTCACTAGCGTGCTCTGGCAAGCCATCGACCAGTTTGTAACCAAAGCCAAAGCGATGTTCTCCAGTGTAATAGAATCGGCCGCGTGGCATGTTCATGATGGGATTAACCACTTCCAGCATATAGTTTTTAGTGCGTAATAATTGCGATGTACCAGCGTAGCCATAAATCCATTCACGATGTGTATCTGTGTCGCCTTGATAAAAGGGAACTAAGCTTTTACCGTTAAACGAATGACCTTTAGGTACAAAGTCCCAGGCGTTTGCGTAATCGATCAGGGTCGGGGTGATGTCTGAAAAATCTGATAACTCGGTTGTTAGTCCACGCTGTTTTATACCTGCACCGGCAGCGATATGTACAACATGAGAGCCGCGTTCTACGCCGCGCGTTTTCGCGGTTACGGCCGTGCCATTATCCGACAAAAAGATGATGATAGTATTATCGGCAATACCGAGCTCGTTAATTTTGTGAACGACCTCACCAACTTTTAAGTCAAGGTATTGGATCAGCGAGACAAATCGGGCGTGATTTTCACCTGGGATCTTGTCTTTCTTTTTGATTTTTTTACCTTGTCCAAGCAGACCGGGTTTACCACGCAATGGATTAGTTGGCATACCGGTTCGGGTGCCATGTGGTGCTACCGTTGGCCAATAGGCTAAGAACGGTTTACCTGCTTTTGCATTTTTCTCCATAAACGCCATGATGAAATCCGCTTCAATATCTAAGCTATAGTCCATGGGTTTAGTATCAAGCAATTTACCATTAACGACATAACCTGGGTGCCAATAACGAGACGTAGTTTTCTTATCTTCCATTAGGCCGGTAAATTTAGGCGAACCCGCTAATTTCGCAATTTCTTTTGTGCCTTCCCATAGTGCATGTTCGTCAAATGCGAGTACGTCTTCATAGGGCATTTGGATGCCCGCATGCCATTTACCGGTAATACCGGTGGCATAGCCAGCGTCTTTTAGGACACGGCTAAAAGGAATGTTATCGCTGTAGACTTCTTTTCGCGCATTGCCGAGCCAAATTTCGTTGGTGTAAACCCCCGTTGTTTGCGCATAACGTCCTGTCATTATCTCAACACGTGACGAACCACATTTCGCGGTGGCGTAGGTGGTTTGAAAACGTACCCCTTGCTCAGCCAATTTATCAATATTTGGCGTCTTGGCGGCCCCTTCTTGACCGTAGATACTAAACATATCAGGGCTAACATCATCGGCCAATATGAGTACGATATTAGGACGATTATCACTAGCACTCGCGCTTAGTGCCAGCATTAACGCCGTCATGCCCATGAAGGATTTTTTAATAAAATTCATTCTTATACCTTGTTTTTTTAATAACTTATAACTGCAATACAATTAACCAAAAATCAATGTATTGCGGGTCTATTGTTTCCAATCTTGTGACTTCACCGTAACCGGTACATCCCAGCTTAACGCTTGCCTTTTTCGGTAACTAGGATCGTTATCTCGTTTGGGTTGTGCCTGCGCTACTTTGATTAGCGCGGCTTTTGCTGCGACAATTTCGGGATCCTTGCTGTGGATTAGGTTAACTTTTTCCTCGGGATCGTTTTTTAAATCAACTAGTTTTTCATAAGACAGTGGCTGTGTTGCGTTGACATAGAGCTTGTATCTTTTGTCGCGAATAACTCTGTCTCTAAATACGAATTTATTCTCAATACCATTGTCTGACACCGCTGCTTCATTCATGCCCCCCATCGAAAGAATCGACGTGCGCGCACCGTCGGGCCTTTTATCGAGAATGTATGAGGCGAAGGATTGACCGTCGAGCTTATAATCGCTTGGCACCTTAGTAGCTGCTAACTCAGCAAACGTGGGTAATATGTCGGTAAAATCCACTAAGGTATCACTAACAACGCCCTGGGGTACTAAGCCCGGTGCATTGACGATAAAGGGTGAGTTTATACCATTTTCTGTAGTCTTTTGCTTGCCGCCACGTACCTTACGGCCATTGAGTGTCCCAACGAGACTTTTATTGGTGCCATTATCTGTGGTCCAAATAATAATGGTATTTTCGCGTTCTCCAATCGCCTCTAAACGGGCTATTATCCGCGCTAATATGATGTCTGCATATTCAACCATCGCTTTGTGCTGGTCGAGTTTACCCGTGACTTTCGGTTTATGGGGAGTGGTAGTATAGGGCGTGTGAGGCAAATTCATGGCGAAATAGGCAAACCATGGTTGCTGCTTATTTTTCTCAATAAAATTGAGCAAAAACGAGGCAAAGATATCTTCACCAAATTCACCAGGATAGATTTTGCTGCCTTCCTTGGTGTGAATATAGGGATCCCAATAGCGCTTAGCGCTGGCCGGTACGCCCGATTCATAACCCGTCCACATAGCATAATCATCAAAGCCATGCTTGCTCATTGCATCGGGTTCGATGCGAAAATCATTGACTTGCCATTTACCTGCTGCCACGGTCGCATACCCTGCATTTTGCATAACTTTTGCGACACTTTGGTTTTTCTCCCAATCGAGATAACCATGACCCCAGCGCGGTGCATCCCAGTGATTAACCCAACCGTTTCTATAGGGGTATTGTCCGGTGATTAAAGACACCCGTGACGGTGTGCATTGAGGGTGCGACCATACGTTATCAAAACGAATACCTTGATCTGCCAGTGCGTCGATGTGTGGTGTATTGATGTCCTGCGCACCATAGGCACTTATCCACTCTTTACCTAAATCATCAGCAAGAATAAACAGTATGTTTGGGTTTTTACGGGGATTGTCTGATTGGTTGTTTGTCTCGGTGGCATTGCAGCCCGTCATTAATATTAATGACGCACATGTACTGCAAAACATTGTTAACGCATTTTTGTGAAGGAACATCCCAACGCTCTTTTGTGTATTATTTATAAAGTACATTATTGTTTTGCGAGGTGGTTGTCAATCATCCGAGAAATAAATTACGTGAAGTCTCGATAGAGAATGTTTATAAGTATTTGTAATTATGTTGTTAATTTTCTATTTTTCTTTGTGTAAAGTAATGTAAATCTAAAGGTGTTTGATAATGGAGATGCGAGGGGAAGGTCATTTTTCGGTCCATAGTGCGAAGGTAGCAATACGAAGCGGCGCTAACGTCAAGTAGGGTTAGCGCGCAGTTATCTGGTGGCCGCTGGGTAGAAGTTAATAGGCTACCCGATGCTATGGTTGTTCTGTTAGCTTAAATATTTGTTCCATCGGCAGCCATTTTTCACCGTCTTTTGCCCAAGGTAATGCTTGTTGAAATTGCCACATCAGGGTTTCCCATTTTTGCACCTCTGGACATTGGGCATCGGAGGCCGCTTTGGCCTGCGCATCAAAGGTATCATCGACTTCCATGATCATAAACAATCGATTTTCAATCAGGTAAATCTCCATTTCAACAATACCAGCATCACGAATACTTTTAGCAACGGCAGGAAAGCCGTTACCGGGCTGATGATAGGCTTTGTACTGTTTGATGAGCTCAGGATTGTTTTTTAAATCCGTGGCGAGACAGTGTCGGGTAGTTTTCATACTTGTTCCTCTATCGATTAGTTTTCACTACATCGGACAGTCGATGAGCTGCTGAGAGAATACGGCTTCATCAACGATTGCGCCTTTGTGTTGAATAACACAAGCGGATACCTTGGCGGCAAAGTTAGCGGCGTGTTGCGCACTTTTTCCTAAGACACGTGCGCTTAAATAAGCACCATTAAACGCGTCACCTGCAGATGTTGTATCGACCACTTGCTTAACAGGATCGACATCAAGGAAAATACGCTTGCCATCAATGCAAATTAACATGCCCTGATCACCATTTTTAATAATGATTTCATCGATATCAAAAGGCTCAAGGAATGTTGCAACATCATCGGCCGTCTTTGCGCCATAAAGTACCATATGGTCATCGACACCAGGTAACGCGATATCGGCCAATTTAAAGGCGGCTGCGTACGCGTCTCTGGTTTCTTCTAACGTTTGCCATAGGGTTGGTCGATAGTTAGGATCAAAGATTATTTTGGTTCCTGCCGCTTTAAGTGTAACAATAAAATGCCATAGTTTTTCTCTATCTTGTGGGCTGAGAATTGCCAGTGAAATCCCAGAAAAGAAAAAACTGTCGACGTTTTGCAATGCGGGGTTTTTTAAATCCTCGCATAGGAAACTAACCACTTGCTTAGCGGCCGAGGACTCCCGCCAATAACTAAAGCTACGTTCACCGTCATCATCAACATTAATAAGATATAAGCCCATTTGTGCGCTTGAAGAGCGATAAACAAGATCACTTGCTATCGATTCTCTATTCATCATCGCGAGCATGTCGGTGCTGTTGTCATCAGTGCCAACGGCAGTTAAAAAGTTGACCCTCGCTTGTGATTTCAGGCAGCGTTTAATGTAGATCGCTGTGTTAAACACATCGCCAGCAAAATTTTTGTGATAGAGGGTGTCGCTATCTGCACGGCCAAATTCAATCATGCATTCGCCCATCACGATGATATTATTCATGCACATACTTCCTGTGATGCGATTGCAGCAATCGCTTGTTGACTAAGGGCGGTAATTGCTCCCCAATCTTTTTTCGCAATCAATGCTTTAGGGACCATCCAAGAGCCGCCGACTGCAAATATACTGTCATTAGCGAAATATTCTGCCATATTGTCTAGGCTCACTCCGCCAGTTGGGCAAAATTTAACTTGGCTAAATACGCTCGAAAGCGCTTTAATTGTTGCTGCGCCGCCATACTGCGCCGCGGGGAAGAACTTAACTTCATCGATGCCTAATTCAAGTGCTTGATTAATTTCTGACGGCGAGACGACGCCGGGTAACATCGGTAAACCCGTCTCAATCATTGCACTAGCGAGCTCTTTAGTGAATGAAGGGCTGACTAAAAATTGTGCGCCAGCGGCAACCGCGTCTGCTACTTGCTGTGTTGTGGTCAATGTGCCAACCCCAACAGTGACTTCAGGGACTTGTTCGCTGACCGCCTTAATGCAATCAAGCGCGACGGGGGAACGTAGCACTATCTCGGCACAGGTGATGCCACCTTTATATAAGGCGCGGCTAACATTGACTGCATCTTCAACACTTTCCATATGCAGTACGGGCAAAATCGGGCTGTCTTTCACTAAGGCAGCAAAGCTTGGCTTTAACATAATTTCTCCACAACTAAATTG
This sequence comes from Psychrobium sp. nBUS_13, assembly GCF_051201665.1. GTDB lineage: Bacteria > Pseudomonadota > Gammaproteobacteria > Enterobacterales > Psychrobiaceae > Psychrobium. Next base: position 2,697,901 of record NZ_CP179210.1, on the reverse strand, counting down.
ATATCAGTGATATTAGTAGTATTGCGTAGTGCCGTGAGGCTATTGACTAGCTGCGATCTTAAGTCGCTATTGTGCGCCAACTCTGCGCTGAAAATAGACTCGATTGCTAAAAATGCATCAACTACCTCGCCGCAGTCATTACTACGCAGTGCTGAATTATTGATCAGCTGTTCAGCCAATGGATCAACAATGTCGCGACTTTCCTTTAACGCGCGGCAAATAAACTCAAACCAACAGGCGAGTGATAGTGATAACAACTTGGTTGAACGCCCCAGTGCAATATTATCGGCAATAATTGGCAATACGCGCATTTGTATTTTCTGAGAGCCGTCCCAGGCAATTTGGCTCAGTAGATGACGAATTTCTGGGTTTAGAAAACGCGCGATAATCTCCTTGCTATAAGCCTCAACATCAAGCTCTTTAGGGGGGATAAATGATCCGATGACTTCGTCGTTGGCTAAGCGACAAATAAATTGATAAAAGGCGTCATCATTGGTGACATCAAACACGGTTTCAAATCCTGCCAACGATCCAGCATACGCTAATGTGGAATGTAAACAGTTGAGTAAACGTAGTTTGGCTTTCTCAAAACCATCCACATCGCTGGTAAATATCACGCCGACTTTATCCCAGGCAGGACGTGCTCCTTGCCAGTTATCTTCAATGACCCATTGGGTGAACTGTTCGCGCTGAATTGGCCATTCATCGCGTGCGCCAATGGCTTTGGATACGCTATCGATGGTGTAGTCTTCAGTCTTAGGTGTGATGCTATCGACCATGGCATTTGGAAACGCGACGTGGGTTTGTATCCACGCAGCTAAATGAGTATCGATTTGCGCGGCGTAATCTATCACGGCGCGGCGAAGTTTATCTCCGTTACCAGAGACGTTATCACAACTAAGCACATTAAACGCCTCAATTGCACTCGCTTTACGCTGTTTAAGTGCGTGCACAATGTAGCCAATTGCACTGCTCGGTTGGCTAGGGCTTGCGAGATCGTTAATGATATCGTCATGGGTTAAATCAAGACGACCATCAGCGCCTAAACAATAGCCTTTTTCCGTGATTGTCAGCGTAACGAGCTTGGTATCGGGTGACACTAGCCGTGCAATAACTTGTGGCGATTGTTCGCTAGCTACTAGCACTTCTTTGAGCGCGCCAATGACTTGATAGTTAATTGCGGTGTCTAAAATGGCTAAGGTGTAAAGATTGTCTTGTGCGGCAAGCACATCGCGGGCGGTCGCGCTTCGTAGTGATACGCCGCAAATGCCCCAGTTGCCACCGGCAACATTCATAGCATTTTCGGTATAGACCGCTTGATGAGCGCGGTGGAAAGCGCCTGGACCTAGGTGAACGATGCCGATTTTGGTATTGTCTCTATCGTATTGAGGCGTCACTATCGCCGCGTTTTTGGCGATATCATTTACAGTATTATTTGATAAATTCATGAGTGTTTCGGCCATGCCCTAGAGGGTTACGCCGCCTTTCCAAATTGATATTTCTTTAAATTGATTGAGTTCATTTTTAGTGGCTTTGCCAGACGCGATTTCAAGCAACAACTGAAAAAATTCTTCGGTACATTGTTCTTGAGTCTTATCAAGGCGCAGCAGCTGACCCGCATCGTAGTCAATCCAATGTTTTTTACGGGTCGCTAAACTGGTGTTTGACGCAATTTTTACGGTGGGTACGGGCACCCCTAATGGCGTGCCTCGACCTGTTGTAAACAGCACCATATTGGCGCCACTTGCTGCCAGTGCGGTACATGACACGGCGTCATTACCCGGACCTTGTAATAAGGTGATGCCGTTTTTAGCCGTGGCTTTTTCACCATAGGCAATGACTCCTTGTACTAAGGCATTGCCGCCTTTTTGGATAGCCCCCAAGGACTTGTCTTCTAAGGTTGTTAAACCGCCCGCTTTGTTGCCGGGAGACGGATTTTCATAAACGGGTTGATTGTTCTCAACAAAATACTGTTTAAAGCTATCAACAAGACTGACAATGTCTTGATAAACCGCTTCGTTAGCGGCATTGTTCATTAACACCTGCTCGGCACCAAACATTTCTGGCGTTTCAGTTAAGATAACGGTGGCACCGTAGCGCGCCATTTTTTCACTGATACGGCCAAGCAGTGGGTTGGCCGTCAAGCCACTTAATCCATCTGAGCCGCCACATTTCATTGCTAACGTCAGTTTAGACACAGGGCAGGGCACGCGTTTATCATTGGCCATGGTAGCTAATAGCTGTTCAATCATCGCCATACCTTGCGCTTCTTCATCATCCACTTCTTGGGCATTAAAATAGGCGATGCGTTCGCTCATTTCACCTGGCAGCGCTTTGATGAGTGATGATAGTTGATTGTTTTCACAACCCAAGCCTAAAAATAACACGGCACCAGCGTTCGGATTGGCCGCAAGAGAGGCAAGCAATTGCTTCGTTTGCGCTAAATCGTCCCCTAATTGAGAGCAGCCAAAGGGATGCGTTACCGCCAAGAAATCATCGGCAAGATCGCTAAATTTATCCCGACATTGGCGTACTAATGATTGCGCTAAATGGTTGACGCAACCAACACTGTTAATTATCCATAATTCGTTGCGAATGCCGACTAAGCCATTATCGCGTGGATACCCCATAAAAGTAGGCATGTCATGAGTCGCGTTATCACGATTGTCTAGCACTTGTTGATTTGGTTGGTATGAAAACTGATCGTCGTCACTCAACAGTGTCTTTAAATTGTGACTATGTACCCAGTCGCCTGCTTTTATCGGCGCGGTTAAATAGCCAATGGAATAGCCATATTTGATCACTTGCTCGTTGATATCTTGATCACCTAAGGCAATTTTGTGGCCACGACCAATGTCTTCATTTAGGGTGATGTTGTTATCATTAATGGTGATAATAGCGCCTTTAGACAAATCCTCTAATGCCACGGCGACAGTGTCTTTGCGGTGTACCAAAATCGTACTTTTTACGGTGGGCTGTTGTTCGTTAATTGTTTGGGTCATCACACAATGCTCTTCACTTAATTTTCTTTACATCGCTTCACGTTAATCATTGATACCCCAACGGGTTAACGCAATAGCGGAAACGCTTCTACTGTAGTGTTTTGTCGTCGGGATTGGCGATTACAGCCGATAAAATCGTTGGGCATTGTCACCAAGCACTAATTGTTTGGCTGTGGGAGACTGTGCCTGGACAAAATCAACGACAACTTGTTTTACGACTTGATATTGAGCGGCCACTAAACACACTGGCCAATCTGAGCCGAACATAATGCGTTGCTGACCAAAGAGATCCCAAACCGTTTGCATAAACGGCTGTAAATCGCTATTTGTCCAGTCCTGCCAATCGGCTTCGGTGACCATACCGGAGAGCTTGCAATAACAGTTTGGATTTTTCGCAAGTGCTGCCATGCCTTGTTGCCATTGCGTGAAATCGCTCGATGATTTGATATCGGGTTTGGCAATATGGTCGATGACAACGTGGAGATGTGGCACCATGTTAAGCATGTTGAGTGCTGCCGGTAATTGGTGGGCTAAAATGAGTAAATCGTAACGATAGCCCCTGTCGGCAAGTATTTTAAGACCACGAATGAAATCAGGATTTTCCATAAAACTAGGGTCGTTTTCCCCTTGAATTACATGGCGAAAACCAACCAATTTTGTGTGATGGGCAAGTGTATCTAGCTGCTGAGTTAATGTGTCACTTTTTAGATCTATCCAGCCAACAACGCCTTTAATGAGTTCGGTTTGTTCGGCAAGCGACAATAGCCATAACGTCTCTTCAATCGATTGGCGAGCCTGCACCGCAATACTGCTTGAAAAACCGTTTTGGTGTAACGTTTGTTCAAGTTCTTCGACAAGGAAATTGCGTTTTAATGCCGTCATTGAATCATCAATCCAATCATATTCTGCTGCATTATAATTCCATAAATGATGATGGGCATCGATATACATATAGACCTCTGTTATGGCGTTTATCTCTTTGGAAGGTGAGATAACACGACATCATCTCACCGGCGGCATAATTTACTTAGTTCAGTTCTATTACAGCTTTAACAACGCCTGTTTCGGGTTTGACCCACTCAGGGAAAATTGCTGGAAAGTCAGAAAAACTGGTTTTGTGCGTTACCATAGACGTTGATTTTGCACTGCCATTAGCCAAGCAATTGACCACGTGTTCAAAATCTTCCTTTGTTGCATTACGACTGCCTTTTAACGTGGTCTCACGCTTATGGAACTCTGGATCGTTAAAGCTAATATCGGCCTTAACAACGCTCACAAACACTAAGGTACCACCGTGCGCTAACCAGCCAAAGGTGGATTGCATTGCCCCAGGATTGCCGGTGCAATCGATGATTACAGTTGGGAAGTCACCATCGGTAAGCTGCTCAAGTTGCGCCTTTACATCGCCTTTACAATCTACGGTTGCATCGATGTCAAGTTCGCGGCTTGCAAAGGCTAAGCGATCGTCATTGACATCGGCAACAAAGGTTTTGGCGCCAGCTACCTTGGCAAACTGCGCAGCACCTAGACCTATTGGCCCTGCACCTAACACCATGACGGTGTCGTTTGCATTAACGTCACCTCGACGCACGGCATGGGCACCAATGGCTAAACATTCAACGACAGCAAGTTGATCGAAAGGGACACCCTCGGTGAGCACAACATGTGAGGCGGGTAAACACAAATATTCGCACATTCCACCATCGCGATGCACGCCAATCACTTCAATGTCGGTGCAACAATTTGTTTTTCCGACACGACATGCTACACATTCACCACACTCTAAGTAAGGAATAACATACGCGGCCTTACCAAGGGGGAGATCAACCCCTTCACCTAATTCTGCAATCTCGCCTGAGAGCTCATGGCCAAGAACGCGTGGGTAAGTAAAGAATGGTTGATTACCGCCATAAGCGTGGATATCGGTACCGCAAACCCCAATGGCGCGAATTTTAAGTAATACCTCGCCTGCTTTAGGTTTTGGCTTTGTACTTTCTAAAAATTGTAGTTCGCCGGGTTGTTGGCAAACGATTGACTTCATCATGTTCTATTCCTTGTGGCGGCAGTACGTCATAGAGCAATGACGATATGTACGACTTAATGTGTTCTTTAATTATAATGTACACTTTTTGAGGGGGCAATGAAAGTTATTTTTAATATTTACTGTGGAAATCAATTGAATATCATCATTGTAAGCAATTACCCCCCCATAACTTAGAATATTATGTTGTTGTAATTAGATGATTTAATAAAAGTTATCACTTAATACTGTGTGAGAGTAATGGAATATAAAATGTGTTTTATAGGCAAATGACATTGTCTGGGGCCAAATTTTTTAGAATGTAAACCGTCATCAAGCGATTGGATGACGAGCAGAGCATCGCCGACAATCTGCAAGAAAAGACCAATTACCCTAGGGTCTTATTGTGCTCAGGAAAAATTAACGAGAACAAGGCGCTTGAATGAGCAATAGCTTACATATTGGGATTGAACACAACGTAGTAATCGCTGATTTTAACAAGCGCAAGTGATCCAATAATTAACAGACCCTAATAGTCTTTAGCACGTTAGATGGACCGGTAATCGTGCCACTCCGGAAGCTATTGCTGCCTCTGCCACGGCGATTGATACCTGTTCACAAAGCCTAGGATCCATTGGTTTTGGTATAATATAGTCTTTTCCAAAGCACAGAGAAGTAGCACCACTAGCTGTTAATACGTGATCTGGCACCGCTTGTTTAGCGATGTCACTGATCGCTTTTACGGCGGCTATTTTCATTTCGTCGTTAATCGTGCTTGCTCTCACATCAAGGGCTCCACGGAAAATAAAGGGAAAGCACAACACGTTATTGACCTGATTGGGATAATCTGAGCGCCCAGTTGCCATAATTAAGTCACTTCGCACTCGATGAGCCAGCGCCGGTGCTATTTCGGGTGTCGGATTGGAGCAGGCAAAAACAATAGGATTATCGGCCATGGTGGTGAGAAGTTCGGGGCTTAGCAAATTAGGGCCTGAGACACCAATGAAAACGTCAGCGTCATGCATGGCGTCAGCCAAGCTTCGTAAGTCGGTATCGTTGGCAAACTGCTGTTTATATTCGTTTAAGTCGTGGCGCTGGCTATGGAGCACCCCTTTGGTATCTAGCATGTAGATATTTTTGCGTTGTGCGCCACATTTAATCAATAACGTCATACACGCTATAGCTGCGGCCCCCGCACCTAAACAGACAATTTTTGCGTGCGCTAGATCTTTTCCTTGTATCTCTAAGGCATTAAGTAACGCGGCCGCGGTGACGATTGCTGTACCATGTTGGTCGTCATGAAAAACCGGAACTTGACAACGCTCCGCCAATACTTTCTCAATCACAAAGCACTCAGGTGCTTTAATATCCTCAAGGTTTATGCCACCAAAACTGTCACTAATATTAGCCACTGTATCGATGAATTCGTCGACGGTACTATGGGTCACTTCAATATCAAATGCGTCGATATTGGCAAAGCGTTTGAACAACAAGGCTTTTCCTTCCATAACCGGTTTTGAGGCCATCGGACCAATGTTACCTAGGCCTAACACTGCCGTACCGTTGCTGATCACTGCAACCGTATTGCCTTTACCTGTATAACGATATACCGCCTCGGGATCCTTGGCTATTTCTATACATGGCTCAGCGACACCAGGACTATAGGCGAGCGATAGATCCAGACTGGTTTGAGTGGGGGTTGTGATGGCTAGGCCTATTTTACCCGGTGTCGGGCTGGCATGGTAATCAAGGGCTTGTTGACGAAAATCGTTCATGTGATTGTCCAAAATAATTTAGTTTTTATGAAATGTGTGGCTACAGCGTTATTTTTTGAGCGATCGGAATCACTTAAAATGACCAATAGCTCTACTTTAATCTACAAACATCTGCGTATTTTTAGGCAATAAGGCAACTCGAAATGAGGACACAAGGTATCAAGAAGAAGTGGTATGTTGTTTTGCTTACGTCATACCAATTCGATCACATTTCGACTTAGTTGTGTTGGTTAAAGTATGCCAAGGCGACGTTGTTTTCATTGACAATCGCGAGCCTTGCTTAGACTAATTTATCCCTGCACAGCACGATCACAAACTTAATGAAATGGCAGTAAGCGTTTGCATGGTGACGGGAAAAAGCGCTTATCTAATAATAAAAAATCTAATCGATGAGCGCTGTCAAACACTAGGGATAAGTTAATGCTCGGTAAAGACTGTTTGTTTAACCCCAATTTTGTCCTTTTGAAAACCCGGTCTGACTTTGCCAGTAAACGGCTGATAACTATTAACAGGGTCGCTATTGGTTAATGGGTCGCCCACTTGGGTTTTTAACTGTTCTAGCTTAGCGGTCAGGTGTTTAATAATCTTATCGCTGCCTGCTTTTTCAGAAATATCATGCATTTCCCATGGATCGTTTTTCATATCAAACAACACATTACGTTTTAGTAGCGGATAATATATCAACTTGTATCTGTGGCTTCGCGCCATGCGCTGGAAGTGACGGTAGCTGCCGTAGATATAATCGTTCATGACCGTCTTTTCACCACGCACAATAGGCATGATACTTGGGCCTTGTAGGGAGTCTGGTGCATCAATACCTGCTAGTTCTGCCGTTGTTGCAAAGATACTATTTAGATAGAACATGCCTTTGGCACGGCTGTTGGCGGGAATCCCATCACCTACCATAATGAAAGGCGCACGAATGCTGTGATCATAAACATTTTGTTTGCCCGCAAGGCCATGCTTACCTACAGCTAAGCCATGATCGGATGTGAAAATAATGTACGTATTTTTAGCAAAAGGTGATTTCTCTAAGCTATCGAGAATACGACCAATTTGTGTATCCATGTGCTCCACCATCGCGTAATACTCACCAATAAACGTTTTGGTTTGTTGCTCGGTGCGAGGGAAAGTCATTAATGCTTCATCGCGAATGTTGTAATCGCCCGCATCGATTTCTGGCATCGGGACGAAGTTAGGTGGTAAAACCATGCCCTCAGCGGGGTACTTATCAACATATGACTGTGGTGATTGACGCGGATCATGAGGTGCGGTAAATGCAACATACATCAGAAAGGGATTGTTATTTCGTTGCGCCTTACTGTCAAGGTAGCTAATGGCTGCATCGGCAAAAGCTTCACTGGTGTGCTGTCTCTTTTGCTTTTTAGCCCATTTAATATCGTTGCCAAAATCCGTCAACCAAGGGTTCCATTGGCCCCCTTTACTGATTGGCGCCATGCCACCTTCGTGTACTGCGCGGCCGATTGAAAAAGAACGTTTTAACGCGTCATCTCCAACGTGCCATTTACCGGTAATAAATGTTTCATAGCCGGCGTTTCTAAAGGTTTCACCCATGAGTGGATGGCTCGTCTTATTTGATTTTGGCGAAAAACCGGTCGTATGGAGATTGCGACCCGTATTAATCATTTGACGACTTGGCGCGCAAACGGCACCAGACCAAGACCCCTGATTAAAGACATGGGTAAATGCCATACCGGTGTGTGCTAGGCGGTCTATATTGGGCGTATTGATAGCATCGTTGCCTAATGCATTAATGGTATCAATGGATTGGTCATCGGTGATGATAAGTAAAATGTTAGGGCGCTCACTTTGGGCTGAGTAACTTGGTAACACAGCCAACGCACTAGCGGCGCACAATAGTAAAAACAGTGCTTTTATTGAATTAAGGGCGTTGCTCATAAAAAAACCTTATTATAGTGATATGGGTATGTTGCTTATTATAAATAAAAAACATACCGGTGCAATGGTAAAGAGTGATTTTGGCACTACAAACAAAAAAGAGCAGGTTAAGCTGCTCTTTTAAAACATATTAATATTATATTATGACCGCTTAATATTAGGCTTTATGGGTGTGATGGGCCCGATATCCATAGATTGCAATCACAATAAAACAAACTAGCGGTAACACGAAAGAGGTTTGAACCGCCGGAATATCGTCAAGCAATGAAGCACCATCTATCATACTGCCTTGTAATGGCGGCATTAAAGCACCACCAACAATTGCCATCACTAATCCAGCCGACGCTAGGCTTGCATCATCACCGGTATCTTTCAACGCAATACCATAGATTGTCGGGAACATTAATGACATACAAGCTGACGTTGCAACTAAACAATATAAGCCAGTCATTCCACCAATAAAGATAGTACCAAATGATAAGGTAATGCCACCTATGGCTAAGAATTGTAATAATTGACCGGGACGTATTTTTGCGAGCAAGAAAGTACAAATGAATCGACTTGCGAGGAAGATCCCCATCGCTACCATATTATATTGCTGTGCCTGCGCGGCTGTTAAGCCGACAGATGTCATGCCGTAATGAATTATAAATGTCCAACACATAATTTGCGCGCCAACATAAAAAGCTTGCGCGATAACCCCTTCACGGTATCTTGCGTTGGAAAGTAAGCGTATAAAAGTATTTTTTAGTACGTTAGTTGTTAATGGCTCATCATGAGTGATTGTGTCAGGTAGTTTACGCAATAAAAAGACGACAAACAGGATCGCTATGACAGACGCAATAACAATATAAGGGCCACGTACAGTAATTAGATCAGCCGTTTGCATGGCTTGATGTGCTTCAGGTTGAGCCACTGAAAACTCTGCCAGCGCCTGCGTTAGCTTTCCGTCAACTACAGACGGTAGCATGTCGGCATACTCTGGATGCTCAGCCCGTTGAGTTGCGCGAAATTCTTCAACTTTTAATTCACTCAAAATATAATTGGAAGCGACGAACATACCTCCAAGCGAACCAATTGGATTAAACGCTTGCGCTAAGTTAAGACGCTGAGTTGAGGTTTCTGATGAGCCCATTGATAGAATGTATGGATTGGCCGTTGTTTCTAGAAGCGCGAGTCCACAGGTTAATACGCATAAGGCCAATAAAAAGAAGTTGAATTGAGCCGTCATACTTGCTGGCAAAAATAATAATGCGCCAATCGCATAAAGTGCTAACCCTAAGAGAATGCCGGCTTTATATGAAAATCGTCGAATAAAAATCGCAGCAGGAATAGCCATAATGCCATACCCTAAATAGAAGGCAAACTGCACCATCGAACTTTGCGCGTTGCTAATAAGAAAAATGTCTTTAAATGCTTTAACTAACGGATTGGTTATATCGTTGGCAAATCCCCATAATGGAAAAAGAGCGGCGACTAAAATAAACGGGAGTATGTACTGTTTTGCTAAAATAGGTGGCTTAGTGATGTTATTTTGATTAATATTATCACTTGAAGTCTTTGTTATTATTGTCATTTTTACCTCTGGCTGCGTATATCACTTTATCGGTAACTGTGGCATCGTCAAACGTTGCACATTTATCTTATTGTGATTATTATATGTAATGTTCACAACTTACTTGGTGTAAGTGAGCATGTCAAACTAAGATGTTTTTTATTAATAATAAAAGATAGTGGCATTTTGCCTTCTGATAACTCTGCACATACCAAAACCACTTGGAAATTCCCAAGGGAATTTCGGTATATACTTCTCAAGTGATTGTTACCGTAAGTTCAATTCATTAATCATGATAATAAAGGATGGTTAGATGCATCAATTGTGCGTATTAAAACTATTACTGGTGCTTTTTATTGTGGCGCCTTTTTCAATCAAAGCGCAATCGACGAATCCTTCAGCTAACTATAACAACTGCATAGGCTGCCACAAGTCTGAGTATCACAGTTGGCAGCAATCGGATCACGCTAAGGCGATGGCGCTAGCGACAAGTGATTCCGTCAAAGGCGACTTTGACAATAAACGGGTAACGCATTACGGCCAGCAAGCCCTCTTCTTTGTCAAAAATGGTCAATATCGTGTGACTATTTCTTATGGGGAACGCCGAGACGACTATCCAATAAAATATACATTTGGTCACTTTCCATTACAGCAATATTTAGTTGAAACGCAGCCGGGGAAATTACAGGTTCTGCCGTTTGCTTGGGATAGTCGAGACAAAATCGATGGTGGACAGCGTTGGTATCACAACTATAGTCATGAAGAAATTGCGCCAAAGGATCGCCTGCACTGGCGACAACCCCTCCAAAACTGGAATGGCATGTGCGCCGACTGTCATTCTGATGGCCTTAAACGAAATTACGATAGCCTTAAAAACACCTTTAATACCACCTTTGATAACATTAATGTTGGCTGTCAATCCTGTCATGGCAAGATGAGTAAACATGGCGATTCAATCACTGAAAATAACGTCGACACTGCGGTGAAAACAGGTTCAAACGCGATTAACAAAAAAGGGTATTGGTTGAGGGAAAAAGACCAAAAGACCGCATCATGGCGAGGTAAGCAACGCGATAATAGTTTTATGGACGGGTGCTTTGCTTGCCACTCGCTACGCGCGCCGCTTACAGATGGATTTAAACCGCGAACACCATTTTTACAACAATTTATGCCGCAAATGCCAACAGCACCAAGTTATCATGTCGATGGACAAATCAAAGAAGAGGTTTATGTCTATGGCTCATTTTTGCAGAGTAAAATGTTTGCCAAAGGTGTTAATTGTTTAGACTGTCACGATAAACACACCATGAAAGTAAAAGCCGCTAACAACGGCTTGTGTTTACAATGCCACAGTGGAGAGCAGTATAATGTTAAATCACATCACCAGCATCCTGCATCTTCTGCTGGCGCGAAGTGCGTGAACTGTCATATGCCAACCACTCGATATATGGGGGTGGATGATAGACGTGATCACAGCTTTAAAGTTCCAAGGCCTGATCTGTCCATCAAATACGGTACGCCCAATGCTTGTATCAATTGCCATAAAGACAAAAATAATCAATGGGCCAGTGATACGCTAACACAGTGGCATGGCAAGCCCACGCCTTATCGACAAAGTAAGCAATTACTTATGGCGCTCAATTCAGGACAAGGAATAACCCTTGACCAACACCTATCGATTGTTGCCGATAATGAGCTGGATATAATCAGCCGCGCAAGCGCACTTCAGCAATTAAATATGACGACACAAACAGTCGCTAGCAAAGCTTTACTCCCCTATTTGACGCATCTTGAGCCGTTACTTAGATTGAGCGCTGCCAATGCCGCTGCCTTACTGTCGCCAGACTTAAGGGTAGAGCACCTTAGCCCGTTATTGACGGATAACAACAAGGCCGTTCGGGTGGCGGCGGCAACGAGTTTGGCCACCGATAAAATAGCGACAAGCTTTCAGCGGTCGTTTATTGCTGCATTTGAAGAACTGAAAAATAGCAATGAGATCAACAGCTGGCGCGGCGAAGGAAAAGCGAACCAGGGGATGCTAGCCATGCGCCAACGCAGTGCTACTGACGCAGAGAAAGCCTTTTTGGGTGCCATTAATGTTGAACCTTATTATGAGACTGGCTATATCAATTTGGCTGATTTGTATCGAAGTATGCAGCGTCATAGCGATGTGAAAAAAGTACTAGATCAAGGGTTAAAGAATTTACCTAAATCAGGGGCGTTATCTTACGCCTATGGTCTGCACTTGGTGCGAATGCGTCAACATCAAAAGGCGCTTGATTATTTTCAACAGGCTACGGTGCTTGACCCTCAATCATCGCAATACCTGTACGCTTTTATTTTATCGCTTGATGGTCAAGGTGAGTCCAGCAAGGCATTAGTCGAGCTAAAGAATAGAATCACCGGCTATCGAGATCGTCAACAGCTCAAAGAATTAGGTCGTTATTTGGCGAACAAGAGTCAACACAGAGCCATGTTCGAGTGGTTCACCGCATTAAAATAGCGTCGACACGGTGTATTTCACTGATATTTGTGTGGAAGAAAAACACAATCAAGCGTCAATATAGGCAAATAACGCAAGGGGCGAATATAGTAACTATATAACTCAAACTTATTTGATTAGCGTTGTACTAACCTTGTTGTAAATATTGAGGAATGTAAATGTGACCCTTAAGTATCCGATTTTAGAAATATGTACAAAAGAAAATTCGATGTCAGTAAAATCTAAATTAGAAAATTTGCAATTTTCACATCGGTAAGTTTGAGAAATAGCTATTTAAAAAACATCATAAATCTGAATGTGGGCGCTACTGGGAGGGAAGGTATAAACCACAAGCCTTGCTTGATGAAACCGCATTGCTCAGTTGTATGATGTATGTCGATTTGAATCCCATACGTGCCAATATGTGTGATGACCTAACGAGCAGTGATTTCACGTCGATTCAAGAGCGTATAAAATGTTACCAAACAGCTAAACGCAAAGAGCAAACACAACACCAGCCGAGATCACTGATACCCTTTGGACTTAGCCAAGATAAGAATGCGATTGCATTTTCAGCAGCAGATTACTTTGCACTAGCCGATTGGAGTGGTAGGGCAATTCATCCTAATAAATCTGGGTTTATTGACGGTGATACTCCAAAACTAATTCATGAGCTGGGACTATCACAAGATGAGTGGTTAGAGACAATTAGAAACTTTAGACGACAGTACGGCAACTTTGCGGGTAGTAAAGAATCATTAAAACGATGCGCTAATAGCCATCATGACTGTTGGTATAAAGGCGTTGGCTGACAAATATTAATTTGACAGTTAAATAAGCAAATTCACACCTTATCAATCACCTGATTGAGAGACTTTCTTGTTCCAAATACTCATTATTGCCATTATTTTATGAGCTTGATTTGTAGTCTTCCAAATACATCGATATTTCTTCAATGACACGTTGAACCAGTAGCCGAATTAGATAATTTTTCCTAGTAGTTTTGGACGTCTAAAAGAATTGAGTGTCCCAGAATTATATCCCAGAATTATATGAAAGAATTGAGTGTCCCAGAATTACCAGGCGTGTAAATCGATGCCGCAGTAGTAAGGATGTGTGCTATTGTAAAAGTTCATTGGGCTTTCTCCTGATTACGGTTGTCGCCATTAAATTTAGCAGTTACTGCTAAATTTAGGGAGAGGGCTCAATGAGTATCAAGAAGACGGCTAAAACTGTCACATTTTTTGCAAACTGCCGCAAAACAATGTGCCAGCACGCTACTGGCTAGCTTGGCGTTAGTTGCTCCAGATGTTCAGTGACACCATAACGTTGTAGTGCTATAGTCTGGTTATTAAAACAATGGAGCTACTACTATGAGTAATTTATCAAAACGTTCGACTGTTTATTTTGAACCTGACATACATCAAGCTTTAAAAATGCGAGCAGCTTCCGCACACTTATCTGTTTCTGAGTTAATAGATGAAGCGGTCCGTTTATTGATGCGTGAAGACCAAGAAGACCTGGCTGCCGTATCGCAACGAGCTCATGAACCTGAAATTTCTTATGAAGATCTACTAAACGATTTGAAGTCACATGGCAAAATATAAAATCACTTTTAAAAAGTCTGTGGCTAAAGATTTACGTGTAATACCTAAAAGCGATATACAAAATATATTAAGTAAAATTGATTCCTTATCTGATAATCCGCGCGGCGAAGGTTGTATAAAATTATCGGGTAAAGAAAACTATAGAGTTCGGCAAGGTTTGTATCGCATAATTTATGAAATAAAAGATGGTCTACTTGTTGTAAATGTCGTTAAAGTAGCCCACAGGTCGCATGTGTATAAGAGCAACTAACAAGTTCTCAAACGGACAAAAAACAGCTGGCTTTTGCTCCCTCGTTGCTAATTTTAGCCAGCAATTTTATTGCCGCTTAGCAAAGCGTTAATCCATCCCAACAGATAAGACCCAATTCAAAGCAACTTAATTTAAGTCATTTAAAAAGCCCCGTAAACCGTTGGTTTACCTTGCTTTTTTAGGTCTGCGGCAACAAGCCCGAATGTGGTGGAGGCGGGGGAATTGAACCGTGTTTTAATCGTCACTTTTTTGGGCATGATTCATTGAAATTAGGACTTTTTCTACAAAATTCAAAATGACCACCACAGCGACAGTAACTATAGCCATTGCGTACCCTGAAACAAATAAAGCATCATCATTTTCGGTAATATAAAAAACTGAGAAAAGAGCCGCCCAGCAAAGCATTAGTGAATAAACTGTTCTCGTTCTCTGTTTTTTTATAATGCGTTTTAGTTTCATTTCTTCCATGTGATTAATAAACCCTATAGTTGTATGCGTTTCTGCATTAAATTTTTTTATAAATTAAAAAAGCCCCGTAAACCATTGGTCTACGGGGCTTTTTGAGGTCTGCGGTAACAAACCTGAATGTGGTGGAGGCGGGGGGAATTGAACCCCCGTCCGAAAAACCTACATCCTCGGTACTACATGCTTAGTCATGTCTATAGATTAACCGCAACCACTCCGACAGACAGGATTGATATTGGCGAGCCTGATTAGTTTTAACGCTTCAACTACAGACGAAGTTTCCACGCGATCCTGTGTAGAGTGACTTTCCGAGTCCCAGCGCACAAGCACACGTGGGTGGAAAGCTAGCGGCCTAAGCGGCTAGAGAGTACTGTTCGTCGTTTGCGAATAGATTTAAGTGCGGCTTTTTACGAGGCCAACCGCCCCTCGGCATGCACCTTGGGTTTCAAGAATCTCGTCGAATCCTAAATCGCCCCCAAAGCGATAACAGCTATTCTACGCCTTGCTAAGGCATTGAGCAACCAGTCAATTAGCTACTTGATGGAATATTAATCAAATAGCGTGTTGAATTGTTTGTTCTAGCGTAATGAGTCTTTCATGACGCGTGATTTTTCACGTTCCCAGTCGCGTTGTTTGCCATCTTCACGTTTGTCGTGAGATTGCTTACCTTTACCTAGACCGATTTCAACTTTAGCCCATGGACCTTTCCAGTAAAGGCTGATGGCAACAATGGTAAAGCTTTGACGTTCAACAAGGCCTTTGAGCTTGTCGATTTCACGGCGCTTTAATAACAAACGACGCGGACGTTCTGGCTCACAATGCACGTGAGTTGATGCGGTGTTAAGCGGCGTGATGTGGCAACCAAGCAGCAATAGTTCATTGTTTTGAACAATACAATACGCGTCTGTCATGTTGACTTTGCCAACGCGCATTGATTTAACTTCCCAACCTTGTAGTTCAAGGCCTGCTTCGGTTTTTTCAGAAATTGCGTATTCGAAATGCGCTCTTTTATTTTTAGCAATATTACCAGGGCTGGTTTTTTTGCCTTTTTGTTTTGCCATGTTTGTAAACTCTATACTGATGGGGGCATTTCCACTGATGATGGGTATCTAAAATTTAATAAATGAATGTTTTTATTAATAGCGGAGAAATGCACAAACCCTAAAAATTGGCTTAAGTTTACCAGTATCTTAGCGCCAAGCAAGTGATACCTAAGCGACTTTGTGATAAGGGGGGATATCGTTGGTTGCGCGTGAGTATTTGTGTGTGCTTGTGGTATGATAGCGCCGATTTTGTAAAGGAAGAATTATGCCTCAAGTAAACCGTAGCGCGTTAGTGATGTTTAGTGCGCAACAAATGTATGATTTAGTCAATGATGTTGCGGCTTATCCGCAATTTTTACCCGGTTGTGTGGGCTCTCGCATTGTTTCTGATGAAGAGAGTGTGATGGTGGCGAGTGTTGATGTTTCAAAGGCTGGCATTAAAAAGACATTCACAACGCGTAATACGCTGACTGAAAACGAACGTGTTGATATGGCGTTAGTTGATGGCCCTTTTAGATTATTAACCGGTGGCTGGTCGTTTTTAGCCCTTGATGATAACGCGTGTAAGGTTAACTTGGACTTAGAGTTTGAGTTTGATAATAAATTAGCTGAGTTTGCCTTTGGTAAAGTATTCAAAGAACTGGTAGGCAACATGGTGACGGCGTTTAGTGAGCGAGCGAAAGTAGTTTATGAGTAATCAAATTAATGTATTAGTGGCGTTTGCTACGCCGCACAAGCAAAAGGTTGTTGAGCTATCTGTCGATTCAAGTTTAACGGTTAGCGAGATTGTTGCGCAGTCAGGTATTGCAAACTACTTTTTAGATTTTGACTTCACTAAACCTAAAGTGGGGATTTTTAATCGCACCGTTAAGCTGACGGATACTTGTAAAGACGGCGATCGTATTGAAGTGTATCGTCCATTAATTGCCGATCCTAAAGCGGCTCGGCTCAAACGAGCAGAAAAAGCAGTTGCTGAAGGTCGTGCGGACAAGGTAACGGGTGGTCGTGTTAATGAAATGCGTAAAACTGATTAGCTTGCTATCACGTTAAACACTGTATGTATTATACCAATTGCATTAAATATTTGCCCACTTGTACTTGTTAAAATTAACTAAAATGGCGTTGCTCTCAATCCTAATAGCCAGCTATTAGTCAATCGAGCGCCTTGTTTTAGCTGATTTTCTCTACGCACAACAAGATCACTTACTTAATGCAATTGGTATTAATATTGTTGTAAGAATAAAAAAAGGCCGCTATTTATCAGTAAATAGCGGCCTTATTCGTTAATACGTTGTGTTAGCTGTTTACTCAGAAATTGGCGTATTAAATGCTTCGTTTTCTTTGTAATCGCCAGTCATTTCAACTAATTTGTTGTCTTTAAAAATCATTATCAATTCACGATAAGTAATTTGTGCATTTCGACCTGATTTAAAGTGGTAAACGTAACGCCATTTGTCGCCACCGTAGATGTCGTCAACAATTGGGCGACCGATGATGAACGCGACCTGTTCTTTGGTCATTTGAATGCGTAATTTGTCGATGTCTTTTTGTTCTAGAAAGTTACCTTGAGGTTTGTCTTGCTTATACACTAACCAATCAACAAATGAACATGCTGGTAGAGTTAGGGTAAGTGACGCGATTAACAGCGCTTGTGATACAGATTTTAAACTCATGTTTCCTCAATAAATAACTTCGTTAGTAAACAACTTGGAGGGCATAATAGCCAAGGGGTTCCCCAATGTCCAAATTAAATTTTTGTTCGTTAATACGTGCTTACTTTATAGGCACATTAAGCGAGTGATTTGTGGTTTTTCTTAGCCAGTAATCTTTGGTGATATGAAGGCTTGATTTTCAAGCGACATACCCTCTTTGGTGACGACTAATGATGAGCCTTGATCGTACCAATCACCCAACACAATACGCTCTGCAGGTTCGCCGTTTAAATCAAAGTGATGACGATCTGGACGATGAGTGTGGCCATGAATCAATAGCTGTACGTCGGCGTTTGTCATGTCTTTTTCAACTTCATTTTGTGTAACGTCCATAATTTCTAACGAAATCTTTTTGTTAGACGCTTTTGATTTGTTACGAATATCGCCTGCAATCTTTTGACGGGTTTTAAAAGGCAATGACAGCAGTAAGAATTTGATGATTGGATTACGACTGCGCTTTCTAAATTTCTGATAGGCGACATCGCGTGTACACAAGCTATCACCATGCATAATTAAGGCAGGCGTTCCGTAGAGGTCAATGACTTTACTTTCTGGTAATAAAATCATGCCGCTTTGTTTGCAATAGCGTTTGCCAATCGTGAAATCTCGATTGCCGTGAATATAATAAATGGGTACGCCGGTGTCATTAAGCGCTTTAAGACGTTCACTCACGAGTTTTATCATAGGGCAGGGGTTGTCGTCGCCAAACCACACTTCAAACAGGTCGCCTAAAATATATAAGGCATCACATCCAACAGCATCATTTGCTAAGAAATGGCAGAAGAGGTCGGTGATATCGCTGCGATCGCGATGAAGGTGTAAGTCAGCAATGAATAACGTTTTGCTCATGAAGTTGAGTAACCTTTTTAAAAAGCTTAATAATGTCTATTGGCTTGAGCGATTGCTCAAGCCAATAAGATAGATTAGCGTGTAATTACTCGCTAATAACTACCTTTTCGATAACCACTTCATCTAGTGGAACATCTTGATGGTAGCCACGGTTGCCCGTTTCTACTTTTTTGATCTTATCAACGATGTCCATGCCTTCAACAACTTTAGCGAATACACAGTAGCCCCAGCCTTGAACTGATTCGCTAGTGAAATCTAGGAAACCGTTGTCGCTAACGTTAATGAAAAACTGTGAGCTTGCTGAATGAGGATCTTGAGTACGCGCCATTGCTAAGGTGCCAATCGTGTTTTTAAGACCGTTGTTCGCTTCGTTATCGACACAAGTTACTGTGTCTTTTTCTAACATGCCGCTTTCCATGCCGCCGCCTTGAACCATAAATCCGTCAATAACGCGGTGGAAAATAGTACCGTCGTAAAAACCTTCTTTAACGTATTTTTCGAAGTTAGCTACTGTTTTTGGAGCTTTGTCTGCGTAAGTTTCGATTTTGATGTCACCGAAATTTGTGGTCATTAAGATCATGAAATTAACCTGTCTGTGATTTGTGTTACATTTGAATTGATGGGATTTTACCTTGTTTAGTAATAATGGCAAAGCAAAGGCTGTAATTTAGAACTAAATTACAGATTGTTGATGATTTTTTGCCAAATTGAGCATGTTTTTCAGATTCTTTAAGCGCCGTTACTGCAATCTGTTGAGCTGTTTTAACGCACCTGATAAACTCACCTCTTTATTTATTGTTAGGCCTAAGGAAACAACTCCCAATGTTATCAATTTACAACACGCTTACCCGCCAAAAAGATGTATTTAAACCGATTGTACCCGGTAAAGTTGGCATGTATGTGTGTGGAGTTACCACTTATGACTATTGTCACATTGGTCATGGCCGTACTTATGTGTTCTTCGATACGATTGTTCGTTACCTACGTTTTAGCGGCTACGAAGTTAAGTATGTTCGTAACATTACCGATGTTGATGACAAAATTATTGCTCGTGCTAATGAAAATGGTGAATCCTTTATCGAATTAACCGAGCGTTTCATTGATATCATGCACGGCAACTTTAAGTCGTTAAATATGGTTGAACCTGATGTTGAGCCAAAAGTATCGACGCACATCCCTGAAATCATTGAAATCATCGAAAAGCTCGTTACTAAAGAGCACGCGTATGTTGCAGATAACGGTGATGTTTTATTCTCAGTACCAAGCTATGAAGATTACGGTAAGTTAAGCCGCCAAGATTTAGATGCGTTGCAGTTAGGTGCACGTGTTGATGTTGTGCAAGACAAACGCAATGGCATGGATTTCGTGTTATGGAAAAAAGCCAAAGCAGGTGAACCAAGTTGGGCTTCTCCGTGGGGGGAAGGTCGTCCTGGCTGGCATATCGAATGTTCGGCAATGAATGCAAAGCATTTGGGTGAAACATTTGATATTCATGGTGGCGGTAGCGATTTAACCTTCCCCCATCATGAAAATGAAGTGGCTCAGTCTTGTTGTGCTCATGGCACCAACTATGTAAATACTTGGATGCACTCTGGTATGGTACAAGTTGATAAAGAAAAAATGTCTAAATCATTAGGCAACTTCTTTACCATTGAAGATGTGCTAAAAGTATTTGATGCTGAAACGATTCGTTTCTTCTTACTTAATGGCCATTACCGCAGTCAGTTAAATTATTCTGAAGACAACTTGCATCAAGGCCGTAGCGCATTAGAGCGCTTGTACACTGCTTTACGCGGAATTACGCCGACTGCCGATGTTAGTATGGACAATGACTATGTTGCTCGTTTTAAGACAGCAATGGACGATGATTTTAACACACCAGAAGCCTTACCTGTGTTATTCGAATTGGCTAAAGAGATTAACCGCGTTAAAGATACTGATGGTGATAAGGCGAGTGAGCTTGCTGCAATCTTAATTGAGCTTGGCAGCGTGTTAGGTGTACTGCAGTCTGATCCAGTTGCGTTTTTACAAGGTGACAACGATGATGAGTCAGCGGCTATTGAAGCGCTGATTGTTAAACGTAATGATGCGCGCGCTAGCAAAGACTGGGCGGCCGCTGATGCTGCCCGTGATGAGCTAACTTCGATGGGTATCGTCCTTGAAGACAGCGCTGGTGTTACCAGTTGGCGCCGTGTATAAACTACCCACCTTAATACGTTAAAATAGAGGCACTTTCCAGTAATGGAATCTAGTGCCTCTTTTTTTGCCCATTTGATTGTCTGTTCAACCCTTTTGGTTTTAGCAATTATCGCGCAAGGCGAGGCTTGTTTTATTGTTTATTACGGCCACTAATTAGATATGAATATCAGTCAATACTTTAACCAAGGCGAGCCTTCGTCATTTTCTTTTACACGTGAACAAGCCAGTAAATTTGCCAAAGACATAGCTGGTGATTTTAATCCTTTGCACGATATCGAAACCAAGAAGTTTTGTGTACCAGGCGATTTACTTTTCTCAATCGCGTTGTCAAAGCTAGGTGTTAGCAAGAAGATGCAATTTACGTTTTCTGGCATGGTATCAGATGGTATTGAACTTGATTTTTCGTGTCAGGAATCTGCTGATATTAAAGTCATCGATGGCAATGAAAAAGAGTATATGTCGATTAACCGTGAAGGTGAGTCAACTGATAATCAAGAACTTGCTGCATCATTAGCACAACGTTATGTTGAGTTTTCTGGCCACACTTTTCCACACGTATTAGTACCTCTGATGGAAAAAGAAAATGCGATGATTAATCCTGCGCGTCCATTGGTTATTTACGAAAAGATGTCCATTGATTTACTGCGTTTAGATTTCACCAATCCTACGCTTGAAATTACTAATACATCACTAGAAGTTAATGGTAAACGCGGCCGTGCAACGTTGCAATTTTTCTTTAAAGTTGGCGATGAGATTGTTGGTTATGGTGAAAAGTTAATGGCGCTAAGCGGACTGCGAGAATTTGATGCAGAGGTTATTAACGCTGTCGTTACTGATTACGATGAGCGAAAGAACGCTTATTTCGCATAACGATTATGTTAGAGCAGCTTAGGCTGCTTTTTTTATTGTCTAAAATGAAAGTGTACGATTAGGCGTTCTATCGTCAATTGCCTAACTTATCTATCATGCGCCTGAAAGGGCGCATGATAGTGGATGGCTATATTTATTTAACGATAGTCATTTCATCAACAATATTTTGGGCACCGTCGATGTTTTCCATTGTCCATAGCATGAATGGCACACTGGTGTGGATTGCGCGTTTGTATTTAGTATCGTAATCCCAATCACCGATGATTGATTCATAAACACCGTCAAACACTAGACCAACAAATTCACCTCTACCGTTTAGGGTAGGAGAGCCTGAGTTACCACCCGTGATATCTAAGTTAGATAGGTAGTTTACTGGTACTGAGTCTAAATCTTTACGATAGTATTTACCGTAGTTTTTATCAGCGATGGCTTTGCGAATGTTATCGAATAAATCAAATTCAGCATCACCTGCTTTGTATTTAGCCAGTAAGCCTTCCAATGTAGTAAATGGCGTTGCAGTGATACCGTCTTGTGGTGAGTATCCCATAACGTTGCCGTAAGTGATACGCAGTGAGCTGTTCGCGTCAGCATATACTGGCTCGCCTTTACTCTTCTTGTAAGCAATCATTGCTTCCATGAAGGCAGGGCGGGCTTGTGCTAGTTTACCGAATAATGCTTCAGCTTTTTTCTCTAGCTTGCGATCGTTGTCGTACTGCGACACTGCAAATTGAATGTAAGGGTCTTTGCTATTTTTAAAATCGCTTACTGATTTATTCATCCATGCTAAACGCGTCGCTTCTTCATCAAGTTTGGTGTTTTTGTGCATTTTATTTAGTTTGGCTGCTAGTGTTTTCGCGTCAAACTTCTTACCAATGCTAAAGAACTTGTCAAATGTAGCGTTGCGTTCTTTCTTAGGTAATTGGGCGTAAAGACCAATAAAGTGCTCAAGTACTGCTTTGTCTACTGTGGCGTCATAACGACGGTTTACGCGTTTCATACCTTGAGTGAAACGGTTCATGTCGCGGTCTTGATAACCTTGTTTACGCTCAGTATCAGACTTAGTTTTTTCATTGGCTAAACGGTAAAGACGCTTGGCCACGCTCATCATATTTGTGCTACCTAAGTAGCCCATTAATAAATCACGTTCTTGACCTTTTTTACCTTGAGCAATTAACGCGTTTAGCTCAGTCAGTGCTTTGGCGTATTTGTTCTTACGCTGTTTAGAGCTGTTGATCCACTGTTGCAGCGCTTGTAGCTCTGCTTGTTTACGCTCGAGCATGTCGCCTTTGTTGTAACTTTCGATCATCGAACCAAAGTTTTTAGCGTAATTAGCTAGGCTCGCTAATGTGCTTTCGTATTTGATGCGTGCGTCACTGCCAGCTGGTGCTATGTCTTTGATAATATTGATGTAGTCTTCGCGATACTGTTTAGACGTTGGGTACACCCATGTAAATTGGTTTTCTACTTCATCAACCGTGCGATAACGATTGGTACGGCCTGGGTAACCAAGAACCATCACGTAATCGCTATTGCGAACACCATCGGCATTCACTTTTAGGAAGGCTTTTGGTTTAAATGGCACATTGTCTTTTGAATAATCTGCTGGTTTACCGTCTTTGCTAACGTACGCGCGGTAGAATGCCCAATCACCTGTGTGACGAGGCCACATCCAGTTGTCGGTATCGCCGCCGAATTTACCGATGCTTGATGGTGGAGCGTACACTAAACGCACGTCACGAATTGAAAGTTGTTTAATGAGGAAATATTCTAGGCCGCCGTGGAAACTGTAGACTTCACAGCGGTAATCTTGTGAGGTTTCACACGCAGAAACGAGTTCTTTTTGATTTTTTTCAATGGCTTTGAAATAAGCTTGTCCTTTCACTGATGAAGGAATCGAACCGGTAATCTTAGCAGTAACATCGGTGAGAGATTCTGTCACGTAAATACGAGAACCCGGCGCTGCTTGAAGTTCTTGAGATTTATCTTTAGCAACAAAACCTTGCTTTAATAAGTTTTTCTTTTCAGTCGAATTGTACTGAATTGAGCCGTAAGCACAGTGGTGGTTAGTAATTGCTAGGCCTGTGTCAGATAAAAATGATGCCGTACAACCACCCAGGCTGATAATCGCATTCATTGGGAACTGATCAAGGTTTTCCATCTGTGACGGATCTAATTTAAGTCCTGCTTTTTTAAGTTTGCCACTAATTTCTTTTAATTGATGTGGTTGCCACATGCCTTCATCAGCGAACGCGTTGCCAGCTAATAATGCTGACGCCAAAGGAATTGCCTTTAGCAAATTTTTGTTAAACATATTGTTCATTCCTAGATTGAAAAAAAGTTTTTCCAAAGTGTGTTTTTATCATAATTGGAAAATACCATCGGGCGTTATAATGTAACAAATGTTACTAAGTGGCAAGGGGGGAACATGAGCTATAGTTGTAAAAATATGTTTATAGAGAGAGCTTTCTGCTTTGACGCTTGTCATTAAGGCCAATGACAAGCACTTGTTTACGATTTCTTAAAACAAAAGCTCAAAGCGCCCACTTTGATATAAACCAATAATTAGTCCTGCACTGCCGCCGCCAAATCCCAATAAATAGCCCAACTTGCAGGTCCATTGACTGCGTGATAGCAATTTTTTAGCCCGTTGGTCATTAGGCGCTTGACGCTGGAGGTTTTGACGACTGATGGTGTTAGTCGTATTCACCACCACCGTTAATCCCATTAAGAAAAGTGCGTAGGTGATAACAGGCATTAACCAGCCTTGTGTCCATTGATAACTGGCGGTAAGGGCAAGGGCACTGCCAATTATCCAAATGTTACCGTGACGTTTTAAGCGTTTAAGAGAAGCAATGTCTTCATCATTATCGATATGCTTAATGGTTTTATTGATGGCAAAACTGTTGGCCAATACACCAAGGAACGCACCAATGATAGCGCCGCCTAACAGGTAGAATAATTTTGCCAACCAATGGCTTTGGCTTATGCTGGCTTGGCTCCCTAATGTCGCGGCAGCAACAGGGGAAGCTGTACTTGCTGCAAGTGCTAGAGAAATATCAATGGCAATTGGCGCCGTTGCAAAGAGCACTTTGCCGTACTTTTCTAATACCTGCTCTTTGAGTTGCTCACGCACGCGTTGTAATCTTTTGCGTACAGTGACTGTGGTTAATCCTAGAAGATTAGCAACAACGGCGCTGTCGTGCTCTTGACGATAATAAAGTAAAACGATTTCGCGACTTTCATCCGGTAACTGCTCTATTAGGTGATTAATCACCTGATTTTGTTGCTGCGTCATCATCGACTGTTCATTGAGATCGTGATTATTAACCACGTCGTTTAGCAATGATTCTATGGTGGCGTCATCGCTGGCTAACTCGGTGCGATGTTTGTTGTCACGCACAAAGTTAATGGCGGTATAACGGGTAATTTGACGTACCCAAGGTAAAATACTGTCGCTTGTTTTCAATTCACCGAGCTGTTGCCATATTTTGATAAATACGAGCTGGCTCACATCGTGGCTATGTTGTAGGTCGCGAGTGATATTGAGTGCAATTGCATGCACTGTGTTGTTGAGGTAATTAACAAGTATTGAGAAAGCTTGTTTATCGCCTGCTTGCGCAAGTTGTAGTGTTTGTTCGTTTAGCGTTGTTGATGAATGCATGGTGATCACCTTTTACTAAGGGCTGAGATATTATCAGCCCAATATTTTTAACGTTATTAGACGTCTGATTGTTGTGAAATATAAGTTTTGATCGTGTTTATTAACCAATCGGTTTGATCCCACATTAAAAAGTGATGTCCTTTGCTATTCATCTTTAGTTTTACTTGAGGTGCTTGCTGTATCTGCGCCTGGTACATTGCTTTGGCTGCTTGATGCTGCGCATCAGTGGTAAAAGCACCTGACGCGCCAATTAATAACACAGGATTTGTTAACTTGGCTAGTTTTGGCCGTAGATCGGTGGTCATTACAGAATGTAGTGCACTACCAGCCGTTGTTGCGTCCGAGTGTTTTGCCATGTCGATAATGTCGTTGTAGCGAGATGGTTGGTTAGTTTGCAGCATGATGCCTTGTTTGGTAAAAGCCACTAATTGCTCCGGTGTTGCTTGTTGGTACATAGTTTTCATGGCCGTTGCTTGTGGCATTAAATCATCCGCTGTAGTTTGATTGTTACGGGTAAAAATAGGGCCGATGAATGGTAAACCATCAACAGAAACAGCTGCTTTTAAGTTGATGTTTGGATTTAGTGATGCATCAAATGCTAATAGACCGCCCATGCTGTGACCAATGAGAATTGGGTTTTGTAATTTATTTGTTGAGAGGTAAGTTGCTAGCTCACCTTTGACTGCGCTCATGATAGTGCTTGCTTGGCCGCAGGCTTTATTTTTTCCAAACCCGGCGATTGATAGCTGGTGAACTTGATATTGCTTTGCTAAATCGTTGCGTACCTCTGTCCATACTGATTCATCACTAATAAACCCCGGTAACAGTAGTACGGCTTGCCCTTGACCTGACACGTTTGCGTTAAGGCATTGGGTTTCTGACGCCAATGAGTTGGATGTGAGTAACACGCTTGCTGCTGTTAGTGCGATTGAGAAAATTGTTTTTTTCATGATTGCTCCGAATAATTAGTAGGGTCACTAACTAAGTCACGAGTAATCGATAATGTGTGACAACTTTTTAGTTGGTTGACTTTTGAACAGTTGTCGCTTAACTTCGGAATTAGGAGTTTTACACATAGTATTCTGATAAATGTTTTTATCAGAATACTCTATTTAAATTTAAAGGAGTAAATTATGCGAAGATTGTTCTGTTCTGTTCTTTGATTTCTCTGCCATCTTATGGCTTAACATCGAAAAATTGCCCACCAGTGAAAGCTATGTCAATAGAGGCTGTCACATTAAGCGAAGAGCTAAAAATGGAGGGAGAAAGATTTAGTGAATTAGAAATTTATGACAAAGTGTTAACTTTGTCTCGCGACGATACATATAGAGTTTATGACGTTACTACATCTTTCCAAAAGCAGCTTTTGTGGCAAGCACATTTAAATTTAATGATGCAGAATGAACAGTTAACGAAAAAACAAAGACGTCTCATTGCACTCCTTAAAAATTACCTTCCTGTCATGTTTGACAAAAACAACACTGATTGGATCAGAAATCAAGTTATTAAACCTCAAATGAAGTTATTCGAAAATGCTGCTAAGTCGTTGTTGGGAAAGAAATTAGCGTATACTGCTTTAGTTGACCTAAAAGCATATAGCGGGCATTCAATTTTAAAGAGTGAAGTTCCCACCGTTGGTGTTCAGAGAGCTGCTATGTGTTCATGTAGCACTGAATCAGATTGGTGTTGGGGTAGTTGTTCGAGCGGCGGTTGTAGTCAATCGCATAGACAGTGCGGAACGTTATGGCAGCACAAGTGTGATGGTGGTTGTTAATATAGGATGGCTTTATGATGAAAAATAATTTATGGATTATATTCGCTTTAATGGGCGGTGTCTTAATGACGTCAATGATTGAACTCTATACAAAACAGGGATTACTTATTGTGATTCCAATTGGGCTGTGTACCCTAATAATTGGATTTTTAGTGCGCAATCGTCAATTTTCACAAAGATTTAGTGTGAATTTGATTTGTTGCATAATTCTAATGTTGAGCCTACATATTGCTATTGTACTGTTCCAACAGGTTCCGTCAATCTCGTTGCTAGGGTATTTATGGCGATTTGGTTTCATTGGTTTCGTCGGATTATCAGTCGCTGGATTTTGGTCTGTAGTTTTACGACCTAAGACATCGAATAAATATATCGCTTAATCTTACTCTAAAATAATTGTAACTATTCAGCCTTATCTTCAATAAATACATCTGGAAGCTGATTTTTGAATAGCAATTCAAGGGCTAGGCTTGCAGATACATATTGTTTTCTGCAAGTCGATAAATAGCTTCTGATCAAACAGAACATCTCTGCGCCTTGCATACTTCTAAAGCATCCAGATATTTTTTGATGAACTTTTGTCATCCTAATATCATTCTCGCCTTGATTATTGGTAAATGGGACAGCAGTGCTCGTCAGAAAGCGTAAGACATCATCTTGATAATCTCTTAATCGCTCTAACAATGCTCTGGATTTTGTTCGTTTTAATCGCCCTCGCTGACCTTTTATTCGGCTGTTTTCATCTGGCGCTGGACATTCAATTTCACCTGCGGCTAGTATTTTTTGATATTGCGTTAAGTATTGCCGCTTAGTGTCTTCGTCTAAGTTGGGGTTATCAATTTGATGTTTATTCATGTCCTTCAGTAAGGTTTGCAACGCCTTCGCCCATTGCATGCCATCTTGCTCCCATGCTCTTTCTAACTCTCGGATATGATGAGCATTGCATAAGGCATGTTGGCACTTGGTATATTGATAATACGGTTTCCAATGGTCATGACACAGTACACCACTAAAGTGAGGAAGAATATCGGCGTCATCCATCGCTATTTTTCCTCTTTTTTCATGAGGATAAAAATACGTCCACCATGTCGTTGACGCGCCATGAAGCCATCGCCGTTTTCCGCCGATATTAATACCTGTTTCATCAACATGTAATGTTTGATGAGGGCTTTGTAATGCCGTTTTTATGATATCTTCTGCACCTGATGACTTGACCAGTGCAGCGGCTTGCTCATTAAAGTTAAACAAACTACCCGCACTGACGGGGAGACCGAGCTGGTCGGCAAAGTATTCTTCAATACGATTATAAGGAAGTAATTGATATTGGGATAAGTAAACGGCATGCGCTTTCACACCAACGCCATACTGGATCGGACTGTTAACGCCTTCTGGAAATTCACCCTCAAAACGCTTTCCTTGCGCATTTTCCAGAATTTGCGCTTGGTATTCTGTCACCACTTTACTGATGTCGATATCGACAACTTGCCGCTTTTGAAAACCCACCTCACGATAACGTCCTTGAGGTAACATGTCTCGGTCAACTAAAATGACTTCTATCTCATCGGGCGTTTCTGTTTGAGTCAGCGTTTTACCCGTTCGGCCTTTTTGTCCACCCGCTAGCTTATCTGATTTAGCTTTGGTTTGTTTTTCTCGGTTAATATCTTTTGATGGCGGGATACTACTATTTTTACTGTTAAGTCCCAATTTACTGGCAAGCATAACAACGATAACAAGAATAAGCTCGATAGACATCTTCAACGCAGGCGTGAGTGTCTTATCTTCTTGTAACTGAGCTTTAGTTTGCTCAACTATTTCAGTGATGTTGATGCTGTTTAAGTTCATTGAAGCTAGGGCGATTAAGTCATAGCCCTAGCTTGGCATACTGGCAGGATCGGTCAATAGCTAAAAAGGATCCTTAGAAAATAATTTTCCCTAGTGAATAGTTACAAATAATTATCTAAATTTTGATTATGAATAAAGCCGATTTAATTGCTTAAATCGGCTTTTTATTACGGCTATTTTTATCTAACGATTATTTAAGTTGTTGCCATAAATAGCTGTAGATAAGAGCGTACATGTCAGCGCGCTGTTTGTTGTCAGCTGCACCAGCGTGACCGCCTTCCGTGTTTTCGTAGTAGTAAACATCGTGTCCAAGATCTTGCATCTTAGCGACCATTTTACGGGCATGGCCAGGATGTACACGATCATCTTTAGTCGATGTCGTGAAGAACACTTTTGGATAATCTGCTTTAGCATCTAGGTTGTGAAATGGTGAATAGGTTTTAATGTATTCCCACATCTCGGCATTGTCTGGATCGCCATATTCAGCAGCCCAGC
The DNA here is from genome assembly GCF_051201665.1 of Psychrobium sp. nBUS_13. Lineage (GTDB taxonomy): Bacteria > Pseudomonadota > Gammaproteobacteria > Enterobacterales > Psychrobiaceae > Psychrobium. Next base: position 2,668,383 of record NZ_CP179210.1, on the reverse strand, counting down.
TAGCGCCTGCTAATAGCTTGGTATAACGTTTCATATCAAGTAATGGCACCTGACAAACAACGGCGTTGTATAGATCTGGACGACGTGTAAATGCTGCCCCCATTAATAAACCGCCATTACTGCCACCTTGAATACCTAAGTGATCAGGTGAGGTAATTTTACGGTCGATTAAGTCCATCGCAATGGCTTCAAAATCTTCATAGGCTTTATGACGATTTTTCTTAAGCGCTGCTTGATGCCAGCTTGGGCCAAACTCACCGCCACCGCGAATATTAGATAGGACGTATACGCCGCCTTTTTCTAACCAGTTTTTACCTTGTAACGCACTGTAAGATGGTTTTAGTGATACTTCAAAACCGCCGTATCCGTATAGCAATGTAGGATTTTTACCGTTTAACTCAATGTCTTTTTTCATGATGGCAAAGTAAGGAACTTTGGTGCCATCTTTAGACGTTGCCCAATATTGGTGAGTCACTAAATCATCACTGTTAAACTGTGATTTTTGCGCTTTTAATTGGGTTAGTTTTCCTGTTTCACCACTTACTTTATACAGCGTAGAAGGCTTGAGGAAGCTGGTGTAATTTAAGAAGAAATCATCAGTGCTTTCGTTGGTATTAAATACGCTGATGTTGCCTTTGTCATCGATATCAACTGGCGTGCTTTTCCATTGTCCTGCATCGTTAGTGAAACGCAGTACTTTTGATTTCACGTTATCTAATACAGTCACTAACAGTGTAGATTTAGTTGCCTGTACTGAATTGATTGCTAAACTCGCCGTTGGCGTAATAAGCGTTTTGTAGTTAGCTGTTCCCTTCAATACGTCATCAACTGGAGCAAAAATAACACTGCCTTGTTTGAATGTGCTGCCGTTTACTGTCCATGAGCTCTTTAGTTGAATAAAGATATCGCCATTTAAAAATGCACTTAAACTAGCATCTTTTGGGATAGGCAATTTTACTTGTTTGTCGCCTTGTAGGATATACATTGCTCGTGAGTAAAATGAGGTGCCATCATAAATCATATCGAGGCTGTTTTTACCGTCACGCATGACAAAGCCAGAGGCTGATACAGACGTTTTGTCGGCTTTATAAACTTGTTTTGCGCTAGATAATGGCGTGCCACGCTGCCAAATCTTTACCACACCAGGGTAACCAGAATCGGTTAAGCTGCCTGCGCCGAAATCTGTGCCAACGAATACAGAGTTTTCGTCGCGCCAGCTAATCGAGCTTTTCGCTTCAGGTAGCTTAAAGCCATCATCGACAAATGATTTAGTCGCCATATTAAATTCACGGACTACAACAGCATCGCTGCCACCGGGTGACAATTTCACTAAACAGTGATTGTAATCTGGGTATAAACAATCCATGCCTTTGTAAACCCAGCTCATGCCATCTTTTGCAGCGAGAGCGTCAATATCTAATACCGTTTCCCACGTCGGGTTATCTTTTTGATATTCACTTAAGGTTGTACGGCGATATAAACCGCGTTGGTTATTTTTGTCTGTCCAAAAGTTATACAGGTAATCGCCACGTTGTGATGCATATGCAATACGATCATTTGAGTTAAGAAGGGCTAGATTTGCATCATAGCTTTGCTGATAAACAGCATTAGATTTTAGCGAGGAAAACGCTTTTTTATTTTGAGTTTCAACCCAGTTTAAAGGGGCTTCACCTTGAACTTCTTCAAGCCAAAGATAATCGCTATCTGGTTTAGTGACGCTCGTGGTTTCTTGTGTCGACTGACACGCACTTAACGCCAAAGTGGCAAGTGAAGCAGTGACAATTGCAGTTTTTTTCATAACTAAATCCGTTGATTGTGTTGTTATTAGAATTTTTCACAGGCTAACTTAGCGAGACACTGGTTGGGAGTCAATGGAGCATCTGATATTTGTCGTAAGCAGATGTGTATAAAATATTAGTAATTTTAGATAAAACGTATAAACATCTAGACGTCTAGATGCCTTTGGGTTAAATTGTCTACATGATGTTGCGTTGACTAATAAATTGAAGCGAGTTTGTTGTGCCGATTAATATTCCAGATAAGTTACCTGCAAAGGATGAATTACAAGAAGAAAATATCTTTGTAATGAGTGAAAGCCGAGCGCTTAGCCAACAAATTCGGCCAATGAAGGTGTTATTACTTAACTTAATGCCCAATAAAATTGAAACAGAAACTCAAATCTTACGCTTATTAGCCAACACGCCGTTACAGGTAGATGTTGAGTTTTTACGAATTCATAGCAATATTTCCAAACATACGCCGCAAGATCACATGAATGACTTCTATCGTGACTTTGAGGATATTAAAGAGCGCAATTTCGATGGGCTTATCATTACTGGCGCGCCACTAGGTGATGTTGATTTTGATGATGTGATTTACTGGGAAAAAATTACGGCGGTTTTCGATTGGTCGACACAACATGTGACATCAACGCTCTTTCTGTGCTGGGCGGCGCATGCGGCGTTTTATCACCTGTATGACATTAAGCGATATATTCGAGAGCGTAAAATTGCCGGTGTATTTTTACATCATCGTCATCAATCACATGATCCTCTTTTACGTGGCTTTGATGATGATTTTTGGGTGCCGCATTCGCGACTTGCTCAAATGAATGTTGATGAACTTCGGGCGCATCCAGATTTGGATATTTTAGCGGATTCTACAGAAGCCGGTGCATATCTTGTTGTTAGTAAAGATAGACGACGCCTATTTGTTTTGGGACATCCTGAATACAATGTCACTACGTTGGGGGATGAGTTTAAGCGTGATGACACTGCTGGGTTAAATCCTGATGTCCCAAACAACTATTTTCCAGCTGATGATCCTTTGCAAGCGCCAAAAGGCTGCTGGCGTAGTCATGCAAATTTGTTAGTGTCTAATTGGCTAAATTACTACGTCTATCAAATTACGCCGTTTGATTTATCACATTTGCACCGTAGAACACCGTGGGAATAACACACTTTAGAAAAGTCTCACTAGCATTAATTGATAATGACATTATAATTGGCGCCTAATCATCATAAGGTGATTATGGTTCTTATTATCATTGAGTTGTTCGTTGAATTATTTTTCTATTAAACGTTTTTGGCTGGTCTGTTGTTTGATGTGGTGTCCTTCGTGGCTATTTGCGTCCGACTACAAGTTTGAGCAGCTCATTAATGACTTTCCTGTTCAAGCCATCAAACAATTATCAACAGATCATAAAAATTCTCATACAGTTGAGCGCTTATCTATTGCTCAGCACTTGTCTAACGCTGAGCTGGCTCTAGCACGTATTCATGCTGCTATTGTGCAGGGAGCTTTTGAACAAGCTAATAAGCAATTAACGGAAGTGAATCAAAGACTGTTGTCTGGTAATGAATTAGCCTACTTTTACTATTTGAATGCGCTTAACCTTGCTCATCAATTTAATGGTGTTGGTGCGATGGATTATTTAAACCGCTTAAAAGTGGCTGATAACCCTAGTGTATTGGGTAACCCGCAATTTAGCTATTTGCTTGTTTATGCACGTATTTATTTTAATGCGAATGAACTCAACTTGTTCTCTAATACCCTTATTCAATTACGATCACTTCAAAATGACAAGTTCAGTGCTCGGGAATTTTGCCAGTTAGCTAACCTAAACCTACAGTCTTTGATGACTAAGAATAAGCCAAAATCAAATACACAATTGTACGAAAGTACGGCTGAAAATTGTTTGATTGAACATCTTGGTATTGTCGCTGCAGACAGTTTTTATCAATTGGCCGCTGTTGATATTGCGCGTAACAAAGTGAACCAACAAACGGCACAATATCTGGAAAAATCAGCGCGAATATATCAGTCTCAACATATCGTTAATCGTCTTGTTGATACATATTTATTAAGTGCTGAAGTTGCTTTGATGAAAGGTAACTTACCCCATGCCGCGTCAACGTTACAAACGATAGAAGCGCTACTAGAAACTAAAACTACACCAAAGCAAAAAATCGCGTTTCATCAATTAAGTGCCCAGTATTATCAACGCATTGGTGAGTTAGGTAATGCAATGAAGGCTTTAGAATCCTTTGTTGAAGACAAAGCAAAGCTGGAAAAAAACAAACGTAGCGATAATGTTTCGTTTTTGACGTTTCGGATCAGTGAAAATAAGCAACGATTAGCACGGGCAATTGAACAAGAAAAGCGAGCTATTAAACGCAGTACAGAAAGTGAAAGTAATTACTGCTTCTTGCTTGTTGGTATCGGTTTTCTTGCGATGATTGGCTTAATTAGCTTGATATTGATTGCCATTAGTAGGTCAAAACGATGAAGTATATTTTTTATTTTTTCGTTTCATTGTCGGTTTTATTTAATGTCCAAGCGAATTCTAATGCCGAAAGACCATTAGAACAAAGCGTTGGTGAAAAAATTCGTAAAGCGGGAGAGTTAGCTTATTCTGATAGCGATCAGGCATTTAAACTGCTGAAAGAGATTTCTGCAGATGAACTCACCCCTGAATTTAAAATACAACATGCATTTATTCATTTGAAATTGACTGTCATCGCAGGAAAATATGAGGAAGGAAAAAGAAAAATAGACGCAATGAAGCCGCAAGACATGCCACCTAAATATTTGGTGCTGTATTACAAATATGCGATTCAGTTAAGTCAGATTCTAGGCGATTACGTTCAAGCATTTCAGTATTTAAACTACGCGGATCAATTGTCAGAAGAAGAAGTTCCATTGGTCGATTGGGTCAATATTCTTTTGGTGGCTGCGGAGCTCAATATTGAAGCGGGAACTTTCAAAACATCAAAATATTGGCTAGATAAAGCGCAAGTTATTGCAAGTCGAACAGATGATGATGTGCTGAAATGTAATGTGCTTGATAGTACGATTTATTGGTTAATTGTCCAAAAGGATTACGTTGAATTTTCCAAATTGTTAAATTCTGCGAGAGCTGCTTGTCAAAAAGCTGGTGATGTATCAGTTTTGAATTTATTTAAAGTGATGGAGTCTTTTCCTTATAAAGAACAAAAAGATTATGCTAAAGAGGAGCTTATTCTCACTCAAGCGCTTGAATTAATGAGTGGCATAAGTGCTGATTTTAACTACCGTCAAGCACAACTTTTGTTGGCGGAATCCTATATTAATCAAGGGAAGTTAAATCAAGGCAATGTATTAGTAACACAGTTGTATGACGTTTTCTTTGAATATGATTTAGCGAGTGATTTAGCCACGCTACATCGACTAAAAAGTATGATTGCGAAGCAACAAGGTAATCATCAATTAGCGGTTGAAGAACTTAATCGCGCGGTATCTTATCAAGATAGCTATGACCAAGCGGTAAATGAAAATCAACTTGCCCATTTAAATGCACTGTTTGCGAGCGCCAATAATAAATTGCAAAGTCAATTAGATAAACTTGTTGAACAACGAGTCACTATTGATGAAGAGATCATAAGGCTAAAGGCATTTTTTACTTATGCGATCGCTTTGCTCACGTTGATTGGAGCTGCTTTAGCTACATCAATGTATATGCGCCGCCAGTATTTATCAGTCATTACCGTTGATAAACATGATGCGCTAACAGGTGTACTGACTCAGCAAGGGGGGGGATCTGAGTTAGAGAACTACAGCAAGCTAAATAATCTGCAAAATAGCAAAGTATCAATGGCATTAATAAGTATTGATGAGTTAGCGATGTTAAAACATAGCTTTAGCGTCGATAAAGCGGATAGAGTACTTGTAATTACAGCTGCTAAATTGACCGAGTTAAAGAATGAGACAGATATTCTTTTTCGTTATGACGATGATACTTTTGCATTGATTGTTTTTCAGCGTGATTATGAAGACATTGTTACTTATTTAAAACGTGTTACAAAGCCATTTACGCCGAAAACCATTGCTCGTCTAAAAGATCAAACGCTTCACTTGAGTGTTTTATACACTGACGCTTCAATGATTGAAATGTTAAACCGTGAAACGTTAAACGCGACATTAATGAACCTGCTTAACTCATCCAAGCAATCTCATCGCGACGAACAAGGTTATGTAGCTTGCTTAGACGACTAACTGTCATTTCAGCTTTACACTTTTCACCAATAATTAATTCTGACTTGTACTAAAGTTTACGTTGGCGTCAACGGTATCTTAGGGTAATGTATCGATTATCAATTTTCTAACATGATAATTTATACATCGTGTTACCGTTAAGTTATCGGAGCTAATTATGAGTAATCAAGAACAAATCGTTATCGTACAGGCCTTACGAACCCCAATGGGGGGCTTTGGTGGCTCGCTAAGTCAAGTGGCTTCCCCCACCTTAGGTAGCGTTGCTATTGCTGGGCTAATGGATTCAACAGGTTTAGCTAAAACAGACGTTGATGAAGTGATTATGGGTTGTGTCTTGCCAGCTGGCTTAGGTCAAGCACCTGCTCGTCAAGCTGCACTTCAGGCCGATTTATCCTTAGATACTGTATGTACAACCATTAATAAAGTTTGTGGTTCAGGTATGAAGGCTGTGATGATGGCTCATGACTTTATTAAAGCAGGTAGTGCCAATGTTGTGGTTGCTGGTGGCATGGAAAGTATGAGTCTTGCACCATACATGTTGCCAAAAGCACGTCATGGGATGCGCATGGGACATGGCGAAGTTAAAGATCATATGTTTTTAGACGGTCTTGAAGATGCTCAAACAAGTAAAGCAATGGGCTGTTTTGCCCAGCAAACTAGTGATGACACTGGATTTACTCGTGAGCAAATGGATGATTTCGCAATAGCATCTTTATCACGTGCTAACGCTGCAATCGATTCTGGTGCATTTGAAAACGAAATTGTTCCTGTGACTATTAGCTCTCGTCGTGGTGATACTGTAGTGAGTATTGACGAACAGCCAGGTAATGCCCGTGTTGATAAGATCCCTAGTTTACGTCCTGCGTTTGCAAAGGACGGTACTATCACAGCAGCTAACGCTAGCTCAATCTCAGATGGCGCATCAGCGTTATTGATTATGACCGCAGGTGAAGCTAAAAAACGCGGTTTAACACCGCTTGCAGCCATTAAAGCCCACGCGACTCACGCACAGCACCCGAGTGAATTTACCATTGCCCCAGTTGGCGCAATGAATAAAGTGTTAGCGGGCGCAGGTTGGTCGACAGATGATGTTGATTTGTATGAAATTAACGAAGCGTTTGCCATGGTAACAATGTTAGCGATGAAAGATCTGGAATTAGATCATAACAAAGTTAATGTTAATGGCGGCGCGTGTGCGCTAGGTCATCCACTGGGGTCAAGTGGCTCTCGAATTATTGTGACATTGCTTCATGCACTTAAAAATAAAGGATTAAGCAAAGGTGTTGCCAGCCTCTGTATTGGTGGCGGTGAAGCGACAGCGATTGCAGTAGAAATGCTATAACAACACAACGAAGCGTCTTATCGATTGATAACGGCGCTTTTTTTATGACGACATTTAATAGGAAGTGTTTATGACTCAGTTATTACAATTATCAAAACAAGAACATACCGCGGTCATTACCATTGCGAATCCGCCTGCTAATACGTGGACAAAAGAAAGCTTAACGTTATTGCGTGATATGGTTCGTGAATTAAATGATGATAAAGAAATTTATGCATTAGTTATCACGGGAGAAGGTGAGAAGTTTTTTAGCGCTGGCGCTGACTTAAACGTATTCGCAAGCGGCGATAAAGGCACTGCAGCAACGATGGCAACAGTCTTTGGGGAAGCATTTGAAACCCTGGCTAACTTTAGAGGTGTTTCTATTGCGGCCATCAATGGTTATTCAATGGGTGGCGGTTTAGAAGTTGCGCTTGCTTGTGATATTCGTATTGCCGAAGAACAAGCACAAATGGCGTTGCCAGAAGCGGCGGTAGGATTATTGCCGTGTGCTGGTGGTACTCAGAATCTTAGCTTATTGGTCGGCGAAGGTTGGGCAAAACGCATGATTTTATGTGGTGAACGAATCACTGCCCAAAAAGCAGAGCAAATTGGTTTAGTTGAAGAAGTCGTAGAAAAAGGCGGTTCGTTAGAAGCAGCGCTTAAATTAGCTAAACAAACCGCTAAGCAATCGCCAGTGAGCGTGACTGCCTGTAAATCGCTTATTCAAATGGGCCGTGGTGGTTCAATCAATAGCGCATTGCCATTAGAGCGTGAAAAGTTCGTTGCATTATTTGATTCAAATGATCAAAAAGAAGGCGTTAATGCGTTCCTTGAAAAACGCAAACCGCAGTGGACAAATAGTTAATGGATACTAATAACGCCGTTATTTATAACGCTCATGAAACGGGAGATGGGCATTATATTATTCAGGCGACTTTAAATAGTGAAAAATCCCTTAATGCATTAAATCAGGCGATGATTGATTCATTGTTACCTGCGCTTGAACGATTTGAGCAAGATGAAACCGTGGTTGCTATCGTCCTTGATAGTATGGGTGACAAAGCGTTTTGTGCGGGTGGTGATATTGTTGAACTGTATAAAGCAATGAAAGAAAACCCTGGTCAACGTCAGCCCTTTGTTCAAGACTTTTTTGTACAAGAATATAGCCTAGATTATGCCATTCACACCTACAGTAAACCTATTGTGGTCTGGGGTAATGGATATGTGATGGGTGGTGGATTAGGGCTATTCGCTGGCGCCAGTCACCGCATCGTGACTGAATCATCGCGCGTTGCTATGCCTGAGATCAGCATTGGATTGTATCCTGATGTTGGCGGCACTTATTTTTTAAACCAAATGCCTGACAATTTGGGATTATTTCTTGGACTGACCGCGGCGCAAATGAATGCTGCTGATTGTTTGCAAGTAAAACTCGCCGATCACTTTTTGTTGCATGAGCAGAAAGCTCAATTGATTGAAGCGCTGGCGCAGCAAAGCTGGACCATGGATCGCGATGTGAATCGCCAATTGGTGAGTCATTGTGTAATGAATCTTGAAAAAACGGTTTATGAGCAAATGCCTAATGGCAATATTGCAACCCATCAAGCTGTTATTGACGACGCCGTTAATCAACCATCGTTAGCCCAAACAATGCAAAAAATCGCCTCATGGGGCGATGAAGATAGCTGGTTAAAACGCGCCAAACGTTCAATGGTTAACGGTAGCCCACTGTCGGCGCGTATTCTTGAACGTCAACTTGCCGCTGGCAAAGAATTATCGTTGGCACAATGTTTTAAACTCGAATTACAACTGTCTGTGTTAAGTGGTGAGATTGGTGAGTTTGCAGAAGGTATTCGCGCGTTGTTAATTGATAAAGATAATCAACCTGCGTGGAAATTCAGTGATGTAGAGAGCGTAGATGATGCGCTTGTTAACGAACTATTTAATCCAATATGGGATGACTCATCTCATCCACTAAAGCTAAAAGGAGCCTAATCATGGCAAAAGTAGGATTTATTGGCCTAGGAAATATGGGTGGGCCTATGGCCATCAACCTAGTAAAAGCCGGCCATGACGTGAGTGTGTTTGATTTAAGCAGTGATGCAATGAATAGCGTTGTACAGCATGGCGCTACGTCAACAGCTAGTGCAAATGAAGCCGCGACAGATAAAGACTTTGTAGTGACCATGTTGCCAGCAGGTAAACATGTGAAAATGGTTTATTTAGGCGAAAGCGGTTTACTGAGCGTTGTTAACAAAGATACGCTGTTGATTGATTCTAGTACCATTGATGCTGATAGCGCGAAAACTGTCGCTGCTCAAGCGGCACAGCAAGGCATTGCCTTCATGGATGCGCCAGTATCTGGCGGCGTTGCTGGCGCGGCTGCTGGCACTCTAAGCTTTATTTGTGGCGGTAGTCAGCAGCATTTCGAACGCGCTAAAACAGTGCTTGATAATATGGGTAAAAACATATTTTTAGCCGGTGAAGTAGGTGCAGGTCAAATTGCCAAAATTTGTAATAACATGTTGTTGTCAGTGTTAATGGCTGGCACAAGTGAAGCATTAAAAATGGGCATGGATAATGGCTTAGATCCATCAGTCTTGTCTGACATTATGCTAAAAAGCTCAGGCCGTAACTGGTGTTTAGAGCTTTATAATCCTGTTCCTGGTGTGATGGAATCAACCCCAGCGAGTAATGATTATCAAGGCGGTTTTATGGTTGATTTAATGCTTAAAGATTTAGGTTTAGCGGCGCAAGCGGCTCAAATGTCTAAGTCGAGCACGCCACTTGGCGCAATGGCTCAAAGCTTGTATTCAATGCACAGTAATGGTGGTAATGGCACTAAAGACTTCTCAAGCATTATCGAGATGTTTGCCACAAAAAAATAGTGAACAAATTTACTATTTGAAAATGAAAGCTGTGCTTGAGAAAGTACGGCTTTTTTATTACTTTTTTCTTTACTTGCCAACTAATTAGCGATATATCTAGAGTATGTTTTGTGTACTTTTCAATGAATAACTAGATCACAACAGGAGAGGGAATTTATGAGCATACAAGATACCGAACTTGCGCTGCGTTTGAACCTGCTTCTGCTTGATGATGAGCAGGACATACTTAATTCACTTAAACGCTTATTACGTAAAGACTTCAATATAGTCACTTTTACTGAAGGCCCGTCAGCGATTGATTATCTGCGTGAACATCCCATCGACATTATTATTTCAGATATGCGGATGCCGATAATGAATGGCGCCGAATTTTTTACCCATGCCAAAGATATTCAGCCTAATGCAATTCGAATTTTACTCACTGGTTATAGTGACATGGAAACGACGATTCAGGCAATTAATGACGGTGGCATCTATACCTATATTGGTAAGCCATGGGAAAATCAAGAACTTAAATTATTGTTAAGTCAAGTATCAGAACATTACCTTCTCAAGAAGAAAACACGCGTGCTTAATGAACAATTAAGCGATGCTAATGATCGACTTACTCAGTTTAATCATACGCTTGAACAAAAAGTAACTGAGCGCACCGCCGCTCTAGTGCAAAGTAAAAATAAGTTGTCTAGCGCGCTTAAATCTCAAAATTCGTTGTTACATGATGTCTTAGATATGATGTCGACAACTATTGAATACCGTACTGGTTTTGGTGCTGGCCATAACAAACGCGTCGCTTTGCAATGTAAGGGGGTTGCACGTTATTTAGCCCTTGATGACGCAACATGTCGTCGTATTTATCTTTGTGGTTTGTTACATGAAATCGGCACTGTAGGGTTAAGTGATGATGTGATTGCTAAGGTCGGAGTCGGGACTGGTAAGCTTGATGATGAGTTTATGCACCATCCAGTCATTGGTGCAAAAATTGTGGCCCGGGTTTCACGATTCGATGCACTGACTGAAAATATTTTTCATCAAAATGAAAATGTCGATGGCACCGGTGTACCAGATCATTTAGCGGGTGATGATATCCCTATTGGTGCGCGAATTATTCGCGTTGTTAAAGACTTTGATTTCTTAATTGCAGGTAAAGAGAATAAACAGTTAATGTCAGTGCCAGATGCTAAATCGTGGTTAATGTCACGGGCGGATACTTGGTATGACAAAGTCGTTGTTAGTGCACTATTTTCAGTGATGAATGAGCGCAGTGATTTCGGGGAAGATATTGAATATAGCGTTGGCATAGAAGGTCTAAAAATTGGCGATACCTTACTTGAAGACTTGGTGCTAACCAATGGCAATATCATGCTAACAGCCGGCCAAGAGATTACGGCACCAATGATAGAGAAATTACGAAATTACGAAGATAATTACGATACAAAAATTACATTATTTATTGCTTAATATGATGATTTAAAATTTGTTACTTTAACAGGGAGAGAGGTATGCAAGGTGCTATTTTTAGTGCATTTTCAGACATGATTATTGAGAAAATGGGGATGGAACAATGGAATGAACTCATTGATAAAACAAGCCCAACGTCAAACGGTATTTATACTTCTGGGGCTCAATACGAAGACAGTGAACTGATTAATATGGTGGTTGCATTGTCTGAGAAAACAGGTATTCCAGCCGAAAAATTAGTGGAAGCATTTGGCCAATATTTGTTTGATATTCTCTATAAAAACAGTCCAGTTGATGTGTCAAAAATAGATAATTTACGTGAATTCTTGTTGGCAATTGAAGATGTAATTCATGTCGAAGTTAAATGTTTAAATCCTGATTCCTACCTACCAACGTTTAATTATGAAGACGGCCCCAATGGTGAGTTAATTATGTATTACAGTTCAAAACGAAAATTATGCCATGCGAGTATTGGCTTGATTTTCGGCGCCGCAAAACAGTTTGATGAGGCGATAGAGATTAGTCACCCACAATGTATGCACGACGGTGCTGAACGTTGTAAATTAATCGTCAATTTCGTTGGATAATACATGGCTGAAGAAAATCCCTATAAAGCGGCTTATGAAAGAGAGCGCCAAGCACGGCAGATGGCCGAATCCTTGCTGGATGATAAAACTCGCAGTCTTTATGAGAATGTCGTTAAGCTTGAAAGCACAGTCGCTGAACTTGAAGAAGCTCAAGATAAATTAATCCAGTCTGAAAAGATGGCTTCTATCGGTCAGTTAGCGGCGGGCGTTGCCCATGAGATCAATAATCCGATAGGATTTAGTTTGAGTAACCTAAATACACTCTCTGACTACCTTGAGAGTATTTTAGCGCTGGATAAGCTCGTCATGGGATCGCTTGCCAATATGACTACGCAAGACTTCTTAGTAAAGTATCAAGCACTTCGCCAAGATCAAGATATTGATTTTATTTGTGAAGACATTGAATCTTTACTGGGTGACAGTGTTAAAGGACTCAATCGCGTGAGTGCTATTGTCGCTAACCTTAAAAAAGTAAGTCATAGCGGTGACTTAGAAAAAGATCCCTGTGACATCAATGAAGTTATCGATGAAGCACTTAAAGTCGTGTGGAGTGAATTGAAATATACGATGAAGGTCCATAAAGAGTATGGAACACTGTCAAATTTGTTGTGTCATGGTGGTGAAATTACGCAGGTATTGATGAATCTATTTTTAAATGCATCATACGCCTGTGAAGAAAATGGAGAGTTAGATATTCGCACGTATCAAACGACGCTTAAGAACAGTGAGTGGATTATTATTAAGGTGCAAGATAATGGCAAAGGCATGGCGCCAGAAGTCGTTAAAAAGATATTCGATCCATTTTTTACCACCAAGCCAGTCGGCGTTGGTACTGGACTGGGACTCTCTGTTTCATTTGGTATCATCGATAAACATGGTGGTACTATTAAGGTTCATAGCGAGGAATGTAAGGGGACAACCTTTACTATCTTGTTGCCCCTGATAGAGCCTGTTGTTAGCTGATATGATTTTTAAAGCGTTGACCTAGCGTTAGACTTTGTCTTATCCATGACCAAATGAATAAACCATAGCGATGTTTGGGTTTGAGTTTACAGCGCGGATCTCGCAATAAAGCTCTGGCTCGTGAAAATTGTCCCCCCGTGATATTGAGCTTCGCAATATGACATAAATGAGCCGCACTATATCTGAGCATAGTGTCTTTACTTGCTTGTGAGCGATTAGCGCTCATTGCCTGATGAGATAAACGCACGCTAAACGGACATTCTTCATGCGGCACGTTTAAGTGACAAGCGCGGTTTGTGGCATCACGATGATACAGCGATTGAATTGACGGTGAATAGGCAATATCACTGGCCATTGCCGCACGTGCAAAGAAATCTTGATCTTCCCCCATAGGCTCGTTTAATGGGAAGTTGCCAATGTTATTCACCAGTGATTTGCGCACCGTAATTGATGACATCGTAAATGGTAGATCGCCTTTTGAAGCCACATCAAAGTAATCCTCGAGCAGCTCGCCAGTTGGATCGACGTCTTTGAGATTTACTTTGGCATCGACGTATTTATTACCCGGCTCGATAACTTGATAATGGGTTGCATAAACACCCGCTTGTGGAAACTTAGCCACCAAATTAGCAATTTCCTCAAGATACAATGGCAGCCACTGATCGTCGGCATCGATAAAGGCAATAAACTCATGTTTGGCGAGCGAAATCCCCGTATTTCTGGCACTGGAAACACCGCCGTTGTTTTGCTGCACCAAGGTCACATTGTCGATGTTACATTCACTCACCAGCCGAGGGCCATTATCGGTTGAACCATCGTCAATCACAATAATCTCGCTTGCTGCATAAGACTGTTTAGCAATGCTATTAAGGGTTCTAATGATGTGTTGTTCTTTGTTATAAAGTGGAATAACAACGCTAAATTGTGGCTTATTCATAATCAGTACTCCAATTTAATAGGGTTTGAGATAGTGCGTCTTCAACGGATAGCTGCGGCGCAATAAAACCTTGTTTAAGACCGTCATTAATTCGCTGAGAAATAGCACTAATAGAAAACTCATCAGCACTGTATTGATATTTATCGGCTAATCCGATTTGCTGACACCAGCCGGTACATTTACTGTGATAGTTAATTGATATCACTGGCGTTTGCGCTAGATAGCCAAGAATAGCGCCGTGTAGGCGCATGCTAATGATGGCTTGATATTGGCTAAGATCCTTGAGTACAGCTAATGGATTATCGTCATACGGTTTAACGACTAACGGTAATTTGCCACATAGCTTGTTAAAGATGGCGTGATTGATTTGACCATCGCCAAGTTGACAATGGCCGTTAAAGGTCAACAGGGTAATTGGCTCACCTGTTTGGTGATAAAGGGTTTCGATTAAACGCGCGATCTGAGTTATGCGTTCACGCTCGGCGTGAATATCCACTTCGCCAAAAGCATTAACGGCGACCGGGCATAAGGCCAAAGCGATACCACGACGCTCCTTAGGTTCAGGAATTTGAGTGCTATAAAGCAAGGTTGGTGCTAAATCAAAGGTCAGTTTAGTGTTTGCCTGTGGCGCAATAGCTTGGGCTATCGCAAGGCTTTCTTTGTCGCGCAGGCCAACAAAAGGGCACTCATTGAGAAATTGAGCACAGGCTTTTTCAGCGGCTACATTGGCAAAAGGACCTAAACTCACACCAACAGCACGAGATTTTCGATCATAGGCTAACTTAAGCATGTGACGTTTAAGATTGATGTCTGATTCGCTATGTAGTACCGAACCACCACCAAAAATCACGTTACTACTTCGCAATGCAGCGCGATAGTGAGTCAATCTGTTGTAACCGGGAAACGCCTGTTGTTGATGCAAAGGAAACTGATGACTGACCAATAAACCTTTATCGGGGACACCGTACAGTCCTAAGCTGATGCGTTTGTGATTTAACATGTGTTTAGCGCCCCATAATGTTGAATACATTAAGGCATCGTCACCACTGTTTTGCATGCCGTAGTAACCAACGACATAGCTATCATATTGCTTTAAGCGATTGCTTTGTTTTTTTTTAATATGCATAGTGAACTCCTGATTTTTTTGGGTTTAAAGCCATGCCAATCCATAGCAGTGCAGGCCAATAAAGGTAGGCGAGAATTTCTAGGTTCTCGAAAAATGAATAACACACCAGCACCATCACCATACAAAATGCGCTTGGCGACATTGGCGAGTGATAACTAGTTAGCAGTAGATATAGCGCGGTAAATACTAGTGGTATTGCCAATGCGAGAAGCCCGACCATTCCTTTGACAAATAACAGACCGTACCAGCTGTGATGGGTGCCAATTGGCATAAATTCAACAATTTTAGGGCCGCGCTCGACAATGCCATGTCCCCAAATCGGCGCTTCAGTTTCCCAGCGTTGCACCGCAATGTTTGCCAGTGCGCTGCGTACCCGCGTTGAATCGGGGCGTGCGGCTTTAATGTCTGAATACAAGGTGTAAATCCAATCATAAATCGCTTCTGCCGCCAGTAAAAATAAGCAGGTTATTACGCCGATAATAATCAACATCAACGGACTTTTGATTTTACCAAGGAACATCAGCATTGGAATAAGCATAATGAAAATAGCCCAGCCAGCGCGTGATTGCGATAATAGACACATCACAGCACAGCCAGCGATGCCCCAATTTCTATAGCCTGTGTTTTTCTCTAAGCTACAGAATATAAACAACATGCACGCCATCAAACCAGCAGCAGGCGCCCATGGTGCGAAAAAACGCCAGCGACCGATGCCTGTTTCAGGATTAAGACCGTAAAAACTAACGGTGAAAAAGTCAGGACAAGGACCACCAATTACTTTTAATGGCGATATAAATAAATCTGCTGGCAGCTTCAGGATATAAGCGGCAACCGTAATTACACCGAAGAACAGTGAATGTATGGCGATAATACAAGCGGCGCGAATAATGATTTCACGCTTAATGTTGACCATAGCGCCTAAAAAAAGAAATAGCGGTAGTAATGCCCAGCCTTTCGCCCAACCAATTGTTGATTTAATGGTTTTGCCAAGGCCTAGATCCCAGTTAGCGTGTGCCACGAATAGCGCGACTAGTAACACTAAGCCACCGCCAATCCACAGCCACAAAATACTAGGTAGATACACTGAATTGTCGATACCTTTGATATACCAGCGCAACATAGCTACGCCGAAGATCATCCAGCCAATCACTGAGCCAGAAACATATAAGGCTCCGATAGCAAAGCAAGGGTAGGTAAGCACCATGGCATACCACACTAGCTTTTCTTCAGTAGTATTTCGATTAAGTGTGCACGTTGCCATATGATGATTAATCCTAAGGTGACGAAGAAAATACCTGCGAAGGCGGCGATGAACGCAATTAACTTACGTGGACTACTTTTAAGCGCTGGGTAAGAAGGACTCGCCAGTAATTGAATCACTGGGTAAGACGCAAAGATATCGGCACGACTCGCTTCGATACGAGCAGCAGCTGAGGTAAAAATGGCTTCGGCCATATTAAATTCGCCTTCTAAACGCTCTAGTTCAATAACTTCACGTGAATAAACTTTAAGTTGATCTGTCATGCGAGTGATAGAACGTCCTAGGTCAGTTAGCATCGATTTTTGGCCTTGGAAATTGGCAAAAGCGTCGATGAGGTCGGCAAATAACTGCGCGCGTTTTGGCGTTAACTCTAAATCTAAGCTAGTAAAAATAGCAGCAGAATCGATGCCAAAGATTTCACGAGAACGATTAGCAATGGCATTGCGAGTTAACTGTAAGCGATTTTGTTGAGCAACCACTTTAGGGTGCTTTTTACCCCAGCGCGCGCTGTATTCGGTTAGCGTACTCACCGTGGTAGATAGCTCACGCGCAAAAGCGTGAAACTCAATATCAGATTGCAAAGTAAATGCTTGACCAGCATGACGTGGCGACACACCTAATTCTTCACTTAATTGATTGATGTATTCTTTTAGTTTTTGTACCTCGGCGCTGGTGTAAAGATGCTTTTCTTTAACGCCAGATAAGGTGCGAATTAATTGATCCATTTGATCGCTTGAAACAAGCATTGAGTGCTGCTGAAAATCGACAATCGCATTACGCGTATCGTTCATGCGTTCTTGATATTGACCAAGAATGTTCTTGATACTTTGATCGCGACGTAATACTTCATCGGCACGTAAATTATCGAGCTCTTGTTGAAACGATTGATAGAGCGCAAACGCTTTTGCTTGCGCTTGTTCGCGACTGCTGCCTTTGACTTGTAGAGTAATAATTGACGTTTGCTCGGTTAGCTTGATTTTAGCGCGGCCAAAATTAACAGGCGAAATTTGCATGCTGTCTGCAGCGCGCTCAATCACGGTGCGGCTTGATAACATCTCTTTGTAATTAATACGTGGGTTAAAACCACCGCCAGAGAATGGCATATTAGTTTTTGAAACGACTTCACCAATATCGTTAAGTGACACACTTGAACTGTTACCTGTACCTGGCAATACCAACTCCATATCACTGGTGTAAACGGGTGTTTTGGCGAGATACAGCGCAGTAAACAGACCAATTAGCGCGTAACACATTACCGCAATCACCAAGTAAGGATGTTTTAGCGTACGGTAGATCTGAGCTCTGATCAGACCATACCTATCTAAAGGGACAATTGGATATTTCATATCATCACCTACAGTAACTTAAACGGGGTTATCAACTCGGCAATAGCCTTAGCGATATCACGTAGGTTAGTAACATTAGAGTCATAACAGGCAACCGCATCGTTTGGCATCAAATACGGGTTGATGCTGTTTTTGCTTGGCATCGTAAGTAGTTTTTCCACCGAGCGTTCAATCACTTGAATTTGCCCTGTTAGCGGGTTCTTGCTTGAAAGCACAATGCGGCGCGGCGCGTTAGTCCAGTCTTTACCACCAACACAGTTGGCTGAAACCGCTGCTTGCAGTAAGCGCGTGCCATACGGCAGGCTGGTGGAATACTTTCCAATCGCCGCACTCGTGTTATCGCCCGCAGAATCAATTAAATTTGACATAAATACGCGGAATCCTTTTGGCGTAATTTGGCTCGGTCTAACAAGATGTGGTTGGAAACAACCGGTGCTTGGCACAATCACGCGATCGCCAGCCACCAATGGATAATCTTTTACTAGTTTGCCAGTCAGCACGCCAGTCATATCCACCTGTACTTGCCAGCCTTTACGTAGCAACATCACTTGATCTAATTTGGCATCAGGACGAATACCCGAGGCGGCGCGTAATGCTTCAGACAACAAACGGGTAGGTGAGTAATCGCCAGCAGCTGCTAGACGATCTTCTTGCGTTGCTCTTGGCAATTTGTCATTAATAAGCACGCGACCCGGTTGAAAAACCGCGCCAGCTACCGATACTTCAATTGCTGACCAGTTAAGTACTTGAATAGTGACTGCGGCGGTTGCAGGTTGGAAGATATAGTTACGTACGAGCGCCAACTCTATTTCTGTTTCTAGCGTATTAGTCGTGTCGCCAGCAGCCGCTATTTTTCCGATTTGTGGGATCTTCACTGCGCCGCTATTATCAACAATATAACGACCAGAAAACCCTTCGCCGTCTTCGATATTCACTTCGATTAAATCACCTGGGCTAAGCAGTAAACCTTGTGCCAAAATAGGATCAACGCGCATATCTGGTAAATCATTGGCAGCGCTTAGGTTAAGTGGTTGGTCGGTGTAGTAGTTAACTGGCGCTGCGGTATTTTGTAATTGCAAACAATCAAGGCCACGAGAAAAATCTGCACTTGGCGGCGCCTCATGCACAAACTTATCACCCGAGTTATCCATCGCACCGTAAAACTGTGCATCACCGCGATCTAAGTCGCTTGAATAGTGTCTGACACAGCCCGTTAAATTGAGCGCAACAATGCTATAAGCGATCATCGATAATTGAATAAATCGTTGTCTCTTTAACATATCGCACTCCTTGTAGTTGTTTATCCAGTGGGTGGCTGTTTCGTGTTTTCAAATGTGGTTATGAGTTACATAACATTGGATTGCAGGGAGCGTACCAAGATTAAAATGTTAATTAAGGTGCTGTTTTGTAATGGTTTTATTTGTTGAAGTGAAGGTGGTTAAATGTGAGGATTTGCGTTTTGCAACGCGGGAATAGGGCCGTTTGCAAAAATGGAAGAGAGGGGGGAATTGCTAAATTTCGCTTACTATCAGGGATTTTTGCGCCTTTTATGTGTTTACTTTTAATCAGATGATTTAAATCATTGTAAATATTATGAACAAACCTATCTTGCTGTTTTCGAGTGAAAATAGTACGAATTTTTATCATACTGTTTTTCGTATATTAAGCTGTTAACTTCACTAAAATGGATCGTAACTCAAAATATAAGAATTAGTAACTTACCAAGAGAAGAGCTTGTTGATCTATGGAAACACCTTTCTCCTCCTGAATTAAATGAGTTGATTTTCAACAGCAATAAGAAAGAGATTGATATCTTATTTGGGCATATGTCTGAAAGAGGGATTGTTGAGACTGTACAATCACTAGAACCAGAGGCTCTTACAAAAGTTTTAAAGACTTACCTCTCGTGCAATCAATAATTTGTTTATGTTTTCTAACACTAAGTTGACCCTAGACATTCTAAAAAAGTCAAATCCTGAACTAAGAGATAGAATTTTAAAATCAATGCCTATAGCTATAGATCAACGTAGGATGTTTTTAGAGCTCGCTGAAGAAGAGTCTGAGATAGAAAATGACTATAAATATTTTATGTCAGATAAAATCGAAAAATCTCATGAGAAGGATGCTTTCAATAGACTTAAAGACATCGAAGAAAGGGAAAGGTATCTTGAAAGAAGACAGCGAGCAAGAGAAGAGCAATACGCTGTTCAACTTGACGATTTACGGCAGCAGATTACAGAATCGGAGAAGGAAATACATCAGAGGCAAAATAAATATAAAAGTGTTGCAGCTGGGCTTTTGAAAAAAGAGCATGAGCTTCGAGATAATATTCGAATACTTCAAGAAGAGCATCAAAAGCAAGTTCAAGAAAAGATTGAGTTGAAAGTTCCAGAATTTGTGGAATCTGCTGTTGGAGCTTTAAAAGAAAAAGAAAAGATCTTTTCCGAAAAAGCTGAAACATGGAATTTTCATGGGAGTATTTCTTTAGGGTTAGCTATCGCGTCAGCCATTGGTGCATTGATTTACGGTGGTTTTGAATTCAATTCGGCAGCCAAAGACAACATTGATTGGTTTTTCTTTTCTTTCCTTTTGTTAAAAGGCCTAATTAGTAGTTTCGCTATTTGGGGCATTTGCAAAGCATGCTTATAACATTGGAAATGCTTATATGCATGAATCGCTAAAGCGAAGTGATAGAATGCACGCAATTAATTTTGGAAAGTTGTATCTCGAAGTTTATGGAAATGACGTAAGTCAAAATGATATGAAGGCTATTTTTGAAAACTGTAATATGAACAGTGATAGTGCATTTACTAAAATACAAGCTTCTGATTTTGAACCAAAGGTTGTAGAGCAAGTTACACAAATGATTAGTGCCATTTCAAAAGCGACGCAAAGTAGTGAACGTGAGGATAATAAGCTGCTCAAGCAGGACAAATGATAAAAAAGGACACTAAAAACTTTCTAATTGTTTTTTAATTACTTAAATCACCTATACTTGAAAGCTCAGTATTTATAAATATTACTGAGCTTTTTGTTTTGTGATTTTTATAATGGGGATAATCAGTAACTATCGCTAAAGCCTTGGGTTGAAGTGCAAGAACATATTATCAAACAACTAGCGGAAAAAGCTTGCTAGTTATTCTCGTCATTAATTGTTAATATTAATTCTATAACTCAATAATAACAGCTGTTTCAAAGGAACCTAACCTCGTCATGATTGACCGACTTATACGTTATTTACGAATGACTGGGCAATGTAGTTCATCCGAGTTGGCTGACTTTTTGTCTGTGAGTGTTTCAACGGTTTCTCGTCATCTTATTCAGTTAATTGATGACGGAAAAGTAGTGCGTTTGGGTCAAGGTAAGAATATTCGTTACATCTACCTTCGCGCGGTTAAGGGAATAACTCAGCCTGTCATGGTTAGGCAGGTAGATGAAAATGCGGTTATTCATCAACTCGGCAAGTTATGGATTATTGAAAATGGTAGCGTTTTGGAAATGGATGATGAAATAGTTGTCTATGATGATTTACCTTGGTTTTTCTTTGATTTAAAACCTCAAGGGTTTATTGGCCGTTTAATTGGTAAGCGGGTTGCACCAAATTTACAAGTGTCGCCACGAGTCGATGGCTGGAGCAGTGATGATGTGTTGCGCTATTTAGTATTAGAGCCAAATAGTACGCCGGGTAATTTCGAGTTGTATAAAGACTTTGATACCTTGCGAACCATTAAGTCAAGCGTTCCTTCGCGTGAACGAATATTAGAGCGCTACGAAGCTCATTTAACTAAGCCAATGTTTACTGATTTTGAAGAGGCTGGTGGCTCATCTGCTGGTGGCGAACAACCAAAGTTTAATGCATTTCTTGGCACGTCTAAGATTGTTAAATATAGCCAACCGCTTAATGTGAATAATGCCAATGCTGAGCGGGTGAAAGATTTACTCATTTGCGAGCATCATGCGTTGAGCGTATTGTGTGAATACAATAGTTACGCGGCAAAAACAGAAGTTTTCGTTACAGAGCAGCGAGCTTATTTAGAAGTCACGCGTTTTGACAGAACTATTGTGGGGCGTGAAGAAGGTCAAATCGGTATGGTATCGCTTGAAAGTGTGATTGCTGAGTTTATTGGTTATGTAGAAAATTGGTCTGATGCCGCTGATAAACTGCTGACGCAAGAGATTATTAAACCTGATCAAGCTGAGTTGCTAAAACTTTGGTTATCGTACAGCAGGCTAATCGGTAATACGGATACCCATAATGGTAACGTATCGTTATTTTTAGAGGGGATAACCCCATCTAGACTAACGCCGGCTTACGATATTTTACCAATGGCATACATGCCAAATAACGCCGATATTCCAACGCCTAAGGTGAAAATTGTTCGTCCTGATAATGTCAGTGATGACACTTGGCAACAGGCGAAATTACTCGCTTGTGATTTTTGGCAAAGAGTTTCTGAGGATTCAAATATTTCGGAGCCCTTTAAAGCTGTGGCTAATGAGTGGTTAGCGGCTATTTTGTAAAAATTGGATTTAACTTCGCTGATAAAGCTCCCTATTTAGTAGTAAATAGGGAGCTTTTGTTTCAGGTTCATGAATCTAGCCTTTCCTAATACGCGCCTTTTGCCATTAATACCGCTGGTACTGTCAAAAACAGTAGCTTGATATCAAGCCAGGGGCTTTGCTTAGCGATGTACTGTGTATCTAATTCAACTTGTTGCTCAAAGTTGATATCGGCGCGGCCAGATACTTGCCACAAGCCGGTTAACCCCGGTTTTGCATGCAAACGTGCTTGTTGCTGGTGGCTGTATTGCTCGACTTCACTAATTAGCGCAGGTCTTGGGCCAACCAGACACATGTCGTCGTTTAACACGTTAAATAACTGTGGCAATTCATCGATTGAGTATTTGCGAATGAACCAGCCGATGCAGGTGATGCGCGGATCTTTTTTAAATTTTTGACACAAACCCTGACGATTGCTTTTTGCGGGATCTGGTGCTTTAAATCGCGGATCTGTTGGCAAGTACATTGAGCGCAACTTATACATGGTGAAGCGGCGACCGTTTTCACCAACACGCAGCTGTGAATAGAAAACCGAACCACGACTTTCGAGGCGAATAAGTAACGCGACGGTTAGTAATAACGGGCTTAATAAGACTAGCATGGTCAATGATAACAATTGGCCAACAACCAATGGTAAACCGCGATGGCCACACTTTTTCGACGGTGTTCTTTTAGTCGCAACAGTTTTAGGCGCAACAGTTTTAGACGTAGTAGCTTTTGGCATTCTATTCGGCACATTGCCTGGCATTCTTTTGGGTACTCTTTCTGGTATTAGGGCAATACGATACGCTTGGGCGATGATGTTTTTGTTGGTTCGATCGATGAATTGAATAGCCATGATTAAGCTCCTTTCTTAGCTAAGCCAAGAATGTAAGTGCGAAATAGGAATAGGGGATTACCAACAACGTAGCGTTTGAACTTAACGCGGGGCTCTTGTAATAAGCGCCACAACCATTCGCCACCTAATTTACGCAGCCATAACGGCGCACGTGGAATGTTGCCACTGAAAAAATCAAATAACCCGCCGACCGCTAACACGGTGCGACATTGCAGCTTATCTTTGTGCTGGTTGATCCAGCGCTCTTGCTGCGGTGAGCCCATTGCAACGAGTAATACATCACAATGACTGTCGTTAATCGCATTGACTACTTGCTGGTTATCATCATCGTTAATGAAACCGTGATGGTAGCCAGCGACGCTGAGCTTGGGAAAATCGCGAATGAGATTATCGCGCATTTCACGAGCAACCCCTGATTCTGCGCCAAGTAAATAAATAGAGCGTTGGTGATTGATGCACTGCTGACACAATAGTGGTAGAACATCGGTGCCATTAACGTTGTCTTGCAACTGATAGTTGGTATGGCGCGCTGCCATACGCATGCCGCTGCCATCAGCGAAGAGAGCATCGGCGTTGCTTAATTCGCGATTAAATTCCGCGTGCTCAACCGCGAGATTAATTGAATGGGCGTTAACGAAAAAGCCAACTTTGGGGCCAAGCGGATTGGCTTTAGTCGTCATCCAATTAACCGCTTGAGTTTTACTGACGTTACGAATATCGAGCCCAAATAGATTGACGATATAGGGCGCATTGTTCACACGTGGTTTATTGTGATTGGCTGGTTTTTTTGCTGTAACACGTTGCCACAGACTAAATAGTGAGTTCGTGGCTGACGGTGATTTATTTACGCTTGCAGTTTTCATAAATACACTCCCTGTTAAAGGTTGGTATTGCAGTTATTGTTCGTTCTATACAGCTGATTGCTTAGGTTGTGCCATTATTTTTATTTTAATTAAGTCGTTGAATTTGTGTTGTTTTGTAGTTTTTTTTGGTTTGCTGAGTATTTAATTTACTCGCAGAATAGAAATCCATTTTCATTTTGCGAGGCGTGAATTAAGCGGTGAGCTGGTGATTTGCGGCGACTTATTGATGGCGCGATGACAAAAGTTGGGAAAGTTGTGCAACGTTTTTTGGGTTTGTTCGAGTAACAAATCATCGCGGCGAGACGTTTTACGTTTTTTGGTAAACAAGCGCTGTAATTTTGCGATTTTGTTGGCCAATACAAACATCAGGTAATGTGTTGCTCGTTCAAATGAGCCACTGCGAAGCGGGCCATAATTGCGGTGTCTAATGAAATCCGTTAGGTAATCGCTGCTGGTGTTATTCCATTCTTGCGGGATTTCTTTAACAAATCGACATCCTTCGCTATGGCTGATGACATGACTATTTTCTCCCCAACCAACATCATATTGCGGCTCTACTTTGTCATGGCGATGGGTGATAATACGCTTCAACCAATTACGAGCCTGAGGGCAGTTTCTAATAATCATAACGCCAGAGTTAAAGCGATGAGAATAGCCTTTGGCCATGTAGATTGATTTTGCAGGCACAAAGAGTGTGTTTAGGGGCGGGCAGGTATCATTTATAAAAGCATCTGCGTCAACAAACATTACTTGTTGGTATCCTGCGCGTAGTGCCGTGTACATTAAGGTCAATTTGAGCCAGCAGCAGTTGATACCCATCGGTGAATAAAATGGCTTGGAGACGACTTCATAGTGATAACCGTGCTTTTGGGCATAGGTACGATGCGACGCAAGGTGCTTAAAGTAACGCCACTGATATCCATTTAAGGCAATGCTAAATACCAGCGTTGTATGGCGCGATGCTTTTTTTTCTGCTTGAAAAGGTGCTTCAATCATAGTGCGTCCTGTCAGTTGAATTTATAATCCCTAAACCTGATAGCAAGTAGTATTCCTGTTCATTAAATTTTATTAATCCGTTGATTTATATTGTTTAATTTTTTGGCGTAACGTTGCTGGACTGTGTTGTTTTGCAAAATACGAGCATTTATTAGTGCTGCGCATTGCAAGATGCAAAATTCTGAGGATTTAAATGATAGGAATTTAAACTTTATTATTTTGAAACAATGACTTGGTAAAATGGCACGGATGTCGCTATGTAGTGTTAAACGATAAATTGATTTGATATTTGATTCGCTACATTTAGCAAGGACAAAGGTGACTATCATGAACGGTTTAGCCAACAATAGAGTAAAGAAAGCAGTGATCCCGGTTGCAGGTCTTGGTACGAGAATGTTACCTGCGACCAAAGCAATTCCCAAAGAAATGCTGCCGATTGTCGATAAGCCAATGATTCAATATATCGTCAACGAATGTATCGCTGCTGGTATTAAAGAAATCGTATTAGTAACTCATTCTTCTAAGAATGCCGTTGAAAATCATTTTGATAAGTCTTTTGAGCTAGAAAGCACCTTAGAACAGCGTTTTAAGCGTCAATTGCTTGATGAAATTCACTCAATTTGTCCTTCAGACGTGACGATTATTCAGGTACGACAGGGCGAAGCAAAAGGGCTAGGGCATGCGGTATTAAAAGCCCGTCCTATTGTTGGCGATGAACCTTTTGCAGTTGTGCTACCTGATGTGATTATTGATGAAGCATCTGCTGATCTAAGAAAGGAGAATTTAGCGGCGATGTTGGCCAGATATAATGACAATCAAATCAGTCAAGTGATGGTAGAGCCTGTTCCTAGAGTGCTGGTGAGCCAATACGGTGTTGCTGACTGTAACGGTTGCAAATTAGAGGCAGGAGCTTCTAGACCCATAATTCGAGTGGTTGAAAAGCCTGCAATAGAGGAGGCTCCATCCAATTTAGCAGTGGTAGGGCGCTATGTTTTATCTAGTGCAATTTGGGCATTACTTGAAAATACCCCAGCAGGCGCAGGCGATGAAATTCAGCTAACTGATGCAATAGAGAAATTAATTCATCATGAAATGGTGGAAGCTTTTCATATGTCTGGGCGCTCTCACGATTGCGGTAGCAAACTAGGTTACATGAATGCATTCGTAGAATATGGCCTACGTGACGCTAATCTAGGGGAGAAATTTAAAGAGAAGCTACAAGCAATTTTAGCTTAATATCACTTATTGTTTTTTCATCCATCGCGGTAGGCTATGAGGCCACCGCGATTTTTCATTTTTAAAGTTTTGTTTTTAGTCACTTTTTAATACATAATCGAATCATTACGTTGTTGCCATTTACCCCGCGGGTTAGAAGTATTACCAAGCGTTATGTTGTGTTCATTAGGGAAAGGCGCATCACTTAATTAAGGTGAGATTATGGAAAATATAAACCGCGCACGAGTATTATTTGTTGATGATGAGCCTGATGTTCTTCGTTCCCTGTCACGTATAGCACGAAAGTTAGATGCTGATGTTCTAACTGCCAATAGCGGTAAAGAAGCCCTCGAAATTATTGAGCACTCCCCTGTAGATGTCATTGTAACCGATATGCGCATGCCTGAAATGGATGGTAATGAGTTACTCACTCAAGTTGCTAAATTGACACCAGAAACCGTACGTATTGTACTTACTGGCTATGCCGATATGGACATGGTGCTCGGCGCGATTAACAGTGGTCATATCTGGGGATACCTGCAAAAACCTTGGGATAATTATGAACTAATTATTAAGCTTAAGCAGGCTCTTCAGCTCCAACAAGTCTTAGCTGAACGCACATTAATGCGCCGTACTATTGAGCAATATCAATATTACCGTAAAGAAAATTTTGAAGGGTTTATTGGTGATTCAGTCGCCATGCAATTTGTTTATTCTTCTATCGAGCAATGTGCGCCAAGTCAGGCATCTGTTTTTATTACAGGACCTAGTGGCTCAGGAAAAGAGGTTGCTGCTCAAGCGATACATCAATTAAGCAAGCGTGCTGAAAAACCATTTATTGCGTTAAATTGTGCGGCGATTCCAAGTGAATTAATGGAGTCCGAAATATTTGGTCACGTAAAAGGCGCATTTTCTGGTGCCGTTTCTAATCGAGACGGTGCAGCATCTTTAGCTAACGGCGGTACGTTATTTTTAGATGAAATTGGCGAAATGGATATTAACCTGCAAGCAAAGCTGCTGCGTTTTATTCAAGATGGAAAATTCCAGAAAGTTGGCAGTGGTAAAGAAGAGCACGCTGATATTCGTTTTGTGTGTGCGACGAATCGAGAGCCGCAACTGGCTATTCAAGATAACAAGCTTCGAGAAGATCTCTATTATCGTCTAAATGTCATCTCGCTTTACATGCCGCCGCTAAGTGAACGAGAGCACGATGGATTAAAATTAGCAGAGCATTTTTTACATCATTATAGTGATGTGGAAGATAAGAGTTTTGCCGGTTTTTCTACTGATGCTGAGCAACTAATCTCAGATTATTCCTGGCCAGGAAATGTCCGTCAATTACAAAATGTTATTCATAGCGCGGTTGTGATGTCACAAGGTCCAATGATTTCAAAAAAAATCATTGCGAGTCAATTGGAAGCGCGTGGTGCCAGCATGCCTCACCAAGCTTCAAATCATCGCGCTGTTGCTAGTGATGACAAACGCGCTGAAATGCCGTCAAGCCATGATGATGGACAATTATCGTTAGCAGAAATAGAGCGCAGAGCGATTACGCAAACGATTAAACGTTGCAGTGGTAATGTGGTCAAAGCGGCTAGTGAACTAGAAGTAAGCCCTTCTACGCTTTATCGTAAGATCCAGCAATGGCAGGAATCAAGTGATGAGCTCAATGAGCACAATTGATAAGACTATTTTTAAATTGCAAAAATGATGAACCGACGTGTTGCAATACGCAATTGTGAGTACTTTGCATAATGGGTGTTGTTGGTTAGGTCGTTGATTTGTAGTTTTTTATATTTAGTTCTAAGGGTGGAACAATAGTTGAATTGACATGAATACACCTTGTTAAGGATTTCATGTTATGTCAGTTTATTTAAAGCAATTGTTACGGCCAATGTCGTTGTTATTTTCTAATACGGCATGGTTATTTGGCGCCGAGATTTTAGCGAAATTATCGCGCGTTGTTACCATTATTGTTTTAGCTTTTATGCTGTCTCCAGTCTCTTACGGTACAGCAATGCTTGCTTTAGCCTGTCATGAATTATTTTCATTATTTTTAAAGGCCGGCGCTGGCCCACAAATTATCCGCTGTAGCGACACACAACTTTCACGCTATGTTCAAAACGGAACCATTATTCAATGGGGGATCTGTCTACTAATGCTGTCTGTGCAGCTTATTGGGGCCGGTATCGTTGCCAATTGGTACAACAATCCCGATATTGCGCAGTTACTCTATGTCATGTCGCTAACCTATCTGTTATACCCTTGGGTTAGTGTGCGCGTGTTTTTAATGCAACGGGCTAATAACATGCGTGGTTTCGGTATCCGCCATGGCTTATGTGTTAGTGCAGAAAACTTATCTATCGCGCTATTTGCTTGGTATAAAGCGGATATTATGGCGGTTGCTTATGGAAAGTTAGTATTTTCAGTGTTGTGGTTAGTGCTGTTTATAAAGGTGCCCACCCCTCGTTTTTTATGGCAATGGCATTGGCCAACGTTAAAATTGTTGCTGTCACGATCAGGCCAGATTTTTAGTAGTGAGCTGCTAAAAAGCTTACGTTTACACCTCGATACTTTTATAGCCGCTAAGGTGATGTCGCCAGAACTATTTGGTTATTATAGTTTTGCGAAAAACGCAGGTATTGGGCTCAGTCAGTCTATTGGCAATGTATTCAATGCGGCGCTCTATCCATTTTTGTGTAAATTGCAGCGTGTCGGCACACTCACTAATCATTTGCTGATGGTGTATGTGATAGCAATAGCTGTTGCCATTATTTTTGTTGTACAGGCCTGCGCCGTTCCAATTTATTTACCACTATTATTTGACGAAAAATGGCAAGAGATGACGTTTGTCGTATCTGTTATGTGTTTAGTTGCAGTGCCTGCGCTACTGCTTGATACTCGTTGTTGTCTCAGTCGCGCACAGGCTCAGTTCACTGCAGAAATCGTTGTTCGTCTGATTTGCTTGTTAATTAGCGTAATACTATTAGTCACCCTCAGTCCGCAACAGCCACTAGCATTTGCTTATGTGATGCTATTGAGTAGCTGTGTATGTTGTTTTGTCGTGTTTTGTGCGCCAGTTGTCAATAAAACTATTTTGCGTTTTAAAAGGGGAGTTCGCCATGAATATTAATAATGTTCCTATCGTGTCAGTGGTTGTGCCGATGTTTAATGTTGAAGCATATATTGTCACATGTATTGACTCTGTGCTTGAACAGTCCTTAAGGCAACTTGAGCTGATTTTGGTGGATGATGGCTGTACCGACAATACCTTGGCTATTGTTAACAAGTACAAAGATCATCGAATTCGCGTTATTTCACAAGCCAATCGCGGTTTATCTGGCGCACGTAATACTGGGATAGATGTGTCTAGAGGTTTATACGTCGCGTTACTTGATGCAGATGATTATTGGGCAAGTGATAAACTAAAACAGCATGTAAAGCATTTGAACTCACGTCCGCTGGTGGGAGTGAGTTATTCGCCATCACTGTTTGTTGATGAGCAAAATCAATTGCTAGGTATTGGTCAGTTTCCTAAATTACATGACATTTCCACGCAGCATGTATTTTGCCGAAATCCCGTTGGTAATGGCTCAAGTCCAGTTATTCGACGCTCTCTGTTAGAAGAAGTTGCGTATTACGACAAGGGGAGTAACCGCTATCGTAAAATGTACTTCAACGAGTCATTGAATCAATCAGAAGACATTGAGTTTTGGACGCGAATTGCATTAGTTACTCAATGGAAGTTTGAGGGGATTGAAGTGCCGTTAACGTTTTATCGCGTCAATCAAGGCGGTTTGTCCGCCAATATTGAGCGGCAATTTGCATGTTGGAAAAAAGCGGTTGAACTTAATAGGGATAAAGCGCCGGCTTTTTTCAAACGCTATCATCGTTTGGCAAAAGCTTATCAATTACGATACATGGCTAGACGTGCTATTCAAAGTAACGAAAAATGGCTCGGATTGAGCCTTATTGTTAAAGCACTTTGCTGTGATATGAGGATTCTATTCCAAGAGCCCAAACGCACTGTTATTACGCTAGGCGGCGCACTATTGAGATTATTGCCATTGTCGCTATATCTCAAATTAGAGCGCAGTGCGATGCACTACTTAGGTAAAAAACAAATTAGTTAGGACTGAGAATTGGTAGATAAACGGTGAAGCAACTGCCTTGACCGACAGTCGATTCTACCTCAATCTTGCCATCGTGTTGCTCTATAATGCGATGGCTAATGGAAAGTCCAAGTCCGGTGCCTTGACCCACGGGGTTGGATGTATAAAAAGGCATAAAAATTTGGGCTAACTTTTCTTTTTCGATCCCCATACCGTCATCCGTTATTTTAACAAAGATGTTATTACCACTGACACCTGTCGAGACTGATATTTTTCCTTTACCTTCAATTGCCTGTCCTGCATTTAATAGCAGGTTCATGAGCACTTGATTAATTTTACTTGGAAACATTAAGGTGGCGGGGACGGTGCATAAATCAACGTCAATATCACAATGATATTTTAATTCGTTTTGCGCCATCACCAAGGTCGCGCTTACCCCTTCATTGATATCTGAAAGCACCTTGTCAGGAGAGTCATTACGAGCAAATGTTTTGAGGCTTTTGATGATTTCTGTAACACGAAAGATGCCGTCGTTGGTGCTATCGATGAGAGGGTTTATGTCGTCGATAATAAACGCAGCATCATACTTTGCGTAAATTTCAGCTATTTTTTGTGACAATTCGGGCGCGCCAGGGAGTGAATTTAGCTCGTCCAATAGTTGTCTTATATCAGACCAATAATGCTGGAGTGTATCAATATTGCTTTTAACAAAGCCTATCGGGTTATTTATTTCATGCGCTACACCCGCCACCAATACACCTAAGCTTGCCATTTTTTCATTTTGAATCCGCTGTGCTTCACTTTCTTGTAAATCCTTATGGCTTTGTTCTAATTCTTGCTTGCTCGTTAATAGCGCTTGTTCACGGTGACGAATGGTTTGACTCATTTGATTAAAGTTCTTGGTTAATGTCGCTAATTCTTTGATTTTTATCTCTGTCTTGAGAGGTTCGTAAACATCACCGTATTCTAATGAGTTTGTTGCTTTAGCTAAACCCAACACCGGACTTACAATGTAGCGTCGTCCATAATAAAAAGCCAAGCCAGAAATAATGAGTATTGCGATAACAATAAGCACAGTAAGCTGGATAATAAGCTGGTCTATTGCCTGATTTATGGACGTATCATCATAAACAAAAATTAATGAAAGTCCGTCAATAGCCCAATCTATATGACGAGTAATGCCGTTATCTACAGTACCGAAACTCGCTATTAATTCATTGTTGTAAAGGAGTTTTATAGCGAGCCCTTGTGGTGCGCCTATTGTTTTAATAAGCGCATCTACTGCTATCGAAACTGTTAATATCCCTTCTACTTCGCCATGATATCGAACGGTTTGTGCAAGTACCCAATAATAATTGTTTTCCACTTTCTTGATGGCAATATGTTGGGTTTGTGAGCCATTTAGCAGTGATTGGACCCAACTCGCATCGTCATGATAAAATGCAGCGTTGCCGTGAGTCGCGTAAATAAACTGCCCTTGAAAATCGAGTAAACTGAGTTGATGTTGACGCCCTAAAAACTTTAAGTGGCTAAAATATTCTGCAATCTTTAACCGATTAACATCACTTTGCATCATTGATTGAATGATTAATGGGTGCTCACTTTGTTCCCTGAGAATCATTTGATGATTGGTTAAAAATTGACGATAACTTTTACTGATGGTATCTGTTTCTAATTTCACAAACGTTTGTTGCTGCTGGTCAACCGATTTTACGGCCTGGCTCACCACAATAAATGACGTCAATAAGGCGAGGGCAAGGTAACTTACGAAAATAAACCTTGCCATGGCAAACGAAATTGAAATTTTCTTCATTGCTTTTGTAACTCGCTATCTAAATTAATGAGACGAATAGCATTGTCTGCATCATAAAAGCCCATGCGATAATCAGCGCTATCTAACGCTTCGTGGGCATTACTGTGTTGTTGGGAATATTGACTAAATGGCTTGTGGTATGTCTTTATTAAGCCACTGACTGGCGCTTCTAAATTTTCTAATGCTTGATGCAGCGCCTTGCTGTCGATTGTTTTATCACCTGTAAGTTGTACTTGTTTTAGTGCGCCAATGAATAGACGCGTGAGATCATAAGCATGGATAAAACCGGCAGTTGCAGGAATGTCTTTTGGAGCTGTGATAGATGATATCTGTGTTAACAAATTAAAAACTCGTTTGCTTTTGGGCGTTGGCGGAGAAGAGATAAATGAAAACTTTGTTTGAATAAACTGTAGGTTGATAATGTCTCGTTCTTTAATGGTGACTTGACGGGCAAAGTTGCCGCCAGTAACTCCCCAGTGACTGCGGATAGTGATCCCTGAATTTAATGCGGCTAGCTCTTTGGCAAAAATAATGCCTTCTGGTGAGTTGCCAACAAATATGATGACATCTGGCTTAACAGCGACAATATCATGTAAAATTAACCTTGCTTGACTATTGTTTAATCCCCAATTGAATCGTTTTACGCCAACGCCTTGGATGTTCTTATTACGCAGAGCTTGAGACATCTTTTTGAGATTGGAATGGCCCCAACCTGTATTTTCTAGCAACAAATAAGGCTTTTTAAATCCTTGATTTAACGCTTGGTTGATAATGAATTCACCGGCGTTGCTATCGTCAATTGATAGTCTGAAAATCCAGTTCTCTTGGTTTGTACTCCGCGTAATAGGACCCGCTGCTGCCCATGGAACTAATGTTAATATTTGCTGCTGATTAATAAAGTCTTTATTTGAAAGCAGCGGAGGAGAATGTAACCCACCAAATACTGCAATCGCGTTCTTATCTTCAATGAATTGCTGTAAATGTTTGGCACTTCGACGAGAGTTTCCGCGGTGATTTTTCGTAATAATTTTTATTTGGTAGCCATTTACTTGATGATTTTCTTCGCTTAAAGCGGTGTTAATGCCCAGTTCAATTGCGTTTGCTGCCGCAGACATCGTGGTAAAGTCGGCATCTAAGTATAGGTGTAAAGGCTGTGGTTCTTTAGTCGAGGCATTGATTGAAAAACTCAATGATGTGCTTATTATCAATAACCAAACTTTAAAATTTTTCATTATTATTCAAATCCTTGCTTTCTACATTATTTAATCTAATCACAATTCCTCCATAATATAAACCAATGATGGTGGTAATGCCGATCGGTTAAGGTTTTTAGTAGACTCAAAGTGTGGTCAACTCCCGTCGTATAGCGTCTTAAATTAGAAATTGATCAATGCAAAAATCAGGGACGATTTTGATTCGTACATTCCATGTGCTCACCTCTTTGAGGCCAGCTAAAGCTTGTTCCAGACAAGCTTTTGAGTATTTGCCGCAGGTGATACCAATTGCATTAAATATTTGCCCACTTGTACTTGTTAAAATTAACTAAAATGGCGTTGCTCTCAATCCTAATAGCCAGCTATTAGTCAATCGAGCGCCTTGTTTTAGCTGATTTTCTCTACGCACAACAAGATCACTTACTTAATGCAATTGGTATGACTGCATGGACGCAGGAAGTAGAGCAACGCAGGAGCCGTTGCCGAAATGCGGATCAAATATGTTATTGAACAGGAAATTTATCATTTAAGAATCAACGCTAAACCTACGGGTCGCCTTTCTTTTGGTTACTTTTCTTTGGCGACGCAAAGAAAAGTAACTGGTGTGCTTAACGCTTATTTCAAATAAGCAGATGAATTTCATAAGCACATCAAATTATTCAGAACTGTCAAAAATTTTGCTTAATTGACAAGTATTAAATGATCGTGGGCCTCTTTTAAATAAAAGGCCCGGATAGACGATCGTTATATCAGTACGCTTGAATAATTTGCATTAGATAATTAGTTTGTTGCTGCACTAATGCCACGTCACCTCTACTTTCAACATTGAGTTTTAACGATGAATGAGGAGAAGACTGGCAAAGACTAAAGCGCCAATTACGAAAAGACATCATTAAGCCATCGGTGTGTTTAATTTCTAGCGCTTGAGCTGCGAGCTGCTGTTCTATATCGCTTAGCAAGGTCTTTGGCTGCGTTATCTTACTGTCGATCTCACCAGAGGTTGGATAAGCCAACATTTGCTGATTGATAAGATCACTGAGGCTACTGTTGGTTGTAGATATTAGTTCACAAACCATGAGCCAAGGAATCATGCTACTTTCACAATAAAAGAAATCTTTAAAATAATGATGCGCATCAGTCGCGCCTGCGTAGACAGCGTGCTCTTGGCGCATAACGCGAGTCATTGGCATTTGACCTGTATGACACTCGATTGTCTCGCCACCTAATTTTGATACCGTGTCGACGGTATTCCACATTAGCCGCGAATCATGGACAATTTTTGGGGCAAGCTGCTTAGTGGCAAATTGTTGGGCAAGTAACGCGACAATGTAATAGTGTTCAACGAGGTTACCTTGCGCATCAAAAAAGAAACAGCGGCTAAAATCACCATCCCATGCGAGTCCGAGATCGGCATGATGGCGCTTGACTGCATCACTGGTTTTATGTTGATGATGTGCTAACTCGGGGTTTGGCGCACCATGCGGAAATTCACCATCTGGCTGATTGTTAAGTTTTATCAGTTGAATCGGTATTTGTTGTGCTAGAAACGCACTCTCTAATGCATTAATCACATTACCTGCCATACCATTGCCTGCGTTGACAACAATACGTAGTGGTTTGATGGTATCTGTTTGGATAAAGCTCAAAATTTGCTGAACATAAGATTTGATATAGTTTTGATAGACGAGTTTACCCGCTTTTTTAGGTATAGGTGGCTCATGGTGTAAAATTGATTGCTGCAATATATCGAAATGTTTCTTTTGACAAATAAACTGATTTTTCTGGTCGACAATTTTAAAACCATTAAATACTTTAGGTTGAGAGCCTCCTGTAATCATGATTCCGCCATCTGCCTGACTAACGGTATTAGCAAACGTCAGCTCTTCCGTGCCGCACACGCCAATATCGATTACATTACAGCCACAATTTTTGATGCCCTTAACCAATGCTAGTTTTAATGATGGTGTCGATAATCTATTGTCACCGCCAACCACTAAACATTTCGCATCTAGATAGGTTGCGACGGCAACGCCTAATCGATAGGCAATATGTTCATCAATGTCTTTATGGACAATACCGCTGATTTGAGATGATTGAAAACAAGTTAGTGTATCCATGTTATTTCCCCTGATCTGACTTGCGTTTGTTGGTGTTAAATAGCGAAGACAATTGATGGCTTAAACCATTGTCTGTAAGGAACGTGTTCCAACGCGTTGTTAACGGAATGTCGACTCGTTGCGCAACTAATGGAAAAATAGCGTTATCTACTATCAACGATGGGCAAGCGTTAAAGTATTGAGAGGCTAATCTCAATGTTTTTGAATTAGCTGAAAGCGGCTCACTTTGCAGTGCTTTTCGGCAATTATCGAATGTAGTTGGAAAATGAATATTCATGATATCAATCAGCTGTGCTGCATCAATCATCCAACTATTAATCTGAGATGGCTGTGCAAAGAATTGGCAGTTAACTCGATTGTCGAGAGTGACAAGATAATTTTCATCGGTTAACTGGGCACCAAGGCACAATGAATGCTCGAATGCGTCAAAATCTGCGATTGGTTGCCAATGATGAAAGATGGCTAACGTGGCTTTGTCTTGTTGGAGTAAGCTCATTTGAGCGGCACATGTCAAAGCAATAGCGCTGCCTCGTTCACTTGGCGCGCATAATATCGTGGCATCGATATTTAGTTGTTCAACGACTTTTTTAATGGCTCGATGAAATTTGCTGTGACAAAAGATGATTGGTGAATGACAATCCAACGGACACACTAACTCCATTGTATCGGTAATGAGTCGTTGAGCATTTGTTATTTGCTCACTTTCAACAAGAATGACTGGCGTTATCATAGACTGTGCTCCATCAGCTTAGATTGGTTACCAACATTGCGTTATTGCTGTCATTATTCTTCTTGACGTTTTTCGCGTAATGTTTTAACAACGAGAGAATGCTATTGTTGGTATAACGTAATAGAGCAGGGATCATTCCAAGATTTAAATTACATTAAAAATCAATTGTTTAATTTTATACCTTTGCGAATAGAGGGAATTTATCGGCGTGTTATTTGCAGAATGCAAACAAATTTGAAAATAGAGTTTGGTTAGTGTTCGTCGAGGATTTTATCGGGGTGTACTTTTGCTTCTGGAAATCTTTTCTGGTGGCTGGCTAATGCTTTTTTCATGTGCTGAAAATTCTCAAAGCTTGGTACACCATTATCTTGTGTCTCAGACTCAACATGATTTTTACATTCAAAATCATCAATAAGCACATCTTCATCAATCGTTGGTTCTTGGCTGCTGTTATCTAATGGCGAGAACGCTACGCGTGGAATCCAAATATCTAAACTTGAATAAATAACAATAAGAACAAACGGCAGGGCTAGCCAAAGTAACTTGGGTTGGAAAAACAATCCGAGCGTAATGAGTAAGCATGTCAGTGTTATGTAGATCAGCAGCAGCTGTGTTTTAGGTTGCATCATCCATAATTCCAATCTCACGGGGTGAAATGTACTGCGTTGATTCACTCCCTGAATCAATTACCTACAGTGTAACAATAATTTACAACTTGTATAGCCCTTAATGTTAATTAGATGTTATTTTGAGGTCAATTTTTCAATCGCCGCTAAATAGGTGCCAGTGGCTTCTTCTGCACTTGAAATACACGTATCTAAGTCGGTCAACTTGCCATCTTTCAAGCTATATATCCAACTATGAAGTTGCAGCTCTTGGCCTCGAGACCAAGCATCTTGAACAATTGAAGTGTGAGCGACGTTCATCACTTGCTCGATAACATGTAATTCAGTTAAGCGATCTTGCTTAGCAACAGGATCAGAAAAGGTTTTCAAATGAGCACTGTGTTTATGTTGCACATCTTTGATATGTCGTAGCCAATTATCCACTAAACCAAACTTTGCGTTATTCATGGCTGAGTTGATACCGCCACACCCGTAATGACCTGTCACGATAATGTGTTTTACCTTCAAAACTTCAACAGCGTATTGAATAACTGATAAACAATTTAAATCGGTATGCACAACACAGTTTGCAACGTTACGATGAACAAAAAGCTCTCCCGGTTTTAATCCAACAATTTCATTGGCCGGTACACGAGAGTCAGCACAACCAATCCATAAATATTCTGGGTTTTGTTGATCGCTAAGTGATTTAAAGAATCCTGGCTCTTGTTGTTCAACTTGTTGAGCCCATTGCACGTTGTTCGCAAATAAATTCGGTAAAAATTTCATGAAGTACTCTTTGTGATTTCAGTGGAAAGACATAAAATGTCAAAGCTGCGCTAATAATAACGGTATTTTAACCATTTGGATAGCGAGTGTTGGCTGGTCGGAGTGGGTATTGGTTATAAAAAAGGCAACCGAGGTTGCCTTTTATTGTTTGCTATAGAGTGTGCAGTGTTATTTGATTTCTTTGCCAGCGGCTTGAAGGTCAGCGTGGTAACTAGAGCGCACCATAGGACCACTTGCTGCGTGGGTAAAACCAAGCTCTCGGGCGATATCACCCAGCTCATCAAATTCACTCGGTGGTACGTAGCGTACAACAGGAAGATGATGCTTACTTGGTTGCAAATACTGACCTAGTGTTAGCATATCTACATTGTGAGCGCGTAAATCTTTTAGCACTTCAACAATTTCTTCATTAGTCTCACCAAGTCCCATCATTAAGCCTGATTTCGTTGTCACTTGAGGGTGCATCTCTTTGAAACGCTCAAGCAACAATAGTGAGTTTTTATAATGAGCACCAGGTCGAACTTCACGATATAAACGTGGCGCTGTTTCTAGATTGTGATTTAAAACGTCTGGTGGCTCAGTAGCAAGAATATCTAATGCCTTGTCCATACGACCTTTAAAATCAGGTACTAGAATTTCAATTTTAATCTCTGGCACAGCCGCGCGAATTTCACGAACACAGTCAGCAAAATGTTGAGCACCGCCGTCGCGAAGGTCATCACGGTCAACCGATGTGATAACGACATACTTTAGCTTCATGTCTTTAATAGTCGCCGCAAGTTTAGTTGGCTCTTCTGCACTTACTGGTAAAGGACGGCCATGGGCAACATCACAGAATGGGCAACGACGAGTACAAATAGCGCCCAAAATCATAAAGGTCGCTGTACCGTGGTTAAAACATTCAGATAAATTTGGACAAGATGCTTCTTCACAGACCGAATTTAGATTATGTTTGCGCATCGCGCCTTTTATTTCATCGATACGTGCCGAGCTACTTGGCAACTTTACGCGCAGCCATTTTGGCTTTCTTAGTACTTCTGCTTTTTCTTGCTCAACAATTTTAACTGGAATGTACGCAAGCTTGTCAGCATCACGTAATTTCTCACCAGCGACAAGCGTAGATTGTTTAACCTTCGTCATTGTTAAATCCTGTAATTTCTTTAACCTCACTGTAATCTAACAGTTTGGTAATAATTGGCATGAGATCCTGCTGTACGCGGTTGACCTGATCAACGTTGCTATAGTCACTGACTTGAATCATTTCTAGTCCAGCATAACCAC
The DNA here is from genome assembly GCF_051201665.1 of Psychrobium sp. nBUS_13. GTDB lineage: Bacteria > Pseudomonadota > Gammaproteobacteria > Enterobacterales > Psychrobiaceae > Psychrobium. Next base: position 2,629,327 of record NZ_CP179210.1, on the reverse strand, counting down.
ATGGATTAATTTGTTTAAAAGGCGATAAGTCCATATCGACGTTAAGTGCTAAACCGTGAAAAGAACATCCTTTTCGAATCCGTAAACCTAATGATGCGATTTTCTTTTCGTCAACATAAACACCAGGGGCATCAGCCTTAGGATAAGCGTTGATATCGTAACTCGCTAATAACTCAACTAATGATTGCTCAATACGAGTAACTAGTTCACGAACCCCAATTTTTAAACGTTTAATATCGAGGAGAAAGTAAGCCACTAACTGGCCCGGACCGTGATACGTTACTTGACCGCCACGATCAACCTTTACAACTGGTATATCACCAGCAAACAACATGTGTTCCTCTTTGCCTGCTTGGCCTTGAGTGAATACGGGTGGATGCTCAACAAACCAAATTTCGTCGCGAGATTGCGCATGACGATTATCGGTATACGCTTGCATTGCATGCCATACACGTTCGTAGTCGCGTTCACCTAGATAGCGATAGACGATTGGTTGTTGTGGTGATTGTTCAGTCATATAACCTCGAAAACTATAGAACGTAACGTACGATATCGATATTTGAAAGTGCTTTGTACAAGCTTTCTATGTGTTCTTTGCTCGTTACTGTAAGCGAGTATGATATAGAGTGATATTTACCACTACTACTTGTTCTTACACCTGGCAGACGCTTATAGGCGTTTGGTACCAATTCTTCTAGAACGACTTCAACACTTACAGGCAACTGGTCTGTTGCATCGCCCATGATACGAAATCCGAATTCACACGGAAAATCTAACAGTTCATCAAATTTAGTGTCCATTGTAGTCTCCAACACTTAGTTAGGATGACAAGTCATGCTTGTCTTTATTGATAGGTTAATACACGACGTTGAATGAAGATAGCGAAGTTTAGCGCAAGCTCACCAATTGTCGGTATTTTGGGCATCTTACGGGGAGCCCAAAAAATTCGAGCTATCTTAACTGATCATCTATGCGGGGGCTAGCACTAAGGGCGAAAAGTTGGATGTAGTCGTGCAGATCGGATGATTGAAAAATTAATGATAACTATTATGTTAACTGCTTATTTCATAGTGTTTGATAGCTATACTGGTGTGATACCAATAGCATTAAATATTTGCCCACTTGTACTTGTTAAAATTAACTAAAATGGCGTTGCTCTCACTCCTAATAGCCAGCTATTAGTCAATCGAGCGCCTTGTTTTAGCTGATTTTCTCTACGCACAACAAGCTCACTTACTTAATGCAATTGGTATGAGTGGTGTTCGGTGACAGCTCGTGAAACGGCCGCAAAAATAGAGTTTGAAGGGTAACGCTTAACTTTCAAGACCGTTTTAAACCCTAAGATAGATGTCAGTAGAAAGTGTCATTTAATAGTCGTTTTTCCGAGCTATTGGTGGGTATATGTTATATCCATTTGGTTTTTAGGCATTAAAAAAGCCACTGAAAAGTGGCTTTTTAAGAAACGAGGCTAATAATTAGCTAAACCAACCATCAATCATTTGCTTAAAGTAATCCATCGTGCGTTTGAACCAACTGCCTTGTTCCACTTCATCAAGCGTAACAAGTGGATAACTTGCAATGTCTTTACCATCAAGTTGAATAAATACTTTGCCTACTGTTGTGCCTTTGGCAATTGGCGCTTCAAGTTCCGTTGATAATTCAAAACTTGCTTTTAAATTTTTACTTTGGCCGCGACGAATCGTTAATGGCGTTGATTCTGTGATCCCAAGTTTTACTTCGTCACTTGCACCGTACCAAACTCGTTGTGATGCAAATTCATGACCCGCTTGGTATGGGGTGACAGTTTCAAAAAATCGAAAGCCGTAATTTAACACCTTTTTACTTTCACTCGCACGAGCTCGTGCACTTTTAGCACCCATAACAACTGAGATTAATCGCATGTTGTCTTTAGTCGCAGACGATACCAAACTATAACCAGCTTTTGATGTATGGCCTGTTTTCATGCCATCGACATTCATGCTTTTATCCCACAACAAACTATTGCGGTTCGCTTGTTTTATATTGTTGTAAGTAAAGAATTTTTCTTTATAGAGTGCATATTCTTCTGGCGTTTCACTGATGATCGCACGCGCAAGTAATGCCATATCATAGGCGGTTGTTTTATGCTCTGTGCTGTCCAGTCCATGACTATTTTCAAAGAAACTATTTGTCATGCCAAGTTCACTGGCCACATTGTTCATAATGTCAGCGAAGCCGTCTTCTGTACCGGCGATGTGTTCTGCCATGGCAACACAAGCATCGTTGCCTGATTGAATAACGATACCGCGATTAAGGTCGCTAATGGAAATCTCTTTACCAACTTCAATAAACATTTTTGAAGAATCAGGGAAATTCTTTGCCCACGCATTTTCACTAACGGTAACGAGGTCGCTATTTTTTAAGTTTCCATTTTTAAGTTCACGGCCAATGATAAAACTGGTCATCAATTTGGTTAAACTTGCTGGAGCCAATAATTCATGCTCATTCTCTGCAGCTAATATCTTGCCAGTAACCTGATCGACTAAAATATAACCTTTGGCGGCAACCGTCGGTTGGTTTGGAATTATTTTCGTCGCAGCCAATGTGTTTGCTGAAATTAGCATAAGAGCCACAGTGGAAGCCTGTTTGATGTAGCGAGAAAATTTAATCATATAAAAAACGTAACCGTAATAAGAGAAAAGGGCGCATAACGCGATAATTAGATTCGCAATACTAACTAATTAAGGCATTTTGATAAATGCTTTTGGGAAATTAAATTGCACTTTTTTTAAGACCAGTTCACAGCGCGTTAAGTTCGCAATGGGTCCCAATAATAATCGATTAATTTTACCAACAGATTCAAGGCGATACTCGAGGTTATATTTTTGAGACTCGCTTGCCAATATTTCATTAGCGCGTTGCTTGTTTGAGTTCGCAGCCAACTGAATAAAACAAGGCGGTTGTTCAAATGATATTGGTTTTGGTGGCGTAATGATCTCAACCGAAACTTTAGCTGTTCCGTGTTTTAATACGCCTAATTTATAGGCGGCGCCGTAAGATAAATCGATAATGCGATCTGGATGGAATGGGCCACGATCATTAACCCTAACCACCGTACTTAAATTATTCTCAAGATTAGTGACTTTAACAAAGCTTGGAATTGGCAGGGTCTTATGAGCAGCTGATAAGCCATACATGTTAAATACTTCGCCATTGGATGTGTCATGACCATGAAATTTCTTGCCATACCATGATGCAATACCTTGTGCTTTATACCCGTTCGCGTCTTTTAAGACTTGGTAATGCTTTCCGCGCACTTCATAGTCACTATTTGCCCAGCGGGAAGGGGGGATATATTCAGGCGTAAGATCGGTTATTTCATCGCCAGTAGGTAACCTGTCTGGTGCGTGGTCTTGCGCGATGTCATATCGAGACTCGCTAGGCATAAACGTACAAGCGCCGAGCGAAAAAATAACAGTCGCTATCGTAATTTTTTTAATGGTTAATTGCTTCATCATTTATCGATTAAACTTTCGGTGAGTTTGAATGGCCATAATAATGCCGAAGCCGCTCATTAATGTAATCATTGATGTACCGCCGTAACTCACCAGTGGCAGAGGAACACCAACCACAGGAAGTAATCCGGAAACCATGCCGATGTTTACAAATAAATAAACAAAGAAAGTTAAAGTAATAGCCCCTGCAAGGATTTTTGAAAATGGCTCTTGGGCGTTGTTAGCAATAAATAGACAACGGGCCATTATAAATAGATAAACGCACAGCAGCGCGACGACGCCAAAGAGACCAAACTCTTCACTAAGCACCGAGAAAATAAAGTCGGTATGGCGTTCAGGTAAAAACTCAAGCTGTGATTGAGTACCATTGAGCCAACCTTTACCTTCTAAACCACCTGAACCAATGGCAATCTTTGACTGAATAATATGATAACCATTACCTAAAGGATCAAGTTCGGGATTTAAGAACGTTAATACCCGTCGTTTCTGATAATCGTGTAGAAAAAAACTCCACATCATGAACGAGAAGGGGATAGCGGCGATCACTAAAGAACCTATAATTCGCCAGCTCATGCCCGCTAAAAATAAGGCAAAAATTCCGGAACTTCCCACTAAGATTGATGTACCAAGATCAGGCTGTTTGTAAATTAAAAAAACAGGGATACCTATTAATATAGTACTAATGATAACGTGCTTTAGCTTTGCTGGTAGCGCATAGCGCGTAATGTAATTGGCGATCATTATCGGTAAGATAAGTTTCATTGCTTCAGATGGTTGAAACTTAGCAAAACCAAAATCAATCCAGCGCTGTGCGCCTTTGCCAACATGACCAAAGAGCAGTGTAGCAACTAATAAGCCGATACCCACTAAATAGAGAGGGACGGCCCAGCGTCTTAGAAAGGTTGGTGGAAACTGTGCCGCAATCACCATTGCCACGATTGAAGCGGCCATACGGATGACTTGGTGTTTTACCATCGCCATGTTCTCGCCGCTTGCGCTATAAATTACGATCAGTGAAATACACATTAGTGCTAGCAATCCAGCTAGTAGTGGAAAATCAATATGAATTTTTTCGCTAAGCGATTGTGGTTTTGCAAAGCTCGCTTTATTGTCGTTCATTATTGAGTGTGCCCTGCTGCATTAACTTGTAGACTATTTTTTTGGTTAGTTACCAAAGAGGGGGCTGTTGAGCGCTGTGCTAAATAAACGTCAAAAAGTTTACGAGCAATGGGAGCTGCACTACTGCCGCCGCCGCCTGCATTTTCAATCACAACAGTTAGTGCAATCTCTGGTTTATCGAATGGGGCGTATCCAACGTACATGGCATTATCACGATGACGTTCACTAATTTTATTTTCGTCATATTTTTCATCTTCAGCTATGCTAATGAGCTGAGCTGTACCAGTTTTACCAGCAGACACATAGTTAGCGCCTTTAAATACATTATACGCAGTACCGCCCAACGTATTTACTACGCCCCACATGCCTTTTTGGGCGATCTTCCAATTATAATTATTTTTTAACGTAACAGGCGGACGTTCGTCTGCAGGTAATTGTAAGAGTCCATTAGCCCACTGACTTGCACCTAGCAATTGTGGCGTAAAAAATTGGCCTGAGGCGGCAACAATAGCAGTTGAGTTGGCTAACTGAATCGGCGTCGCTGTCCAATAGCTTTGGCCAATCCCCAGAGAGATTGTATCCCCTGGGTACCATGGTTGATTGTGCCTCGCTCGTTTCCAAGCCCGTGATGGCATTATGGCTTGTTTCTCTTCATAGATATCAACCCCAGATTTTTGCCCAAAGCCAAACCGATCCATAAAATTACTAATGCGATCAATGCCCAAACGGTTGGCAACATCATAGAAAAACGTATCACATGATTTTAGCATTGCTTTATAAACGTCTACTTTGCCGTGACCCCAAGCTAAGTGATCTCGAAAAGGTCTTTCTACATTAGGTAATCGAAACCATCCAGGATCTTGGATTGATGTCTTCTCAGTAATTATCTTGGCTTCAAGGGCTGCTAGCGACATCAACTGTTTAATGGTTGATGCAGGAGGATAGGTCCCTTGAGTTGCACGATTGATTAATGGTTTATCCGCAGATAACAATGCACGATAGTTTTTACCAGAAATTCCATGAACAAATAGGTTTGGATCATAACTTGGACTACTGACCATGGCTAAAACAGCGCCATTATTCGGGTCAATCGCAACCACTGAACCGCGGCGACCTGCTAATTCCTGATAGGCTTTTTTCTGCAAGTTAATATCTAGATTAAGATAGAGATCTTGGCCATGTTCTGGTGGTACTTCATTAAGGACTCTGACCACTCGTCCGCGATTATTCACTTCAATTTCTCGATAACCAGGTTGGCCATGTAACAGTTTTTGATAGAATTTTTCTATGCCTAAGCGGCCAATATCACGTGTTGCGGCATAAGTCGCTTCTTCATCCGCGGCAATAATTCGTGCTTGATCTTTTTTGTTTAATTTTGCGACATAACCGAGTGCGTGAGTGAGAATGTGTGCAAACGGATAGTGACGTTTCAACCGAGCTTCGATGCGCGCCGCAGGAATTTGATGCAAACTAACACTGAGTTGTGCTACTTGTTTTGGCGATAAACGGCTTTTTAATACAATACTTTTAAAACGGCGTTGGCGTTTAGCGGATTTCAAAAATCGCTCTCGCTCTTCATCAGTTATTGTGACTAATTTTTCGAGCGCATCAATAGTCGCTGTTAAGTCTTTGGTTTTTTCAGGGATGATTTCTAAGCTATGACTGGGCTTATTTTCCGCAAGGATAGTACCATTACGATCGTAAATAAGGCCACGGTTTGGTGCGATGGGGATCACCTTGATTCGGTTACCGTTCGCTTGCGTTTGATATTTATCGTAAGAATTCACCTGAATGTTATAGAGATTAAACAGGAGGACAAACATTAAGATGATGACGCCGACGAAAGCAATAATAGCGCGTCGAGCAAAAAGCGCATTTTCAAGCGCTTGATTTCTGATTGGAGTACGGTTACGTAAAAACATGAACAATCAACGTGGAAATATGTTCGGACATTTGAACATAGATTTAATTAATTCTCTATAGAAAAGCAATAAGATAGGGGAATTATCTGCTAAAAATAAAAGCGCTTAGAAGAGCGCTTTATTATTCTCGATGATAAGGATGATTATTGTTAATGCTCCAAGCGCGGTATAACGCTTCCGCAACAATTACTCGTACCATTGGATGTGGTAACGTTAATGCCGATAACGACCATTTTTGTTCTGATGCTTTAATACATGAAGGAGCGAGTCCTTCAGGGCCACCAATTAAAATACTGACGTTGCGACCATCGAGTTGCCACTTCTCAAGGTTTGTTGCAAGGTGAGGGGTGGACCAAGGACGACCTTCAACTTCTAACGTAATGATTCTATTACCTTTTGGTATTGCAGCTAAGGTTAAATCGCCTTCTTTTTCTAAGATACGCTTAATATCAGCATTTTTACCGCGTTTTCCAGCGGGAATTTCAGTGATTTCTAGTGCGCAATCTTTTGGGAAACGACGTACATATTCTTGTACGCCATTTTCAACCCACGTTGGCATTTTAGTGCCAACGGCTACTAATTGAATTTTCATTTAGTTATTTAGGTGCTTTGAATCGCCGCCCCAAAGTTGCTCTAGACGGAACAGATCACGGTGCTCTTGGTCCATAACATGAATAATGATTTCATTCATATCTAATAATACCCAGCCACCTTCTTTCAAGCCTTCAATACCTAGTGGAGGCATATTTGCTTTTTTAGCCTCTACTAATAGGCTATTAGCAACGGCGCGACAATGACGAGATGACGTACCAGTACAAACAATGATTTTGTCTGCCATCGGAGAAAGTTTAGCAACATCTAAAACAACAATGTCTTTTGCTTTCATGTCTTCAAGTTGTTCAGTGATGAACTCTACTAATTGAGTGCCTTGCAATGGAATACCTATTAACTGTCTAAAAATAAAGTGGTGCATTCTAACACTCAATCTTTGGTGCTAACAGCTTTTGCACTAGTTATTTAGCCAACAACTTCACAAAAACTTTCGTTATATACCCGTTATCAATGAAAGTGCATGAAAAAAATGCACCTGCGATGGTTATGAGTTTGTTATTGATTTACACGCAATAACTCTTGTGCATTGGCAACGGTATTATCACTTATGGTGTTGCCACCTAACAATCGAGCAAGTTCCTGCACGCGTTCGCTTTCAGATAGTGCTACCATCGTTGTATTGGTTGTTCGACCATCGGTTTCTTTTACAACGCGCATCTGATGGTGGCCACATCCTGCAACTTGCGGTAAATGGGTGACACAAGCAATCTGTGTTGATTTGCCTAGCTCACGTAGCATTTCACCAACCGCCGCAGCTGTTGGGCCACTAATTCCAACATCAACTTCATCAAAAATTAATGTTGGTGTCGCGACTTTATTGGCGGTGATAACTGAAATAGCGAGGCTTATGCGAGACAGTTCACCACCAGATACGACTTTATTAAGTGCATCCAACGGCTGACCGGGGTTAGTTGTAACTAGAAAAGAGACGGCATCTAGACCATTCTTATTGATATTGCCGTCCTTGTTAAAGGCAACAGCAATAGCGAACTCTCCGTGTTCCATACTGAGTTTCTTCATGGACTTAGTGACGAGCTTTTCTAATTTTGTCGCATATTTTTTACGACTTTGAGACAGCTTAGACGCTTGCGTGAAATACTCTGTCGTTACTTGCTCCAATTGTATTTCTAACTCATCAATACGCTTGCTATCATTGGTCATTGCTTGTAATTCATCATGAATGTTTTGATGGAGAGCAGGTAATTCTTGAGGCGATACATGATGTTTTCTAGCAAGTTGCATTGCTTTACTAAGTCGCTCATCGAGTAAAGATAACCGCTCAGGGTTTTGTTCAATTGCATTTTGATAGCTGGCCAATTCTTGTGAACTTTCTTGAATTTGAATCAATGCGCCATTGAGCATTTCGGCGAGTGGTTCAATGCTACTATCTTGTTCTATGATTTCACCAAGCGTATGTAGCGCGCTGTTAAGTGCAGACTCTAGGTTAAAGCTGTCGTCGTCAGACAATTGGTTTAACAACCGATGACAACTTAACTGAATAGATTCACTGTTAGACAAACGCTGATGTTCACTTTCAATTTGTTCAAACTCCCCTTCAATCAAAGCAAATGCATCCAACTCTTCTACTTGGTATTCTAGTAATTGGACTTTTGCTTGTGCTTGTTGTTGAGCTTGTTGTAATTGTCTTAATTCGCCTTTAATTTGTTGATGATTCTGATGGGACAAGGCAACTTGTGCGTTCAGTTTTTGATGATTGGCATATTGGTCGAGCAATGACAATTGAAGCGCACCATCAAGTAAGCCTTGGTGAGCGTGCTGACCATGGATATTTAATAGAAAGATACCAATTTCTTTAAGCTGACTAATGGGGACGGGTTTACCATTGATAAAGCCCTTCGAACGACCTTCTTTTGATATCACACGGCGAATAATGCAAGCGTCGTCATTGTCTAGCTCATGGTGACGTAAAAACCGTTGAGCAGGTTTATTCCCTTCAACTGAAAAAGAAGCGCTAATGTCTGCACGTTTTCCACCAGGACGAACCATGGCAGCTTCGCCCCGTGCACCTAAACACAATGAAATAGCATCGATGGCGATTGATTTACCTGCGCCTGTTTCACCAGTAATAGTGGTCATTCCCGCCCCAAATTCAATATCTAGCGCATCTACAATAGCAAAATCATTGACCGTTAATTGAGTTAGCATATTAGTCACCCATCATCTTATATAATATTTTATACAGTATCTTGTACATATATGGTTATTTATACAGTGGTTTTTATTGGTGTGCAATAGTTTTGTTTATTTACTAAACGCACTGTCATTATGATTAGTTACAATTAGCGCCTTGAAAATTTATGTTGTGTCCCATAAGTTATGAATATATAAAAGTTAAAGGGATATTTTATGCAAACAATCTATCGGATCATTTTATTAGGAATTGTTTTGATCTTAGCAGTACTCTGTTACCAAATTGGATTCGCTACAGGAACGTATGCTGTTGTTGGTTTAGGCATGGTTTTAGAGTTGTCATTCTGGCTTGGCTTGTTTAAAAAAAATAGACGCCACGTTTAATGAATAATCTTAAATCGGTGCTTTGTTATGCGAACTAATAAAAACCTTATTGCGATAGGGTTATTGCTTATTGCAATATTCTCTCTCAGCACCGTATTTGGTTTACCAGTTGGAGGTTCGCATCCTAAAAAGCACATTGATAATGTGCCTTATGCCACAGTGTATCACCATGTTGATACTGTAGACCTCACCGCATTTACACCTGTTATTGTTACGAGCTATTTAAGCCTGTTTGATGATGCCATCACTGATATCCTTGAGCATTTGCACCAGTCGTTATCCGTTACGTTAAAAAATCAGAAATCTGTGCTTTTGTCAGCATTGATTAATTTTAAACAACGCCTTCTTTATATTTTCCACAAGACTATTTCTGCAGTTCGCAGCATTCATTACGCATTATCTTATTACCTATGACAGGTAACTTTAAATGGTCAGTTTAATGGCCGATTTTAATAATACCATTAATTGCATTAAATATTTGCCCACTTGTACTTGTTAAAATTAACTAAAATGGCGTTGCTCTCAATCCTAATAGCCAGCTATTAGTCAATCGAGCGCCTTGTTTTAGCTGATTTTCTCTACGCACAACAAGATCACTTACTTAATGCAATTGGTATAACTTTCTGCGTTAGAGAAAGATAATGAAAACGAAAAAAATGATCAGCACCTTAGTTGGTGCATTGCTGCTTTGCGCCTATTTATTGGGTGTTGTAAACGAGGACTTACTAATCAATTCAAAAGTTAACGGATTACGAACCCTCTTGTTACCATGGGGAATATTCCTTGCGTTTATATTGATTGCAATAAACATGGTGAAATGGGCTAAGAAGCGTCGTTCATCAGCCTATGTGTTTGGCGCTATGGTACAAATGTTATTGCCTGATCCCTATGTTGAGCGAACAATTAAGCTTGTACAAGAAGACAAAAAGGTTGTTAAGAAACAAAAAGAATCAGAGGGAGAGCCTAAATAAGTTTGAGAGATAAGCTAACTCATTTCGCGCTGAGCGGGAATGTTTTGGCTTACCTCACTAAATAATGCGAGATTCAGTGTGCTATTCTCGTTGTGTTTCGATGAAAGAAAAATGGTTTGGCAACTGTCTTGTTAGTCTTCGTTTATTTTATGAATGGTTTAAACTTTTGGAATATGTAGAAATTATTAGCAACACAGCCCTAGGCACCGCGCAATGGGTCTGGCGTAATATTACTTTTGATGTGCCTTGGTCGCAAAATTATTTTTGGGGACTTACTATTATTTCTTTGTTGGTTTGGGCTGCTGAAATGGTATGGCCTTGGCGGAAAGAACAAGCTAAATTTAGGCAAGATTTCTGGCTAGACGCAGGCTATATGTATGTTAATTTTTTCGTCTTTAGCATTGCTATTAGTGGCTTTTATCAATTAATCAATCACGGGTTTAGTCAAATCGGTGTCAATGAACAATCGCTAGCAATTGTCGACTTAACCCAATGGCACCCAGTGGCTCAATTGGTTGTCTTTTTTATCACGCTCGATTTTCTGCAGTGGTTTACTCATAAAATGCTGCATCGTGTGCCGCTATTGTGGCGCTTTCATCAAGTGCATCATTCTATTAAAGAAATGGGGTTTGCCGGACATCTGCGTTATCACCCAATGGAAAACATCTTTTATAAGCCATTAAAAACGCTGGGTGTCATGTTACTAGGTGGTTTTGAACCACAGCAAGCCTTTATGGTGCACTTCTTTACCATTGCTATCGGCCATTTAAATCACGCGAATATTAAATTAGATTATGGCATCTTGCGTTACGTGCTAAACAACCCAGTGATGCATTTGTACCATCATGCCTATGCGTTGCCTGCGCAGCATCGATATGGTGTGAACTTTGGTATTAGTTTAAGTTTATGGGACTACGTATTCAAAAGTGCTTATATTCCGGAACAAAGCGGCGAAATAACGCTAGGTTACCGAGGTGATGACAGAATGCCTTACAGGTTTTTAGGTCAGCTATTGCATGGATTTAGCGCAGTTAAAAGGAAAGGTTTATGATAGAACAAGCACGAGATTTTGCATTACAAGCTCATGACGGGCAGCGTTATGGCTCAAAGCCATATATTGTCCATTTAGAAGCGGTTAGTAAGCTGGCAGCGCCTTATGGTGAAAACGCGCAAATAGTTGCTTATTTGCATGATGTGGTTGAAGACACGACGGTGACTCTTGAAGACGTCGCTAATAAATTTGGACAACATATCAGTGATTGTGTCGCTATTGTTACTGACGAATCAGGCGTGGATCGCGCTGAACGAAAAGTTAAAACCAATCTAAAGATGGCACAAGTAGAACCCGCTTTATACGACGCATTAATTGTAAAAGCCGCTGATAGGTTTGCCAATATGCGAGCCTGTGTTATTGGAAAGCGCCATGATTTATTGGCGACTTATTTATCGGAATATAATGATTTTAAACAGGCCGTTTTTCGTCAAGGCTTGTGTGATGACATGTGGCGCGCACTTGATGAAATCGTTGTTTATCATCGCTAAAAGTTTTTGAATTCACCGAGTGATGAGAATAAATTGAACCTTGTTTGATTGGCCAAGTCTATTGGCTGTTGAACGATAACGGATTTATTCAATTGAGCACACAACCCAAACTATCTAACGCCATCATCTGGTCAGTGATTATTCACAGCATGCTATTGTTGGCTATTGCGCTGCAGGTTAATTGGGGCGCGGCGAAGAAACAACAGCAGTTCACCAAGGATATTGTTAAACAAAATATTATTGCCGCAAAATTGGTGATTAATCAAGCGAGAAAACAACCAGAAAAATCGCAAGAAAAAGTCAAAAAAAACAATGAAGAGGTAAAGCCGATAGAGCGTGAAAAGGCTACCACGGATGAAAAGGTTGTTGCCAAAAAAGTCGTTGCAAAGCCTATACCGCTTGAAGAAGTTATTGAGCCATTAAAGGAAAAAATTGCTCCCCCACCAATTGAAAAAGAACAACGTATTGTCGATGACGAAAATAACGGTGAAGTGGCGCAAAAATCAGTACCAGTCAAAACCCCGAGCACATCAAAACAGATAAGCACGCTTGAAATGAGTCGCCGCTATATTCAACAACATACTGAGCAAGCACCTACTTACCAAAATGGCATTGCCAACGCAGGGATGTCGATGATGAATAACGACCTGCCTGTTCATAATTATGAGTATATTGAAGAAAAATCCATTGATGAGAAAAGCGAAATTAGGATAACCTGTGATTCGACGCTTAAATCAGTGTCAGTAGCTATTTCTGCGAGTCTTTTAGGAGGAACACTTAGGTGTCAGCCTGGACCTGACTTAACTTCCTTTATAAAACAAAAGAAAAAGCCTAAGTTTAAATACAAATTAGACCAATAGTGATGACAATGACCGAATTCGACCCTGTACATAATTATCTATTGAATAAACCAGAAGTAACTCATGCCTTTCCTTTTGGTGAGGAAATTTATGTATATAAAGTGAAAAACAAGATGTTTGCTACTTTAGCCATTGGCAAAGCTGGTAGAGGCGATGGTGATAAGCGAGATTGGTGGTTAAATTTAAAATGCGACCCTGAAGAAGCTGTGATGTTGCGAGATATCTTTGAATCGGTCATTCCCGGTTATCACATGAACCAAAAACATTGGAATACCGTTATCCTTGATGGCTCAATTCCCCAAGGTGAAATTGAACGCATGATAGATAATTCGTATATGTTGGTTGTTGACAAGATGACCAAGAAAGATCAAGCATCTATCTTGGTGCATTTTTAATAAAGTAAGTTAGTAAGCTTACTGTATTGTGCAGAACTCTTCGATGAACTGTGCTTTGGGCATGGTCTTTTTTCCTTTCAATACAGATACCGAATATCCTTTGTTTAGCTTTAGAGAATACTGTTTTGTTAATTCCACATCGTTTTCTGGAAACTCTGGATGTTGTTTTGAATAGGCTTCGTACATTTTTTTTGTGTGCAAAAAGTAGAACATTTTATTTCCGCTATTGTTGACTACTTCAAATTCACTGTTATTACCGTGACAAGAAATTCCTCGTTTAGGTTCTTTGTTAAACTGTTTAATAATGGCATTGCTTCTTCCTGTAGTAGGGTGCATTGAATAAGCCTTAATGAAGTATTCTAATAGGTTCTCATCACAGTAATCCCGTACGCCAGAGTTTAAATAGATAACGTTTTTACAAGCCAACCCAGTATTAAAGTAGGCTGAGGCTATATCGCGCTTATTTGCGAGTTTGGACTTTATTACTTCATAGGAGGCTTTTAACGAGGATTCCATATGTTTTAATTTTAGCGCAGTAATTGCATAATTATTTAAGGCTTTGATGTTTTGGGTATCGATTTCGATAGCTTCCTTAAATAATACCTCGGCGTCTACTAAATTCCCTTTAGCGAAGAGTTGTTCTCCTTTGAGATTCAACGTGGCCACAATTTTTTTCAACTTTTCTTTACTGGGAATTTTGAGTAATTTCTCGACCTGCAGTTTGTCTTTTACTGACAGTTGTTTGTTATCAAATTTGCTCAACCAATCTATAGGTGGCTCTTTAGTTTTTCTATAGCCTGCTTCTACATTGGTATAAATTGATGCATTATTTGCGATCAACAATTTGATGACAGCCTTGTCTGCATATCTAACGGCATAATGTAATGGTGTGATATTAGCTGTCTCAAGATTATGAGAACATTTATCCCATGGAATGATTGTTCCAGTATTGACCTGTGCTCCTGCATCAATAAGTAGTTTGACAGACTCTACATTATTACCTTGAGCTGCATACATGATAGGTGTTTTAGCAAACTCGTTTTTTACATTTGGATCAAAGCCTGAATGTAGAAGAAAGTCTAATGCTTTAGGGTAACTAACTGCAACGTTGATGACACTATCATTGTACTGATTATGACCTTTTCTTACTTTTGATAAATCTATTTTTTGGATTTCTGCTAGTGGCCGTCTATTTAATATTGCGTGTCTTAGAGCGACTTCTTCATGTGAACTAAAAAACGGATTTTGATTAAACCTGAACCCATGAGTAATTGCCGATTCTAATGCATGTTTTGCCGTCGTATTGGATTGAGATACTGTCCAATTATTCGCTTGTTTAAAAAACATTGATAGCTCTTTTTGGGTTCTTTCTAATTGATGTTTAAAGCTAAGTAACGCTTGTTGTTCTGAAGTGCCTACTAAAGCCCATTCTTCTAATTTTTGAATGATAGTAGTGTAGTTATTAGTATTAGAATAATTATTAACTCCCCAAGGTCTTGTGAGTACTAGCTCGAGTGCATTCGATAAGTTACTTTCCAAATGTCCTTCGAACTTACGACCACCGCAGCGGCCTACTCCCAGACTAATGTTTAATATTGAACGATATAAATCAGCAACGCTCTTTTGAGCAGAAAAGTAGCTATGCTCTTTGTTAAAAGAAGGAGTTGTAATATGTAAATTGATTTGGCAAGCCGCCTCCCATTTAATATCAGGAGTTAGGCGATAAACATACAGATTATTTAGATATGAAGCATATTGTCCTACTACAAATAGGTATGGCACTTTCTCATTTGATAAAGCCAGAGTGTATTCGTAACTCATTGCGGGAGGAGCCGTTTTTGCCATTTCACTCAATTCGGCACGAGACGTTGTTGAAAGTGGTAATTTAGACACAAGAGCTTGTGTTCTATCACAAGCTCCGCCACATCGGGTGTGATTAAAATGAGTAAGAAATAGATTTTTATCATAGGCATTTAATTCCTCAAGCTCAGTGCCTCCTAACTTCTTCCAATTCAATATAGGGATTGTATTAGCGCTGCTATAATTTGTTTGCCAGCTTGCCTTTGAATAAAATTTTAGCTTGGCATCTGTTAACAATGCCGCGCAGCTAATATCATTATCTAATACTAGTTGAGGCTCACTCCAAGCTGTTTTAGAATTAATGGAGTATGACTTTTTGAATGAAAATGACTGAAGAGAGAAAGCTAATAAAAAGAAAGTAACGCAAAACCGCAGCATCTATATTGTCCATAATATCAAGTAGAATAACTGATATTGTACATATAAAAAATTAACTTTTCTCAGTTAAAATAATTATTTACCTTAAATACTAAGAAATGACCAAGAAAGAATGTCGATCTTGGTGCATTTTGTTAACTAGCTGTTATGCGTGATTTCGCAGTGTTTTCATATCACTTAACAGCTCTTCCATTTTCTTAAATTGACGGCCATAAACGATGTTTAAATCAAGGCGGTAGAGCGCATCCGCATAATAGGTAATGATTAAAAATGCTAGGCTGATGATACCCGCTAGGTAATAAGGCAAACCGAGTATTAGGATGTCTGTTGGAAACTTCTCAAGCATTAAAGCAATAATTTTACCGCCAGCTTTGCTTACTACACCTTGGGTTACCATACCGATAAAAAACAATGGGTAGAAGAATCGATAATAAACAGCATAGGTTTTTATGGATGTTTTGAGCCAGTGATCAAAATTGACTAGGTAATCAAAACTACTTTGTCCTTTGGATATGTTGTTGGACTTTCCTAATTCTTTTCGGGCAATAACAACTAATGGGATCAGTAGGGCACAAATATAGAGCCCTAAAAATGGTGCGCCAATCAAGCTCATTCCAATGAGCATGACAATAGAGCCAATGACAATGGCTTTGATATTGATGGCAAACATATTGAGCAGCTTGTCCACCAAGTTTTGTGACTTTCTGTTGTATAGATCGTTAACTTTCGGCACGTCTAATTGCGTTTCGTTAATAAAACCTTCTTTCCACATAGTTTCAATTGATTTAGTCATAGCTTACTCCTTACTTGCAATAAATTTGCTTAACTTGGTTTTTATTCGATTAATGCGAACGCCGATATGATTGATATTGCTACCAATAATGTCGCTAATTTCTTGATAAGACTTCTCTTCTAGATACAGTAATATCACCGCACGATCAGTCTCTGACAAATGTTTAATCGCGTTGTAGAGCACATTAATATCGTCATTAGCGAATGCTTTACTGTCATCAACAACTTCCTCTGGTAATGCATCAGAGACTATAGTGCTATGACCGTTCTTTTGTTTCTTTAAGTAGGTCAGGCAAACGTTTAAAGAAATGCGATAAATCCAAGTCGACCATTCGCTTTGCTCATTAAAGTTGTCTTTACTGCGCCAAATTTGTAGGCATACCTCTTGGTAATAATCTTCAAAATCTTCTTGCGTGTTGGTGTACGCTCGGCAAATTTTGATGATGATGCCAGCAAACGGCAGTATTGACTGTTGATAGAAATCACTGGTCATGAATGTCCTAAAATTGCTTACTGTTTATTAAAGTTTTATACCAGTTACCATTGAAGATGCTTGCTTCAGAGCTCGGGTAGGACTCGAATACAAGGCATGATTTACAATTAATGGTTGTTCCCTGATTGTTAATCATAACGCGGTAGTCGTTTTCTACCCGAACTCCCGAAGGGCAAGGCGATAAGCGACCAACTACGTCGTTATAAGATATTGGTTAAGAGTGACTTAACGACACATCTTATGCCTAGTATTTGGTACGCTTCTCGTCATGCTGAACTCATGCACTTTCACTGGCAACTGGTATAGTTAGTGGCTAGCGAATTCGTTTTATTACAGGCTCACAAAAATATTTTTCTCTATGCTCAATCAAGGTGATGACAATTGTCATATTAGGCCATGACAAAGCACCCTGATAATACAAGTTAAGGAGGAGCATGATAACCCTATCAACAGATAGGAGAGTCTAATGACTTCAATAATCGATATAAACGGTTTGAGCTTTCAATACACGAGTGGTGAAACTAAGCGGCAAGTACTCGATGAATTATCCCTTAGCATTAACCGTGGACAAATTGTCTGTTTGCTAGGCGCTAACGGTGCAGGAAAGAGTACGCTCATTAATTTAATGCTAGGGCGTTTAAAAGTGCGACAGGGCAATATTGAAATTTTTGGCCAGCTGCATACGAGCCGTGAAGTACGTCAGCGGTTAGGTGTTATGTTGCAAAATGCAGCAGCGCCAGAGAGAGCAAAGGTATGTGAATTACTTGAATTATTCCGCAGTTATTACGATGCCCCTTTGCCACTGACACAGCTTTATGATGATTTACAGTTAGATGGCATTAGCAATCATTATTTTGGGTCGCTATCTGGTGGTCAAAAGCAATTGGTGTTATTAGCGATAGCCCTGTGCGGCGACCCTGAGTTATTGTTTTTAGATGAGCCGAGTGTCGGGATGGATGTCACTACTCGCCGCGTGTTGTGGCAAGTGATTGAGCGTTATAAGTCTCTTGGTAAAACGATTATGTTAACTACGCATTATTTGGAAGAGGCCGATGCGTTAGCCGATCGTATTGTGGTGCTTAAAAACGGCAAGATAATCGCCGACGATAGCCCTCAAGGCCTGAAAGTTGCGTTTTCACATAAGTTAATTAAAGCAAAAACATCACTACCAATGGAGGTTGTACGCACGCTAGATGCCGTTATCAGCGTGACCCAATATGGCCGCTATTTCGAAGTGACTTCTTCCAATGCTGCACTTACGGTTGCCAGATGGCAGGCAATGGATCCACACATTGATGATCTCACAATTAGCAATTGCGATTTAGAGCAAGCATTTATTCAATTAACGGACGAGAAAACAGCGCAAGATAATAAGGAGAAAGTGGCATGAATTCATTAGATAATCACCAAGTGCATAGGCTCACTTCATTTGTTCATGAGCTTAAACTTGATATCAAAATGGCATTCCGTGAACCAAGCTTTATTTGGCCGACGTTGGCATTTCCGCTGATGTTTTATGTGTTCTTTGGCATTGTTTTTAGCGATCACGCAGCGCAAAGCTCCTCGACTTATTTAATGGTCTCGTATGGGGTGTTCGGCATCATGGCACCTGCGTTGTTTGGTTTTGGTGCAAGTGTCGCGTCAGAGCGAGATAAAGGCTGGCTTGCCATCAAGCAAATATCACCTGTCTCACCGTGGCAATATATGATTGCGAAGCTTATTAACGCAATCCTGTTCTCTCTGATTATTGTAATTGGCTTGTTTATTCTTGGTGCTGTCTTTGGCGATGTAACGTTAACCCGTCTGCAATGGTTGTCTATTGCTGGCCTGATGTTGCTTGGTAGCTTACCATTTTGTGCCATCGGATTAGCTATCGGGTTTTGGGTCAAAGCAAAATCAGCAACCGCGGTGCTCAATCTTATTTTCCTACCGAGTGCTTTTTTATCAGGCTTGGCAATTCCTGTGATGATCTTTCCTACATGGCTGCAAAAGGTGGCAATGATGTTACCGCCTTATCATTTATCACAGCTTGGTTTACATTTGGTTGATATGAGTTTAGAGCAATCGATTTGGCTACATATTGCTTTTCTGTTAGTCACTTTATTCATTGCTAGTGTTATTGCCGTCAAAGGCTATCTGCATTGCCAAACTAATTAATCGGATACTTATTATGAAAAATATTTTTGTTTCACTATTCGTTATCGGCTTATTAATTCTGTTTTTTATGCTACTGCCTACGCCTGATGAACCACAGCAAGATGATCAACAGGTAACTATTATTAGCGGCGCGACCGTGTTTGATGGCAACACGTGGCTAGGCAAAACAGACGTTGCGTTCCAGCGCGGTCTTATTATTGCCTTGGGCCCTCAATTAACCAATCAGCATAAAACTGCTAATGTGATTGATGCGTCAGGTCAGTATTTGATCCCTGGTTTAATCGATGCTCATACCCATGCTTGGGATAATGCGTTAAAAGAAGCGGTAAAATATGGCGTGACGACAGAGTTAGATATGTTCACCAATAATGCATTCGCATCAACCCAGCGTCCATTGCGCGAGCAACATAATGTTGATGTACAACAAGCGGATTTATTCTCTGCGGGCACCTTAATTACCGCACCCAAAGGCCATGGCACTGAATATGGATTTGAAATCGATACCATTGAAAATGCGACGCAGGCTAATGACTTTGTTATGGCGCGCATTGATGAAGGCTCTGATTACATAAAAATCGTGTATAACGCGACAAGTCGCTATATGCCCTCAATCGATAAAGAAACGCTCCATGCGTTAGTTAAAGCGGCACATCAGCAAGGTAAGCTAGCGGTTGTTCATATCAGTGATTTGCAATCGGCGCGCGATGCGTTCGATGCTGGTGCAGATGGATTAGTTCACGCCTATGTGGGTAAGGGGCAAACTGAACAGCTTGCATCACTTGCTAAACTCATGACGAATAATAAACAATTTATGATCCCGACATTATCCATTATTGCGTCAATGATGGGGCAGAATAATAGTTCACAGTTAATGGCTGATTTCAGCAATGAACCTAGATTTAAAATTGATGATGTTAGCAGCCAATTGTTAAACTTGCGCACCGATAGCAATCGACAATCGTTATTTGAAATGACGCAGCAGCAAGTTTCACTATTACATGATGCTGGCGTGATGATTTTAGCCGGTACTGATGCGCCAAATCCCGGCACGGCTCATGGTATTAGTATGCATTTAGAGCTGCAATTACTTGTTGAAAGTGGATTAACGCCGACACAGGCATTAATGGCGGCAACTTCTAATGTGGCAAAAGCATTTAAGTTAACTAATCGCGGGTTAATTGCTACTGATTATAAAGCCGATTTTGTGTTACTAAATCGCGACCCTAAAGTCGATATTACGAACACTCGCGCTATCAGCACCGTTTTCAAAAACGGCTTTCAAATTAATTATAATGCGCAAGAACAGCAAAACAGTGTTATGACTGCCATGATGTTCAGTGATTTCGATAAGGGGTTAATGTCGGCGCTCAATACGACTTGGTATCCGACAACTGATGAACAATTTGGTGGTAACTCCACCGTTGATATTGTGCGCAAGGCAGGAGAACAAGGCAATTATTTATATATTAGGGGGGAGTTAAAACGTAAGTTTAGTTTTCCTTGGGCTGGGGCGTTTATCTCGTTTAGTGAAAATAACAAACAGCCAATGGATTTAACTCATTTAAGAGGCGTTGCGCTTGATGTTAAAGGCACTGCTGGCAAATATAAATTGATGTTAATGTCGACCAAGCAACAAATGCGTCCGGTTGAGATACCTTTTGATGTTACTCAACAGTGGCAGAGGAAAACTGTTTCGTTCTCAACCATTAAGCCTCAATTACTCAAAAGCGTCACTGGTATGGTCATTGTGGCATCGCTGCCAACAGAAAAGTTTGAATTAATAATTGATAACGTTGAATTTGTTGAATAATACCAATTGCATTAAGTAAGTGAGCTTGTTGTGCGTAGAGAAAATCAGCTAAAACAAGGCGCTCGATTGACTAATAGCTGGCTATTAGGATTGAGAGCAACGCCATTTTAGTTAATTTTAACAAGTACAAGTGGGCAAATATTTAATGCAATTGGTATAAATTGTCATGACACTTTAGAGTTACCTTATGAATTTATTAAAGAAAATACATCGCGGGCTCGTGCCGTATGACTCGGACATGGGCTATGCGCCTTATTTGTCGTTGGCTTATTTGGCCATATTTTTTGTTAACCTTTATTTTTCACCTGTAACAGGGTTGAAATTGGCCGCCGTAATTATTGCTCTTATTGTATTCTTGATTTGTTATTTTCGTGCTTTTTGGGTTGATGGTGTGCAACTCGTCGTTTGTATTGTGAGTATATTTGCGATTGGTGTTGCAATGGCACAAATCAATTTTGGTGCGAGTGTCTTTTTTGTTTACGCCGCGGCGATGTGTTCGCAACTTAAAACACATAGAATCGCGCTGGGCTCGCTTATATTTGTTATATGCAGTATCGGCTTGTTTGCTGCAATTACGCAGCAATCGACGTTTTTCTGGATCCCTGCTATTTTATTTTCATTCATCATCGGCTTAATGACGGTACATCAAGCTGAAGTTGATCGTAAGAACAAAGCACTAAAACTCTCAGAGCAACAAATTGAAGCCTTGGCTAAAACCGCTGAACGCGAACGAATTGGCCGTGATCTACATGATATCTTAGGCCATAGTTTGTCGGTGATTACCCTCAAATCTGAACTTGCCAGTAAGATGATCGATAAAGGCGTTGCATTAGATAAAATTCGCGATGAAATCAAGGCCGTTGAAGAGTTATCTCGAGAAACATTAGCGCAGGTGCGCGGGGCAGTTGTCGGTTATAATCAAGCAACGATTG
Source organism: Psychrobium sp. nBUS_13 (assembly GCF_051201665.1). Taxonomy (GTDB): domain Bacteria; phylum Pseudomonadota; class Gammaproteobacteria; order Enterobacterales; family Psychrobiaceae; genus Psychrobium. The sequence goes on along the minus strand of NZ_CP179210.1, from coordinate 2,607,455 downwards.
ATACGGAGCTTTTACATGCTCAAGTGGCGACTAAAGCCGCTGATATAGAACTTATCAGTGACATTGAAAGTAATACATTGGCCTCCGATGTAGAGTCGCAGTTAGCACTCATTGTTCGTGAAGCAATTACCAATATTGTACGGCATGCGGATACAAAAAAGGCATGGGTTACGCTGCATCAACGAGATACAGGTGTTGAACTATCGATAAAAGATCAAGGGTCGATGATTGATTATAAAGAAAGCTCGGGACTTAATGGTATGCGTCAACGCATTACGAAACTCGGCGGCGAAATGCATATTGAAACAGCGCCAACGTGTTTGCGCTTTGATGTACCAGTGCCAGCTTAAGGCCTAAGTAGGATAGAGAATAATGATAAAAATACTTATCGCTGAAGATCAATCGATGGTGCTAGGTGCATTATCAGCTTTATTGGACTTAGAAGACGATTTTACCGTTGTTGCGACAGCTCAAAAATGGCGAACAAGCATTGTCGCTGATTGAGCAAAACGATGTTGATATTGTACTTACGGACATTGAGATGCCGCAAATGACTGGCATTGAGTTAGCGCAAGCACTTCAACGAATTAATCATACTGCTAAGGTAATGATTTTAACCACCTTTACTCGAAGCGGCTATTTACGCCGTGCAATGGATGCTGGGGTAAAAGGGTATCTATTAAAAGACGCACCATCAGATTCGCTTGCCCAAGCAGTACGCCAAATATATCAAGGAAAAGTTATTGTTGCACCTGAGCTCATTACACAAGCGTGGGGAGAGGTTGATCCACTAACGGATAAAGAGCGTAAAGTTCTGCGCTTAGCTTATGAAGGAAAATCCACTGAACAAATTAGTAAGGCAATCTATTTATCGGCAGGCACTGTTAGAAACTATCTATCTGAAGCGTCTTCAAAACTTGGCGCAGCGAACCGCATAGAAGCAGCTCGCATTGCCAAACAAAATGGCTGGTTATAACGACAAGCCATTTTTTCTGCGTTATTCGTCGCTCATTGATAATAATCAACATCGCTTCTCATGCCTTGCAAAAAAGCTTGTCGGTAGCATGTCTTTTTATCTGTTCTTAATCACCGCGCAGGTGATTTTATCCCATGTTTCACAATTATAACTAGCCGCCATATCGTGGTTAATTAAAGTAAACAATTGCCGTGTTTCATCATCAAATCTAAATGCTGATAAGAAGTTGGCCTCGACTACAATAAATTGATTTTTATAAGGAAATAACCACTTATTATTGTCGCTACTGTCTAATACAGTTTTAGCTGATTGATAATCAGCAAACCATTCATTGGTTAAGCCATGACCAGCCTTAGGGTAAAATAAAGTGCCCATTTGTTGCGGTGTCGATTTATCTAGCTGACCACTGAGCATCGCAGATGCCTCTTGCCATTGTCTAAACCCTAACTTCATCGCAATAAGAGTTAACGTGTGTTTAAGCTGTAAATCGTCTTGACGAGTAATGCCCATTGTCGCCAGTTGTGACTGGTTTTCAAAGGCATCTTCGTTAGATTTCAACGTCTTTAGTAACTTTTTAGCTTGGATTTTGGCTTCGTTAATGGCTAGTTCCATGATGAATTCTCCACGATGTGGTACCTGTTCAACAATAAACGATCATTGAATACCAATTGGTATAAGGTCAGTGTCGGTAATAAAAACTGTGGAAAGGTGATAAACATCATTCAATATCCTCTAAGTATTGGTTGGCATTCCGCAAAGCCTACTTAGTTCGTACTGAACTGATTAATAGTAAATTGTTTGAAACAATTGATTAGAGTGAATTCATCTTTGGCGGAGCAGGCGTCTCTAAAACCTGCTCGCTATTCTATGGTTGAATTTTAAGCAGGTCAAGTACCCGTCTACAAAAGAGATTATGGTTTACGCTTGGTGACTTTCTGTTCGCTCCAATTGAGCTTGCTACGTAATACTTCATAATAGCTGTAGTCTTTAGGGTGAATAAGGCGTAATTCATAATGGCATTTACTAATTCTGATCTCATCGCCGGGTAAAACTTCAATACTTACCTGACCGTCGCAACTAACCTGCACATTACCCGATAAATAATTCGGAATTCGTAGGCTTATATTACTGTTGCCATCAATAACAATTGGACGAGAGCTAAGAGTATGAGGAAACATCGGCACTAATGAGATAGCATCCATGTTAGGCGTTAAAATAGGGCCACCACCTGACAACGAATAGGCCGTAGAGCCGGTTGGCGTTGCAGTAATTAAACCATCAGAGCGTTGGTGATAAACAAATAAATCATCAATATAAAGCTCAAACTCGATCATATTAGCTACTTTCGCAGCGTGAAGCACGACTTCATTCATCGCGCTATTACAGCTTTTTATCTCACCATGACGCAGCACTTTCATTTCAAGTAGGAAGCGTTTTTCAGTAATAAAATTACCGGCTAAAATTGCGCTTAATGGTTCATCGGTATTGTCTGGATCTATGTCAGTTAAAAAGCCCAAGTTACCACGGTTAACACCGACAACGGCAATATCAAATCTCGCTAAAACACGTGCGGCGCCAAGCATATTGCCGTCACCACCAACCACAATTGCTAAGTCACACTGCTCGCCAATATTGGTTAATGAGGCAAGTTGCTCATTGGGTAGGGATAATTCTTTGGCGGAATTATCTTCAACTAATACGCGATAATCTTGCTGAGTTAAAAACTCGATTAGATGTGAAATAGTTTCATTGGTTTCACGGTGATGACTTTTGCCAATCAGGCCAATGGTGGTAAATAGCGCTTTCATATTAAATTCAAAACTTTGGTCGATGCCTCAGTATACCTAGTGCACTGACTATTACTAGATATTGCAGATTCTATCTGATAAAAAATCTCACTATTTTTATCAAATAAAGGCTTGAATCATTTGCTTTCATCCCCATAATAATGAGCAATAAACTAGAACTATTGTTTGGAAGAGATATGAGCGAACAAGATTTAAACGCACAAAACGTTGAAAATGAAGAAAATGTTGAGCAAGTAGAAGGCGAAGTTGAAACGAATGTTTCTGACGATGCTGCGCGTATTGCTGAACTTGAGAAGGAATTACAAACAACTAAAGAATTAGTTGCGTCTCAACAAGACGGTGTTTTACGTGGTAAAGCCGAAGTTGAAAACATGCGTCGTCGTGTTTCACAAGATGTTGAAAAAGCGCATAAGTTCGCACTAAACAAATTCGCTAATGAGTTATTACCAGTGGTTGATAACCTAGAGCGTGCATTAGGCGCTGCTGATAAAGAAAGCGAGCACACTAAAGCGATGGTTGAGGGTGTTGAAATGACGCTGAGCAGCATGATGTCTGCATTAGATAAATCAGGCGTTAAAGCAATCGACCCGAAAGGCGAAACATTTAACCCTGAATTGCACCAAGCAATGACAATGATTGAAGTACCAGGCGCAGAGCCAAACTCAATCATTGACGTTATGCAAAAAGGTTTCGAGTTAAACGGTCGTCTTTTACGCCCAGCAATGGTTGTTGTTGCTAAAGGCAATGGCGTAGATACTAACGCTTAGTTGTTACTTACAATTTGATTGTTGGGCGATGTAGCTCAGCCAAAATGAAAAGCCGTTTCACGTTGTGAAACGGCTTTTTGTTAGATGAGCTTAAACCCAATTTGTTCGTTGAATGGTGGCTACCACTAAAGTGTGATATGTTGCGCTCGTTTTTATCATTTTCGGGTTTGTTTATGACGACACCAAGTAGCGCAGCACCTAATCAACAAAATAGCGAGCAGCAAAATAATAAGGGGCTGTTTAATCGATTTTTAGCGACGGTAGAGTTTCTTGGGAACATGCTGCCGCATCCAATTACGTTATTTGCCATCTTCTGTATGGCGATTATTATCATTAGCGGTATTGCAGATTGGGCAGGGTTAAGTGTTATTGATCCTCGTCCTGAAGGGGCAAAAGGCCGAGCACCCGATGGTGTGATTGAAGTCGTCAGCCTGATGAGTGCCGAGGGTCTACAAAAGATCGTGACAGGGCTCGTAACCAACTTCACTGGTTTTGCACCGCTAGGCACTGTATTGGTGGCTATTTTAGGGGTGAGTGTTGCTGAACATTCCGGCCTATTATCGGCAGCAATGCGCGGTATGGTCATGGGCGCGCCAAAGCGTCTAGTAACGTTCATGGTGGTATTTGCAGCCATTTTATCTAACACCGCATCTGAACTCGGTTATGTGGTGCTTATTCCACTGGCGGCGATGATATTCCACAGTTTAGGTCGTCATCCACTAGCTGGTCTTGCGGCGGCATTCGCTGGCGTATCTGGTGGTTACAGCGCCAATTTATTACTGGGTACTATTGATCCGCTCCTTGCAGGTATTACAACGCCAGCAGCGCAAATGATCGATCCCACTTATGAAGTAGGGCCAGAAGCGAACTATTATTTTACATGCCTATGCACTTGGCTCAGGACGATTTTACAGGTACATGAACTATCGCCAAATTTAACAGTCGGTTAGGGATTTGTTTTTCAATAAATCGACGGTTGAACCGATAACAGAACTCATCTAGATATTCTTGTAGGTATTTTCCCGATACACCATGAAATGTACCCAACAAAAATGTTTTTAAATTGCCAATGGCGATATGTACCCATGGTAGCCATTCATCAACCAAATGGCTTGGTGTTACCCTCGCTTCATGGTCCTGTGCTTGGTCAATTATATTCAGAGCAGCCAATGCATCAGAACGAACTTTCTGACCTGGTTTTAAGTACTTCTTAACAAACTTATCAACGCTAAAATGGCAAATACTATCAACTACTTCCATGGCAATAAATCCTGCCTTTTTCTCTTTACTTTCACAGGCGATTAATACATTCTTTTTTCCTGCTGCACCACGACCTCGTTTCCCTTTTTGTCTACCTCCAACAAGTGCATCATCTAGCTCTATTGTTCCACTCAATTGATATAAACTATCTCTGTGACCCATAGCAATTCTAAGTTTTTTTAAAATTAGTCTCGCTGTTCGCCAATTGACTTCTATTAATTTGCTTAGTCTCAGTGCGGATATACTTCCCTTATCAGAGCCAAGAAAATAGATAGCCCAAAACCACTGGATTAAGGTGATTTTACTCCCATGAAAAAGTGTCCCTGCCGTGACTGATGTTTGCTTTTTACATTGCGTGCATTCGTATAAGTGGCGACTGGCAATTTTATAGTTATGAGCATTGCCGCAACGCGGGCAAATAAAGCCATTTTTCCATTTCATTTCTTGTAAATATTCTAAGCAATCATCTTCAGTACTAAACTGTTTTTGCCAAGCTAAAAAGCTTGCTTCTGGCATGTTCATGATTATGTCTACCTATACAGTGTGTTTATATACACAGTATAGTTCAATCCTGAGTTTTCTGCATAGGCATGTTATTTTATGGCTATTTCGGTAGTGCTTATTGCTGTGGTAGGGACGTGGGTAACAGAAAAAATTGTTGAGCCTCGTTTAGGTAAATATGACGACAATGAAGCAACAGAAGACTTATCGCAAAATAATATTGAGCGACTGACGGCTATTGAGAGAACAGGCTTAAAAGCCGCTGGTTTGACATTTTTATTAACCTGTATTGTACTGGCGTACACTATCGTACCTGAAGATGGTATTTTACGTCATCCAGAAACTGGTGCTGTTGCTGGTTCGCCATTCTTAAAAGGTATTGTTGCTTTTATCTTTGTAACCTTTGCTATTCCTGGTTTTGTGTATGGCCGCGTCGTTGGCACCATGAAAAACGACCGTGATGTCATTGATGCAATGTCCAAAAGCATTAGCTCGATGGGCATGTACGTGGTGCTGGTATTCTTTGCCGCGCAGTTTGTCGCGTTCTTTAAATGGACTAACCTAGGTACCATCTTGGCAGTTAAAGGGGCGGCACTGTTAACAGCGTTAAACCTCACTGGTCCAGAAGTATTTGTGCTCTTTATCTTTATGTGTGCATTAGTGAATTTAAGTCTTGGTTCGTCATCGGCACAATGGGCAATCACAGCGCCAATCTTCGTTCCTATGTTAATGCTGATTGGTTACGCGCCAGAAACGATTCAGGCGGCTTATCGTATTGGTGATTCGGTGACAAATTTAATAACTCCTATGATGAGTTATTTTGGGTTGATTTTGGCTGTTGCTACCAAATATAAGAAAGATATGGGAATAGGCACGCTAGTCGCAACCATGTTGCCATACTCGATGTTTTTCTTTGTCGGCTGGGTCGCGCTGTTCTACTTATGGGTATTCGTATTTGGTTTACCTGTGGGGCCAGAGTCGCCGATTTATTATAAGCCGTAGAATAACCAATTTTTTAGATAGCCCGATTAAAGCAATTTAATCGGGCTTTTTTGTCACTGCCCTGTTATTAATGTAGCCCTCAACAGACCCTAATAAAAACAGATCTCCGATACCTACAGGGTAAATACTAAAAGAATGCCAATTTAATATTAATTCAGAGCTTACTGTTGACGTGGGATAAGTTTATTGTATTTAGAAGAAATTAGTATACGTCATTAGATGCAACCATCATTGGCTTGTGAAAGATATATACCTAATTTTTCGCTACGGGCTGTGGATACTTTCAACTCTGTTACTTATTTTTTTGGTGAATATTTCATTACCGAGTTATGCCGGATTTTTGTATTAGTCAAAGTACATTTTTTTATCAATCGGATGTGCAATGCCGTGCTTTTAAAGCTGAAAAAATAGTTAATGATATTAAAAAAATTGCTGAGTTAACGGGTAGTACATATGGTCGAAGAAGAATGAATGTCGAGCTGAATAACCTAGGATATGCCATTGGAATATTTAAAACAGCGGCACTAATGAAAAAAGCTAAAGTGGTTGCTCTGTCGCCTAAAAAACAGCATTACTATCCAAATATTGGTGAAGAATGTCGCTATGCTCCCAACCTGCTTAAGCGTCAATTCAATCCTGAAACGCTTAATACCCATTGGGTTGGCGATATCACTTATATTAGAACAAATCAGGGCTGGAGCTACCTTGCGTGTGTATTAGACCTTGGCTCACGTGAGATTGTTGGTTGGGCTGTTTCTCAAAGCCCTGACGCTAAGTTAGCCAAAGCGGCGTTAGATGATGCGAATAAAAAACATAGACCCTATTTGAAAAATCTGATGTTTCATTCAGATCAAGGAGTGCAATATTCAGCTAATCTGTTTACGAGTCATTTAACTCAATTAAAAATAACTCAGAGTATGAGCCGACGAGGAAACTGTTGGGACAATGCCGTGATGGAACGATTTTTTAGAAGTTTAAAATCAGAGCGGCTGAACCACTTAATTTTTATAAATCATCAATCCCTGACACATTGTATCGAGAAATATATCAGGTTTTATAATTATAAGCGTTTGCACTCATCGAACGATTATTTAACACCAGTTCAAAAAGCAAATAAATTGAAAAAAGCGGCTTAATAACTCTCCAAAAAAACTTGACCACTATAGTGTTTGATGATGCCAAGCAAGAGTAGTATTTGACTTAGAATTTATTGTAAATTATATGTTAATGGGTAGTTAACACAATCTTAATAATATTGGAATGATAAGTTTCACTGGGAGTTAAAAATGAAGAAAGTTTTTGTAAAGAGTGTTATTGCACTAACATGCTGATATGGGTGCCATTGAATATAACAATGGCGAGAGTGATAGTTACATAGACGATAGTGGTTATTATACACAGTCGTCTAATGAACTTACAACTGGTTGGGGTTGGGGTATTGCATCAGTAAATGCGACAGAAAGAATAGATGTTAGGGGAACACGCGGTGGGCCGAGACCTGTTGTAATGGGCTGGGGTGGAGCAGGAAGTGATGAAACAGATCATGATCAATCAACTGACGACTACAGTGATGGTAATGACAATAATAATAAAAATAATGTAACTACTCAGCAGGGGGGAAAATATTTGGTAGTGCTCCGTTTAATAATAATGACAAAGCAGTAGACGCACTGACCCCTTGTTTTTTACAACTTGACAGGTAGCTTCTAAGGCCAAAAAACATGACGGAACCATGCTTGCTTCTAAAGCAGCCCGATATCTTTGAGGGCGTTCAACATTCTGTGTCAGGCTTAATTTTCTAAATATCAATGACGCTATCTAAACGTCCCTCAAAATATATCGCCAACTGAGAAACACACAAGCTCCAGTTATGGATTGGCATCGTCCATTTCTCAGAAGCATTCAATATGCCAGCATACAACAGCTTCAACAAGCTATTTTCGTTCGGGAATGCGCCTTTTGTCTTCGTTAACTTTCTAAACTGACGATGAACCGCCTCAACGGCGTTCGTGGTATATATCACCTTCCTGATGTGCTCAGGGTACTTAAAATAGTGAGATAGATTGTGCCACTTCCTGCGCCAGGAATTAATAACCAGCGGATATTTTTCGCCCCACTTCTCTTCTAGTTTATCGAGTGCTAATTCAGCTGCTTCCTTTGTGGGTGCACGATAGACAGGTTTTAAATCGGCCATAAAGGCTTTCTGATTTTTAGACGCGACGTACTTAAGTGAGTTTCGAATTTGATGAATGATACAAAGCTGTGTTTCTGTCTCAGGAAAGATAGCTGCTATGGCTTCAGGAAAGCCGGTTAGCCCATCTACGCAGGCAATAAGAATATCTTTAACACCGCGATTATTAAGGTCGGTCAGCACTGAAAGCCAATAATTAGCCCCTTCGTTTTCTGATAAATGCAACCCTAATATCTCTTTTTTACCCTGCATATTAAGTGCTAATAACGTGTAGACAGCTTTGCTGATGTAGCGACCGTTTTCTTTGACCTTATAATGAATAGCATCGAGCCAAACAATTGGGTAATGGCTATCTAATGGCCTTTGTTGCCATGCTTTAAGCTCAGGAATAAGCTTGTCAGTGACTGCGCTAATCGTTCCTGTGGCCACGTTAATACCGTACATCTCCTCTACATGTGCATTGATATCACGATAACTCATTCCCAAGCTAAACATCGAGAGTATTTTGCGATCGATTTCATCTGATAGTGAGGTTTGATTTTTCTTCACTAATTGAGGTTCAAATGTTCCATTGCGGTCTCGCGGAGTGTCGAGTTCAAAATTACCAGACGGGTGTTTGATGTTTTTACTTGTTCTGCCATTCTTTCTATTAGATTGATTATCGTTGGCTAAGTGGTGCTCTAGTTCGGCATTAAGAGCCGCTTCGGTTAATTGCTTAATCAAAGGGCCTAAGATGCCATCTTTACCAGTGAGGCTTTTACCAGCTTGCAAATCTGTTAATGCTTGCTCAAAATCAAAAGAGTTAGTCATGTGTCATTCCTGTTTTATTATATTCTACTGAAATGACACAGAATTATGAACACTCCCATATCTTTTGCTGAACTTTCACCATTCTCAAATCATTTTCACCCTGATTGTTCGTGAAAGGCACAATTTTATCCACCATAAATCTGAGTACATCATCTTCGTAACTCTGTAATCGCTCTAATAAATTGCGCGATTTTGATTTCTTAGGGCGTCCACGTTTCCCGACGATTATCGCTGGCGGAGGGCTTTCGTGTTCACCCTCTTTTAAAATATCTCGATATTGAAGGCGACTCATTAATTGTCTTTTGTCGCTAATCACTCCACCGCTATCTTCAACTTCCTGATTAAGCTCTATTAAAAAAATACGCATCGTTTCAGCCCAGCTCTTGCCATCCTGTTCGTATGCACGTGTGAGTTCTCGCAGATGATGAGCATTGCATAAAGCATGTTGACAATCATAACGATAGTACGGCTTCCAGTGATCATGACACATCACACCAGTGAAGTCGGGTAGTATTCCAATGGCATTGATGGCATCACAACCTCGTTTCTCATGAGCCGATAGATAGGTCCATTTTAATGATGATGCATTGTGTAACCATTGACGTTGACCGTTAATGTTAATGCCTGTTTCATCAGCATGAAGCACTGATTCATTCTTCAAACTTTCCTTGATGAATTCAAGCGCATTCGTCTCATCGAGATGACGGTAAGCTGTATTAATGAAGTTGTACAGACTGCCACTACTCAGTGGAATGTTAAGTTGGTCGGTAAAATATTCACGAATACGCTCGTAAGGGAGTAGCTGATATTGAGACAAGTAAACCGCGTGAGCCTTTAGCCCATTACCATATTGAATTCGACTATTAACCCCCGTTGGAAATGGAGCAACGAATCGCTTACCAAATTCGTTTTCAAGAATTTGGGCTTGGTATTGAGTTACGACGCGCTTAAACTCTATATCCACTACCTGACGGGTTTCCACCCCCATATCGGTATAACTTCCTGGTGGTAATAGCGTTCTATCAAGAACTATTTTATGGTTGATATCAGGTCGTTCATCAAGCGGTAAAGTTGTTCCTTTATGACCGAGTTGCCCACCCGATGCATTTGAACTATTAGCGTTAGGCTTCTTTTTCCGATTAGGATCTGATGATGGTGGTTTACTGCTATTTCGACTGTTAAGGCCTAACCGTTGGGACAATAAAGTGACGATAAGCAACAATAAATCGATAGCGGCACGTATTGATGGGGACAATGTTTTATCCGTCTCGATTTGCTTTTTTATGTTGTCGATATTTTTTTCAATATCGATGCCGCTTATTTTCATTGCTCAAACTACTGAATAGAGAGACCCATAGAATAACGGCTCAGAATGATCAAGCAAGTCGATCATTTTTTATTTTTCAATTAATTTAAAACACTAGCTTTGAAGTGCTGAGTAGTTACAAAATAATAAGAATACTTGCGGCAATGGCTATACTACCAAAGAAATAGCAGATGCAATGGTGAGTAGATTAATTTATCTTGATAGAGTAGACACTGACTATGCTACTCTTATTAATGTTGAGGGGGCCGCAATACTCGCCATTATTGGCTTGGGTTTTGGCGAAGGTGTGGGATTAGCCGCAAGCTTTGGGTACAAAATGCTAGCGGATTCGATACGGTCAGCTCAACACAAACAAGTAAATGAACGCCTGCTTAAAGAATATAAAGACGCTATGGCGACTTGCCCTTAAATGATAGGTGAGAAAGAGGTAATTAATATGTCAAAAATTTATAGCTTAATTCCCCAGAAAGATAATTTTCATGATTTTTACTTTGTGCGTTTTGTTGAAAATGTAACAGGGAAGTCTTTTCATGGCTCTATTCTCTTAGCAATTGTTTTTTTAGGTTTTAGTTTGTTAATAGGTGCTTTTGCTTTTTTGGTAGAAGCATTAGTTTCAGTTTTTATTTTGAACGAATCCGAAATAATCACTATCATCGTACATGCTAGCGCCTCATTTTTTAAATATTCTTTGAGTGCTTTTGGGAGCCTGTGGTTACTGTTTATATTATCTGGATGGAAGGAGAGATTTGTAAGTCGGTGGGGATACAATAAAAACATCGTATCCACGATCATTTTATGTATTATGATAATACCTTTTATTATTGCTTTGTTGGTTTTATACCATAACTTAACAAAAGATAACATGAATGTTACCACTGACCTTATAAACGATCCTAAAATAAATTTTGATAAGTCTGTTTCGCATACAAAACAAAGTGTTAAGTTAGAATACATCGACGAAATTAAAGAGTCATCTAATAATAATGATTTGAATAAGTATGCTAATTTTTCAGCAGAAGAGTTTGACGATTTTTTGGGTGAAAATAGTTTTACAGATGTAAGCGCGGTCTATACGTCTAAAATGATAGGTAAAGGGTTTGAAAGCATAAGCCTTTTTCCAGACGCTAAAAACACCGACTGGGACATGTTTTTACATGAATTAGAGGAAGTAAGTAGTAATTCGACTACTCAGGCAGACATTATGATTTTAAATGCGCTAATCAAAAGACCGCCTTTTACTGTTATTGAGGAAGTTTTGAAAAGAGGACATCAGCTTAATGGAAACCATGCTGGTTTTTTAGTAGAAACTTTTAATGTAGATGAACTCAAAGTGCTAGAAAATTATGGCGTTGATCTATCTTTAACCTCATCTGATGGAAGAAATGCTCTCGTTAGTTCCCTTTTGCACAATGAGGGGCCAGCTGTTTTCGAATATTTACTTAGCAAGGATGCCTTGGTTCTATCTGAAGACGTTGATGTATTAAAAGAGGTATTGATACTGTCTAGTAAATTAGGACGACCTACTAAATTCGCCCAAAAATTAATTGATAGGGGAGTAATAATATCAGATGAGGCAAAACATTGGATTGAACACGACTTAAAGAAAAATAACCCAAGGTATCATTTCTTAGTAAAGTCTCAACTAGATATATAAACAACAAATCAATCTTGGCAAAGTTTATCTATCTATTTATCCCTAAAAATTAGACAGTCAAGAATAATGTCAGCTAAGCATAAATTAGCAACAAGATACCAAATAGCAATAGAACTGAGGAACTTTGAAGGTACTTGATTAGTTTACAAGAACTGACATTTCTTATTGAAAAGTTGAGAGTTACCCGTTTTGATAAAGGTGCTGAACCTTTCACCAAAACAACAAAAGAGGTAACTTTCACACTAACAATCCAATCATTAATTACAACGTCGGTTCACTTAATTTAGAGCCATAACTTTGCAACGTAAACAGAATTTGCAAAGTTATGTGGGGCTCACGAGATACATTTTATCGTTATCAAGAGCTAGCTCATGAAGGTTGTTCGGGGCTTATTGATAGGGGATCAAGCTTAAATCGCGTTGAGGAAGAAACCAAAAAATAGTCATAGATTATGCCACCGAATTTCCAGCTCATGGGGAAGACTGAACTAGTGATGAATTACGTAAGAATTGTGTATTTGTCTCAGCCAACGGTGTGCGTTTAATTTGATTATGTCACAACTTAGAAAACTTCAAATGACGACTTAAAGCGCAAGAAGATAAAGTTGCGAACGTAGGCACCACTTTGACAGAATCTCAAGTCTAAACTGTTGGCGCTGTTCCAAAATACTGTTGTCACCCGTAAGCCGCGACTAATATTTGCTGTTTATCTAGCTTGGCGTTGCTTTCCCTGAACCACGCAAGATAATTAGATAAATACGTCGTTGCCACACCTTTCATTTTTCCGTTAATCCAGCCTTTAAAGTTAGCTGCGCCATTCACCGTTTGGATATGGTACACCTCATCTATTACTCTGATTTCACCGTTGATTAACCGCTTATGGTCACAATGTTTTTGTTTGGCAATTGCCACATAGGACCACGAACCATCGCTGCATAATACCGAGTGTTCAGTGATATTTTCAGCTGTCTTTCCGCACCTAAAAACTTAATAAAAAAACCTTGACGCAGATCGCCATATTTGATCTATTACTTATCTTTGGGTGATGGAAAAATAATGGCGTCATATTCAACAAAAGGTCTTGATCATTTAGGTTTGGTTGCTGGCATGAACAAAGAGCTTGGTATTGCCAAGATAATTGATCAGGCGCTCCCTGGGCAATGTGATGGCAAGCTTATCTCTTACGGTCAATTGGTTGAAGCCATGATTTTAAATGGGCTTGGCTTTGTTGGCCGTACCTTACATATGTACCCACAATACTTTAAAGAGCGTCCTGTTGAGCGCCTTATAGGTAAAGGGATAAAGGCTGAATATATCAATGACGATGCGCTAGGCCGTTGCCTTGATAAACTTTATGAAACGGGCGTGTCAGACATCTATCAAACGTTATCAGCGAGTGTTGTTAAACATTTAGGGCTACCATGCGAAGGCATTAATTTAGACTCGACCAGTATTCATGTTGATGGTAATTATGATCATGAAGAGGACTGTAAAGCAGTTAAACTCGTTAGAGGTTACAGTCGAGACCATCGTCCAGAGTTGAATCAGGTTGTACTTAACTTGATCACTGAAAACAAAGCAGGTATCCCCGTGTACATGCAAGCTGCCAGTGGCAATATTAACGACAATGAAGGTTTTAAACATATTGTTAAACACCACATTAGTAGCTTGAAAGCGGCGCAAGATAGCCAATATTTTATTGCCGATGCCGCCCTATATACCGCAGAAACAATTCAATCACTGGATGAACAAAAACAGTTATTTATCTCTCGCGCCCCGCAAAAGTTAAAGCAAGTAAAAGAAGCAATCGCCCGGAAAAACACACTAGATTTTAAAACACTTGATATGTAGTGGTACAGTGAATTTGGTCACTTAAATAGAGGTGTTATCATACGCCTCATCAACTTTAGGTGAATCAATGAATACTAGAACAAGACCAACTTATTCAGCAGAATTTAAACTCGAAACAGCTCAACTTGTTGTTGATGAAGGATACTCTGTCAGAGAAGCTTCCGAAGCCGTCGGAGTGAGTAAATCAGCCATTGATAAATGGGCACGACAATTAAAGAAAGAGCGAAACGGTATAGCAGACCAACCGACTGCATTAACACCTGAACAAATAAAAATTAAAGAACTCGAAAAACGCATAAAACGGATTGAATTAGAAAAAGAAATACTAAAAAAGGCTACAGCTCTCTTGATGTCAGACTCCCTAGACAATTTGAAATAGTCCAGGCGTTACAAGAGAGCTATGATGTAAAAACAGTCTGTGAAGTCTTTGATATTCATCGTAGTAGCTATGGTTACTGGCGTAAAAATTCAAAAAACGCCAGTCATAAGCACTTAAAAGCAGAATTAATGGTTCGCGCTATTTTCTCGGAAAGTGGCGAATCAGCAGGAGCCAGAAGCGTAGCTCAGATAGCAACGACTAGAGATATGCCATTAAGCCGCTACCGAGCAAACCGCATTATGAAAAAGCTTGGCCTAGTGAGTTGTCAGATACCTAAGCATGCTTATAAGCGAGGTGGAAATGAGCACGCAGCGATACCGAATCACTTAGACAGACAATTTGTTGTTAGCGAACCCAATCAAGTTTGGTGTGGAGATGTGACTTTTATATGGGCAGGTAATCGTTGGTGTTATTTAGCCGTTGTGATTGATTTGTTCGCCAGAAAACCTATTGGTTGGGCGATGTCTTACTCACCTGATACAGCGCTAACTAGCCAAGCATTAACAATGGCTTTTGAGTCACGAGGGAGACCAAAAGGCGTGATGTTTCATTCAGATCAAGGCTGTCATTATACGAGTAAGAAATATCGTCAATTACTTTGGCGATATCAAATCAAGCAAAGCATGAGCAGACGAGGAAACTGTTGGGATAACGCACCGATGGAAAGATTCTTTAGGAGTTTTAAAACAGAATGGATGCCCACTGTAGGTTATCAATCTTTAGTGCAAGCCAAGGCGGCAGTAGTGAATTATATTACAGGATATTATAGTAACGTCAGGCCTCATCAATATAATGGCGGTTTAACTCCAAATGAATCGGAACAGAGATACTGGAAAACTTACAAAACCGTGACCAAAATTAGTTGACCACTACAATAATGGCTACAGCGCAGCATGGCTTGAGTCTGACTATGGCGAAGTAAAACAGCGTTGGTTATTAATAGAAAGCGAGCAAGCGAAAAAACGGGAGCAACATACGCTAGATAAACGTATGAAAAAAGACTCAAACGAGGTGATAAAATCATTCAAAAAATTGAGTCGACAGCGTTTTTCTTGTCCATTAGATGCAGCTAAAACATTAAATACATGGTTAAAAGCCCATAATGAGATTGGTATTGATGGCGATAAAATCCTTAAGCATGCCATATTCAAACAAAGTGGTCGCCCTAAGCTAAACCAACAACCCGATAGCTATGAGTACCAAATAACAGGGCAATTGTATTGGTCACTAAAGAGTCGAGAACAACGATTGCAAGAAAAAGGCATATTTATGTTAGCGACCAATGATTTGAGTGAAGGGCTCACGATGGAGAAAATGCTCAGTCTTTACAAGTCTCAACAAAGTGTAGAAAAAGGGTTCAGGTTTTTAAAAAGCCCTGACTTTTTAACCTCATCACTTTATTTGAAAAAGCCAGAAAGAATAGAAGCGCTATTGATGGTAATGACATGCTGCTTAATGGTTTACGCGGCATTGGAGCATAAAATCAGAAGGGAGCTAAAGGCTCAGTCTGCCTATTTTCCCAACTTAAAATACAAACCATGCCAAAACCCAACCGCTCGTTGGGTATTCTTTTGCTTTCAGGGCATTCATGTCTTAACAATCAGTGGTGAGCAACAGCTAGTCTTAAATGTGGAAGAGAGGAACAGTATTATCATTAATTGCATGGGTAGTATCTATCAAAAAATTTATTCCTAAAAATACTGCGGAATGTCGGATTAAGTATGAGTTACGATATATTATTTCTAAAGAAGCTACCCCAAATGAGGTAGCTTTTTTACATGTTGTACTTTGTTAAAAGCTAATTAGTTAAACATTACAGTGATAAATTATCCAAAATATCATCATCGACATTGTTAGCTAAGGTTACTTTTAGCTTAGGCGTGCGCTCCATTTCGCGTTTAATAGCAAAGTTGGCTTCTTCGTTACGTGCCCAGCTGCGACGGGCGATACCGTTATTTACATCAAACAGTAACATTGATTTTAAGCGGCGCTCCGCATCACTTGAACCATCTAATAACATACCAAAACCGCCGTTGGTTACTTCGCCCCAGCCAACACCGCCGCCGTTGTGGATTGATACCCACGTTGCGCCGCGGAAGCTATCGCCAATCACGTTGTGAATGGCCATATCTGCGGTGAAACGACTGCCATCATAAATGTTTGATGTTTCGCGGAATGGAGAATCAGTGCCGCTCACATCGTGGTGATCACGACCTAATACCACAGGGCCAATTGCGCCGCTGTTGATCGCATCATTAAAGGCTGTAGCAATTTCCATACGACCTTGTGCATCGGCGTAAAGAATACGTGCTTGTGAGCCGACAACGAGTTTGTTTTGTTTGGCATCGTTGATCCACGTGATGTTATCTTGCATCTGCTGCTGAATTTCTTCAGGCGACTCAGCCATTATTTTTTCAAGAACGCTTGCGGCAATAGCATCGGTTTTGTCTAGGTCTTCTGGATTACCAGAGGTACACACCCAGCGGAATGGGCCAAAACCATAGTCGAAACACATTGGGCCTAGGATATCTTGCACGTAAGATGGGTATTTGAAATCGATACCATTGTCTGCCATGACATCGCCGCCAGCGCGTGATGCTTCTAGTAAGAACGCATTGCCGTAATCGAAGAAGTAAGTACCACGTGCGGTGTGTTTGTTAACAGCGTCGCTATGACGTTTTAATGTCGCTTGTACTTTTTCTTTAAAGACTTCTGGCTCTTCGCGAATTAAGCGATTTGATTCTTCATAGCTGATATCAACAGGGTAGTAGCCGCCTGACCAGGGGTTGTGCAATGATGTTTGGTCTGAACCCAAGTGAATGAAAATATCTTGCTCGAAAAAACTTTCCCACACGTTGACCACGTTGCCGATAAAGGCGATTGATACGACTTCTTCGTTAGCTTGTGCTTGTTTAACACGGGCAACTAAGTCGTCCATGTTGTCGATAAGCTCATCAACCCAACCTTGCTGGTGGCGTTTAGTGGCTGCATTCGCGTTGACCTCGGCACAAACCGTAATACAGTTAGCGATGTTACCGGCTTTTGGCTGTGCGCCACTCATGCCGCCAAGACCAGCAGTAAGGAAGATTTTTCCTTGTGGTTTTTCGTCTTTGTTTAATACTTTACGGAACGCATTCATGACCGTGATAGTCGTGCCGTGTACGATGCCTTGCGGACCAATGTACATGAACGAGCCAGCCGTCATTTGACCGTATTGTGTTACGCCTAATGCGTTGAATTTTTCCCAATCATCTGGTTGTGAATAGTTCGGGATCATCATGCCGTTGGTTACCACCACGCGTGGGGCATCAACTGATGATGGGAATAGTCCCATTGGATGGCCGGAATAAAGATGAAGCGTTTGGTCATTTTCCATTTCGCTTAAATACTTCATGGCTAAAATGTATTGGGCCCAGTTTTGGAACACTGCGCCATTACCACCGTAGGTAATTAGCTCTTCTGGATGTTGTGCAACAGCAGGATCTAGGTTGTTATCAACCATTAACATGATGGCAGCAGCTTGCTGACATTTAGCTGGGTAGTCGCTAATAGGGCGTGCTTTCATGTAATAGCTTGGCTTAAAGCGGTACATATAGATACGGCCGAAGTCGTTGAGTTCTTGAGCAAACTCAACGGCCAGCTCTTGGTGCCACTCTTTTGGGAAATAGCGAAGTGCATTGCGTACAGCAAGCTGTTTTTCTTCACTGCTTAGAATGTCTTTACGCTTTGGCGCGCGGTTAGCATCTAACGGATAAGGCTTAGCTGCTGGTAATTCACTTGGAATACCTTGTTTGATTTCTTGTTCAAATGTCATTATTAATTTCCTTATCTAACCGTAAACGCTTGTGTTCTAACCATTGTGATAATCGCATCAATATCTGGTTTTAGTAGTCTGTCTTCTTCAAGTTTCGCTACTTTTTCACGGATAATAGCGAAGTTTTTCTCGATAATATCTGAACACTTATTTGAACGTCTAAAGTCGATAGCTTGCGCGGCATACATCAATTCAATCGCGAGGATTTTTTCTAAGTTACCGAGAATTTGGTTAAATTGGCGGCTTGAAATACTGCCCATTGATACGTGATCTTCTTGACCCATTGACGTTGGAACGCTGTCTGCTGACGGTGGGAAACACAGTGACTTATTCTCAGTAACCAATGCTGCTGTCGCGTATTGTGGGATCATCATACCTGAGTTTAAACCACCTGATGACGTTAACAAACGCGGTAAACCGTGCAAGCCTTCAAGTAATAAGTAACAACGACGATCTGAAATATTACCAAGCTCTGACGCGGCAATCGATGCGTAATCAAGCACCATTGCAAGTGGTTGGCCGTGGAAGCTACCACCAGAAATGGCTTCTTCACTGCTGATAACGATTGGATTATCAGTCACAGAGTTCATTTCAATCTCAGCCAAATCTTTTAAATGATTGTAAGCATTGCGTGATGCGCCATGAACCTGTGGAATACAACGCAGTGAGTAGGGATCTTGAACGCGATCACAGTCAGTGTGTGAATTCATGTTTTCAGAGCCTGCAAAAAAGCTTCGCATACGTGCTGCTACTTCAACGTTACCAGGGAATGGGCGAGTGGCGTGAAGCTCTTCTCTAAATGGTGATTGACTCCCTTGCATGCCTTCAATGCTCATGGCACCAGTTATGTCAGCAAGATCGAGTAAGTAACGCATTTTCGTTAAGCCAGTGATAGCGTGCGATAAGATAAATTGCGTGCCGTTAATTAACGCTAAACCTTCTTTAGCGTGTAAATCCATTGGCGCTAAATTATGTTCTTTTAGTAACTGCGCCGCAGGAACAATGTCATTACCTTGCCAGAATTCGCCTTCACCTAATAGTGGTAAAAATAAGTGAGAAAGTGGCGCTAAATCGCCTGATGCGCCAACAGAGCCTTGCTCTGGAACCACTGGAATCAAATCAAGTTCGATGAATGCCAACATGCGTTCTACCGTTTCAAGACGGATGCCAGAGAAGCCTTGGCTTAGCGCGTGAACTTTAGTAATTAACATCAATTTAGAAATTGATTTAGCGATTGGCTCACCCACACCTACGGCGTGAGTTATCAATAAATTCTTTTGTAATAAATTGGTTTCTTCAGGGGTGATTTGGGTGTCACATAATGGACCAAAACCTGTATTGATACCATAGACAGCCTCATCTGACGCCGCCATTTGTTCTACACGGCCACGGCTGATGTTAATTTTTTCGATAGCTTGTTGGGTAAGCTGTGCTGTAACTTTGCCGCTGGCAATGTTGTTAACAACATCAAGATCTAAATGGTCGATACCATAGTTAAACGTCATAAAGTGCTCCTAAACGTTTGAACCCGAATAGTGCATACGGGTTAATAATTATTATTAAAGTAATGATTTATACCGCTATTCTAACTTGTTATCTTTGTTTTGTAGTTGCATAATAATCGATATTCATTCCGGTTTTATCGAACTAATGCTAATCATATAATGTAGGGTTTTAAAAGATGCGTGTTCATGATGTTGATTTACGGTTGCTAAGAATATTTGTCGCTATTGTAGAATGTGGTGGTTTATCAGCCGCAGAGTCTCGTTTAAATATCGGTCGCTCCACTATTAGCGCCCATCTTTCAGACTTAGAAGTGCGCTTAGATGTCAAACTTTGTAAGCGAGGTAGAAGTGGTTTTGAGTTGACGGAAACAGGGCGTGTTACCTATCAAGCCTCGCTTGAGTTACTGCAACAATGTGACGCGTTTGCAACCACAGTGGCCAGTGCGAAAAGTGAGCTTTCTGGCCGTGTCACTATTGCGATTATCGATACCATTGTTAACGATCCGCGCTGTGGTGTTGCACGTGCTATTTCGGCCTTAAAGGCCAAGGGTAATAATCTGCAATTTGATATCAATGTCTGTGAGGCGCGCGAAGTTGAAACTGCAGTGGCCAACGGTCGCTCTTTAGTTGGCTTAGGGGTGAGTCGTCATCAGTTACGGGGTTTAGATTATTTTCCACTGCATAACGAAACCAACTTTTTATATTGCGGGCAAGGGCATCCACTATTCGATTGTAAGCCAGCTCAAGTGGCTAAATTGCTCGAGAAAGCTGAAGTTATTACAAGCAATTATATGCGTGATAAAGAAGTGCGAAATGATGGCTTAAATTATCAAAATAGCGCCATGGCTTATCACGATGAGGGTATTGCACATTTGATTTTGTCGGGTGAATTTATCGGTTATTTACCTGAGCATTACGCCAGTTATTGGGTTGATAAGGGAATGTTTCAATCGATTTTACCTGATAAATATTCTTATCAAATCCCTGTGATGTTAATTTCATCCAAGAATAATGCGGTATCACCGCTGGCGAATGCCATTATTGAAGAGATAAAGCGTTGTCATTCATTGTGTGTTTAGTGCGGTAATTTAGATGGCGTTAAATGTGCGTTACTCACTAAGAGTGACGCACATATTCGACTAGTGCAACGCACCGCTAAAGGGTAAGCGACTACAAATGTCTGCTTCTGCAATTAAGATTTCCTCTAACCGAGTATCAACTTCGGCTTTATCGAAATATTCGTAGGCTAATTCAATGAATAAATCTTTGTGCTTGGCTTCTGACTTGGCAATGCTGTCGTAAAAATCTTTATCTTTTCCGGGTGGAAGTGCAACAGCGACCATTGAAAAACGCTCATAACCACGGGCCTCAATGACACCGGCGACAATTAAGCGATCAAGCATAAAGTGCTTGCCCCCACGGCGAAATAAGTTGCGTATTTCGGTGATGTATTGGTCACGTTTATCCTGACCTAAAATAACGCCGCGAGCGTTCATCAACTTTAGCACCTGTTTAAAGTGAATAAGTTCTTCAAGGGCTAAGTCAGTCATCGCACGAACGAGCTTGGCACGATCTGGATAATGGGAAAGCATAGACATCGCCATCCCTGATGCTTTCTTTTCAGCGGACGCATGATCTTGTAAAAAGTAATCAAAGTTTTCCATGACGGCGTCAGTCCACGCATCTGGGGTATTAAATTTTAATTCAAACATAGTTTATTCACATTCTTAATTTGGGCGGGATTTTACCTATCCTGCGCGCGTTTCGCAAAGTGTGATTGCGTTTAACTTAAATAATCGAGCTTATCGATGCGGCCACGGCGCGTAGATTCTATCTTGAATTCGCTGTCCACTTGTTTCCATGCCGTGACTTTGCCACCGATATTGACTCGTTCAAAATCATTAGATTCGCGGGGTGTTAAATCTACGAAGTCTAACAACCTTTGATAACTCATTGCGTGACTTACATCAATGCTTAACAAGTCGTCCGGTCTATCTCTAAAATGAGTTTTAATTGTCGCTAGATGACGATCGTAACAGCGGATCAAAAAGTCATCGTTATTAATGTTGTCAACGGTGAGAGGACTAAAAATATCGTGATAACAACGGCGTAAATAGGGGTTAAAACCGCCATCAGTGCGTTGTAGATTATGCAGCATTCGCTGTAGCAATTGACGAATCGATGGCACCCAAGCATTCATATCACGGGCGAGGTGAATAAATTTACTGTTTGGGTAGTGCTGATCAAGTACTTGATAATCACAGAAAATAGGTGTGTCTGCGATAACTTGTGCATCGTCAAAGGCTTTTTGAATATAGGCCGTGTGAGCCGTTGTAAAACCAAGTTCGACAAGTGCTTTGCAGACACTTGTTGTGGCGGTTCTTGGTAAGCCAATAATGAATATTTTATTAGTTATCACGGGCGTTCAGTGTTTAAAAAAATTAAAGGCGAATTATCGCAAATCAATATCGCTATTGATAGTCTGCGCTGTGATAACGGCCAAATTGTTACAAATTGCTGATTTACGATAAAAATTAGAGAGATTGGTTTGCTCATCCTTTGTGATGGCGATATATTAGCATCAGTTTTATTTGAGTAGTGGCGATAAACTGAAACACCACTGATTTCCTGTCTAATTAAAGAAGAATAATAATGAAAAAAATCATTCCATTGGCTATTTTATTAGCCGCTACGCAAGTCGCTTGTAACGACAGTAGCAAAGATGCTGTTGAACAAAAAGCAGTTAAAAAAGTCCCTGAAATTAACCTTCAAACAGTAACCAACGACGTTACCTATTTAGCATCTGATGAGCTAGAAGGTCGTGGAACCTTTACGCCTGGTATTACTAAAGCCGCAGAATTTATCGGTAAACGTTTTAAAGAAGCTGGTTTAGTTCCTTTAGATGGTGCGATGGGCTATGAACAGGATTTCTCACTTTATAATGTTAAGCCTGAGTCTGTTGCTGTTAATTTAAACGGTGAAGTAATTAGCGCTGAAATGGTTGCCGTTGCGACGAGCAATGAATCGTTAAACTGGGACGATTCAACGTCAGTCGCTTTAACTGTTATTGGAAAGGATGATGATTTTCTCGAAAAAATAGGTGAACTTAATCAACGCGGTGGCAGTAATCTTGTTGTGATTGATCCTGCTCACGAAGGCATGTTTAAACGTTATCAAGCGTATTTTGGTGGCGGGTTAAATAAATTTGAAATCAATACTGATAATACGTTGGTGATGGTTGTTACTGCGATTACCGATGTTAAGTCTGTTGCCGTTAATGTCACTAATACGGTTAAAACACAATCATTATCCAATGTCGTTGGTGTATTGCCGGGTAAATCAAAAGAAGTCGTTTTATTCTCTGCTCACTACGATCATTTAGGTGTTGATGAGCAAGCGGAAGGTGACAAAATTTACAACGGTGCTGATGATGATGCATCAGGTACTGCAGCTATTATGAACTTAGCACAGTATTATCGTGACCAAGGCGATAATCAACGCACACTCGTATTTTCAGCGTTTACAGCCGAAGAAATTGGCGGCTATGGTTCTAAATATTTCTCAAATCATATCGACAGTGACAATATTGTAGCGATGGTAAATATTGAAATGATTGGTAAGCCGTCTAAATTTGGTGCAGGCACCTTTTGGATGACAGGTTTTGACCGTTCAAATCTTGGTTCACTAATGAATAAATCTTTAAAAGCAATGAATACTGAGGTTCACCCTGATCCTTACCCTGAACAACGTTTATTTTACCGCTCAGATAACGCGACATTAGCGCGCTTAGGTGTGCCAGCCCATAGCTTTTCGTCAACGCAACTGGATAAAGACAAGCATTATCACAAAGCGTCAGATGATGTTGCGAGCCTTGATTTAGCGTCAATGACTAAAGTGATTAATTCTATCGCCATTGCTAGCCAGAGTTTGGTTGACGGTAAAGCAACACCAACGCGTGTTGATACCTCTAAAGTAAATAAAAACGGTTTGATTTTCTAATTCGGTTAATAAGTCGTTTAAGTTTAATAAGGCAAACAGAATAGCTGTTTGCCTTTGTTGGAAATATTATGAAAAAGAATGAACGGTTTATCCGTTTGACCATTGCCGCTTTTATGGTGGTATTTGGTTTGCTGTCGTTGTCTCAAACTGGCTTTTTTGTTATTCGATATCTGACAATTGATCAGCCACTAGATGCAAACGGCGTTAGTGTGTTTGTTGGTAGCTTATGGCGAACATATTGGATGTTTTTTGGTGCCTATTTGATTCAATTCCCTTTCAAACAGATATTCGAGCGTAAGCTATTGTTTTCGGTTGTAATGGCAAGCTTTTTTGTTTGTTTAGCTACGTTATTTATGTATTACTAGCACGCGCGTTTGAGTGAGCCTAACCACATAAAATAATAATTGAGCGTACAGGTGTATACATTTGTACGCCAATTTCGCATAATACGCGCAAATTTATATTCTTCGAGAGATTAGGGCGCTAATGATTGCTGTACTTCGTGTCATTTTTTTACTCCCGTTAATAATACTTGCATGTATTGGCGGGATCTTTATCTGTTTATTACGTCCATTTCATCGCAATAACACTTACTTGATGGCTCAAATGCTGTCAAAGTTTGCACCGTTATTCGGTGTTAAACTTATTGTTCGTATACCTAAAGACGTAACCACAAGCTCTAAAGTGATTATTGCCAATCATCAGAACAATTTTGACGTTATTACTATTTGTGCTGGCGTAACGCGCGGAGTGGTGAGCCTTGGTAAGAAAAGTTTGATTTGGGTGCCGTTTTTTGGGCAACTATATTGGTTAAGTGGCAACATACTAATTGACCGTAAAAATAAAACCAAAGCGGCCGGCACTATCGCACAGACCGCTGAGAAAATGCTTGAAGGTGGTTTGTCGGTATGGATATTTCCCGAAGGGACTCGCAGTCGAGGTCGTGGGTTATTACCATTTAAAACTGGCGCTTTTCATACCGCAATTCAAGCGAAAGTTGATGTTATTCCTGTAGTGATGAGTAGTTCCGATAGCATTAGTCTTAACCGTTGGAACAACGGTACATTGATTATTGAAAGCCTGCCGGCAATGCCTTTTGCCCAAATGAGTAAAGAAAATGTGAGAGAGCTGTCTAAGACTGCCCATAGCAATATGCTACAAAAGCTCAATGAACTTGATGCTGAAGTGAATGAACTTAACAAAAAGACTGCCTGATGGTGCAATTTAACTGAGCTTTCAGGTTATAATGCACTTAGCAAATTATTAGAGAATGACTATGTCTGTAGAAAACACGTCAGTAGAAAAAGAAATTGAACATCAGAAAGCTGATAATCGTGAGATTGTTTCAAGCATTTTAGCGGATGGTAGTAATCCTGATGCTGAATATCCAATCGAGCATCATTTATCATGTGCCAATTTCGACAAACTAGAGAAAGCGGCTGTTGATGCATTTAAACTTGGTTTTGAAGTATCTGATGCTGAAGAACTTGAGTTAGACGATGGCGCGATTATTTATTGTTTTGATGCGACTATTGATCATAAGCTTGAAGTAGAACGTCTAGATAAAGACACTGAAGCATTGATTCGGTTAGCCTTTAAAAACCAGATCCAATATGATGGTTGGGGTACCTATTTCATCGATGAAGATGGCGTAGTTCATGGTGATGAAGACGATGACGAAGAATTCTTCGAATAATCGGAAAATTGTTTTTAAAAAGCGAATCTTAGATTCGCTTTTTTTATGTCTGTTAGAAAATTAAAATTGTTGTATGGCTGACAAAAATGTTCTAAATTAACAGCGTCTATATAGCTATTTAGATGTAAAAGGGTGTTTGTGAAGAAGTTTATTATTTTAATTTTAATCACTGCTGGTGGTTGGCAATTTTACAATAGTCAAAACGGTGAAGTGAAACAGAAAGTAAGCAGTGTTGCTGATCAAGTATTGAATAGTTCTGCGATGGAAACGTTAGAAAAGGCGAAACTATTGACTCAGTCGAGTTTTCGTTGCGATGGTCGCCAACTATGTTCTCAAATGGGATCTTTTAAAGAAGCGGTGTTTTTCTTAAAAAACTGCCCTGACACGAAGATGGATGGTGATCACGATGGCATTCCATGTGAGCGTCAGTTTAATCAATAAAATTGGCGCTGTTCCAAAATACTGTTGTCACCCGTAAGCCGCGACTAATATTTGCTGTTTATCTAGCTTTGCGTTGCTTTCCCTGAACCACGCAAGATAATTAGATAAATACTTCGTTGCCACACCTTTCATTTTTCCGTTAATCCAGCCTTTAAAGTTAGCTATCGCGCCATTCACCGTTTGGATATTGTACACCTCATCTATTACTCTGATTTCACCGTTGATTAACCGCTTATGGTCACCATGTTTTTGTTTGGCAATTGCCACATAGGACCACGAACCATCGCTGCATAATACCATTAATTGCATTAAATATTTGCCCACTTGTACTTGTTAAAATTAACTAAAATGGCGTTGCTCTCAATCCTAATAGCCAGCTATTAGTCAATCGAGCGCCTTGTTTTAGCTGATTTTCTCTACGCACAACAAGATCACTTACTTAATGCAATTGGTATAATACCGAGTGTTCAGTGATATTTTCAGCTAAATTCGCTGCTATTTCTGCCGTTGTATCAGCGGCTAACATAGGGTTAATCATATGGTTGCTGCGATCTATCGATAAAAGAACGGCAACTTGACCATCCTTGGTTCGTTTATCGATGCCGCCCCCTCGTTTTCTGGGCTGACGTTGCTCCGCTAAAGTGTTCGAACCTTTTTCTGAGTAAGCTAGAAAAAACTCATCAACTTCAATAATTCCCGATAGCTTATCGTCATTTTTACCCGCTTGAGCAACCAGAAAACGATGTCGCCATAAGAAAGCCGTTTTAAGGTTAATACCACAAATATCGGCAGCTTCTCTTAGGGTTAATTTTAATTGCATACAACGGGCATAATCTTCCCACAGATGAGATTTATGTAATCGAGCGAATGGTGTCTTAGTCTTGTTGTTAAAGGTTTTATGACAACCTTTACAGCGGTATCTCTGTATCGCACCTGATTTCCCCCACTTTTTCAATTGAGTGGATTCGCAATGAGGGCATTGTGGGATAGGTCAAAAAGAGGCTGAATAATTTCATCGGTACTGATTTCAGCCACTAGGGCTTGAATTGACTGATGAACTATCTCTCTTTGCGCTGGAGTCATCGAGGAAAGTTGTTTCGTTATCCGGTGAAGCTTACTTACAAATGATTTAGTATTGATTACCAATACATTCAATAAGTTAATCTCACTATTGAGTATAGACAACAATTAGCTAAAACAGCGCCTGAAAACAATATTGCGAAATATGTTGCCAAGAAAGATGGTGTAGAATACGAAATGACGAAAACTAGTGAACTTCCCATCAACATTTTCTCGCAAAGTGATGAACTTCTAGTATTCGCAAAAGAAAAAATAGACGAATATAAAAATAAGTGTGTACAAAAAACATAACAAAAACAGTCAATCGGACTGTCGCACTTTTTGCAAAAGCACGCAAAAGTTCCGCCAGCAAAATTCGCCGTTGCTGTAAGCGTTAAACATACTAGTCGAGTCTGTGCATCGCTTTACGATATACATCACTTTTGTCGCGCTTGCCGACTGCTAGAACAGTGACCGTAATGATATTATCTTCGACTGCAT
The DNA here is from genome assembly GCF_051201665.1 of Psychrobium sp. nBUS_13. Taxonomy (GTDB): domain Bacteria; phylum Pseudomonadota; class Gammaproteobacteria; order Enterobacterales; family Psychrobiaceae; genus Psychrobium. The sequence goes on along the minus strand of NZ_CP179210.1, from coordinate 2,579,915 downwards.
AGACTAGGCGGTAGGCTGATTGGCGAAGTTTTATTTTAGACAAATTCTCTGAACCAGACAATTTGGCAGAAACAACATGAGGTGAACAGAGCCTCTCTCTGAGCTTTTTTTTGAATTGCTCCTGTAGAGTTGAGCCGAGTTTGTTCTATTCCTTTAATGCACTCTTTTTAAATTCGAGATCATAGATCATCGATATTTACCGAGACGCTGGGCTCGTGTTTTCGTTCTGCGGCGATCGATAGAAGCTCGAGATCTTCTAATCGATCCATTAATAGTTCATACGCAGCAGCGGGAACGCAATAAAAGGCTGGTTCATTCCTATTTAGGACAGCAACAGGGTCACCAGAAGCACTAGTCGCAACCTTCATTGGGTTTGCTTTTAGTTCTGTGATACTTGCAGCTATTTCTGCTAATATTCGAGTGGTCATTATAGGTCCCTTATTCGGCCTTTAAGTAGGTCATGATAAAGTTGTGTCGTAGGTTTAACAAGTGACTATGAAAGCTGATTCTCAACGTGGTCACATTAATTGTAAAAACAAAAGGCGCAACAAATTGTGCCAGCATTGCTCACGGCTTATGGGGGCGTGGTATTTCACCATGATTAAAGAACTTGCCAAATTCTGGGAAAGGGAATTCAATAACTTCCCTCCTGAAGCGCACAACTTGAAGCATGAGTTCAAGGATCGTTGGATTCGATTCCATTCGTTACCAGAATCAAAAAGGTACCCAGAAAACGAACAAGAGTATCTTGAGGTTCTTCGTAGGCACAATGCCGTGCTTCAAGAGCTAGTTGGTAAAAGTAATGTTCTTGTTGTTTTACCCGAGTATTCTGAATCTAAAGAACCCACAAAACCAGAGCTAACAACGATATTTCCTGTTACAGAATCGTGGTGCTCGCTTGAGCAACACGATGAAGATGACGACTACGAACTCTATTGGCATCTTCATGTATCTGAAGTTAATTTCACTGGACGCGAGTTAAATAGCCTATTTCGTCTGGTGGCTAACGATGAAGCTGGCAACATTATGATTATTAATCCCTGCAAAGGCGTGGTATTTCACCCTTATGATGGTGGCGCCGACATTGTGTTAGCATCTACAAAGCAAAGAGACCAACTCAAGGAAAAGCACAATGAATGGCTGTCAGCGCATCCCGAGGGTTTCTAAACAGTAAGAGCGTAAAATAAAGTATATATATCCATAATTAAGCTTTTTCTGTGCTGTTTTCTGGAGTGTCGAAACTTTATATTTAAGATATTTATTTGAATTGCTCGAACTTCTCTCTCATTTCTAGTACTAACTATTCTCGGTGAGATTAACTGCGGTTAATTTTCTTCTTCGTGTGACGCAGCCATAGCCATCAACAGAGGGCTGTGGCATAGTAGAGCAACATTTTTATTTGGAATTTTTTTAATGTTTTCAAGACTTAGTCAATCGGTCATTTTGTTAGCAGTTATTGGGCTTGCAGGTTGTCAATCAACAAACTCTTCAACAGCTCAAGAGCCTGTCCAAGCGAATAGTCCTTTTGGGCAATTGATTATTAGTGAGCCGCTGCCAATCGATTTTAAAAAAGAAGTTGCGCTAGCCCGAATATCTGATTTTTTGACTAAAGAAGATCTGACGAACGAGCAACGTGCGAAGGGATTTTATGATCGAGGTTTGTTATATGACAGCTTTGGTTTGCCAAGTCTTGCCCGTATCGATTTTAATAGAGCGCTTCGCGTTAATCCGCAAATGGCCGATGCTTACAACTTTATTGGCGTTCATTACACGCTGATTGGTCAGTTTGATAAAGCGTATGAAGCCTTTGATGCAACGATAGAATTAGCGCCTGAACACCAGTATGTTTATCTCAATCGTGGTGTTTCACTTCATTATGGCGGTAAACCTAAATTAGCGATTGAAGACTTAACGAAGTTTCATGAATTTGATAAAACGGACCCTTATCGTGTTATTTGGCGCTATTTAGCCCAAAACAAGCTTGATAAAGCTGGCGCTTTAAAACAGTTACGCGCGAGCCGTGAAGGCATTAAAGCAAACGTGTGGGGCAGACAGATTATTGATTTGTTCTTAATGAATATTTCACAAGCTCAGTTTATCAATGGTTTAGGCCGCAATATTGAAAACCCAACTCAGCTGGCTGAACGCTTATGTGAAGCGTATTTTTACTTAGGTGTTTTTGCTCGCATGTATGACCAACCAGAATTGGCGCTTAATTACTTTAAACTTGCCTTGTCGACTAATGTGTACGAGTTCGTCGAACATCGCTTTGCGCGTCGTGAATTACTTGAAACACGATTAGAGCTGCACAAACAAAAACAGATTGCTCATGAGAAACAACAAGCGGAGGCTGGGAAGTCGTCGTAATGTTTGATGCTGTATCTTTTAATTCGTTGTTTTTTAGTCAACTATTTATATTAGCCGCTGCTCACTTTTTTGCCTTGGCTAGCCCTGGGCCAGATTTAGCTGTCGTCGTTAAGCAAAGTATTCGTTATGGAAAACGAAATGCAATTATCACCAGCATAGGTATTGGCAGTGCTATTTTGGTACACGTTGCCTATAGTGCCGTTGGTATTGGTTTGCTCATTAAAAACTCACCGTTGTTGTTTGACATACTCAAGTACGCTTGTGCGGCGTATTTAGCCTTTATTGGTTATAAATCGTTGCGTGTTAAGGCAAGTGAGCCAGAGCAATTTAATCAACAAGTTAGAGCCGAAGAGCAAAGTGGACGCAAAGCCTTTGGTTTGGGTTTTATTACTAATGTTTTGAACCCTAAGGCAACGTTGTTCTTTTTATCTATTTTCTCTGTGGTTGTGTCTCATGACACACCGAGCTTATGGTTAGGCACTTACGCTATATATTTATCATTAGCGACAATGACATGGTTTTGTTTTGTTTCTTTGGTGTTAAGTAAAGCGGCTGTGCGTAATAAGTTCTTAACGATGGGACATTATTTTGATTGGGTAATGGGCGTGGTACTTATTGGTTTAGCCATTAAGGTGGCCTTTAGTTCCTTATAACCGTTCGTGTAAATACATTGTTTTAAAGCCCGTAAAATTACGGGCTTTTTATTATCTGCGCTTTAATTATACCAATTGCATTAAATATTTGCCCACTTGTACTTGTTAAAATTAACTAAAATGGCGTTGCTCTCAATCCTAATAGCCAGCTATTAGGGCGTGTTGATCTTTGCTGTACATTTCGTATTCAACAATACATCGGTAGCCACATTAACATGAATGCCAGCGATAACATGCTGGCATAATTCCTTTCTAGCTTGTCATATCTACTTGAAATAGCTCGATAATGCTTAATTCTGCCAAAGGCATTTTCGACCAAGTGACGATACTCGTATAGACACCAATCCATACTGTCTTTGTCTATATCTTGTCCGTAATTGCGTTTCGCAATTACCGTTTCTCCGCCACGTTCTTTAACAAAAGTACGGAAAGGTTCGCTGTCATATCCTTTATCACAAATGATGGTATTAACTTCATCGAGTTGCTCAACCAAGCTTTCGCCATGCACTATATCGTGGCGTTGTCCTTCTGATAAATCAAAGCAAATCGGCAAGCCACCACTATCCACGGCTAAGTGAATTTTGGTTGAGTTGCCCCCGCGACTTTTTCCTATTTGCTCTGAGCTTTCAGTCGCTGCCCCTGTACTATGCTGATGCGCTCGAACTATAGAGCCATCAAGAAAGACCCATTCAAAATCAGCCATGCTAGATAAACTTCTGAAAAGCTTATCTAAAATCCCTTTCTTTGACCAAAGATTAAATCGTCTGTAAACGGTATTCCAGTCTCCGAACTCAGACGGTAGATCTCGCCAAGGGATACCTGTTCTCATTCGATAAAGTATTCCTTCAAATGTCATTCGATGTTCAATTTTATCGTAAATACGACCTGTACTTTTCATAACTTGGAGTAGCAGTTCCCAGCGAATATCAGTTAGCATTGTTCTTGGCATGGTATTGGTTATCGTTTTATTTTTGGCGAAGCAAATTATAACTCTTTACCATGCCGTTCAAAAAACACTCACGAAAGATCAACACGCCCTAGTCAATCGAGCGCCTTGTTTTAGCTGATTTTCTCTACGCACAACAAGATCACTTACTTAATGCAATTGGTATAAAACTCTGTGCCACCACTGTGAGGATCGTTACTACGCGCCATGGCAAAGGCACCCGGACAATGAGTTTGCCAATATTGATTTTTTGCTTTGTTAGCGCCAACAGCAAAACCATTTAGAAAACCAGTATCCTTTGCATAACCGTCACCTGATTTTAAATAGGTAACAGGGAGTGACGTTTTAGCGTGATGAATACGTTCAGATTTTATGTTATTTTTCGCCGTTTTTACGTCACGTTTTTCTAGCATGTCGCCGCCTTGAGCGACAAAGTTTTCAACAAAGCGATAAAAATTTAGTCCTTTATATACCCGTGATCATTGAAAGTGCTTGATTTTTTAGCTAATGAGATCATGATAGTCACATGAAAAAGATTGCTCTCACCGACATTCAAAAAGAAACGTTAGAATCTCGACATAAAAAAGCGAGAGATAAGCGTGAGTGCGATCGAATTAAAGCTATTCTATTGCGTGACGAAGGCTGGTCTTCGCCAATGATTGCTCAAGCGTTACGCATTCACGAAACGTCAGTTGTTAGATATATTGATGACTACATTCGTCGTGAAAAATTAACCATCAACAGCGGCGGCTCTACTAGTTATCTTAATCATCAGCAAACGCAACAGTTAATTGCACACCTGTGTGAAGTAACTTACCTACATAGCCATCAAATACTTGATCATATTGAGAGTGAGTACGACATTAAATACACGGTGCCTGGTCTCAATAAATGGTTACATCAGCATGGCTTTAGTTATAAAAAGCCCAAAGGCGTTCCTCATAATTTTGATGAGGAAAAGCAAGCAGCTTTTATCGCACATTATAACCAGCTTAAATCAACGCTGGCCCCTAATGAGCCAATCTTGTTTATGGATGCTGTTCATCCAACACAAGCGACAAAAATCACGGCAGGCTGGATTAAAAAAGGGGAAAATAAACCCATTAAAACCACAGGAAGTCGAACACGAATTAATGTAGTGGGAGCTATCCGATTGGGTCACTTAGAGGAAGCAGTGATAAGGCAATATAATAAGACAGTCAACGGTGAATCTATCGTTGATTTTTTAAATGAAGTCAGAGCCAATTATCAGACGAGCGGTATGCTTCATATGGTTCTTGATGGTGCTGGTTATCACCGTAATCAGATAGTGATTGATGAAGCCGAAAAGCTCAATATCAAGTTACATTATTTACCACCCTATAGTCCTAATTTAAACCCAATAGAACGGCTATGGAAGGTAATGAACAAAAATGCGAGAAATAGCCAATATTTTTCAAGTACTAAAGAGTATCTACGGCGTATTAGCGATTTTTTTTAGTCAACATTACCCGATATTGCCAATACACTTGACGATACGATCAATGATAATTTTCAAATATTAAAAACTGCACTTTGAAGTTGATTTAGTATAAAAGTCTTCTTTAGCCAGTTTACGAAATTGCTCAGCGTGATGAGGCTCTAGTAATGGATTGAGTTCGACTCGTAATCGGTAGGTCTAGTGTTAAAATCACTGAGGGGCCACAATTTTTTCTTTGTTTTTTATGTGCTTATCTATTTTTAATCCTGTTTTTATTACCTTGAAATATCTGGTGCTAGAGTTGAGAAGCATTAGAAATAATCATGAAAAATATTTCATCAATAAATTTCATTGTTAATTAAATATCACTTATTTCAAAATAAGATACTCTCATAGCTCCGTTTCGTCCATTTTAAATAAACCTTTAATATTTACTTGCCTAGAAGTACTAAATACAGCCCAAAGCACTCATTGTGAGACTGTGTAATGTATAGATTGGATTAGAAAGTATTATTCAGGTAATGTTTATCGAAAGGGTAAAAACATACGTATATAGAATGAAGATCATGAATGTGTATAGTAAGCACCGTAAGCGTCTCGCCAAAGACACATACCTTTCATAAGTGATCTTGGATAGGGTATCTCCAATTTTATTAAGGAGATTAACATGAGTAAACATCGAAGCCTCGAACAATGGCAAGACATCATTAATCTGCACCAATCCAGTGGCTTGAGCGTTAGTGATTTTTGCCGCGACAATAACATTTCAACCACAGCCTTTTATGCAACTAAGAAGAAGTTAACTAAGGAAACATCAAGCTTTGTAAAAGTCAGCGTCACTCAACCGTTAAAAATTAATACAGAAATAGCTCCTATTGTTCTTACTGTAGGCCTCGCCAAGGTGTGCTTACCACAATCAACATCGCCAATGTACTTGGCACAGCTGCTTAAGGGGTTGCATCATGAAGATGTTTGTTAATCCAAGCGCTGTCTATCTGTATCGCGATGTAGTCGATTTTCGAAAGTCCATCGATGGCCTTATTGCTATTGTAGAGCAAGAGCTTAAATACGATGCCTACACCGGCGCACTGTTCTTATTCTCTAATAAAGCCAAAGATAAATTGAAATTAGTCTATTGGGATAAAACGGGCTTTGCCCTGTGGTATAAACGCCTTGAAAAACACAAATTCAAATGGCCAAGTCAACTTGATAGCGAGGATGTTGTGTTAACAGAGCAACAACTCACTTGGCTATTGTCTGGTTACGATGTCCTTGGTCATCAAGAATTACATTATCAGTCCGATCTGGGATAGCGCAATACACAAGTCAACGATCGTTGACACGATCAGATTTTCTATTTGAGCTGAACAGTCACAATGGCGCTATAACATTGCTACACTGACGGCATGAAATTTGATGCCAACACATTGCCCAACGACCCAGAACAACTCAAGAGCATGCTGCTTGAGTTGCAGTACGTTGTGCAAAAGCAAAACAAAGAGTTAGCGCAGCAAAAGTCTCTCTATCAAGAACTACTTGATGCGTATAACGCCAAGATTGCCAAAGAATACGGCAAAAAGTCAGAGAAAATGCCAGGGGCTGGTGAAGTATTTAACGAAGTAGAAGCTCAATTGGATGACATAGAAACGCTGTCTGACACAGAAAAAGCGCTCCTCATCGCCAATGATGAACCACACACCGAAAAAGCAAAACCCAAGCGCACACCATTACCCGAGGCCTTACCTCGCAAAGAGGTGGTGGTTGATTTACACGACGACGCTAAAGTCTGTAGTCACTGTCAAAGTGCGTTACATAAAATGGGGGAAGCAGAAAGTGAAACGCTCGAATTTGTACCTGCTCATATCAAGGTTATTAAAACCGTTCGTCCCAAATACGCATGCAGAGCGTGTGAAAAAGAGGGCATACAAAGCGATATCCAGATAGCGCCTATGCCGTCAACTCCTATCCCTAAAAGTATTGCTACGCCAAGTTTACTCAGTCAAATCATTACCTGTAAGTATCAGTTTGGCTTACCGTTGTATCGACAAGAAACGTGGTTTGGCGATATCGGCATAACGATTAATCGTAAAACCATGTCGAGTTGGATGGTTCGTTGTAGCGAACTGCTTGAACCGTTGTATGACACACTCAAAGAACAGTTACTCCAACAACCTGCGATTCATGCGGATGAAACACCGCTCAAGGTTATCAAAGCTAACAAAGCGACCAGCTATATGTGGTTATATTGTTGCGGTGATGACAAACCTGAAGGTAAGACAAACATCGTCTTATTTGATTATCACAACAGTCGTGCAGGACAATGCGCCATTGATTTTCTCGATGATTACTCAGGTTACATGCACGTTGATGGCTACAAAGGTTATGAAAAAACCAGCGCCACTTTAGTGGCTTGTCTTGCTCATATCCGTCGCAAGTTCATTGAAGCAAAAGGCAACAACAAGACAACCGGTAAAGCCGACGTAGCGCTTAACTTCATTGGTAAACTCTATGGTATAGAGCAATCGCTTAAAGAGATGAAGGACGATGAAAAATACAAGGCTCGCCAACAACAAGCCAAACCCATTGTCGAAGAGTTTTATCACTGGCTTGTAGAGCACAAAGAAAAACTGTCTCCGCAAAGGCCGCTGTCAAAAGCCATTACCTATGCACTGAATCAGTATGAAAAATTCAAACGCTACCTTGATGATGGTAAGTTAAGTATTGATAACAATCGTGCAGAACGAGCCATAAAACCGTTTGTGATTGGACGCAAGGCTTGGTTGTTTTCCCATACCCCAAGAGGTGCGAAAGCCAGCGCCGTTCTCTATAGTTTGGTGGAAACCGCTAAGGCTAACGGCCTTGTTGTACATGACTATATATCCCACTGTTTAGAGCAGATTGCTGAAAATCCTGATGCTCTTGAATCACTAATGCCTTGGAATTTTAAATAGCTAGGTGTCGTTGCCTAGACTCTTACTAAGCACCTAACCAACCACCTTATTGATATTCCAAGGCCGAATGTCTCAATATCGTCAACGGTTTCTGCTTGGGGTAACAGAGTAAAGACTGTTTTTAAATAAGCTGACGGATCTAAGTTGTTTGCTTTTGCACTCTCAACCAAGCTGTATAAATTCGCACTGGCCTTGGCTCCCTCTACGCTCGTAGAGGACAGCCAGTTTTTTCGACCAACAACAAAAGGTCTAGTGCAATTTTCAGCATGATTATTATCTATCGGCCACGCGCCATTCTCCGTATACCGACTCAATTTGCACCACTGATTACTTAAATAGGTGAGCGCATTCGTTAACTTGGCTGATTTTACGGGGTGCTTTAAGGATTTATCGAGCCACTTCTTTAACGCCACTAATACTGGGGCGCTTTCTTGTTGCCGAACGCGATATTTTTTATCCGTTGTCTCTGCTTTTATTTTTACTTCGATCCGAAATAGTTTTTGAATATAGGATAACGCCTGCTCGGGTTTTCCAACCGTCCTTTAGGTTGTGCATCACTGGCTTCTTTAAAGTAACGTCTAGCATGTGCCCAGCAACCTAAGTGCGTTAAATCATTGATTTTCGCTACAGCATCGTAAACCGCATAACCATCCGTCATTAACGTACCCTTAAAATCACCGAGCATAAGCTCGGCCACGCTGCTTTCTCTGGTAGGGCTGTAGTGAAACAATACCATGCGCTGGTCGGAATTATTGGTCATTATCCACATACGACTTTGTTGGCTCGCACTACGCCCCGCTTCTTTTAGTACCTGAGTGACGGTTTCATCCATAAAAAGCACGTTTTGTGCTCTTAGTACATAAAGCCCTAAATTAATCAGGGGTTGCACTAGCTGACCACACTTAATCATCCAGTTCGCCATACTGGTTGAGTCAAGCTCAACGCCTAAGCGTTTAAAAATAAGGTTGCTCTGACGGTAAAGCGGTAAACCGTCACAATATTTATGCGTAGCTATTTGAGATAATAATCCTGGACTGGCGATTGACTTTTCAATCGGTTGCGGGGGCTTTTTGGCGGTAATAAAATAATCATTACAACACGGGCACATGTATTTACGGCGAACGTGGTTTAAAACGGTTATCTTCGCAGGAATGTAATCCAGTTGCTTATGGCATTCATCACTAAAATGTCTTAATGCTTGGTTGTCATGAGGGCAGAATTTTTCATCCTCACCTAAATCATGAATAATGTCGATGACAGACAGGTTATCTGGAAATGATACACGCTTTGTTTTGCGTTGATGTGCAAGAACGAGTGTTGTATTTTCTTCAGCGTCGTCTTCATCACTTAATAGCTCAGCTTCGTCAAATAAGCCTAATTGGTCAGGAGACCATTTTTCACTCGATGCACCAAACCGTTGTTGGTTCATATAGCGAATGTATTCTTCTAATGAGGCGATTTTGTCGGACTTTTTAGTGATTGTTTTCTCTTTATCGTCAAGCACACTTTCTGCTCAGACAACTGAGTTTCTAGCGCTAAAATGCGTTGTTGTAATTGCTTGTTTTCTTGGCTAAGCTGATGATTTTTCATGGTTGGATTATAACAAAAAACGACTAGAAAACCGAGTCGAACTCGATGTATCTATGTGGTTTTATTGCACTAATATCAAAACCTCGCAGTAACCAGAGTAACTGCTCTTCATCTATTTTAATAGCGGTGGGCTCATGCTTTTTAGGCCACTTGAATTTGTCTTTTTCAAGGCGTTTGTACCACAAACAAAACCCCGTTTTATCCCAGTAAAGTAATTTCAATTTGTTACGTTGCTTTGAGCAAAAAACAAATAAAGCGCCTGAGCTTAACGACTCCTTCATCGTCAGTTCAACAATAGCTGCAAGGCCATCAATTTGTTTTCTAAAAGCAACGGGGTCACGATGCAAATAAACGGCAGAAGGCTGAATAAACATCTTCATGTGAGTTGCCCCACTAAATTGACGAGCCAGCTCACCTCAGTTTTACTATCGAGTGTTAGCTCAATATTACCGATATTTAGCTTAATGTCATGTAGGGGCACAGTGCCTCTGTGCTCAGGCTCTGCCAAGTGAATTTGAGAAAACGGAGATTGAACAGTGGTTGTGACTATTGACGTTTCAGAGGTGAATTTTGCTTTGTTTTTGTAAAAGTTAGACGTGGATATACAGTGTTCAAGGCAAAACTGTTTTATTGATAAATCACTTTCATTTTGGTTTTTAAAAAGTGTAACTGCATATTAACATCCATCTTGATCACCCAATAACATCGATGCTGATCACTTTTGGGAAAAATGTTATTGAGTTTTTAGCTTAGATTAATGCTCGAATTTCATCCTTTTTTATCTCCTCTATAGGTGTTTTTAACCGTTATCCTTTTCTCTTTTTTGATGATGAGGGTAACCATGCCAACGGCACCTATTTCTATGCGTAAATTAAAAGAGATTATTCGGTTAAAGTACGGCTGTAAATTAACTCACCGTCAAATTGCAAAAAGCTTGTCAATATCGTCAGGCTCTGTTTCAACTTATGCCAATCGAGCTGCTCAACTTGAGATAACTACTTGGCCTTTACCTGATAAATGGGATGATCAATCCCTTAGACAAGCATTTTTCAATACAAAAACTCAGCCCAAACGCTATGTATTACCTGATTGGTCGGTAGTTCAGCAAGAGCTACGCCAGAAAACGATGACACTATTACTGTTATGGGAAGAATACAAAGAGCGCCACCCTGAAGGTTATTACAGCTACAATCATTATTGTCGCCAATATAAATCATGGCTTAAATGCCAAAAGCCATCGATGCGACAAAATCATAAAGCCGGTGAAAAACTCTTTGTAGATTACTGTGGCCCAACCATGACTATTGTTGATGCCAGTACAGGTGAATGCCGTACTGCACAAGTATTCGTCGCAGTCATGGGCGCATCTAATTACACCTATGCTGAGGCAACCTACAGTCAAAAGCTCGAAGATTGGGTAATGAGTCACGCCCGTTGTTTTGAGTTTCTAGGTGGCGTGCCTGAATTAGTTATTCCAGATAATTTAAAAAGCGCTGTAACCAAACACTGTCGATATGAGCCTGATTTAAACCCGACGTACCAACAGTTAGCGACACATTACGATACGGTTATTGTGCCTGCTAGGCCTTATAAACCAAAAGATAAATCTAAAGCAGAAGTAGGCGTTCAAATCGTTGAACGCTGGATCATGGCTCGTCTTCGCAATGAAACCTTCTTCAGCTTGCGTCAACTTAATTTGAAAATACAAGCGCTTCTCGTTGATTTAAACCAGAGGCAAATGAAAAAACATCCTGGCTCAAGGCTCAGTCAGTTTGAAACTATTGATAAGCCTGCACTCAAACCACTGCCCACACAAGCTTACAGCTATACATTAGTGAAACAAGTTAGCGTGCATATTGATTATCATGTCGAAGTGGAAAAACACTACTACTCAGTACCACATACCTTAATCAAACAAAAGCTCGAAGCCCATGCCACAGGGCAGTTGGTGACACTTTATCATCAAGGCGTGCAAGTCGCCGTTCACCCAAGATCACACCGAGAAGGGGCACACACCACGCTTGAGCTGCATATGCCCATCGCTCATCAAAAACAGCAGCAATGGACACCACAACGATTTGAACGTTGGGCGGCTAAATTTGGCACATCTACTGAGCAATTTGTTATGCAATTGATGCAAGCTAAAAAGCACCCCGAGCAGAGCTACCGTGCTTGTATGGGCTTATTGAGTTTAGGAAAGAAGTATAGCGTTCAACGACTTGAAGCGGCTTGTTATCGCGCCTTAGCTACAGGTATTACGCGCGTAAAACAAGTAAAAGCGATCTTAGACAAAGGGTTGGATAAACAACCATTACCTGAAGCTCAAGGAGATTTATTACAAGAGATCGAGCATCAAAATATCCGTGGTAGCCACTATTACCACTAACCTCAACATTCAATAAAATGAAGGTAAAACCATGCAAAATATAACTCAACAAATCAGTAGCCAATTAAGTAGCTTAAAACTAAGCGGTATACGTGATGCGCTATTGCATCAAAATGAACATCCCAATCTCTACGTAGAGCAAAGCTTTGAAGAGCGACTGAGCTTACTACTGGAAAACGAAGTAACTCAGCGAGAACAGCGTAAAATTGAGCGTTTAACTCGTCAAGCTAAATTCAGAGTTGGCGGTACACTTAGTCAGCTCAACTATGGTGCAGCACGTCAACTAGATAAAACAAAAATCCGCTCACTGGCACAAGGAGAGTGGCTTCGCCTTCATCAAAACATACTGATCACTGGTGCAACGGGGTGTGGCAAAACGTACCTAGCGTGCGCCCTTGGTCACAACCATTGCCAACAAGGGTTTAGTGTTTATTATTTTAGACTTAAAGAGCTATTAGAAAAAATGTTTCTTGCGCAAGCTGATGGAAGTTATCGCAAACTCATCAACAAGCTGAGTAGTGCTAATTTGTTGATCTTAGATGATTGGGGATTAGAGCCATTAACGGCTCAACAACGCAGTGATTTACTCGAATTAATTGATGCCAGATATGATACGAAATCGACCTTAATTGCCAGCCAATTACCGATAGAAAATTGGTATGAAATGATCGGAGAATCGACTCATGCCGATGCTATTTTAGATCGGCTCGTTCACGGTGCAATAAAGTTAGAATTAAAAGGAGAATCGATGCGTAAAAAACTAAATTCCTTGACTGATGCTGATCACTCAAGTTAGATTTTAGTGAGGTCTATAGAGTGATAAAAAAGCGATCAGCATCAATGTTATTGACCGATCAACATCATGTTATTACGCAAGTGGAACCATTGTTGTTGTGTTCGTCGCATGATGATCTCCTTAAATAATTAAAGAGATCATAGGCTAATGCTAATGGCTAGAGAATTAGGTGGTTGGTTAGGTGCTTACTGTGTATAGAGATGCAGGCTTAAATAGAAACACTATAACTTTGTAGTATAAAGAAACAGCTCAACGAATCGATTTAGATGCAATTGATAAACTTTGTGAATTGTTTGAATGTGAAGTTGAAGATTTATTAGAGAGAAAAAACGATTAAAAGAGAGTAGTTTATTTCAGGTAAAACTTTGAAACTAGTTGTAGGGAGTGTTCATAATTCTGTGTCATTTCAGTAGAATATAATAAAACAGGAATGACACATGACTAACTCTTTTGATTTTGAGCAAGCATTAACAGATTTACAAGCTGGTAAAAGCCTCACTGGTAAAGATGGCATCTTAGGCCCTTTGATTAAGCAATTAACCGAAGCGGCTCTTAATGCCGAACTAGAGCACCACTTAGCCAACGATAATCAATCTAATAGGTAACTACTCAGCACTTCAAAGCTAGTGTTTTAAATTAATTGAAAAATAAAAAATGATCGACTTGCTTGATCATTCTGAGCCGTTATTCTATGGGTCTCTCTATTCAGTAGTTTGAGCAATGAAAATAAGCGGCATCGATATTGAAAAAAATATCGACAACATAAAAAAGCAAATCGAGACGGATAAAACATTGTCCCCATCAATGCGTGCCGCTATCGATTTATTGTTGCTTATCGTCACTTTATTGTCCCAACGGTTAGGCCTTAACAGTCGAAATAGCAGTAAACCACCATCATCAGATCCTAATCGAAAAAAGAAGCCTAACGCTAATAGTTCAAATGCATCGGGTGGGCAACTCGGTCATAAAGGAACAACTTTACCGCTTGATGAACGACCTGATATCAACCATAAAATAGTTCTTGATAGAACGCTATTACCACCAGGGAGTTATACCGATATGGGGGTGGAAACCCGTCAGGTAGTGGATATAGAGTTTAAGCGCGTCGTAACTCAATACCAAGCCCAAATTCTTGAAAACGAATTTGGTAAGCGATTCGTTGCTCCATTTCCAACGGGGGTTAATAGTCGAATTCAATATGGTAATGGGCTAAAGGCTCACGCGGTTTACTTGTCTCAATATCAGCTACTCCCTTACGAGCGTATTCGTGAATATTTTACCGACCAACTTAACATTCCACTGAGTAGTGGCAGTCTGTACAACTTCATTAATACAGCTTACCGTCATCTCGATGAGACGAATGCGCTTGAATTCATCAAGGAAAGTTTGAAGAATGAATCAGTGCTTCATGCTGATGAAACAGGCATTAACATTAACGGTCAACGTCAATGGTTACACAATGCATCATCATTAAAATGGACCTATCTATCGGCTCATGAGAAACGAGGTTGTGATGCCATCAATGCCATTGGAATACTACCCGACTTCACTGGTGTGATGTGTCATGATCACTGGAAGCCGTACTATCGTTATGATTGTCAACATGCTTTATGCAATGCTCATCATCTGCGAGAACTCACACGTGCATACGAACAGGATGGCAAGAGCTGGGCTGAAACGATGCGTATTTTTTTAATAGAGCTTAATCAGGAAGTTGAAGATAGCGGTGGAGTGATTAGCGACAAAAGACAATTAATGAGTCGCCTTCAATATCGAGATATTTTAAAAGAGGGTGAACACGAAAGCCCTCCGCCAGCGATAATCGTCGGGAAACGTGGACGCCCTAAGAAATCAAAATCGCGCAATTTATTAGAGCGATTACAGAGTTACGAAGATGATGTACTCAGATTTATGGTGGATAAAATTGTGCCTTTCACGAACAATCAGGGTGAAAATGATTTGAGAATGGTGAAAGTTCAGCAAAAGATATCGGGCTGCTTTAGAAGCAAGCATGGTTCCGTCATGTTTTTTGGCCTTAGAAGCTACCTGTCAAGTTGTAAAAAACAAGGGGTCAGTGCGTCTACTGCTTTGTCATTATTATTAAACGGAGCACTACCAAATATCTTCCCCCCTGCTGAGTAGTTACTCTAATAGAAAGAATGGCAGAACAAGTAAAAACATCAAACACCCGTCTGGTAATTTTGAACTCGACACTCCGCGAGACCGCAATGGAACATTTGAACCTCAATTAGTGAAGAAAAATCAAACCTCACTATCAGATGAAATCGATCGCAAAATACTCTCGATGTTTAGCTTGGGAATGAGTTATCGTGATATCAATGCACATGTAGAGGAGATGTACGGTATTAACGTGGCCACAGGAACGATTAGCGCAGTCACTGACAAGCTTATTCCTGAGCTTAAAGCATGGCAACAAAGGCCATTAGATAGCCATTACCCAATTGTTTGGCTCGATGCTATTCATTATAAGGTCAAAGAAAACGGTCGCTACATCAGCAAAGCTGTCTACACGTTATTAGCACTTAATATGCAGGGTAAAAAAGAGATATTAGGGTTGCATTTATCAGAAAACGAAGGGGCTAATTATTGGCTTTCAGTGCTGACCGACCTTAATAATCGCGGTGTTAAAGATATTCTTATTGCCTGCGTAGATGGGCTAACCGGCTTTCCTGAAGCCATAGCAGCTATCTTTCCTGAGACAGAAACACAGCTTTGCATCATTCATCAAATTCGAAACTCACTTAAGTACGTCGCGTCTAAAAATCAGAAAGCCTTTATGGCCGATTTAAAACCTGTCTATCGTGCACCCACAAAGGAAGCAGCTGAATTAGCACTCGATAAACTAGAAGAGAAGTGGGGCGAAAAATATCCGCTGGTTATTAATTCCTGGCGCAGGAAGTGGCACAATCTATCTCACTATTTTAAGTACCCTGAGCACATCAGGAAGGTGATATATACCACGAACGCCGTTGAAGCGGTTCATCGTCAGTTTAGAAAGTTAACAAAGACGAAAGGCGCATTCCCGAACGAAAATAGCTTGTTGAAGCTGTTGTATGCTGGCATATTGAATGCTTCTGAGAAATGGACGATGCCAATCCATAACTGGAGCTTGTGTGTTTCTCAGTTAGCGATATATTTTGAGGGGCGTTTAGATAGCGTCATTGATATTTAGAAAATTAAGCCTGACACAGAATATTGAACGCCCTCCCAGCTGGAAGTGGGCTCACTTTCGTGTCAGACATTAGCCTGTATCTGCATCATTACAACGCAGCATTAGCTTTCTCCAGCCTTACCGTGTTCCGCATGGAACGCATAATGCGAAGGGACTCTCGATCACGAAAGAGTACGTGCCAACCTCTTTCCTTCCCTCGTTGCCGTTTTGGCCACAGCGTATTAACCACTTCCGCTGCTTCTCGCATTACGCATCTTACATGGGTTCACTTTCATTCATCATACTGACTCCCTAGCACTTACCCGACTTGTGGTTATCAGAAGGAACATCCTCTCGCGATTATTTTCCCGTCCAATGGACTTTGTTACATTGTCAGACTCGCTACTTTATTCAGAGTCTTAGGGTCATCTGGTGATACAGATGGTTCACTCTTATCGCGGTGAACAGCGTTACATACGACTTCACGTCGCACGGCACAAACTGAGATAGGTTTGATTGTTGTGAGCTATTAAAAATGTCTTTCAGCTGTTACATGTACCTTTTAATGCTTTACCTGCTTTAAATTATGGGACATTTGAAACGGCTATTTGAATTTTAGTACTACGACCTTTACTAGCAGTTCAGGCAGATACTTCAAATCACTTTGATTGTTTACCACAAAAAGGCTTTCCGTAGCTTAAAATCAGAGCGAGTTAACTATCATTGTTATCACGTCGACTTACTGTACATTATTATCAATTTTTTTGTAGAGTGACAGATTTTCTCTGCTGCATTCCTATATATCCATTATCAAGACTAGGCTAAAATTTTTTTAAATATATCAACTCCTGCTTGTGCACAGCCTAAGTCTTGCTCAGGGGAGCCTGAACTGACACCTATTCCACCGACAACAATACCCTTGCAAGTTATAGGTAAACCGCCTCCAACTATGCACATTCGTCCACCTAATGCAGTATGTATACCAAACAAATTATTTTCATGACCAGGTATACATGCTTGATTAAATTCATGGGTTCCTTTACGCGCTGAAGCAGCCGTAAAAGCTTTGTCTTGAGAAATAGTGATACTGTGAATTTTACCACCATCCATTCTTTCGAATGCAATTAAATTGCCAGATTCATCAACGACAGAAATACACATAGGCACACCTAGTTCATCTGCTTTTTGTACAGCTCCATCGATAATGGATTTAGCCTCTTTTTGATTTAATCTATTGATAGTTAACATGTTTAACCCCTTTAGTATTTTAAAATACTAATATATTAAAAAGTTCGAAAGCAACGATTCTTATAAAAGAATCGTTTGATTACCTGATTTATTTAAAACTTTTTATTTGAACGGGTTAATTATTTTTTTTATTTTTAATATAACCTAGTTCAAGAGAAATTGATTTTCCAGCTTTTACCAGAGCTTTAATCCACTCATCTTTTCTTCTTTGAATAGGTGCAGAAACTGACAAACCAGCTATAACTTCGTCGTATTTGTCATACAACAAAACGCCTATACAGCCTACTCCGATTTCAGCTTCTTCATTATCATAAGCGTAACCTTGTTCAACACATTTTACACACTCATCTACAAGGGGCTCTAATTTTGAGAAAGTTTTGCGTGTATAAGTTGGTAAATTTGTACGCTTAGCATAACCAATAATTCCGTCTCTCCCCTCTCTTCCTAGCATCATTTTACCCACGCCTGTAACATGTAAAGGCGCACGACTGCCAATGAGCTGGTGAACATGCATCATCCTATCTGGAATAGCTTTTTCAATGTAAATGACTACATCACCCTCTCGAATAGTTAAATTTATCGTTTCACCAAAAAGGTCTCTTAGTTTCTCCATATATGGTAAAGCTATTTTACGAAAATCTACTGCTACATTTTTATAATGACTAAGTCTTATTAAACGACCACTTAATTGATACTTACCCTTACTCTTTGTTTCAACAAAGTTATTATCAATAAGTGAGTGCAAGATTCTAAAAGTTGTTGAAGGCGCTAAATTAGTATCAGCACTGAGTGCTTTTAACGTTACAGGCATAGAGTAACGTGATATTGAATCTAGTAATGCGGCAGCCCGATCAATAACCTGAATTCTCGATTCTGGTTTACTTTCTTTCATAATTTAACAATCCAGTGCCTATAATAATTTAAATACTACAATACAACATATCCTATACAAAGTATTTGTTTTTTCATAATACGAAACAAGGCTCCCCTAATTAAGCTCTTACTAATTATAAGTTTCATAATATGAAATCATTGTGGTTTGCTTGATATTAATTTTTTCAATAGAGTTAATTTAATAATTTAACAAATGTTTAAATTATCAACAAACATAAAGATATGATTTTATTATTAAGACAAAAAATTATGATGGAATGCGTGAGGAAGATATGAAAGATTCAAGCCAACAGAAAATGTATATTCCAACTTATGATGATGTATTAATTGCCCATGAGCGAATTAAGCCCTACATCCATAAAACACCTGTTTTAACTTCAATTTTTTTGAATAACTTAACGGGGGCAGAATTGTTTTTCAAGTGTGAAAATTTACAAAAAGCTGCTGCATTTAAAGTACGTGGTGCTTGCAACGCCGTTTTTGGATTAAGCGATGAAGAAGCCCGAATTGGTGTGGCTACCCATTCTTCAGGGAATCACGCATTATCACTTTCTTATGCAGCAGGGCAGAGAGGAATTCCTGTTACAGTAGTGATGCCTAGAACAGCACCACAAGCGAAAAAAGATGCGGTTATTGGTTATGGCGGCACCATAGTTGAGTGTGAGCCCTCAACCAGTTCCCGCGAAGCGGTATTCGCAGAAGTAGTTGCTAAATCTGGAGCTGATTTTGTACACCCTTATAACGATCCTCGTGTTATTGCAGGTCAAGCTACTTGTTCAAAAGAGCTAGTTAGTCAAGTGGAAGACTTAGATATGGTGGTAGCGCCTATTGGTGGCGGCGGCATGATCTCTGGTACATGCTTGACCTTATCTAATGTGGCTCCAAATATCAAAATTTATGCAGCTGAACCAGTAAATGCAGACGATGCAGCAAGATCATTTAAAGCTGGTCATATCATTGCAGATGATGCGCCCAATACTGTAGCTGATGGTCTAAAAGTTCCTTTAAAAGATTTAACTTGGCATTTTGTCAAAAATCACGTGACTGATATTTTAACCGCGACTGAAGATGAGATTGTTGATGCAATGAAACTCATTTGGTTAAGAATGAAAATTGTTGTTGAACCGAGCAGTGCTGTAACTTTGGCTATCATTCTCAAAAATCCTGATGTGTTTAAAGGGAAGCGAGTTGGAGTAATTTTAACAGGTGGTAATGTTGATTTAGATAAATTGCCGTGGATGAAAAAATAAGACTAGAACTAAATAATATCAATTGAAAAACTTGGAGAAAATGATGACAAATATAAAAGATTTAGAAGTAGGATACGAAGTTGCTGCATTACCAGGCATGGACGAGGCAGATATTCAAACTCCTTGTTTAGTGGTAGATCTTGATGCTTTAGAGCGCAATATTACAACCATGGGACAATACGCTAAAGATATGGGGGTACGTCATCGAGTACATGGAAAAATGCATAAATCTGTTGATATAGCTTTATTACAAGAAAAACTTGGAGATAGTTGTGGTGTATGTTGTCAAAAAGTTTCTGAGGCAGAAGTATTCGCAAGAGGTGGTATTAAAGACGTTTTAGTTTCTAACCAAGTACGTGACCCTGATAAAATTGATCGTTTAGCACGTATGCCGAAATTAGGTGCTCGTATATTATGTTGTGTGGATGATATAGATAATGTTGCAGAACTTGCTGCTGCCGTTAAAAAACACGGTACAGAAATTGAATGTTTAGTTGAGATTGATTGTGGTGCTGGTCGTTGTGGTGTAAGCGAAGGTCAGCCGGTAGTTGATATAGCAAAAGCAATTTCTGCAACGCCAGGTCTTAAATTTTCAGGAATTCAAGCCTATCAAGGGGCGATGCAGCATCTAGAAAGTTACCAAGAACGTAAGGAAAAAATTGACATTGCTATTGGCATGGTTGCTCGAACTATCGACATGTTAAAAAGTGAAGGGCTTGAATGTGACATTGTTGGTGGTGGTGGTACAGGTTCATACTACTTTGAAGGTAAATCTGGGGTGTTTAATGAATTACAATGTGGCTCATACGCATTTATGGATGCTGACTACCAAAGAATTCATAATGAAAATGGTGAAAAAATTTCTGAGTTTGAGAATTCATTATTCATACTAACGTCAGTGATGAGTCATTCTAAAGCAGATAAAGCCATTTGTGATGCAGGATTAAAGGCACAGTCTGTGGATAGTGGCTTACCTTATATTTTTGGGCGAGACGATGTTGAATACATTAAATGTTCTGACGAGCATGGCGTCATCTCAGATCCTAATGGCGCATTAAGTATTAATCAAAAGCTAAAATTAGTTCCTGGTCATTGTGATCCAACTTGTAATGTTCACGATTACTACATAGGTGTTCGCAATGGTAAAGTTGAAACAGTGTGGCCTGTCTCTGCTAGGGGTAAAGCTTACTAGCAGCTAGTTTAGAAAATTGCGGCGTTTCCCAAAGGGCGAAAATATAAGGTTTAAATATAGATTACTTAGTTCCCAACTAGTATGGTTATCTCAGCGCAAAAATTAAAACTTATATTCTCGCCTCTTGGTTTTTTAAATCATTCATATTAAGAAATTTAATATTCCATCATAGCTTTTTAATTTCATCAAAAAGCTAATTAACTAATCAAGGAATCATATAATGAGCAATTCAAACACAGGCGTATCAGTTATATCTGAAGAAGTTTGCCAAAAAGTTATGGGTCGTAAAGAGGCTTTTGTTGCAGTAGAAAATGTATTCGCAGCAATGGCTAAAAAAACAGCTTATAATTTTCCTGTCATAAGAGAAGCTATTGGGCATGCGGATGCACTTTATGGTTTTAAATCAGGTTTTGATCGAGATGGAATGGTGTTAGGTTTAAAATCTGGAGGTTATTGGCCTGGTAACATAGAAAAAGGGTTAACAAACCATCAATCAACAGTAATCCTATTTGATCCTGAGACAGGTAAATTAAAATCACTAGTAGGTGGTAATTATCTTACAGCTGTACGCACTGCCGCTTCTTCAGCTGTATCAATTGCTCATTTAGCTAGAAAAGACTCTAAAGTTTTAGGTATTGTTGGGGCGGGACATCAATCTACTTTTCAGCTACGCGCGGCAGTTGAGCAACGTAATTTTGAGAAAATTGTTGGTTGGAATATACATCCTGAAAAAATGAGTAACCTTACAGCTGTTTGTCAGGAGTTAGGTATTCCTTTTGAATCGCTAACTCGAGAAGAGCTTTGTGCTCAATCTGATGTAATCATTACCATAACTTCCGCATTTGAACCTTTACTTGATAAAGCTTGGGTAAAACCAGGTACTCATATTGCGTGTATGGGTACTGATACAAAAGGTAAACAAGAAGTCGATGCAAATTTATTAGTAGGTGCAACAGTATTTACAGATGAGCTGGCACAGTCAATCACTATTGGTGAAGCTCAGCATGCTATTGGTAAAGGGTTAATTAAAGAGAGTGATATAACGCCAATAGGTGAAGTTATCAATGGTAGTAAATTAGGTAGAACAAATGATGAAGAAATTACCTTATTCGACGGTACAGGTGTTGGATTACAAGATTTAGCTGTTGCTTCGGCTGCTGCTTCATTAGCAGAGGCGCAAGGGGAAGCAACATATTTCACTTTATAGTGTTTTATAAAATGCTTACACAGTAGGGTGTAACATACTGTTATATATCATGATTAGGTATTTGCTAGGAAAATATTAACAGCTTTGTTTGCTTATTTTTTTATCAGGCTTCTTTACTGTTATTAAAATAACAGAACTGGTTAATGCTGTTGATAAAACAACCCTAATAGCGAGTTGTGAGGAAGGAATAATATAATTACGTAACTAGGCAAAAAGGTTTTTGTACTTAAGAGACGTTTAATGTAAATGAACTATTTATTTCGTAGTGTTGCGTACAGCTTTTCACAAGTGATGTTTCAGAAAAACACTGTCACAGGTGTTTGTTTTATTTTAGGTATTGGTATCAATTCACTTACTATGTTAGCAGGTGGAGTTCTAGGAATTTTAACGAGCATTTTTTTTGCTAAATTCTTTCGGTTTAATAAAGAATTCATTAATAGTGGGTTGTATAGCTTTAACTCTGTTTTGTTAGGTATAGGGTGCTTTTATTTTTATAGTCCAACTTTATTGGCTATATTAGTGTTGATCATTGGTAGTGCTTTTTCTACTTTAGTTACGCATTTAATGATGACTAAATTCACTCATTTACCTATTTATACAGCTCCATTTGTTAGTGTGTTTTGGGGACTATCACTCGCTATTAGTTTCTTAAATATAGATCTAATAGAGGTTGCTCATCTACAAGGTAGTTCAAATAATCTTTTTTCAATACCTTTGGGTGTTGCTCAAGTTATGTTTCAAGATTACTGGTTATCAGGTGTCATTTTTAGTGTAGGTCTTTGGTATCAATCTTTTAGAGTTTCCTTCTACGCTTTGATTGGCTCAGGGTTAGGTATGATTACTGCACAAGTATTTGGATTTTCAAGTGAATTGATAGATATAGGGTTTTATGGATTTAATGCCACGTTAGTTACATTAGCACTTGCCGATAAATATAAGAAAAAACTATGGATGATTCTAATAGGAATAGCACTTTCTGTTTTGTTTACTAGAGCAGGGGATTTAATGGGAATCTCAGCTTTAACTTCTCCTTTCATCTTTGCTAGTTGGCTAACAGTTTTAACAGAGAAGTTTATAGCAATATTTCTATTAAAAGCATCAGATATAGAATGGTAATGAATTGATTTTTATAATTATAAAAGCTATGTGAGTGTATGCCAAACCATACCTAATATTAACATGTTCTACCATAATGCTCTCTTAAGATTTAAATCGGAGAAAACCAAAACCTCTTTAATGGCTGTTTGTTTTTTATACATATCATCTTGACATCAAGTTATATTTAAAATATCTTGATATCAAGATAAAAATATTGTTAATTTATTTTTAACCTTCCTTCTCAAAAACTACTAGAGTTCTATAAAAATGAGTGATATCAAAACTTCAGAATATTTGTACACCCCCCATTCAGGCCCTTCTTTACTTGAAACACCATTGTTAAATAAAGGTAGTGCTTTTAATGAAAGAGAGAGAAAATCTTTCAATTTATTGGGTCTGTTACCACCGCGTTATGAATCGATAGATGAGCAAGTTGAACGTGCTTATATGCAATATAAAAGCTTTGATGAGCCTTTAAATAAGCATATTTATCTTCGCGCTATTCAAGATAATAATGAAACTTTGTTTTTTCGCCTTTTACAATTACATATTGAAGAAATGTTACCGATCATCTATACGCCTACAGTAGGTGATGCATGTGAAAAGTTTTCAGATATATACCGATCTTCTAGAGGTTTATTTATTAGTTATGAAGAGCGACATATGATTGACGACATTCTCCGTAATGCAACAAAACGAAATGTTAAAGTTATTGTGGTCACAGATGGTGAAAGGATTCTAGGTCTTGGAGACCAAGGAATAGGCGGAATGGGAATACCAATTGGTAAGCTTTCGCTTTATACCGCGTGTGGCGGGATAAGCCCCGCTTATACATTGCCAGTTATGTTAGATGTTGGAACAAACAATAAAAAATTGCTTAATGATCCTATGTACATGGGTGCTAAGCATGAACGTATTGATCAAGAGCAATATAATGAATTTCTAGATTTATTTATACAGGCTACAAAAAGGCGTTGGCCAGAAGTCATGATTCAATTTGAAGATTTTGCTCAGCCTAATGCTATGCCACTTCTTAAACGATATCGTGATGAAGTATGTTGTTTTAATGATGATATTCAAGGTACCGCAGCGGTAACTTTAGGTACTATATTATCGGCATGCCGAACTCGCGGAACTCTTCTTTCTAGTATGAAAGTTGTATTTGTTGGTGGTGGATCAGCAGGGTGTGGTATAGCTGAAATGCTAATCCAACAAATGTGTTTTGAAGGATTAAGTGATAGTGAAGCGCGTAGACAGGTGTTTATGGTTGACCGCTATGGTTTACTGACTGAGGGAATGAGTGACTTACGCGATTTTCAAAGCGCATTAGAGCAGCCACTATCTGCAATTGAGCAATGGGATTATCAAGGAGAATATGCTTCCTTAATTGATGTAATAAATTGTGCAAAACCTGATGTTTTGATTGGTGTGTCAGGTCAAGCTGGTTTATTTACGGAGCAAGTTGTACGTGACATGAAAAAGCATTGTGATCTACCCATTATTTTCCCTTTAAGTAATCCATCCAAGCAAGTTGAAGCAACACCAAAACAAATAATTGAATGGACAAATGGTGAGGTAGTTGTGGCGACAGGTAGTCCGTTTAAACCTGTAGCCTTTAATGGAAAGAATCTCCATATAGCTCAATGTAATAATAGTTATATATTTCCTGGTATAGGGCTAGGCGTTATTGCATGTAAAGCAAATAATATCAGTGACGAAATGTTAATGGCGGCAAGTAATGCATTAGCTGATGCTTCGCCACAAGCTAAAAATTCTGATGCTGCATTATTGCCTCCTATAACTGAAATTAGTGAATTGAGTCGAGATATCGCTTTTGCGGTGGCAAAAGTAGCAATGGAGCAAAGCATTGCGTTACAGCTTCCAGATGACGTTTTAATGGCCAAAATAAATTCAAATTTTTGGCAAGCGGAATATAGAGCATACAAACGTGTTTCTGTGTGATATTTGCCTTTATTTAAAACTTTTATAGTCAGCAAACGATAATTTATCTAAAATATACGGTAAGAATGGTTAAATGTGATTAAGATCAATGCTGAATTAATGTATAGCACTATATATTATAGGATGTAGTCCATGAAAAAAGTGTTTATGTATTTAGGATAAAAATGAAAAGCAAGTTAGGCTCTGACACAAAACAAAAGAAAATAAGTGATAAAGAAATATATCAAGAGATTTTTGATGCTATTTTATCATTCAAGCTCCGACCTGGAACTCGGCTTACAGAAGGCAACTTATCTAAAATATTTAATGTGGGACGCACTACAATTCGTAGTGCCTTACTTCGCCTTTCTCAAGATCACATCATCGAGATTAAACCTAATAAGGGAGCGTTTATTGCAAGCCCAAGTGTTAAGCAAGCTATAGACATTCTTGAAGCTCGAAAATTAATTGAAGTGGCTATAGTCAAAGATGTTATCAAAAATGCGACTCAAAGTGATTTTGATTTATTGAAGAAAATTGTAAAGGCAGAAGAAGATAATATTGTTCATGAACATATGGTTGAAGGGATACAGTTAGGTGGTGACTTCCATCTTATGTTAGCGAAAATATCAAAAAATGCTTCTCTTGAGCGCATTGTAACAGCTTTAGTACCGCAGACTTCACTGGTTATTGTGTTATATGAAAACCCAGATGCTCCTAAGTGTTCACATTGTGAACACTTTGAACTCATTGATGTAATGCAAAAAGGTGATGTAAATAAAGCAATAGAATTGATGTTTCAACACATACAGGGAATTGAAGCACGTTTGAAGTTAGATGAGAAAGAATTCACTGGTGATTTAGTTGATATATTTAAACAGCGTTAATTTCCCCAAGTAAACTGAGAAAAATATGGTAATAACTCGAATATCTAACGATGCTTTAGAAAACACTCAACAGAAAGCTAGGTTACTCAATAAAGCGAAAATATTACGAGCTGCTGAACTTGAATTTAAAGAATATGGCTTTAATGCTGCTTCAATCAGCCGTATTGCTGAAAAAGCTCAATTACCAAGAAGCAATATTCATTACTACTTTAAAAATAAATTGTCTCTTTATGGTGCAGTCCTTAGTAATATCATAAATTTATGGAATCAAGCCTTTTCTGATATAAAACCTAATGACGACCCAGCAACAGCAATAGCAGATTATATAGATGCAAAGCTTGAATATTCACGAACTAACCCAACACCATCGATCATTTTTGCGAGTGAAATTCTACATGGAGCTCCCTATCTCTCTCAGTATCTGAAAACAGATTTTAAAAAATGGATCTCTGAAAAAGCTAAGGTGATTGAATCATGGCAAGCACAGGGAAAAATAGATAACATTTCAGCTTACCATTTATTATTCACCATCTGGGGCGCTACTCAGCACTATGCTAATTTTGCTGTAGAAATTGAAGCAGCCTTGGAAAGGCCACTCACAGTAAAAGATTTCCACAATGCGAAAGAAACTATAAAGCACATTATTTTAAAAGGCTGCGGCTTGTCGATTAAAGAACTTACTTAGTTCTTTAACAGAGCGGAGCGAAAATCTCGGGGGCTTGCCCCCGTGCTGGATAGTGTAGACTGGGCTCGTCCCAGTCTACACTTATCCAGTGCATGGAACTTCAAAGAAATACGCATCACGTTTATAGGCTCATGTATCATTTTGTGTGGATCCCTAAATATCGACACAAGATATTTAGTGAGCCTTTTCGTGAAGCAATGAAAGCGATCATTCAAAAAATTGGTTACGACTATGATATTGATATTGTTGAATTAGAAATTCCGCCAGACCATATTCATATGGTTGTTAAAAGTGAGCCTAAGAAATCACCCAGTCAAATAATGCAAGTGGTTAAGAGTATTTCAGCGAGAGAGCTCTTCAAATTGTATCCTGAAATTAAAAAGCGATATTTTTGGGGAGGGAAACTTTGGACTCAAAGTTACTTTGTGGAAACGGTTGGCAATGCCACCGAAGAAATAATTCGTCAATATTTGCAAAACCAGCTAATTGATTTAGGCAAGAAAGAGAATTTTGGTAATCAGCTGGGGCTCTTTTGAAACTCGGTCGCTTGCGGCCGATTCTTTTATAATCGTTTTTTCAACCTAAAGTTCACTTCTAACTCTCTCTATGTATAACTAATTGATTTTTAAATCCTTTTTTTGTTTTTTGTCGCGTGAAATAGAAAGCGAAATACTTCTTTATTCCTTGAAAACTCCACTGTTACTACTGATAGTTAATTGTAAACAACATTGTTGACAATTGTTTTTTTGTTGCTATGCTAGATTGATATTGTTCAACGAATAAACGAATTTAACAATATCAATTCAAGGTGTGTCAGTTCAATCTAAACATCCATGATTAATATAAATATTTAAAAAGTGTTTGAGCATCGAAAAAGTAATCTTAAACATAAATCATTAACTGCTTATAGGAGCAACAAAGTGGAAGCGTATTTCTTCGACGTTATAAATTTTTTAGTGCGTAGCCTTCATATTATCACTGGTATTGCATGGATTGGTGCATCTTTCTATTTTGTTATGTTAGATAATTCATTACACGCACCAAAAAAATCTTCAGATAAAGAAAACGGAGTATTTGGGGAGTTATGGGCTGTTCATGGCGGTGGTTTTTATCATTCCCAAAAATATATGCTCGGTCCTAAAAATGAACCGTTAGATGACAATCTTCATTGGTCAAAATGGGAAGCGTACACTACTTGGATTAGTGGCTTTTTCTTAATGGCTATTGTTTACTGGCATGGTGCAGAAATATATCTCATAGATCCTAGTATAGCTGAAATGACACAAAGTACGGCTGTTGCAATAAGTGTAGGTTACATGTTTGGCGGCTTTATTATTTATCATTTTTTATGTAAGTCAGCATTAGCAAAAAATGATTTATTACTAGGTTTTGTTATTTTTATTTTAGTGTCTTTCACCGCTTATACCTTAACTGAGTTATTTAGTGGGCGTGGAGCATTCATGACTTTTGGCGCTATGTTGGGAACTATTATGGCGGCGAATGTATTGTTTGTAATAATCCCAGGCCAAAAACAGATGGTCGCTAGGTTACGCGCAGGTCAAGAGGTTGACCCAGCTCCGGGTATCGCTGGTAAACAACGGTCAGTTCATAACACTTATTTCACTTTACCTGTTTTATTTGTAATGATCAGCAATCATTACGCAATGACCTATAGTCATGACTACAACTGGTTAATATTAATGGCTATTTCTATGGCTGGTGCTCTTATTCGTATTTTCTTTGTATCTCGTCATAGCGAAGGAAAGCCACTAACAGGAGCGTTAATATCTGCAATTATTATAATGTGCGTGGTAATTTGGGCAATGGCACCGAAATCGATAACCGTGACAAAAAACGATAAATCCTCACCTAAAGTAACCATGAGTCAAGTGCAATCTATTATCACAGAGCGTTGTACCGCTTGTCATTCCCAACAGCCTACTCAGCCTGGATTTTCTGTAGCGCCAAAAGGTTACACTTATGACACAGTAGAAAAAATCAAAACACAAGCTGCGCAAATTTACCAACAAACGGTTACTTTAAAAGTCATGCCTATTGGAAACTTGACGGGAATGACAGATGAAGAGCGTGGTGTAATTGGAAAGTGGTATCAAGAATTAAACTCTGAACAAAAATAAATTATTCATTAACTACTGAGGGATATAAGAACTATTTAGTAAAGCAATTATTATAAAAGACAACAACCAACATAGAGAGAATAGAGATGAACAAAATCAAAACTACTATAAGTGCTGCTTCAATCCTGTTAGCAGGTTTAACTGGTGCTGTAACGAATGCACAGGCTTCAGTTTGGAGTTCTAGCAAAGTCGAAGTTCTATATGGGCAAGACTTTGCACGCGGTTTCAATGGTGCTGATCAAGATGAAGCTACCTTTACTTTTGCTAATGCAACAGGGTTTAAGTGGGGAGATACGTTTATTTTTGCTGATGTGAATAAAGCCGATGACACCGATAAAACTGGCGGTACACATTTAGAGTTTAGTACCCGTTACCGCTTTTTCAAGCCTGAAGATAGTAGTGTTATTAAAGGGGTTTATGGCATTGTGCAAGGTGATATGACCTCAAATGCGTTTGTTCAAAAAGTTGTACCTATGATCGGGGGAAGTTTAGATTGGAATGTACCGGGTTTTAGATTCTTTAAAACCCATCTTCAATATCGTAATGATCCTACAAAAAGTGGCAGCTCTGTTCAAGTCAATTTGGTTTGGAATAAAAGCTTCACCATTGGCGAAGAAAATTTTTCATTTGAAGGTTTTGCAGATTGGACTTCTGGTGAAGGGGAAGGGTTTGGAAGTGAATCTAATTTAATAATGCAACCTCAACTTCTTTGGCATGCCAATAAAAGTATTGCGGTGGGTATTGAATATCAATACTGGAAAAACCGTTTAGGTATTGATGGTCGTGATGAGAAAGTTCCACAAATTATGGTTCGTTGGACTTTTTAGTCTTGTCATATAATAGAGGAGATTACTATGTCTAATTCTAGTGTGGGCACAACAGAGCAGTGCCGCTATCCTAACCATATAATAGAGAGGTTATTATGTCTACTTCGAGTGTAGGTACACCAGAACAGTGCCGCGATCCTAATTACATGCCCAAGTTAAGTGTAGCAATACCGCTTGGTATTCAACACGTATTAGCCATGTTTGTATCTAACGTTACACCAGCAATTATTATTGCAGGGGCTGCCGGATTCGGTTTTGGATCTAATTCGCCTGATTTCATTTCGATGTTATATATGATGCAAATGTGTATGTTATTAGCAGGTGTTACAACTTTACTACAGACCGTAGGTGCTGGCCCTATAGGTGCAAGACTACCTATTGTGCAAGGAACAAGCTTTGCTTTTATACCCATTTTAATACCTTTAGTCGCAGGGAAAGGCGTAGATGCAATGGCTGCTGTAACGGGAGGGATTTTAGTCGGTGGCTTGTTTCAAGCCTGTTTAGGCCCCCTAGTTGGTCGACTGCGCTTTGCACTACCTCCGTTAGTTACGGGGCTAATCGTGACTATGATCGGCCTTTCTTTATTAAAAGTAGGCATTCAATATGCAGCCGGTGGCGTACCTGCTATTGGCACACCTGAATATGGTTCATTGCAAAACTGGGGCGTTGCATTTATCGTGATTATAGTGACTTTGGTACTTAAGTTTTTTACTAAAGGGTTATTATCTGTTTCGTCTATTTTACTAGGCCTCATAGCCGGTTATGTTGTGGCGTATGGTTTAGGTATGGTGAATTTTGCTAACGTAGGTAAAGCCGCAGTCTTTGCTGCGCCTAAAGTTCTCCCATTTGGTATAGAGTTCACCGTTGCAGCTGTTCTAGGAATATGTTTAATGGCCTTTATTTCGGCAATTGAAACGGTAGGTGATGTTTCTGGTATTACCAAAGGTGGTGCTGACCGTGAAGCTACGGATACAGAAATAAAGGGAGCTACTTATGCGGACGGACTCGGAACAGCGTTCTCTTCAATTTTCGGTGGTTTACCTAATACATCTTTT
Organism: Psychrobium sp. nBUS_13; assembly: GCF_051201665.1. Classification (GTDB taxonomy): domain Bacteria; phylum Pseudomonadota; class Gammaproteobacteria; order Enterobacterales; family Psychrobiaceae; genus Psychrobium. The sequence continues at coordinate 2,549,173 of NZ_CP179210.1, read as the reverse complement.
TCACAAAATGTTGGCTTAATTGCTATGACTCGTGTAATGAGTCGTCATGTAGCAACTATTGGTGCAATATTTCTTATTATATGTGGTTTTATACCTAAAGTTGGGGCTGTAATTTCAACCATTCCAATTGAAGTATTAGGAGGTGGTGTCATTCTTATGTTTGGCATGGTTGTATCTTCTGGTATTAAAATGCTTGGGGATGTTGATTGGACAAGTCGGAATATGGTGATTTTTGCTATTTCTTTATCATTAGGTTTTGGTTTAATGCTCGAACCTGGGGCTTTACAACATATGCCAAGTACTGTTAAAGCTTTATTAGGTACAGGTCTATTGCCTGCCGCATTTATTGCTATTATTCTTAATTTGATAGTACCTGACGAAAAACAGTAGTTTTAGTTCAAATTAATAGAGCTAGTTTATACATAAACTAGCTCTATTTTTTACTAAAAACTAGTAAGAACAGATGTAATACCAATTTGATTAAATTTCTTCGCAACTCAGAGCTATGCTCGATGTTCAATAACAAGGCGAATTTGTTTCGGTCTAGTCATTCTAAATCAACTAAATTTAACGATGTTAGTGGACATTGATAAAGCTCCCAAAGGGCGACTTTAAAAGGCTTACATGCAGCGTTATTGATTTTGACAAGGGATAACCATTATCTTCAATCGATGCCTAGCCTCTAAGCCTTTTTATTCTCGCTGAATGGGAAAGAAATTAATCTACTTGGATAAATATTTAGATAATGTAAAAGGAAAGTTCATGAAACATTCTAAATTAGTGACAAAACCTTTGACCAGAGAAGCATTTTCCCAATTTGGTGATGTGATAGAAATTGACGGTTCACAGCATTATAGTATTAATGAAGGTGCTGTAGAAAGATATCATGACCTTGCGAATCTTGACATTGATGATGGTGGTCGAGCAATTATTAGTTTCTTCAAGATTAATCACACAAAAACTTTTCCACATAAATTTAATTTAATGGAAAGGCACCCTAAGGGGAGTCAGGCATTTATTCCAATGTTTAATGCTCCTGTAGTCATAGTAGTTGCACCAAAGGGAGAGTCATTCTCTAGCAGTAACTTACAAGCTTTTGCTACAAATGGTAAGCAAGGGTTTAATTTTAAAGCAGGAGTTTGGCATATGCCATTGATATCTGACGTAAAAGACAGGTTGTTTGTTGTTGTAGATAGATCGGGGCCTGGAGAAAATTGTGACGAAGTATCTCTTGAAAATGAAACTATTGAGTTGACCCTAGCATGAAAACTGAAAATATATCTAATTACCCTAGAGACATGAAAGGGTATGGTGAAAGTACTCCTAAAGTAACTTGGCCGAACAAAGCAAGAGTAGCAGTGCAATTTGTTATAAACTATGAAGAAGGTGCTGAAAACTGCATTTTACATGGTGATAAAGCTTCTGAAACCTTTTTATCCGAAATTATTGGTGCTTTACCATTTGAAAATGAACGTCATATGAATATGGAGTCTTTTTATGAATATGGCAGTAGAGCTGGCTTTTGGCGATTACACCGGTTATTTACTCAGCGTAATATGCCGGTAACGGTGTTTGGCGTTGCGATGGCAATGCAGCGTAACCCAGAAGCTGTTGAAGCGATGTTAAAAGCAGATTGGGAAATAGCCAGTCACGGTTATCGATGGATTGATTATCAAAAAGTTCCTATTGAAACCGAAAGAGAGCATCTAAAAAAAGCGATAAAAATTCATGAAAAAATGACTGGGGAAAAGCCTAAAGGCTGGTACCTCGGAAGAATGAGTGAAAATACTCGTAAATTAGTTATTGAAGAAGGCAGTTTCCTATACGATGCAGATAGTTATGCCGATGATCTCCCTTATTATATCGATGGTAATAATGGTACTGATAAAAGTAATCCACATTTAATTGTTCCTTATACATTAGATGTCAATGATATGAGGTTTGCCAGTCCCCAAGGATTTAATTCAGGAGATCAATTTTTCTGCTATTTAAAAGATACTTTTGATACTTTATATGAAGAAGGCAGGGATGCACCCAAAATGATGTCAATAGGCTTGCATTGTCGAATTATCGGAAGGCCTGGAAGGTTTGCAAGTCTAGTGAAGTTTTTAAATCACATTGATCAATTTGACGATGTTTGGGTATGTAGAAGGAAAGATATTGCTGAACATTGGTTAAAGCACCATAGTCCGAAATAGTTATTTAATAAAGGTATTGTTTTTAAAATAGATATCTCAATCTACACAACTGTAGAAACAGCCCTGGGAGTGTTCATAATTCTGTGTCATTTCAGTATAATATAATAAAACAGGAATGACACATGACTAACTCTTTTGATTTTGAGCAAGCATTAACAGATTTACAAGCTGGTAAAAGCCTCACTGGTAAAGATGGCATCTTAGGCCCTTTGATTAAGCAATTAACCGAAGCGGCTCTTAATGCCGAACTAGAGCACCACTTAGCCAACGATAATCAATCTAATAGAAAGAATGGCAGAACAAGTAAAAACATCAAACACCCGTCTGGTAATTTTGAACTCGACACTCCGCGAGACCGCAATGGAACATTTGAACCTCAATTAGTGAAGAAAAATCAAACCTCACTATCAGATGAAATCGATCGCAAAATACTCTCGATGTTTAGCTTGGGAATGAGTTATCGTGATATCAATGCACATGTAGAGGAGATGTACGGTATTAACGTGGCCACAGGAACGATTAGCGCAGTCACTGACAAGCTTATTCCTGAGCTTAAAGCATGGCAACAAAGGCCATTAGATAGCCATTACCCAATTGTTTGGCTCGATGCTATTCATTATAAGGTCAAAGAAAACGGTCGCTACATCAGCAAAGCTGTCTACACGTTATTAGCACTTAATATGCAGGGTAAAAAAGAGATATTAGGGTTGCATTTATCAGAAAACGAAGGGGCTAATTATTGGCTTTCAGTGCTGACCGACCTTAATAATCGCGGTGTTAAAGATATTCTTATTGCCTGCGTAGATGGGCTAACCGGCTTTCCTGAAGCCATAGCAGCTATCTTTCCTGAGACAGAAACACAGCTTTGCATCATTCATCAAATTCGAAACTCACTTAAGTACGTCGCGTCTAAAAATCAGAAAGCCTTTATGGCCGATTTAAAACCTGTCTATCGTGCACCCACAAAGGAAGCAGCTGAATTAGCACTCGATAAACTAGAAGAGAAGTGGGGCGAAAAATATCCGCTGGTTATTAATTCCTGGCGCAGGAAGTGGCACAATCTATCTCACTATTTTAAGTACCCTGAGCACATCAGGAAGGTGATATATACCACGAACGCCGTTGAAGCGGTTCATCGTCAGTTTAGAAAGTTAACAAAGACGAAAGGCGCATTCCCGAACGAAAATAGCTTGTTGAAGCTGTTGTATGCTGGCATATTGAATGCTTCTGAGAAATGGACGATGCCAATCCATAACTGGAGCTTGTGTGTTTCTCAGTTAGCGATATATTTTGAGGGGCGTTTAGATAGCGTCATTGATATTTAGAAAATTAAGCCTGACACAGAATATTGAACGCCCTCACAGCCCTTTTATTTGTTCGCTCAACATATTAATTACTATTTTTCGTCTATGACAAATAGTAATTAAATATAAGCTTAAGGAGTTCTAGGCATTTCATTGAATATATTGCGTAAATTACAATTGATGTCAGTTGTTATTATATTATTGACTTTACGTCAAGTTAGTGTTTGACTGAGAAAGTTTGAAGCATTTAAAAGTTAATTTTACAATGCTTTCAATAAATGATTTTGAGGCAATCATTAAATAGCTGTGATCTAAGATCAACTAATAGTATACCTTTCCGGTTTGTATATTATTAGCTCCTATATCCGGGTTTAAGCGATTAAGACTTTCTTAATTTTTTCTAAACCTGATGACTAGGAGTTACTATGCAGGTTAAATCTCAACGAATTTGGATCAAAAACCCCCTCGACTGTTTAAACCCAGCGTATGCTGGCGGCATTGTTATTCAAGATGACATTATTATTGAATTAGTTGCTGCGGATGAGCAGCCTACACAAGCGGTTGACGAGGTAGTAGATGCCCGTGAACACGTCCTTATCCCTGGCTTAATTAATGGCCATCACCATTTTTATCAAACATTAACCCGTGCTTTCCCTGCGGCGTTAAACAAAAATTTATTTCCTTGGTTACAAAGTCTCTACCCCGTATGGGCGAAACTCACCCCTGAAATGATAGCGACTTCAACCCAAATAGCTCTATCTGAATTATTACTTTCTGGTTGTACCACTGCGAGCGATCATCATTATTTATTCCCTGATGGTTTAGAAAATGCCATTGATATTCAGGTCGAGCAAGCAACCAAGTTAGGTATACGTGTTCATCTTACACGTGGCTCGATGAGTTTAGGCGAAGATCAAGGCGGTTTGCCACCAAGAGCGACTATTCAAACAGACCGTGAAATCTTAGATGATAGCCAAAGATTGATTAACACCTACCACCAACATGAAGAGGGAGCGATGACCCGCATTGCGTTAGCACCCTGCTCACCTTTTTCGGTAAGTGAAGAATTGATGCGTGCAACGGGTGATTTAGCCCGTGACCTTGATGTTAGGTTGCATACGCATTTAGCCGAAACGCATGATGAAACAGAATTTTGCATCCAAATGTTTGGTGTGCGTCCAGTCGACTACCTTGAGCGCGTTGGTTGGTTAGATAGCCGAACGTGGTTAGCCCATGGTATTCATTTTAATGATGAAGAAATAACACGATTAGGCGCCGCCAACGTGGGGATAGCTCATTGTCCATCATCTAATATGTTATTAGCGTCAGGTCAGTGTCCAACCATCGCTTTACAAGAAGCGGGTTGCCCGGTGGGTCTTGGCGTTGATGGCTCGGCTTCAAATGATGGCTCAAATATGATTGGTGAAGTACGCCAAGCATTATTACTGCAACGCTTACGCTATGGTGCGAGTGAGATAACACATCAAAAAGCATTCGACTGGGCAACAAAAGGCTCGGCTGGTTGTTTAGGTCGTGACGATATTGGCGAGATAGCTGTAGGTAAACAAGCGGACATCGCCTTATTTAAACTGGATGAGATACGTTTTGCTGGCGCAGGCTCACCTGTAGCAGCATTATTACTTTGCGGCGCGACCAAAGCCGATAAAGTGATGGTTGCCGGTAAATGGCGGGTGTTAGATGGCGAAGTCGTCGATGTCGACCTTGACCAATTGATGGCCAAGCAGATCATCTTAGCCGCACAATTAGCACGTGCCTAACGTCGTGCTGTTTACCTACCTGGAGAATAACTAGAAAAATAATTATTATAATATAACAACATAAAATAGAGGTTTCTATGAGCACATCAGAAAGAAAATTGGAGTTGCTATACGGACTTCACGACATTCCTTCACCACAAAAAGCCTTCTTTGCGGCCTTTTAGCATATTTTGGCCAGCTTTGTCGGTATTATCACCCCAGCGTTAATCATTGGTGGCGTTTTAGGCTTAGGCAGTGAATTATCTTATTTAACCTGAACTCGGGATAAAAATTGAACTAATAGCCCACCTAGTGATCAGATCTTTCGAACAAGAAACGATTTAAACACTATAAACGGTGAGCGTATGGATAAGTTAGTTGAAATATTTTGTGATGTCGATGATTTTTGTGAAGTTTTTATTCCTCAATGGGAAAAGCAATTACTGTCTGATGGGACGAGAAAGCGGCAGCGTAAAGGTCGAATGGCCACAAGTGAAGTGATGACTATCGTTATTTTATTCCATATGTCGAATCACAGAGACTTTAAAAACTATTACATCGGGTTCATTCAGCGTTTTTACAAAAAACAATTCCCATACTTGCTTAGTTACACACGATTTTTAGAAGTCATGCCAACGACATTAGTGCCGTTGTGCAGTTATTTTTCTGCGATTAAGGGGCAGCCTACAGGCCTTGAATTTATTGACTCTACAAGCATTAAAGTTTGCCACAATTTAAGAATCCCACGCCACAAAACATTTGATGGAATTGCTAAACGAGGTAAAGGGACTATGGGCTGGTATTTTGGATTTAAGCTCCATTTGATAGTGAATCACCTAGGGGAGATTGTTGCAGCGAAAATAACGGCTGCGAACGTGCATGATACTCAACCCGTTGAAGGTATGGCATCAGACCTGCCAGATAAACTCTATGCTGATAAGGGCTACATAAGTAAAGCATTAGAAAGTAATTTGCTAGAACAAGGAGTCACTTTAGTAACAAATGTGCGAAAAAATATGAAAGCAAAGGTACTGTCTATTTGGGATAGGGCCATACTATCTAGGCGATTTATTATTGAAACAATCAATGACCAATTGAAAAACATTTCACAAATTGAGCATTCCAGACATAGAAGCATGAATGGCTTAATGTTAAATCTCATTGCTGGGCTTGTGGCTTATTCTCTGAAAGAAAACAAACCACAACTAAATATCACTGACGTTGAGATGAATCAGATCGTCGTTTCTTAAGCCGATCTCAGGTTATTTAATATCAATGTAATTATTTGTATCGGGTATTGGTACCTTTCTTCAGGCAATACAAGTTGGGCCGATAGGCTCGGGCTTACTCTGTGTACAAGAAACCAGTTTTGCTTTTTTAAGTTCTATTCTAGCCGCAGGTTTTATTGTTAAAAACCGTGGTGGCACGCCAGAAGATATTTTAGCGATGATTTTTGGTGTCGCTTTCTTTGCCTCTTTTGTTGAAATATTCTTAAGTCGAGTTATTAATAAAATGAAAAGTGGAATAACACCTGTTACTACGGGTATTACTACAATCGGCATGTCGTTGATTAAAGTCGGCATGACCGATCTGGCGGGTGGCTTTGGTAATCCGGATATAGGTGCCGCTAAGTTCGTCATTGTTGGTGTTGTAGTATTAGGGTCTGTTGATCTTTTGAGTTCATTTTTGCAGCAATTTGTTTGGGGTTTCTACAAGGCAGAGCCTATGTGGTGTAGCTGGCTCGATAATAGCTCCTGCATTATCCTAATGAGCTACATCCCTGTAGCAATACACGAATAGGCGATAACGCCGTAGAAATAACAAACAAATGCTGTCCGTAGGATTCACCTAAAAGTATTTTGTGCGGCGTTATTCGTCATTCACTGGGGTAAACCCAGCATCAATCCTCATGCCTCGCCCACAGGGATGTGGGTGCTTATGCTCAGTCTGGAACAATGAACATGTGCCCAAAATCCTTTTAGATTGAACAAAATTTGAACCACAAAGTTCAACAGACCCTAGTAACAATTATTTTCATTAATCGTTTTGAGAACCAAGTACTACGCCTCTCTGGTATTATGACCGGTATGTTAGTTGGTTATATCACAGCATACTTTATGGGTATGGTTAATATGGCAATTCCAGATGGTGCATTAATCACTATTCCTGTACCATTTAAATACGGCATTAACTTTGACTTAGCAGCATTTATTCCAGTGGCTATTATTTCAGTAGTAACCGCGATTGAAACAACAGGTGACTTAACTGCTAACTCTATGGTTTCACGTGAGCCTACTAAAGGTCCAGTATATATTGAACGTATCAGAGGTGGTGTACTAGGTGATGTAGTTAACTCTTGTTTAGCATCTATTTTGGGCAGCTTCCCAATGTCAACTTTCAGTCAAAACAACATCAAAGTCTTCAAACAACCAGAGTAGTTGCTGCTCAAACAGATTAAATGTTTGGGTTGTAAGTTTGGTCGGCCATTTGAATTTATCTTTTTTTAAGGCGTTTATACCACAGCGCGAACCCCGTTTTATCCCAGTCTATATTCTTTAGTACATGGATCTTCAACGAAATTCGCACCATGTATTCAGGCTTATGTATCATTTTGTCTGGATACCCAAGTATAGGCACAAAGTGTTTATGGAGCATTATCGTGCAACGATGAAGGCGATTATTCAAAAGATTGGATATGATTACGATATTGATATAGTGGAACTTGAAATCCCAGAAGATCATATTCATATGGTCGTGAGAAGTGTTCCAAAGCAATCACCGAGCAATGTGATGCAAGTTATAAAAAGTATTACAGCGCGTGAGTTTTTCAGAATTTATCCTGAAATTAAGAAAAAATATTTTTGGGGTGAAAGCTATGGACTCAAAGTTATTTTGTCGAAACGATTGGTAATGCGAATGAAGAACATTAGAAAATATGTGCAAGAGCAGCTGGCTGAATTAGATCAAAAAGAAATGCATTCAGATCAGCTAGACTTGCTCTAAAACTCGGTCGCTTGCGGCCGAGTTTTTTATGCTTATCGCGCCCTTTATTACATAAAACATATCCACTACCGGTTAGCGGTGATAACTGCATTTGTTGTTCAATAATCACCGACAAACCATTTATTGATTTGCCAAAGTCCACAAAGTCACGGTAAAGAAAGACCTCAGGCAAGGAGGTGAACATTTTCATAAGGATAGTTCGTTGATAAATGCCGCCAAATATTGAGGGGTAGTTTGCGATGGAAAGGTTAGATTGGAGGTACTTGCGCTTCAAGTTCAACCGTTTGCGTGTGACGGGCTTTGATAAATACAGTGTCTTGCTGAGCTGATGTCGATAATTCACGTTTACGTTGATAAAAAGTCGACGGAGATATTTTAAGTTGAGCACAAAATTGCTCAATCGTTAAAGGGCTTTGTTTTTGTTGCTCAACAATAGAAAGCCATTTATTTTGAGTACTAGGTTGTATCATACTTACTCTTTTTTAAACTAGAAGAGTGCATAATGTTTAGAAGGGGCTAATGTTAGGTGTGGTTTACGGACGATTACTCCACGTTGGCCTTCTAAGGGTTTTAAACCCTTAGATGAAGCACGACAATGGGTGAAAGAGTTCGTTTACTGGTACAACAATGAACATCGCCATAGCAGGATCAAATTTGTCACGCCAAACCAAAGGCATAAAGGTCTTGATATTCAAATATTAGCAAAGCGAAAAACGTTGTATCAAGAGAAAAGAAATGAACATCCTGAGCGATGGTCGATAAATGAAAGAAACAGGCAGCCAATAGGTGCTGTGGAGCTAAATCCAGAGCAATATAAAGAAGCTGCTTAACAATTTAGGTTTAGATGTTATGTTAATCAGAATATTTGGCTGTAGCTTCAGCATTAGGTAGAAATATTGCAATAATCACCATGCTTAGACTCAATACACTTAAAAAAGTAAAAGGCCAGTAAAAGCTACCTGTAATATCTCGACCAGTACCTATCAATAAAGGGGCTATGCCGCCGAGTATATAGCCAAAAAATGACATCATTGATGATAGCTGAGAAGCGCTTTGTGGTGAGTCAGACTCTAAAACAGGTAGTGAGAGCGCCAAGGCAAAAGTACCGGAACTAGTAACGCCTAAAAAACATAGAACTATGGTTGGCTTCCATTGTGGTGCCCAAGCAACACATAATAACAATAAAGTCGAGGTTAACGTTACTGCAACAATCAATTTTCGACGTTCTGAAATTTGTGAAGATAATAAAGGTATTACCAAAGCGCCAATAATGCCAGATCCCATAAAAACACTAGCAAGCATACTTGCTTTTATCAGACTAAACCCTACTTGTTCATAATGGGCTACTATCCATGTTGATAACGCATAAAATATTCCTGCTTGAGCAGCAAAGAATAATGTAAGCAACCAAGCTTTTAATGAACGTAACGGAAGCTTTTGATGGCTTGCTAGAGAAAGGGGCTTTTTGAGTGATGTTGGTAAAAATATCAATAAAACTAAAACGGCCATAATAGACAATACCCCCCATGAAGCAAGTCCTACTCCCCATTGTCCGCCATTTATTTTTATAATTGGGATAGTCAATGCGACAGCAAGTGATGCCCCTATAGAAATACTAACGGAGTAAATCGTAACAGCAACTCCCATTTTATTGGCAAAATACTGTTTTATAAATCCTGACATCAATGGTCCAGCGATGGCTATACCACTACCTGCAATAAAAGCGGAGGTCAGTAATAACGGCAAGCTAGATTGACTGAAATAACGTAGCGCAAAAGCAAAAGAGAGTATTGCCATGGTAGCCGTTAATACAAAGTCTTGGCTCAATCGCCTGACAAGTATTGGTGCTAAAGGAGCGAGTAAGCCCATAAGCAAGACTGGAATAGTCGTAATTAGCCCAGCACTAGCACGGCTAATTGACAAATCTTGAACAATGCTTTCCATCACTGGCGCTATAGAGGTCAATGCTGGACGTAAATTTAGAGAAATAAGTATAAGGACTAGTACCAAAATACTTGTCCTTATACTTTTAGTCTTTAACAAATTATGGGTACTGCCTTTATCCTTTAATAACAAGGGTATCGCAGTTAATTTTATCAATAATGTATTCTGCTGTGTTGCCTAATAAGGCGGCATTAATACCTTTGCGCCCAACAGAGCCGAGTACTAATAATTTTGCATCTAATTCATTACATATATTAGGAACTACTTTGCCCGGTAAGCCTTCTTTAACGATGATATTAACGTCGTGCAACTCTAAGTTGTCAGCCAATTCTTGGATATCGTTTTTGTGCTTTGCCATAACCCTTTGATTAACTTTATCAGGATCAAATGAAGATCGATCTATAGCGATATGCATAGGTGCTTTAGTTACGGTATTAACAAAGTGCAAATTAGCATCATAATACTTGGCTAGGGCAACAGACTCTTTCGCAACTTCTTGTGTCAAACGTTGATGCTGTATATCTAAGCCATCTAAACTAACGGCAGTCACAATATCACCACTTTTTTCCCAACTTGTATTGCTGACCATAAGTACGTTAATAGGGCTATATCGTAATAAATTCCAGTGATCAGGCGTAAATAGGTTACTTACCGATTTTTTGTATTGTTTTGTTTCTTTAATAATAAGATTACAATCGGCTTGAACTGCTAAATCAATAACACCTTCATACCATTTTTTATTCCAGGTAACTATGCATTCTGTTGATGTATTAATATTTAAGGAAGCGGCTAGTTTCTCCATGACCTTTTTTTGATCATCAATAAGTGCTTTCTTAACATCGTCGCAACTTTCATTCGTAACGTTTGACGATTTTTCGATACTCCGATTATACATTGAGCTACCTAGAACTAACACGGCATTGTATTTATTTGCTAAAAATACAGCTCTAGCTAATGCGGGGTGTTCTTCTCTATGAGGAGTAACAGCTACAAGTATTCGTTTATATTCTGCCATAATGTTTTCCTTTATTTAGTTAGTTCACTTTGGTGTAACAACATATTCAATTACTTTAATAACGTCATCAGGGGTTTTTGCCCATGCTAGCGCCATTGCATCAACTTCTTTTAATGGATGTATTATATTGGCGCTATGCAAGGTAATGTATGCTTTATTTAAAGCACTGCAATAACCTGCATCAAACGCAGCATTCCATTGTTTATACTCTTCTCCAAACCTTATAACGGCTAAATCACAGGATTGAATCAGTGTTTGAGTTCTTATTGCATTAACTTTTGATGATTGGTGATCGCGCCAATATGAATCTTCTATATGGCCAAGATGATCTCCAGCTGCATCGCTAGAATCATGATTCGTCACTGGTGATGTAAAGGTAACAGGTAATGAACGACAACCTTCTTCAATTTGCTGACGCCAATTAGTATGAATTTCACCTGAAAGATAAATATTCCATTGTTTCATGTGGTCACCTCAATTTTGTTGGTTGATACTAATAAAATTATGCGTTTATGTGTGACTTAGTTAATAAACTTTCTCTATATTCATCGATACAGTGAAATGGCAGTGTTGCGACACCTGCATCGATAGCTGCTTTAGCTACAGCAGGTGCTATGCTGGTAATCAGACGAGTATCAAAGGGCTTAGGTAGAATATAGTCAGCACCAAACGATAGCGTTTCTCCATTATAAGATGCCTCTACATGTTTTGGGCATTCTTTTGTAGCTAATTCGGCTAATGCAATGACACATGCATGCTTCATTGATTCGGTAATTTTAGTAGCACCTACATCCAATGCACCTCTAAATAAAAATGGAAAACAAAGCACGTTGTTAACCTGATTAGGGTAATCGGAGCGTCCTGTTGCCACAATTGCATCGGGACGACAGCGTTTAACAATTTCAGGACTTATTTCAGGAGTAGGGTTTGCCATTGCTAATATGATAGGGTTATTTGCCATGCTCATTAGCATTTTTTCACTGATTAAGTTAGGTTGCGACACGCCTAAAAATAAATCGCAACCATCCATTGCATCTTCAAGCGTTCGTGCATTTGTATCAATAGCATATTGTTTTTTAATATCACTAAGGTTTTTTCTGTCAGAATGTATAACCCCAGTGCTATCAAGCATTAATGTGTTGTGTGGCTTTATACCCAGTGATAACAATAAATTAGTACAAGCAATTGCGGCAGCACCAGCCCCAGAAACCACAAGCTTTATTTCGTCAATTGATTTATTTACAATTTTTAATGCATTTAATACAGCAGCACAAGCGACTATTGCTGTACCATGTTGATCATCATGAAATACAGGTATTTTCATCCGCTCCCGAAGGTTCTCTTCAATAGCAAAGCATTCTGGCGCTTTTATATCTTCTAGATTGATACCTCCAAAGGTTGGTTCTAATCGGACGACAGTGTCACAAAAATTTTCAACATCTAATTCATCTACTTCAATATCAAAAGCATCCACATCGGCAAAGTGTTTAAATAAAACTGCTTTACCTTCCATAACAGGTTTTGCTGCCAATGGGCCTATATTACCTAACCCGAGGACAGCGGTTCCATTTGTGATAACACCAACTAAATTACTTCTAGACGTATATTTTGCAGCGGAAATAGGTTGGTCACTAATTGCTAAACAAGGTTCAGCAACACCAGGTGAGTATGCTAAAGATAAATCTGCTTGACTAGCTAGTGGTTTCGTCGCTTGTATACTAATCTTCCCCGGTTTAGGGTAATGATGGTAGTTTAACGCTTCTATTTGTAATTTTTTTTCCATTACAGTTTCCTAAATCAATATTTGAAATTTATAAGTAATAAATTAACTACCTTTGTAAGTTGAATAACTCCATGGAGACACTAAGAGAGGGACATGGTAATTTGCATTAGTATCTGATATACCAAAATGTAGCGGGATTCGATTTAAAAATGTCGGTTTGTCTTGTTTTGTATTATTTTTAGAAAAATAATCTGCGACATGAAATACAATAATGTATTCACCTACTTCAATTGAAGACTCATCTAATAATAACTCATCAGTTCTTCCATCGTCATTTGTTGTTAATGTTTTTATTAATCGCGGGGATGAACCTTCTACTCGGAAAAACTCTAATTTAACGCCTTGTGCCGGTATGCCATTTGCTGTATCTAATACATGTGTTGATAATTTAGCCATTGCTTTGTCCTTACAAATTATAATTATGATTTTTATTTAAACACTTAACAGATTAATGCTTTTAATCTAAAGTTTGCTATTAAGCCAACTTGCCATATTGCTTTATTTAACTCGTCGTTTGTCGGGTTATTAACACGTTTTCTAAATTCTTCAAAAATACTATCTTTAGTATGTCCTTTTACGGCAATGATAAAAGGGAAGTGATGCGTTTCCATATATAGTTTATTAAGAGCTGTAATTTCATTCATTTCAGGTCTATTAAGCGAGTTTAATTTAGCTGAAGATTGTTCCTCTGTAGAAGCTTCGGTTAGCTTCCCACTCTTAGCTTCTTTCCCTGCTAATTGTGGGTGAGCTCTTAGCAGAACAAGTTTTTCTTCAATACTGGAGTCTTCTACAATTTTAAGCATTTCATCGTGTAAGCTTTCAATATTCGCAAAAGGGCGTCTTGACCAAACTTTGTTTGGAATCCAACTTGAGTGTTCATATATCTCTGCTAATAATTCAGTAAACTCTTCTTGTGTAGCAGTGTTTAACGTATTTAAGTGTATTGTATTTGTCATTGGAACTTACCATTAATTAATTTGTGTTGAATAAACATAACAAAACTATAATGTTACGATTTAATTGAAACTTGTAAATCTATACATTGTTAGTATTTGAAGATAGCCTTAAAAGCTAAATTACAATAAATTAAGCATAATTAACTAGTTAAACAGCTAAGATACTTTGTCGAATTAATTTGTTTTTCTAACAATAATTACTCTGTTAAATACCACTATATTTTACTTACACAACGATTGTCAACAATTTTGTGTACAATCTGTTGTCTTGATTGACAGGTTCTGTGGTTTTGTATACATTCTAGGTATTGAAGCTTTACCTACCCATAAGCAAAGAGTGAAAACGAAATGACAAACTATCAACAAAAAGGATTACTAAAGGTCGATGTTGACTTAATTCAATTTATACAAGTGGAAGTATTGCCGGGCTTAAATGTTTCCGAGGAACACTTTTGGGAATCCTTATCAGAGATAACCCATGAATTAGGAATAGAAAATCGCGAGTTATTAGTAAAGCGAGATTTACTTCAAGCGAGAATTGATGATTGGAATATTGCACATAAAGGTAAGTTTAACCTGTCAGATTACAAAAAATTTCTTATTGAAATTGGTTATTTAGTGCCAGAGGGTGACGATTTTAGTATTACCACTGAAAATGTTGATAGTGAAATTAGTTTAAAACCGGGTCCTCAACTAGTTGTACCGACAGCTAATGCCCGTTTTTCATTAAATGCAGCGAATGCTCGTTGGGGAAGTTTATATGATGCACTTTATGGTACAGATGTAATAAGTGATGATGATGGTGCTGCAAAAGGTAAGCTGCATAACCCAATTAGGGCAGCTAAAGTAATCGCTTATGGTCGAGAGTTTTTAGATAAGTACTTTCCATTATTAGTAGGATCTCATTCGCAATCTAGTCAGTATCATATTCTCAGTGAAAAACTTTTTGTAACGCTTGTTGATGGAACAATTACAGAGCTTAAAAATAAAGATCAAGTCGTTGGCTTCCAAGGTGAGCAAAGTAGGCCTAGCTCGGTGCTTTTAAAACACAATCACTTACGTGTTGCGATAGAAATAGATGATAAGTCTGCAATTGGTAAGAAAGATACTGCAGGAATTAAAGATATAACACTGGAGTCTGCACTAACGACAATTCAAGATTTTGAAGATTCAGTTGTAGCTGTTGATGCGAAAGAAAAAATTCATGTTTATAGAAATTGGCTAGGCTTAATGAAAGGTGATTTAAGTGAAACCATTGAAAAGGCAGGAAAAACATCAACACGTATTTTAAATGCAGATAAAGAGTATCAAGACTTATCTGGTAATACTATCAGTATACATGGCCGTAGTTTATTGTTTTGTCGTAATGTAGGTCATTTAATGACTAACCCTGCAATCATAGATAAAGAAGGTTTTGAGATTCAAGAAGGTATAATGGATGCTATGGTGAGCGTATTAATAGCGCTTCATGATATTCATAAAAAGAATATTCACCGAAACTCTAGAAATGGCAATGTTTATATTGTTAAACCTAAAATGCATGGACCTGAAGAAGCTGCGTTCGCTAATAAGCTATTTGATATGGTTGAAGACAAGCTAGGACTGGACAGAAACACAATTAAAATTGGTGTCATGGATGAAGAACGACGTACTTCAGTTAATTTGAAAGAATGCATCAGAGCAGTTAAAAGTCGAATTGTGTTTATTAACACTGGCTTTTTAGATAGAACGGGTGATGAAATTCATACTAGTATGTTATTAGGTCCAATAGTGCCAAAAGGAGATATGAAGGCGCAAACTTGGATAAAAGCATACGAAGATTGGAATGTTGATATTGGATTAGCTTGTGGTTTTTCTGGTAAAGCACAAATAGGGAAAGGTATGTGGGCAATACCTGATGAAATGGCGAACATGATGGAAGCTAAAATTGTGCATCCATTATCCGGTGCGAACACTTCATGGGTTCCGTCCCCAACGGGCGCCACTTTACATGCTATACATTATCACGAAGTTAATGTATTCGATATACAAGAAAAATTGAGGGAACGAACTCGTGCTAGTGTTGACGATATACTAACGGTACCACTATTGAGTAATACCGATGAACTTACGAATGCGGTGATTGAAAAAGAATTAAATAATAATGCTCAAGGACTTTTAGGGTATGTAGTTCGTTGGGTTGATTTAGGCATGGGGGCATCAAAAGTACCTAATATAGACAATATTGGTTTAATGGAAGATAGAGCAACTTTACGAATTTCAAGTCAGCATATTTGTAATTGGTTAGAGCATAGTATTTTGACTGAAGCACAAATCAAGTTAGCTTTTGAAAAAATGGCCGTTATTGTTGATAAACAAAATGCTCATGATCCAAATTACCAAGCAATGTCCGCTGATTTTGATCGTAGTTTAGCATTTCAAGCGGCCTTGGACTTAGTGTTTAAAGGTAAAACACAACCAAATGGATATACAGAGCCCTTACTTCATGAATATAGACGAAAGTTTAATGAAGTTCAGTTATTAGAGGAATAAGAATTATGTCAAAGAAAAATACGTATTACGCACCCACAGGTGGGTTGCCACCACAAACACAGTTGTTATCAGACAGAGCTATTTTCACTGAAGCTTACGCTATTATACCTAAACGTGTCATGACTGATATTGTGACTAGTTTTTTACCTTTCTGGGAAAAGATGCGTATGTGGGTTATTGCACGTCCATTAAGCGGTTTTGCAGAAACTTTTTCTCAATATATTGTTGAAGTTGAAGCAGGTGGGGGGTCAAATAGACCTGAACTTGATGAAAGTGCTCAGGGGGTTATTTTTGTAGTTGAGGGGGAAATGGACCTGACTATTGAAGGCGCTTCCCATAACCTTATTAGCGGAGGGTATGCCTATTTACCTCCTGGCTGTAAATGGACTCTTAAAAATAATAGCGCTGAACATGTAAAGTTTCATTGGGTTCGCAAGGCATACCAATTTGTAGAAGGTCTTGATGTACCTGAAGCTTTTGTTGCTAATGAACAAGATATCGAACCAACCGTCATGCCTGATACAGGTGACGTCTGGGCTACAACACGGTTTGTTGACCCTTCAGATATGCGTCACGATATGCATGTAACTATTGTAACTTTCCAACCAGGTGGAGTAATTCCTTTTGACGAAACACATGTAATGGAACATGGTTTGTATGTATTAGAAGGGAAAGCGGTATACCACTTAAATGGTGAGTGGGTAGAAGTTGAAGCCGGTGACTTTATGTGGCTTCGTGCGTTTTGTCCACAATCTTGTTACGCAGGTGGACCAGGACCATTTAGGTATTTGCTTTATAAAGATGTAAATAGACAAATGCCGTTTATTCGACCAAAAAGTTAGTGCCTTGTGTAAAGGGGGTTTTTGCTTCGTTGTTTAACCCTCTTTACACTTTTTTACAGTTAGTATTACTTAATAACCAACTTGAGTTAAATACTTCTGAAGTAATTTTTTAAATTGTTTTTGCTCAGCTTGAGAAAAATTAGACACAAGTTTTCTTTGACTTTTTGCATGCTCAGTAATGACTTTTTCAATAAGGTTTAACCCTTTTGATGTTAAAGAAACACTCACACTTCTTTTGTCTTTTTTATTCGTAGTACGTTTAACTAAGTTTTTACTTTCAAGTAGATCAATGCGACTTGTCATGGTGCCAGAAGTGATTAGCATTTGTTGTATTAGCTGATTAGGAGAAAGTGCATGGGGTGGACCCATACGAAGCAATGTGGCCAACACATCAAAGCCGGCATCGGTAAGTTCGTACCCAGTAAATGATTTTGTTAACTCATCACTCATGTGTTTAGCTACTCGTAAAACTCGGCTCGTTATTGCCATCGGATTTGTGTCGAGTTCAGGCATTTGAATTGACCATTGTTCTATTTTTTTTTCAATTTCGTCCATTCTGATTTCCGATAAATGTTGTATGATATTAATCTAATTAATAAGCTTAAGGCTACCAAAGAAGGTAGATCAAATCTAGGTATTACAGCAAGTTAAAAGAGTATATTCGAATTTAATTATTACTAATATTCTAATGTATTTTGTAATTTTAATGTCGCGCGTGATTTATGATTTAATTTCTTTATATACTTCATTAAACTCTATGATGTTAAAAATGACTAGGGTCTGTTGATCTTTGTGGTTCAAATTTTGTTCAATCTAAAAGGATTTTGGGCACATGTTCATTGTTCCAGACTGAGCATAAGCACCCACATCCCTGTGGGCGAGGCATGAGGATTGATGCTGGGTTTACCCCAGTGAATGACGAATAACGCCGCACAAAATACTTTTAGGTGAATCCTACGGACAGCATTTGTTTGTTATTTCTGCGGCGTTATCGCCTATTCGTGTATTGCTACAGGGATGTAGCTCATTAGGATAATGCAGGAGCTATTATCGAGCCAGCTACACCACATAGGCTCTGCCTTGTAGAAACCCCAAACAAATTGCTGCAAAAATGAACTCAAAAGATCAACAGACCCTAATAACAATTCAAAAAATTGTAATGCTTCTTTTCATGTTGGCATTATTGGTGGTGGCATAGCTGGCTCAACTGTTGCTCTGAGGTTAGCTGAACTTGGTATAAAAGTAACCATATTTGAAAAAGGACCTAGTTTGATTAATGGTCCGCCTATTTGTCATTTACACGCAGGTGGAAATTTATATCGTGAAATTTCAGATCAGCAGTGTTTATCATTGTTACGACAGTCTATTGATACTTTTAAAGTGTACGCTAATAGTATAAATATTCGCCCTACGGTTGTCGCATTGCCTAAGTCATATAAAAATACACCAAAAGACTTAGAGCCGCGCTTAAAGCTTCTTCAAGCAGAGTATGCCGCTTTGGTAAAAAAAGACCGTAACAATAAAGTATTAGGTCCTGTAAATGAGTATTATAAATTTTATAGTCGAGAACAACTAGAGTCATTGTCTCTTCAAGCCACTCCTTCAACTCCTGCTTGTTCTAATGACTGGATGATACCCATTGCAAAAAATATTGACTTTAATCAGATTCAGTTTCCAGTTTTGTTGGTACAGGAATATGGTTTAAGTATTTTCCGCCTTGCTGCAATAGCCGAATTAGCAACAGAAAAATTACCAGAATGTAATGTCCGCACGTGTACACAAGTTACTAATATTAAAGCGAGTACTGATAATAAAGATTGGCATATACTCCTCAATAACAAGGAAAATAGTACTGAAGTAGTAAAGGTTAATTACTTAATAAATGCATGTGGGTTTAAAACAGGCGCAGTTGATGACATGCTTAACCTAAAGCGTGAGCGTATGGTTGAGTTTAAGTCAGCTTATTTAGCGCATTGGGGGAAAGTTGAAGGGAAGTGGCCTGAAGTTGTTATTTATGGAGAACGAGGTACACCTCAAGGAATGGCACAATTAACACCTTGCAAAAATGGATATTTTCAATTGCATGGAATGACAGAAGAGATAACTTTATTTAAAGGAGGGTTAGCTCATAGTGGTAGAGAAAGCGCTCAACCAAGGCTAGCAAAACGATTTTTAAATAAAATATATAATAACTGGCCTGCAGGTATAGTTCTTTCGCGAACTCAAAAATCCATTCAACATATTGGAAAATTCCTACCTGCATTTAATAATGCTGTGCTAGGGGGGGAGCCATTATTTGGTGCACAGCAAATTCCAGGGGATGATCCTAAACTGAGAGTTGCTGATGTTTCATTTTCAGGAGATAAATATGCTTGTATAGAAATAGTTAAGGCATCTTCTGCCTTAGATGCTGCGGATTTAATTGTTAATAAACTTATTGAAACAAAAAAACTTGGCTTTTTAGAGGGCGTTCAACATTCTGTGTCAGGCTTAATTTTCTAAATATCAATGACGCTATCTAAACGTCCCTCAAAATATATCGCCAACTGAGAAACACACAAGCTCCAGTTATGGATTGGCATCGTCCATTTCTCAGAAGCATTCAATATGCCAGCATACAACAGCTTCAACAAGCTATTTTCGTTCGGGAATGCGCCTTTCGTCTTCGTTAACTTTCTAAACTGACGATGAACCGCCTCAACGGCGTTCGTGGTATATATCACCTTCCTGATGTGCTCAGGGTACTTAAAATAGTGAGATAGATTGTGCCACTTCCTGCGCCAGGAATTAATAACCAGCGGATATTTTTCGCCCCACTTATCTTCTAGTTTATCGAGTGCTAATTCAGCTGCTTCCTTTGTGGGTGCACGATAGACAGGTTTTAAATCGGCCATAAAGGCTTTCTGATTTTTAGACGCGACGTACTTAAGTGAGTTTCGAATTTGATGAATGATACAAAGCTGTGTTTCTGTCTCAGGAAAGATAGCTGCTATGGCTTCAGGAAAGCCGGTTAGCCCATCTACGCAGGCAATAAGAATATCTTTAACACCGCGATTATTAAGATCGGTCAGCACTGAAAGCCAATAATTAGCCCCTTCGTTTTCTGATAAATGCAACCCTAATATCTCTTTTTTACCCTGCATATTAAGTGCTAATAACGTGTAGACAGCTTTGCTGATGTAGCGACCGTTTTCTTTGATGTCACCAACGGTGCAAAAATGACCCACTAACATCGATCCAAAATTGACCCACCGATGTATCATTTATTTATTTTTAGGTGATACGGTATGTTAACGAAGGAGCTATTTGTGGATATTAAAGTCCTGCATAAACAAGGCAAAAGCATTCGCGCCATTGCCAAAGAATTAAACGTATCGCGCAATACTGTGCGTAAATATTTAAGAGGCTATGACGTGCCTCATTATACAAAACGACATTCACCACCGACTAAACTCAGTCCCTTCCATGAGTATATTCAAGGTCGAATAGATGCTGCAAAACCACACTGGATCCCAGCTGTTGTTTTGTTGTCAGAAATAAAATCTAGAGGTTATCAAGGTGGAATAACGCAACTCAGGGTGTATTTATCCCCTTTCAAGCAATTAACACCAGTGTAGTGGTCAACTAATTTTGGTCACGGTTTTGTAAGTTTTCCAGTATCTCTGTTCCGATTCATTTGGAGTTAAACCGCCATTATATTGATGAGGCCTGACGTTACTATAATATCCTGTAATATAATTCACTACTGCCGCCTTGGCTTGCACTAAAGATTGATAACCTACAGTGGGCATCCATTCTGTTTTAAAACTCCTAAAGAATCTTTCCATCGGTGCGTTATCCCAACAGTTTCCTCGTCTGCTCATGCTTTGCTTGATTTGATATCGCCAAAGTAATTGACGATATTTCTTACTCGTATAATGACAGCCTTGATCTGAATGAAACATCACGCCTTTTGGTCTCCCTCGTGACTCAAAAGCCATTGTTAATGCTTGGCTAGTTAGCGCTGTATCAGGTGAGTAAGACATCGCCCAACCAATAGGTTTTCTGGCGAACAAATCAATCACAACGGCTAAATAACACCAACGATTACCTGCCCATATAAAAGTCACATCTCCACACCAAACTTGATTGGGTTCGCTAACAACAAATTGTCTGTCTAAGTGATTCGGTATCGCTGCGTGCTCATTTCCACCTCGCTTATAAGCATGCTTAGGTATCTGACAACTCACTAGGCCAAGCTTTTTCATAATGCGGTTTGCTCGGTAGCGGCTTAATGGCATATCTCTAGTCGTTGCTATCTGAGCTACGCTTCTGGCTCCTGCTGATTCGCCACTTTCCGAGAAAATAGCGCGAACCATTAATTCTGCTTTTAAGTGCTTATGACTGGCGTTTTTTGAATTTTTACGCCAGTAACCATAGCTACTACGATGAATATCAAAGACTTCACAGACTGTTTTTACATCATAGCTCTCTTGTAACGCCTGGACTATTTCAAATTGTCTAGGGAGTCTGACATCAAGAGAGCTGTAGCCTTTTTTAGTATTTCTTTTTCTAATTCAATCCGTTTTATGCGTTTTTCGAGTTCTTTAATTTTTATTTGTTCAGGTGTTAATGCAGTCGGTTGGTCTGCTATACCGTTTCGCTCTTTCTTTAATTGTCGTGCCCATTTATCAATGGCTGATTTACTCACTCCGACGGCTTCGGAAGCTTCTCTGACAGAGTATCCTTCATCAACAACAAGTTGAGCTGTTTCGAGTTTAAATTCTGCTGAATAAGTTGGTCTTGTTCTAGTATTCATTGATTCACCTAAAGTTGATGAGGCGTATGATAACACCTCTATTTAAGTGACCAAATTCACTGTACCACTACACAGAGCCTATTGTTCGATTTGAAACCGTTCCGGGTCAACAAATGCAAATAGACTTCACCACGATTAAACGCGGAAAGCTTACCATTAAGGCGTTTGTGGCAACCCTTGGCTATTCACGAGCCTGCTACGTCTATTTTTATGACCATGAGCGAACAGAAGCATGGATGGACGGATTAAGGGAAGCATTTCACTATTTTGGCGGCGTTCCAAAACAAGTGTTATGCGACAACGCTAAAGCATTAGTTATTGAGCGCGATGTTTACGGTGAAGGAAAGCACCGTTGGAATCAATCGTTTCTTGATTTGGCTGAGGAATATGGTTTTCAACCCAAAGCATGTCGGCCGTATCGTGCTAAAACCAAGGGGAAAGTTGAACGATTTAACCATTACTTGAAGAATAGCTTTGTTGTACCATTGCATGCAACGCTCAAGCAAGCGGGCTTATCGTTAGATTGTGCAAATGCCAATAGCAAAATTGGCGGATGGCTAAACGATGTCGCCCACCAACGTATTCATGGTACGACCGCACAAAAGCCGCAACACCTCCTTGATGAAGAAGTGGCGTACTTACAACCGCTTCCACAAAAACTTCACAGCAGTTTGGATTTAAAGAGCAGCGCATTAGTGTCGTTTATTGCGCCCATTGATATTGAATGCTATCAACACCCGATATCTGTTTACAGTGAACTACTGGAGCAACTATGAGTATTCAACATGAACAAATCGCTTCAATATGTGAGCAACTCAATTTAAGAAATATAGAAAACAACTGGCCTAACATTGCGAGTCGATGCGTCAAAAATGAAAGTAGTTATGCTGACTTTTTGTATCAGATCCTCACTAGCGAGTTAGAGAATAAGTATGATCGGGCGCGAGAAATCATGCTAAAAATGTCCGGTTTTCCAAGCATCAAAACACTAGACCAATTTAACTTCAAGATTGCAACAGGGGCACCACGTAAAGCGATAACGGAGCTAAGCTCGCTTGCCTTTATTGAGCGGTGTGAGAATGTCATTTTACTAGGTCCAAGTGGTACAGGTAAAACACACTTAGCCATTGCGTTAGGTTATAAAGCCATTGAGCAACGCAAGAAAACACGTTTTATCAGTGCCGCAGATTTAATGCTTCAGCTAAGCAGTGCACAGCGGCAAGGAAAATTGAAAAGCTACATGCAACGCTCTATTCTTGCTCCTCGGTTGCTAATCATCGATGAGATAGGCTATTTACCATTTGGCCGTGATGAAGCAAATCTATTTTTTAATGTCATTGCCAAGCGTTATGAAAAAGGCAGTTTGATTCTAACGAGCAATTTACCCTTTGGACAGTGGCCGAGCGCCTTTTCAGATGATGCAACTTTAACAGCGGCCATGTTAGATCGCGTACTACATCACTCTCATGTGTTGCAATTAACTGGCGAAAGCTATCGATTAAGAGAAAAAAGAAAAGCGGGTATTATTGATACCTATCAAGACTAACTGGGTCAGTTTTCAATCGATGAATTACTGAAAAAGTGGGTCAATTTTAAACCGTTGTTGACACTTTGACCTTATAATGAATAGCATCGAGCCAAACAATTGGGTAATGGCTATCTAATGGCCTTTGTTGCCATGCTTTAAGCTCAGGAATAAGCTTGTCAGTGACTGCGCTAATCGTTCCTGTGGCCACGTTAATACCGTACATCTCCTCTACATGTGCATTGATATCACGATAACTCATTCCCAAGCTAAACATCGAGAGTATTTTGCGATCGATTTCATCTGATAGTGAGGTTTGATTTTTCTTCACTAATTGAGGTTCAAATGTTCCATTGCGGTCTCGCGGAGTGTCGAGTTCAAAATTACCAGACGGGTGTTTGATGTTTTTACTTGTTCTGCCATTCTTTCTATTAGATTGATTATCGTTGGCTAAGTGGTGCTCTAGTTCGGCATTAAGAGCCGCTTCGGTTAATTGCTTAATCAAAGGGCCTAAGATGCCATCTTTACCAGTGAGGCTTTTACCAGCTTGCAAATCTGTTAATGCTTGCTCAAAATCAAAAGAGTTAGTCATGTGTCATTCCTGTTTTATTATATTCTACTGAAATGACACAGAATTATGAACACTCCCGCTTTTTATCGTCACATTTTTCTAACAATGTTATTCAAAGTCATTATTTTCCAATTACACAGTCTATCTCTTTACCCTTAGTGAAAGAAAAAGCCTTATCTATAGTTAAGCAGCGTAACTTTCCTATTCATTTGGTTTGAATGGTTTATATATGTAGTGCGGAATGACGGCTATAAAATATTAAGTAATTCATTAAAGTTTTCTATCACTAACTCAGGCTCATAATTCCTGACGTCTTCGCCGTAGTTATACCAATTGCATTAAATATTTGCCCACTTGTACTTGTTAAAATTAACTAAAATGGCGTTGCTCTCAATCCTAATAGCCAGCTATTAGTCAATCGAACGCCTTGTTTTAGCTGATTTTCTCTACGCACAACAAGATCACTTACTTAATGCAATTGGTATTATAACCGTATGTAACAGCTACACAGTCTATAAATGCAGCTTCTGCTGCAAAAATATCATTTTTAGAGTCCCCTATCATCACACATTGATCCGCATGAACAGAAAAGTGCTGACATGCAAAAGTTAACTGTAGAGGATCTGGTTTTCGTTTATTAAGTGTGTCTCCACCTATGACTAATTCAAATAGACCGTTCAAAGCTAAGCTGTCAAGTATTAGGCTAATAAACTTCTCAGGTTTATTTGTAATAATAGCAAGACAGTACCCTCTTGATTTAAGTTTAATTAGTGTTTCTAAAACACCGTCATATAGTTGAGTATGATTACAAGTATTAGCGCCATAAATTTCAAAAAAGATACTTAAAGCATGATTTATTAATGCCTCATCTAACTTCATGGTTACTAGGCCACTGTTGGTTAAGGCGCGCTGAATTAGCACCTTAGCTCCGTTACCAACCCAATTTCAAATAATTGCTTCGTCAAAAGGTTGTAATCCTAGTTTAATTAAAGCCTGATTAACAGCATAAGCTAAATCTGGCACGCTATCGACTAAGGTGCCATCGAGATCGAATAAAAGGACGTTTTTATTTAAAAATTTCATGTTTCAATTATTAAAGAGTTCAGCTACTTTATGATTTACATATTTTGAAAATATAATATTTGCTAGCTTATTAAAGTCCAAATGTGAAATAAAAGTGAAATATTTGCCAATATTTAAGCTTATCGTAGCCTAAAAAATGAAATTATACTCACTTTTTATTTCGTATTATGGAATGGTAAGAGTGGTGCAAAGCCTCGCCTATTGGTTCAATGCATCTTCAAGTGCAGCCAAACATAATGCTACATTTTCGCTTCTTGCGGTATATCCCATCAGGCCAATTCTCCATGCTTTTCCAGCTAAATCGCCTAATCCTGCTCCAATTTCAAGGTTATAATGGTTAAGTAGATAGTTCCTTACTTTTGCATCATCAACGCCATCAGGGATATAAATAGCATTCAACTGTGGTAGACGCTCATTTTCGGGCACTATAAACTTAATACCTAACTTTTCTAAACCTTTCGCTAATGCATCATGTTGTGCTTTATGACGAGCCCAGCGATTCTCAATCCCTTCATTTTGTAATTGAACTAATGATTCGTGTAAACCGTAGAGTGAATTAACAGGTGCAGTATGATGGTAGCTTCGTTTACCTTCTCCTGACCAGTAACTCATTACAAGGGATTGATCTAAAAACCAACTTTGTACAATAGATTTACGATTTTTGATTACATTGACAGCCTTTGCACTAAAGGAAAGGGGTGATAAACCAGGAACACAAGATAGACATTTTTGAGAACCAGAGTAGATGGCATCAATGCCCCAATCATCAACCTTTAATTCAATGCCGCCCAATGAAGTCACAGCATCTACAATGGTTAAACAGTCATGTTGCTGTGCTAAGGCACAAAGTGTTTTAGCATCAGAAACTGCACCCGTAGCAGTCTCAGCATGTACAAAAGCTAGGCATTTAGCATCAGGATTTGCTATCAATGCTTGTTCTACTTTATCTACTTCAACAGCCCGCCCCCAAGGAGAGTCGACTATAATGGCTTCAGCACCAATGCGAACAACGTTTTGCATCATTCGATCACCAAATACGCCATTACGACATACAATAACTTTATCGCCTTTTTCTACCAAATTGACAAAGCATGCTTCCATTCCTGCAGAGCCGGGAGCAGAAAGAGCAATTGTAAATTCATTTTTTGTCTGAAAAGCATACTGAAGCAATGCTTTAACTTCATCCATCATTCCCACAAATAAAGGGTCTAGGTGACCTATAACAGGTCTAGATAACGAAGCTAGAACTTCAGGACTGATGTCAGATGGACCTGGACCCATTAAAATTCTACGAGGTGGCTGAAACGATTTAAAATTCATATTGTTTTCCTTTATCTAGTGAAGATGTGATTTAGTTATTACTTTGATATCAAGACATCTTTATCGAGTCAACCTTTATAAACAAAATTGAAATAAACTCTAGTTATAAAAATAAGGGTCTTTAGTTATAGGTGTTGACATTTGTATTTCTATATGTTGCAGGTTGTTTTTGCTTGGTAAAGTTAGTTATAAATCTTATTTAACAAATTTGTAACGGTACAATTTAGCTAGAAAGTAAGCCTAACAACAGTTGGTTTATCAAATGATGTTTCACTATCACACTTTGGGGGCGATTTGTATGGTCCGCCTCAATATTGCAAGTAATAATATCGATAACGTAGTTGGTTTGCGCTAGTGTATTCGGAGTCTTTGTTGGTTACCAATATATTAGGCCCAGCTCCACGATGAGATCCGCGCTAGATTGTCCTCAAAAGCGAGTAAGCATACTTAGTTATGTTGCTGTAACGCCCCACAGGTCTTCAATCCAGTGGTCTAACCGTTGTGTCATCTTTATCATCATTTGCAAATTAGGCTTGCACTCTAACTTCGAATGCTTGTTTGGTTGAAAGTACCGACCAGGCGATACGTGCTAGTTTATTCGCTAACGCGATTACCACGACGTTAAAATGTTTCCTCGATAGTAACGCTAATATCCAGTTACCAAAAACGGCTACGGCTTTTTCTGGCCTCACAAGAACAGCTCTTGCACCGTGAATGAATAATTCTCGTAAGCCTTTATTCCCTCGTTTGCTTATACCGAGTAATGTTGGCTTTCCTCCTGTTGAATATTGGCGAGGTACTAAGCCTAGCCACGCCGCAAAATTCCGTTCATTTTTGAAATCAGTAGCACTACTTATACTAAATCAACTTCAAAGTGCAGTTTTTAATATTTGAAAATTATCATTGATCGTATCGTCAAGTGTATTGGCAATATCGGGTAATGTTGACTCAAAAAAATCGCTAATACGCCGTCGAAACTCTTTAGTACTTGAAAAATATTGGCTATTTCTCGCATTTTTGTTCATTACCTTCCATAGCCGTTCTATTGGGTTTAAATTAGGACTATAGGGTGGTAAATAATGTAACTTGATATTGAGCTTTTCGGCTTCATCAATCACTATCTGATTACGGTGATAACCAGCACCATCAAGAACCATATGAAGCATACCGCTCGTCTGATAATGGGCTCTGACTTCATTTAAAAAATCAACGATAGATTCACCGTTGACTGTCTTATTATATTGCCTTATCACTGCTTCCTCTAAGTGACCCAATCGGATAGCTCCCACTACATTAATTCGTGTTCGACTTCCTGTGGTTTTAATGGGTTTATTTTCCCCTTTTTTAATCCAGCCTGCCGTGATTTTTGTCGCTTGTGTTGGATGAACAGCATCCATAAACAAGATTGGCTCATTAGGGGCCTGCGTTGATTTAAGCTGGTTATAATGTGCGATAAAAGCTGCTTGCTTTTCCTCATCAAAATTATGAGGAACGCCTTTGGGCTTTTTATAACTAAAGCCATGCTGATGTAACCATTTATTGAGACCAGGCACCGTGTATTTAATGTCGTACTCACTCTCAATATGATCAAGTATTTGATGGCTATGTAGGTAAGTTACTTCACACAGGTGTGCAATTAACTGTTGCGTT
This sequence comes from Psychrobium sp. nBUS_13, assembly GCF_051201665.1. Classification (GTDB taxonomy): domain Bacteria; phylum Pseudomonadota; class Gammaproteobacteria; order Enterobacterales; family Psychrobiaceae; genus Psychrobium. The sequence continues at coordinate 2,520,892 of NZ_CP179210.1, read as the reverse complement.
TGCTGATGATTAAGATAACTAGTAGAGCCGCCGCTGTTGATGGTTAATTTTTCACGACGAATGTAGTCATCAATATATCTAACAACTGACGTTTCGTGAATGCGTAACGCTTGAGCAATCATTGGCGAAGACCAGCCTTCGTCACGCAATAGAATAGCTTTAATTCGATCGCACTCACGCTTATCTCTCGCTTTTTTATGTCGAGATTCTAACGTTTCTTTTTGAATGTCGGTGAGAGCAATCTTTTTCATGTGACTATCATGATCTCATTAGCTAAAAAATCAAGCACTTTCAATGATCACGGGTATAGTTAAGTTGAAACTTACCTAAACATAATGCAACACTCTGAAACAGTCAATAGTATAAAAATCTTTAAAATTAGTAGGTTGAAACACTCTGAAATAAATAGAATAAAACCTGTGAACGACGATGACTCGGCCACTGTCTAATTCAATATAAAGGGTATTGTTTGGATCAATTGCTTGCCAATGTTCTGCGGGTGCTTGCTTAACAATTTCACCGGGGCTTAGTTGTTTCTTAGCGGTGTTGTCACTGGCTAGTACATGGCTTGTAATGAGTGAACAGCTAACTAGGGCACTCAATAGCATGGTATTTTTGATTTTATTTTTCATGCGAACTCTTTTTATAATATTTGGAATAATAGATCGTTAAGGCGATAATATAACAATGAAGCACAGCCAAGTCATAGTGAAAAATTAATGAGTGATGATAAAAATAACGTGAAGACAATCAATCAACTAATACGTGCGTTATCGGTGCAGCAGCAAGTGGCGAAAACCGGATTCGACTGGCCTAGTTGGCATGGTGCATTTGAAAAAGTAAGAGAAGAAGTAGAAGAGGTATTTGACGAGCTCAATGACGTATCTCAAGACAGTCGTAAAATTAACGAGGAACTCGGTGATTTGTTATTTGCTGTCGTTAATGTTGTGCGCCATCAAAACACGTGCCCAAATGAGTTATTACAACACGCCACTGATAAATTCGAAACGCGATATCTTGATGTTCAACATTACATTTGTGAGCAGGGGCTAACAATGGAAGATGCAACTGATGAGCAAATGGAAGCGGGTTGGCAATATGCGAAAGCCTACATGAAAAACCGTAGATAAAAATATTGTTGTTTCTAGGCAGATTTAAATTGTCGGCTAGACCTTATTTTGATACTATATCGTCCCGTCCAGTACATAACCCCAACTTGGTATTTCTTACGTTATTATTCAAATAAGGTAAGCCTTTGGCGTTGTTACAATTTCAATTCTATTAACTCAGGTTCAGCATGACAACGAAATATATTTTTGTGACGGGTGGAGTGGTTTCTTCACTTGGTAAAGGCATTGCGGCAGCTTCACTAGCAGCCATTTTAGAAGCACGTGGTCTAAAAGTAACAATGATGAAACTAGACCCTTATATCAATGTTGACCCAGGCACTATGAGCCCGATTCAACACGGTGAAGTATTTGTTACCGAAGATGGCGCTGAAACTGATTTAGACTTAGGTCATTACGAACGCTTTATTCGTACCAAGATGACTAAAGGTAATAACTTTACGACGGGTCGTGTTTACGAAGAAGTATTACGTAAAGAACGTCGTGGTGATTATCTTGGCGCTACTATTCAAGTTATTCCTCATATTACTAATGCTATGAAAGATCGCATTGTTGCTGGCTGTAAAGGCGCAGATATCGCTATTGTTGAACTTGGCGGTACCGTAGGCGATATCGAGTCACAACCGTTTATTGAAGCCATTCGTCAGTTAGGTGTTGAAGTCGGTCGTGATCACGCGATGTTCATGCATTTAACATTAGTTCCTTATCTAAAAGCATCAGGTGAAGTGAAAACTAAGCCAACGCAACACTCAGTGAAAGAGTTGCGTTCGATTGGTGTTCAGCCTGACATTCTTGTTTGTCGTTCTGAAATCGGTATTCCAGCTGGCGAGAAAGGTAAAATTTCTTTATTTACTAACGTTAATGAGAAAGCCGTTATTTCATTACCTGACATGGACAGCATTTACAAAATCCCTGCACTACTTAAAGCACAAGGCTTAGATAAGTACGTGACTGAACGTTTTGGTATCGATTGTCCAGAAGCTGATTTAAAAGAATGGGAACAAGTTGTTTACGAAGAAGCTAACGCGACCGGTACCGTAAATATTGCCATGGTTGGTAAATACACTCAATTACCAGATGCCTACAAATCAGTAAACGAAGCGCTTAAGCATGCTGGCCTTAAAAACGGCGTTAACGTAAAAATTAACTACGTTGATTCACAAGATATTGAATCTAAAGGTACTGACATATTAAATGATATGGACGGTATTTTAGTACCAGGCGGCTTTGGTGAGCGCGGTGTTGAAGGTAAAATTCTTGCTGCAAAGTTCGCACGTGAAAACGATGTGCCGTATTTCGGTATTTGTTTAGGAATGCAGGTCGCATTGATTGAATTTGCACGTAATGTTGCAAACATGGACGGTGCTCATTCAACTGAATTTAATGCTGAGTCACCATTCCCAGTGGTTGGTTTGATTACGGAATGGTTAGATGAGGACGGTAAAGTAGAACAACGTAGTGAGAGTTCTGATCTTGGTGGCACCATGCGTGTTGGCGCGCAATTATGTCATTTGGAAGACGGTTCGAAAGTGGCCGAGTTATATGACTCAAATACGTGTATGGAACGTCACCGTCACCGTTATGAAGTGAACAACAATTACGTAGAGCAATTGAAAGCTGCAGGCTTATCGTTCACTGGCTTGTCACAAGACAAGAAACTGGTAGAAATTATTGAGATTAAAGAACACCGCTGGTTCGTTGCAGGGCAATTCCACCCTGAGTTTACGTCGACACCACGCGATGGTCACCCATTGTTTGAAGGTTTCGTAGCCGCGTCTATGCAACCAAAAAATGATTAATCATTCCTAATAACTAGCCGCCGTTTGAGCGGCTTTTTATTTTCTTTTTGCTTATTGAAATTGTCGATCTTTGAAAGAAAACTAGTAACTCTTTCAGCTTGTATTTCAATACGCTTTAGCCTCTAATAAAGGCAACAAAAACACTTTATTTTTATATCTTTAAAGAGAATGGAAAATGTCAAAAATAGTTAAAGTAATCGGCCGTGAAATCATGGATTCACGTGGTAACCCAACAGTAGAAGCTGAGGTTCATTTAGAATCAGGCGCTAGTGGTATGTGTTGTGCGCCATCTGGTGCGTCAACGGGGTCTCGTGAAGCATTAGAATTACGTGATGGCGACAAAAGCCGCTACCTTGGTAAAGGCGTACTAAACGCCGTTGCTGCGGTAAATGGTCCAATTCAAGATGCACTAATTGGTATTGATGCTAACGAGCAAGCTAAGCTTGATAACATCATGATCGATTTAGATGGCACAGAAAACAAAGCAACTTTTGGCGCAAACGCTATCTTAGCCGTTTCTTTAGCTGCAGCGCGTGCAGCAGCTTCTGACAAACGCATTCCACTTTACCAACACATTAGTGAAATGAATGGTACTGCGGGTCAATACTCAATGCCATTACCAATGATGAACATCATCAACGGCGGTGAGCACGCTGATAACAACGTTGATATCCAAGAATTCATGGTACAACCTGTAGGCGCTAAAACATTTACTGAAGGCCTACGTATGGGCGCTGAAGTATTCCATAGCTTAAAGAAAGTATTATCAAGCAAAGGTTACAACACCGCTGTTGGTGACGAAGGTGGTTTCGCGCCTAACCTAGGTTCAAATGCTGAAGCACTTAGCGTTATCAAAGAAGCCGTTGCTAATGCTGGTTATGAACTAGGTACAGACATTACGTTAGCACTTGATTGTGCGGCCTCTGAGTTCTATGAAGATGGTAAATACAACCTAAAAGGCGATAACAAGGTATTTAACGCTGATGAGTTTGGTGATTACCTAAAAGATTTATCTGAGCAATACCCAATTGTTTCTATCGAAGACGGTCTTGATGAAAGCGACTGGGATGGCTGGGCGAGCTTAACGGCTAAACTTGGCGATAAAGTACAATTGGTCGGTGACGATTTATTCGTAACGAACACTAAGATTTTAAGCCGTGGTATCGAAAACAACATCGGTAACTCAATCTTAATCAAGTACAACCAAATCGGTAGCTTAACTGAAACACTTGAAGCCATTAAGATGGCAAAAGATGCTGGCTTCACTGTTGTTATCTCTCATCGCTCTGGCGAAACAGAAGATGCCTTTATTGCTGATTTAGCCGTTGGTACTGCAGCTGGTCAAATCAAGACGGGTTCATTAAGCCGTAGTGACCGTATTGCTAAGTACAACCAACTGCTTCGTATTGAAGAAGCTTTAGGTAGCAATGCACCATACAATGGTCTATCGGAAGTTAAAGGTCAGTAATTTTTATAATTGCAGACTAACAAGCCGCTTACGTTAATTCGTAAGCGGCTTAATTTTTATTGGCTTTAAAACGATTTGTTTTCGATTTTGTTGAATATTTTTTGGCTGGCCGGTGTCAAAAATGACAAATATCGCGCTTGATAAATAGTATCGCGCTTGGTGATAATTTCTTGGTTAATGCGCGTTATAATCGATTTTCCCAGAGGAGACTTAGAACAACCAACATAGGCTTTGTAATAGCGTTTGTTATTTTTGATTGGCAAGTAGGTGATTGCGTCGGCTGCCATTTGATATTCGTTAGCATATTATTGAATTTCTGCCGCATAACCGAGCACACCATCCACTTGTTTGCGTTTGCTGAATAGATACAATAAGTCGTGCATTTTACTTGAGCCAGTTAAATTGAATAAACGACTATTGTCTTCAAAATCATTGATAATTTGTAACTACTCAGCAGGGGGGGAAGATATTTGGTAGTGCTCCGTTTAATAATAATGACAAAGCAGTAGACGCACTGACCCCTTGTTTTTTACAACTTGACAGGTAGCTTCTAAGGCCAAAAAACATGACGGAACCATGCTTGCTTCTAAAGCAGCCCGATATCTTTTGCTGAACTTTCACCATTCTCAAATCATTTTCACCCTGATTGTTCGTGAAAGGCACAATTTTATCCACCATAAATCTGAGTACATCATCTTCGTAACTCTGTAATCGCTCTAATAAATTGCGCGATTTTGATTTCTTAGGGCGTCCACGTTTCCCGACGATTATCGCTGGCGGAGGGCTTTCGTGTTCACCCTCTTTTAAAATATCTCGATATTGAAGGCGACTCATTAATTGTCTTTTGTCGCTAATCACTCCACCGCTATCTTCAACTTCCTGATTAAGCTCTATTACCGTCTTTCCGCACCTAAAATAATTGATTAAATAACTTGACGCAGATCGCTAGATTTAATCTATTACTTATCTTTGGGCGGTAAATAATAATGGCTTCATATTCAAGTCAGGGACTCGATCACTTAGGTTTAGTTTCTGGTATGTGTAAAGAAATTGGCGTAGCACAAATCATCGATCAGGCAACACCACCCCAAGCTCCTGATAAGCACATTACCTTCGGAAAACTTGTTGAAGCCATGATATTAAACGGTCTTGGTTTTGCTGGCCGAACGTTGCATATGTATCCTGAATATTTTGAAAGTAAACCAGTCGAGCGCCTGCTCGGTAAGGGTATCAAAGCCGAACACATTAACGATGATGCTTTAGGCCGTTGCCTTGACCAATTGGTATTATATGAAACAGGTGTTTCAGAGCTCTATCAACGCCTGTCGCTCAGCGTGGTAAAGCACCTTAATTTACCGTGCGAAGCATTGAATATTGACTCAACGAGCTTTCATCTCGATGGCGAGTATTTTCATGACGTGGATTCAAAGACCATTCATATTACGCGTGGCTATAGCCGTGACCACCGACCCGAGTTAAACCAAGTCATCTTAAATCTTATTACGGAGAACAAGGCTGGCATTCCCATGTATATGCAGGCAGCCAGTGGCAATACCAATGATAATGAAGGCTTCAAAAAAATTGTAAAACACCACCTGAGTAGTATGAAGGCCGCACAAAATAATCGTTATTTTATTGGTGATGCAGCGCTCTACGTGGCTGAAACAATCCAGTCGCTAGACGAACAAAACCAGCTTTTCATCTCACGTGCGCCACAAAAGCTAAAGGCGGTAAGGCAAGCCATTAGCGAGCAACACACCTTGAGCTTTGAGACCTTAGAAAATGGCTATAGCGGCGCTTGGCTAAAAGCAAATTATGGCGACGTAGAACAACGTTGGTTATTAGTGTGCAGCGAGCAAGCTAAAAAGAGTGAGCAAAAGACGCTCGATAGAAAAATGCTCAAAGAGTCTACAGCGGCCTGTAAGTCATTCAAAAAGCTAGCACGTCAACGATTCTCTTGTGCATCCGATGCGGCTGGCGCATTAACTGTGTGGATAAAGGCCAATCCATCCATTGACTTGAGCGATACAGGTACCACTGAGCATGCTGTATTTAAACAGTCTGGTCGTCCCAAAAAAGACCAAGAGCCAGCAGGTTTTGAATATCAGATCACAGGTCATCTTAGCTCTTCACTCAACGTAAGAAGCGATAACATGCAGCAAAAAGGTTTTTTATGTTGGCTAGCAACGACTTGAGTGAGACACTCACGATGGAAAAAATGTTAAGCCTTTACAAGTCACAGCAAAGTGTTGAGCGTGGCTTTAGATTTTTGAAAAGTCCAGACTTTCTCACTTCATCTCTGTATCTAAAAAAGCCAGAACGCATCGAAGCACTGCTGATGGTAATGACTTGCTGTTTAATGATTTATGCGGCTCTAGAATATAAAATAAGACAAGAACTAAAAGTACAAGATGCTTATTTCCCTGATCTTAAATATAGGCCAGGTCAAGAGCCTACAGCACGGTGGGTATTTTTATGTTTCCAAGGGATCGATGTGTTGACGATAGAGGGTGAGCGGCAGTTAGTACTCAATGTGAAGGAGAGGAACCGCACCATCATTGACTGTTTAGGCTCAGCGTATCAATTAATTTATTATTAAAACTAGTGCGGAATGACGGGTAAATGTAAATATTAATTTTTTTATTATTAATATCTAGGGCGTGTTGATCTTTGCTGTACATTTCGTATTCAACAATACATCGGTAGCCACATTAACATGAATGCCAGCGATAAAATGCTGGCATAATTCCTTTCTAGCTTGTCATATCTACTTGAAATAGCTCGATAATGCTTAATTCTCCCAAAGGCATTTTCGACCAAGTGACGATACTCGTATAGACACCAATCCATACTGTCTTTGTCTATATCTTGTCGGTAATTGCGTTTCGCAATTACCGTTTCTCCGCCACGTTCCTTAACAAAAGTACGGAAAGATTCGCTGTCATATCCTTTATCACAAATGATGGTATTAACTTCATCGAGTTGCTCAACTAAGCTTTCGCCATGCACTATATCGTGGCGTCGTCCTTCTGATAAATCAAAGCAAATCGGCAAGCCACCACTATCCACGGCTAAGTGAATTTTGGTTGAGTTGCCCCCGCGACTTTTTCCTATTTGCTCTGAGCTTTCAGTCGCTGCACCTGTACTATGCTGATGCGCTCGAACTATAGAGCCATCAAGAAAGACCCATTCAAAATCAGCCATGCTAGATAAACTTCTGAAAAGCTTATCTAAAATCCCTTTCTTTGACCAAAGATTAAATCGTCTGTAAACGGTATTCCAGTCTCCGAACTCAGACGGTAGATCTCGCCAAGGGATACCTGTTCTCATTCGATAAAGTATTCCTTCAAATGTCATTCGATGTTCAATTTTATCGTAAATACGACCTGTACTTTTCATAACTTGGAGTAGCAGTTCCCAGCGAATATCAGTTAGCATTGTTCTTGGCATGGTATTGGTTATCGTTTTATTTTTGGCGAAGCAAATTATAACTCTTTACCATGCCGTTCAAAAAACACTCACGAAAGATCAACACGCCCTAATAACTTATTACTTTGATTGTAAAAAGTGTGATACTTTATTATTTCTCATTGTTAGCAGGATGTAGCATTTAATTACTCATTATTGTTAATTTAATGTGGCAGTTTATTGAGTAATCACTCTGAGAAACTGATAGCGACTTTATTTTTGTAGTATAAAAGTAGTTAATTTATTAATTAAATTTGGATATAAAAGGAATAAAAGGAATAAAAGTGAAAAAATCAATTAAAGATGATCCTAAATATAAAATTAAAGTAATCTTACCTATAAATCAGGAAGCAGCTGATATGTACATAGATGATGTAATGCAAGAAGTGGAGGAAGTTCTTGCACCTGATTTCTATTTTGAAGTAGTAGGCCTTGACCCAAAAGCAACAAGCTTCATTCAAAGTAGGAAATCAGAGGAGTGGAATGCACCCTTCATTTCCGAAGTAGCTATTCAAGCAGAAAAAGATGGATTTGATGGGATTTTTATCAGTTGTTTTGGTGAGCCAGGAGTTGAGGCTCTTCGAGAACAGTTAAAAATACCGATAGTAGGTGGCTTCTTTCCTTCAGTAAGCCAAGCTCAGCTTGTTTGTTATAAATATGCCATCATCTCTGTTGTTGAAAGTGTATTGCCGATGATTTCTTACATTGGTAATGCTAAAGAGGTTGATTCAAGAATTGTCTCTTATCGTCAAATTGGTGTTCCAGTAGCAGATCTAACAGACATAAATTTGGTTATTAAAAAAACAGTTGAGCAAGCAACGATCGCTATTGAGACAGATGGCGCCGAAGCCATTGTTTTAGGATGTACTGGAATGTTAGGTGTGGCTGAACCAGTTCAATCTGCATTAAGTGCACATTACTCTTCGTTGGGTGGAGAACATTGTAACGTACCAGTAATCGCTCCTACTGCGGCTGCAATCACAATGTTACAGTCACTAATTAGATCTAAAACATATCATAGTAATTTAACTTATTACCCTCCAACGGAACAATATCCAGCACATTCAACAAAGGAATAGACAATGAATACTATTATTGATGTAGAAGGTTTAAAAGATTTAGCACTTGGTTTAGGTGTTTCTGCTGCCGGTGGCGGAGGTTCTTTTATTCAAGGCATAGAAATTATTAATGAGATAATTAATGATGAATTTACTGAGATAGAATTGCAAAACATTCAATCTATATCGGAGAATGATTTTGCAGTTGTTGCAGGTGGCATAGGTAAACCTGATGCTTTGTCAAAACCAATTGAATTTGCAGACAGAATGTCAGTTGTACTTCAACAGTATGAGGAAAATTATACAAAAATATCTGGGTTTGCACCAATAGAAGTTGGTCCAATAAATGGCTTATTACCCATTGCTATAGCTCATAAAAACCCAAATTATTGTGTTTACGACTGTGATGGTGGTGGTAGAGCCGTTCCTTCACTCACTACATTAATGTATGATGAATTACAAAAAGCAGATCCAGTTGCTTACGCTTGGAAAACAGTAGATGCCACACCAGACATCAATACTTATCTTGTTACATCCGAAGAATCTTCATTCAGGGGTTCCGAAGCAGAATTATTCTTTAGTTCTGTTATGTCAATTGGTGCTGTTGATCCAAGTTCAGGTGATAAAGATGCTAATGGCGCGATTCCATTTGCTTGTTGGGGTTTTGACAAGAATAATCAACCAGAAATACCATATAGCACCTATTCGATTCGAAAAAACCAAGGCAGATTGCTTCGTGATCTATTGAATATTGATGATATCTCTTTATATCATACTGCTCTTATAGAAATGGCTGCAAAAGCAGAGAAAGATGATTACGTTAATCTTTCGTTCAAAAGTGTTATTGATGAAGTCAAACAAATTAATCACCCTCGATGGACTTGTGGATGGATTGTATTTGATAGTGATATCGATGCTAACACTCAAAAAAGACTTTATTTTGTTAATGAAAATGCAGCTTTAGTAGAAGTTACAAATACTGACGATGTAAACACATTCAATATTTTGGCAACGGGACCTTCATTGATTTATACATTGATAAAAGATGACGAACCTGAACAGATTATAAAAGATACTTTTGATGTATCTAGTGGTTGGTTTCCTTATAATACAGGGGAGCTAGACACTATTAAAAGGTTAAAAGGAAGTGAAATCTTTGTTGGTGTCATTGGTTCAACCCCTGAAGAAGGGCAGAGCCCACTGTTAATGGTTGAGCGAGCAGATAACTTTATTGATGTCCAGAGATCAACATTTGAGACACTAAGGACTTATTATGAAAATGGCATACAGCCTTATCTCAATGAATTTCCTAGTGAAACGCAAATGTCAGAAGTTTATCCTAAGCCTTATGATAGTATGCAATCGGCTAAACATAGTAGTAAGCAATCGACGAAAGGATATATGTTTAATCCGTTGATTCGGAATAACTGGAAATAGGTATACTATACTAGTTAAAATAACACTTGACAGTTATCTGTTATTTTATTGATAACTGTCAATTTATGTTGTTGAACTCAATCGCTACAAGGCACGGCTAGCGCATTTTAATCTCAGGTTCTAACAGAGTTTGAGCGATAAACGTCGTCTATACCCGTGATCATTGAAAGTGCTTGATTTTTTAGCTAATGAGATCATGATAGTCACATGAAAAAGATTGCTCTCACCGACATTCAAAAAGAAACGTTAGAATCTCGACATAAAAAAGCGAGAGATAAGCGTGAGTGCGATCGAATTAAAGCTATTCTATTGCGTGACGAAGGCTGGTCTTCGCCAATGATTGCTCAAGCGTTACGCATTCACGAAACGTCAGTTGTTAGATATATTGATGACTACATTCGTCGTGAAAAATTAACCATCAACAGCGGCGGCTCTACTAGTTATCTTAATCATCAGCAAACGCAACAGTTAATTGAACACCTGTGTGAAGTAACTTACCTACATAGCCATCAAATACTTGATCATATTGAGAGTGAGTACGACATTAAATACACGGTGCCTGGTCTCAATAAATGGTTACATCAGCATGGCTTTAGTTATAAAAAGCCCAAAGGCGTTCCTCATAATTTTGATGAGGAAAAGCAAGCAGCTTTTATCGCACATTATAACCAGCTTAAATCAACGCTGGCCCCTAATGAGCCAATCTTGTTTATGGATGCTGTTCATCCAACACAAGCGACAAAAATCACGGCAGGCTGGATTAAAAAAGGGGAAAATAAACCCATTAAAACCACAGGAAGTCGAACACGAATTAATGTAGTGGGAGCTATCCGATTGGGTCACTTAGAGGAAGCAGTGATAAGGCAATATAATAAGACAGTCAACGGTGAATCTATCGTTGATTTTTTAAATGAAGTCAGAGCCAATTATCAGACGAGCGGTATGCTTCATATGGTTCTTGATGGTGCTGGTTATCACCGTAATCAGATAGTGATTGATGAAGCCGAAAAGCTCAATATCAAGTTACATTATTTACCACCCTATAGTCCTAATTTAAACCCAATAGAACGGCTATGGAAGGTAATGAACAAAAATGCGAGAAATAGCCAATATTTTTCAAGTACTAAAGAGTTTCGACGGCGTATTAGCGATTTTTTTGAGTCAACATTACCCGATATTGCCAATACACTTGACGATACGATCAATGATAATTTTCAAATATTAAAAACTGCACTTTGAAGTTGATTTAGTATAGATCTGACCTGCCATTTTCTTTTCCTCGCCATACTCGCTGATTTTGTAATATCTTGTTTAAATAGTCATTCTTAAAATCGCCGTTTATAAATTAACGTTCTTTTGGTAAACAAGATCGTAATAATTTTGGCCTCTTCGTCAAGTTTTAGATGATCCAAGTCGGCAATCCAACATATACCGAGTAACACGCTCTTGAATTTGAACAGAAAGAAAGTCAACATTCACTTTCTTAAATTCCATGCACACGCCACCATTAATAAGTTGATTTGGCCTCCATTAAGTCTCTTTCAATCTGCACTTAGATAGTCTGAAATCTTGTTTAAGGTGGCCAATTATAAGTCATTACAAAGAGTTGCTAGTAAATCAAGCGCCGCTAATGTTGGCGAACGAGTACGTGAATTAACAAAAACACTTTCGCGCTTACATTCATTGCTCTCGACGCAGTTGTCACAAGATTTTACGCCATCTAAAACACGTTTAATGCAGATTCTAGCTAATAATGCCACTGGCGCAACAGCTCAACAGTTACAGGACGTTAATGACCTTTTAGAAGGGTATATCACTAATGACCGTAAGATTTGATGGATGATTATGCTGTGTATCTAAATACGTACCGTAAAGTCTTAGATAATCAGCCGTTAGGCGCTGCGCAAAAGAGGAATCTACTCACGTTTGTAAAAACGTTCGTTAAATATATGCATTTGAAAAAATTAATGCAGATAAATACATTAGAGAATATCGAATTACCCTCAAAAGGTGAACAGGTTCCCAAGGCTCTTTATGACGTTGGTGAGGTTGAGGTGATTTTGCAGCAACCGTTATTGTTTGGTGTAAAAGGGTTAAGAGACCGAGCAATTCTAGAAACATTCTTTGCCACTGGCATTAGGCGTGGTGAGCTAGTTAAACTAAATATCGATGATATTGATTTTAACAAAAGATTAATACGCGTTCATGGCAAAGGAAAAAAAGAACGTTTAGTGCCAGTTAGCCAACGAGGCTGTGAATGGATTGCTTTTTATATTGGTAAAATTAGACCTATGTTTGCTTTTATAGGCTCAGGAAAGGCGTTATATCTCGCTAATAATGGAAAGCGTTACGCATGGCTGATTTTGAATGGGTCTTTCTTGATGGCTCTATAGTTCGAGCGCATCAGCATAGTACAGGTGCAGCTACTGAAAGCTCAGAGCAAATAGGAAAAAGTCGCGGGGGCAACTCAACCAAAATTCACTTAGCCGTGGATAGTGGTGGCTTGCCGATTTGCTTTGATTTATCAGAAGGACAACGCCACGATATAGTGCATGGCGAAAGCTTAGTTGAGCAACTCGATGAAGTTAATACCATCATTTGTGATAAAGGATATGACAGCGAACCTTTCCGTACTTTGTTAAGAAACGTGGCGGAGAAACGGTAATTGCTAAACGCAATTACGGACAAGATATAGACAAAGACAGTATGGATTGGTGTCTATACAAGTATCGTCACTTGGTCGAAAATGCCTTTGGGAGAATTAAGTATTATCGAGCTATTTCAAGTAGATATGACAAGCTAGAAAGGAATTATGCCAGCATGTTATCGCTGGCATTCATGTTAATGTGGCTACCGATGTATTGTTGAATACGAAATGTACAGCAAAGATCAACACGCCCTAATAACGCAAAGTTTAAAACTGTTTTATTGGCCGTCTAAACTCGTGTATATCGCAAGAATTGGAAATTTGTATTCTCCAAATGAGACGGTAATTGATTGAATTTCGCCACCTTCAAATTGCAGTTTATTTTCTTGTGGAGCAAATCTGCTGCCATCAGCAAACAACCCCATAATGTGGTCATGCTCTAGGCTACGATTGCCACTGGCAGTGTTTTCAATGGTGATGACACTCCAACGTTCACCTGTCTCATTACTCATAAGCACATAGTTAAGGACTTTAAACTCACTTTCTTTAGGCTTGATATTTTTCTCATTTGGAAAAGACAAATGAATATTTTTTGAAACGGTACGGTCAACCGTCAATATGTCGTTATCACTGGCATAACTTGATAGAGATAAAAATAATAGAGTTGTGGTGAGAAGCTTTAACATTGATTAGTCCTTTAAATTGAAGCGTTAGTTAATACCCTATTATTCAAACTAATAGGGTATGAGGAAAGAAGATACTTACTCGTAGCTTAATGGATCTTGAATGCCGTTTTTTTCGAAGGCTTCTAAACGCTCTTGGCATGAACCACACTGTCCACATGCGTGTTCACGACCGTTATAACACGTCCATGTTTGTCCATAATCAAGTCCCATGCGTATACCGTCGGTAAGAATGCCAATTTTATCAACTTTGATGTACGGTGAAACGATATCGACTGGATCGTAATTAGCAATTTGAGATACGTCATTCATTTTTTCGACGAACTCAGGGCGACAATCTGGGTAGATGGCATGATCACCGCTATGAGCGCCGTAATACACAGCTCGTGCATCTAAAGATACAGCATACGCAATGGCCATAGATAACAGCACCATGTTGCGATTTGGCACCATGGTCGATTTCATGCTCTCTTCTTCGTAATGACCTTCAGGAATATCAATATCATCAGTTAATGAGTTTCCCGCCATTAATTGATTTATTGCCGAAATATCAACAACCTTATGCGGCACATTTAAGGATTTACACACATTGGCTGCATATTCAATTTCTTTGCTATGGCGTTGGCCATAATTAAAAGTAAGGGGATAAACGTCTTTTCCTTCTTCAATCGCTTTGTGTAGTACGGTAAATGAATCCATACCGCCAGAATAGATGACGACGACTTTTTCTTTCATTGTTGCTAGTCCACTGTGGTTATACGTATAATACGCGCCCAGTATACCGAACTTTAAGTAAATAAGAATGAGCCAGCTACCACTAAACGAAATTTTTGAATCAATTCAAGGCGAAGGGTCTTTCACCGGCGCGCCGTCAATATTTGTTCGTTTACAAGGTTGCCCCGTTGGCTGCGCTTGGTGTGATACAAAGCACAGCTGGTATCTTGATGAAGCCCATCAAACATCTTTTGATGAAGTCATTGCTAAAGGTGGCGATGGCGAAAGCTGGTGTTACACCGATATTGAAGAAATGGTGGCTCATTTACTTACCTATCAAGCACGTCATATTGTGATTAGTGGTGGCGAACCATGTTTATATGATCTTAAGGATTTTTGTGCCGCGTTAGAGGTTAATGGCTTTAGTATTCAAATTGAAACCTCTGGTACTTTTGAAGTGAAGGTGAGTGATACAACACATGTCACTGTGTCGCCTAAAGTCGCAATGAAAGGGGGGTATGAAATTTTAGATAGCGCACTAGTGCGCGCTAATGAAATTAAACACCCTGTTGCGATGAGTCGCCATATTGAAGAGCTTGATGCATTGTTGGCACGACTTACCGCCGAGCAAGTAGCTAGTAAAAAAGTGTATTTACAGCCTATTAGCCAACAAGCTCGCGCCACACAACTAGCCATTGATACGTGTATCGAACGCAACTGGTGGCTATCAATTCAAACTCACAAATATTTAGCTATTCAGTAAGCGTCTAATTAATCTGAGTCCATTGCCCAGTCTCCCAAAATGTTTCAATTTGGGAAAGATACGGAGCAACATCGATGGCGTTTTCATCGCGCCATTGTGCACGGTAATAGGTATTAGTATATCGATTACCATCATCGCAAATAAGCGTGACAATCGCGCCACTTTGACGTTGTTCAATCATTTCACGCATTAACGTAATCACACCGTAAAAGTTAGTACCGGTTGAACCACCGCAGCGTCGACCTAGTAATTTTTCTAAAAATAACATGCTCGCTATTGAGGCGCTGTCAGGAACTTTCTGCATTGAATCGATGACATCTGGATTAAATGAATCTTCAACGCGCGGTCGTCCAATCCCTTCGATACGAGAACCCTTAGCGCTTTGTAATGACACATCACGTTGATGATAATAATCAAAGAATACTGAATTTTCAGGGTCAACAACATGCAGTTGTGTGTTGAGTTGGTTATAACGAATATAACGTCCTATAGTGGCACTTGTTCCGCCCGTACCGCCGCCAACAACGACGGCATGTGGTTCTGGGAAAGGCTCTTTTTCTAATTGAGCAAAAACACTTTCGGCAATATTGTTATTGCCGCGCCAATCGGTTGCGCGCTCTGCATATTTAAATTGATCCATAAAGTGACCATTGGTTTCTTTTGCAAGACCAATGGAGGCTTCATGAATTTTTGCTGGATTATCAATCAAATGGCATTGGCCGCCATAAAATTCAATTTGATTAATTTTTTCGACTGAGGTTGAACGTGGCATTACGGCAATAAAAGGCAGGCCTAATAACCTGGCAAAATAAGCTTCTGACACGGCAGTGCTACCAGAAGATGCTTCTATGATGGTAGTGTGTTCTTTAATCCAACCGTTACATAGGCCATACAAAAATAATGAACGCGCTAACCTATGTTTTAAGCTACCTGTAGGGTGCGTAGATTCATCTTTGAAATATAGAGAAATAGTTGGAAATTGTGGTGTTGGCACTTGCAGTAAGTGAGTATCTGCGCTGCGCTGAAAGTCAGCATCTATTTTGGCAATGGCTTGATTGACCCAATGTCTAGGCATGTTTAATCTCCAAGGTATGTCGACTATTTATAGAATTTAATGAGTTTGGCAGCTATTTCTTGATCAATGTTTCATATTCTTGATGCAACTTGTTGTAACGCTTTTGGTGTGATTTTGACAACTTCATACCAGCAAGTACCCTAAATGATTCCTTGCATTCTGCGGATAGCAGTTTCACGTATTTTCGTTTGTCTTGCATCAGTTTGATCTGTGCTTGCGCAACGTTGAGTACGGCGCCGGAATTGACTGGTGACAGTTTGAGGGCTTGTTTAAATAATTGAAGCGCTTCGAGGCCATCGTCGCCACTATAGGCTTCAATACCTTGGCGAGTAATTTTACTAAATTCAGCTTTGGCCATTGTCACACTGTTGTCATTGAGACGGGCATGTAAGTCTTGCGCAATATCGCTGTTTTCGTCTAATTGTTTGACAAACACTGAGGCTAATTCAAAATCATTTAAATTAATGAGTGTAATACAGGCATCTGGTGCCAATTCGTCAGGTAGATCCCATTCATCATCTTCGCTACAAAACTGATAAATGGCTTCCATCAAGGTTTTTTTTGAGATTAAACTCTCACCTTTGGCTGATTGCAATTGCGCCTGTATAACCCCTTCAAGAGCGCTAAATGCAAAGTCTAAACTACGACCTTCTTCTGCTTTAGCGCGATGTAGTGTTGAGGTTAGTTCGTTTTGTAACTTGTAAATTTCTTTTGGCTCTTCGCAATGTGCAACGTTTTCTATGATACTTCGGGTGTAGTTAAATAAATGATTGGTGCCAGCATGTACCGAGCGACGAGATAAATTAAGCAACTGACCATAACTGTCTTTCACTAATCCATGATCTTCATTCGCTTTGGCCACTTCCACCATAAATTGATGACGCTTCATTGAATAAGGTGATAACTCGACACTTCGCTCTAGTGTAGTTTTCGCGGCTTCTTTTTGTTGATTTGCAAGCTGAACTTTAGCAAGTAAATCTATGGCTTCTACATTAGTTGTTTGAGACTTAATTAACGCCTTAAGGATTTTTTCTGTATCAGCGAACTCTTCTAACCCCAATTTAGCGCGGGCTAGGTTCAAATTTGCCCAAGGAAGATCGCGTTCTTTGAGTAGTGGCAGAAGGTATTTCATCGCCTCGCTATTCTGACCCACATCGCACATTAGTCCTGTCATCATTTGCAGAATGACTGCACTGTATCTATTTTTTTCTTTAATTAATGTCTGACACGCGAGAATAGCCCGAGGTAAGTCTTGTTTATCTAAGCATTGATAGATAGTAGATAATGCCTGTCGTTTATTCCAAGCTTTCTGCAATCTGCTATCTAATAAACGCTGTGAAAAGGGTTTTATAATGTAGTCGTCTGGCGCCATTTCCATGGTACCTAAAACAATAGCGCGATCTGTTTCAGCTGATACAACAACAAAAAGCGCCGTTGGCTTAATGAGACGCAGTGCTCGCAGTTCTTCTAGCAACTGAGTGCCGTTTTTACTGCCTAAGTTATATTCAACCATGAGTAACTGATAGTCTTTGGCACGACATGAGCGAAGCGCCGCTTCGCCGCTGTCAGAAAAGTCGACATGTTTAACGCCGAAATTCGTCAAAATGCCTTTCATCATAATTTGGAAAGGGCGTTGTGGATCGACTAACAGTACTTTCAACTGGTTGTAGGGTATTTTTTGTAACGTCGACAAAGACTTATCCTATAACTTAAAGAATTATTTCTATGTTCTCTATCATATAAGAAACTGTGGGCAAAAATAAAGACTTGAATGCGAAAACAATCAATTAGATTTTGTTGGGTTTTTGAACTACTTAAGAGATTATTTTACGACGATACTAAAGAAGAGCTTGATGGTGGAGGGAGGTGGATTCGAACCACCGAAGGCTGAGCCGGCAGATTTACAGTCTGCTCCCTTTGGCCACTCGGGAACCCCTCCAATCAAGTGGCGCGAATAATAGATAATTAATGCCCTAAGGTAAAGGAATATTTTTATAAATTTCGCTAAAGTTTTCATATTATTAGCCGATAGCATACTTAGTGTTCAAAGAGATGGTTTGTTATGCAAACAGGTAATATATTAGTTAGCGAGTTACAGCTCGATCAACGACTTAATCGATGTGTCAGCGAAGGCAATAAAAGCGAATTTGATTTGCTGTTGTCTATGCTATCGACTGATGTTCGTGATCAAGACCAATTCTCAATAATTAATGACCCTGAATCTGAAGAAGCTGTAAGTTTACGAGACAAGTTTGGCGTTCCTCAACCACAACCACTAATCTCTCGTGAATCAACACAACAAGATTATTCAATTTCCCTTGCGAATTTAGCACGAGAAGACGGATTAGTTTCTGCTAGGTTGCAACATTGTTTGCGCCCTGAGGTAATGCATTTTGATGTCGATAGAATCGAAGGCTTTTCCGATGATATTGCAGATAATCTATCGCCAATTGTCCAAGCACGATTGTCTGGAAAAGAGTTTATTCACACCAACCCATCTATTAATTTTGACGACGTTATTGCCGCTCAAAAAGACTATGAAGCACAGTTATTTGTTGCTTAATTACCACAACACTTTTTAAATTTCTTACCACTATGACAAATGCAATTGTCATTGCGTTTAGGCATGGCTGCTGATTGCTTAGGATAGGTTGCGTCAACATAGTACCAGCAGGAAGATTCCGACTTATCAAAGCGATTACTGAGCTCTTCATCCATCAATTGATTTTCAAAACGAGATATTTCATGATGATTTTGCAATTGACCATCTTGTTTAAACCAAGCAACAAATTCAACAATGTTAGATTGGGCAGAAGTAATGACGTCTAAACCTAACCAATCGCACTGGCTATTCCACTGTTCAATGCTCGCAATGGATACATGCTGACGCGTTTTGAGACTATGAGTTGCATAGATATAGTGACAATCGTTTTTGACAAAGGCGCAATATCTGCTGCGCATTAGCTGTTCAGGCGTTTGAGGTAATGCGTTGGAAAGATGGAACGGCTGGCAACAATCTTGGTAGGATTCGTCACTGCCACATGGGCATGGTGCTAATATCATAAACTGTTGCTTTTATTGACTATCGCTGCGCGACGTAGTTTTCAATCGGATAATATTCATCATAATGTAAGCCATCGATTTTTTTGGCTTTGATGTAATTTTTGATTTTTGACTTTGAATTCGCTTCAGACCAAATTCCCCATTGTCCATCTTCCTGTAAGGCGAAGGTGATTGTAAATTTTCCAGCGTGTTGCTTAGGCGGTTGTTTACTTTCTTGAGGTGGAATGACGGTTACAACATAGTAGCCAACATCATGAATGCTTTTGGTATCAACAATTCTGTTGGTTACTCGAAATTGCAAATCTAATGAAGAATTGTGTTTTTTAAGACGAGAAAAATATTTGTCATAGAGCTTATATAAACTTTGATGGCCGTGAATGATTGGCATCGAACCACCGGTTGAAATATAAATACCATCCGGGTTATAAACATCGGTCATTTTTTGGGGATCTAGTGACGTATAAGCGTGCGTCAACGATTGATAACATTCATTAACATTGGTTTTGCTATCTTCTGATTTGTTGTCACCAGACAACGCTTCAGCAGCGAAGACAGACAACAATAGGCAACTTGAGAATAATAATCGACGTAACATAACTATTTACTTTACTTATAAAAACACAATCTATTTTGCGACAAGGCACTGTAAATGAACAGCGAGTATTTGCCACAAAATGTTTCAGCACGCATCATACAACAATTTATTCATTTAGATATAAAGATAAATCAATAAGAAGTGGCAAACCGCTGCTAATAGCACAAAAATATGCCAAATTGCGTGGTTATAGGGGATCTTATGATTAAGATAGAAATAAACGCCCGAGGAATATATCAAGCCGCCACCTGCTAACAACGCTAATGCGATAACAGACAATGCTTGAATTAACTCATAAATTACAAACATGGATAGCCAACCCATGATTAGGTAGGTGAGTACAGAAAATTTCTTATACTGACTACCAAATTTTAGTTTGATCCCTATACCAATAAACGCACATAGCCATACTAAGCCTAATACGCTGTATCCCATGACACTGGGAATAGTATGGATGATCAATGGCGTATAGGTGCCAGCGATAAGTAGATAGATGGCACAATGATCAAAGAGTTTAAAAGCGTGTTTTTTCGCAGGGTCTTTCGAGCCGTGATATAGCGTTGACGCAAGCATTAATACAGTTAGGCTGACGCTATATATAATAGTGGTTGTTAGCTGGATTACGTTTTGATGCTGAAAATAGCTACTAATAAATGCAATGGACGCAAGAATCCCAAACACAGCGCCGATGCCGTGAGTTAACGTATTAAGCTGTTCTTCTTTTGTGCTATAAGCGGAGGTAGACTGAGCTTGTGTATTTGATTGTGGCATTTTAAAAGTTAAGCTAACAAGTGTACGCTCAATCTATCCTTATAATTGGCTTATGTCAAACACAAGTTTGAAAGTTCGATAGATATCTAAAAAACCAGCACTATGGCTGGTTTTCTAGATTGGTTTGAAATCAGAAATTATAAGACAGTGAAATTCCGACAGTGCGCGGCATACCGTAATTTGCACTATAACCGACTGAAGAGTTGAGTACTTGAGTACGGTAGCGCTTATCGGCTATATTTTTAGCGTACAGATATACACTCCAATCTTCGTCAATCGAGCTTATTCCAACGCGAATATTATGCAGCCAATATCCTGATTCGATAGCTTCTTGGGGTTGATTAACAATGTCATATTTTACATCACCTTTATAACTTGATGTGAATATAATGTCGCCCAATAAGTTTTCCGTTAACTCCCAGTTATATCGAATATTACTATTAAAATTAACTGATGGGGAATTAGGTAGTTCGCTGCCATTTTTTACGCCGACGACAACAGATTTCGTAACTTCTGTATCTAATAAACCCAGCCCAGCTTTGATGGTTAGTTCTTCAGTTGCTGCCCATGCCAAATCAAGCTCTAAGCCTTGCAATGTTGCGTCGCCGACGTTATCAATACCAAAAAGTGGCGATTGAAGTACTTCTGAGTAATACAAAGGACCGTACATTTGCATATCTTGATAATCATAAAAGAAAACAGAGCCATTAAGTTGAACACTGCGTTCATTCAGGGATGATTTAAAGCCCATTTCATAGGCAATAACTTCTTCTTCTTTAAAGCTATCTAATGCTGTTGGATCAAAGCTGAGTTGGCCTTGGAAGTTACCTGATTTGAATCCCTTACTAATACTTGCGTACAATAACGTGTCATCAAGCCCAGAGTAATCGATACCTATTTTCCCCGATAAATCATTGACGGAGTAATCATTGCTAACCGGATCGTAAACGTCAAATTGAGTGCCACCGTTGGTCGGGTGAGCGTCGATATAGGCAAACGCAAAAGCGTCAAAGAAGTCTTTAGTCTCATCGGTATAACGCACGCCAGCCGTTAATTTAAAATCATCATCGAGTTGATTCTCGGAGTGAAGAAATAAACCACCCGTTTTTGCCTTTTGTTTGTATTCGTTTCCTAATGAATAATAGGTTGGAATTAATTGTTTAACGTCGAATCGATCGCGTGTTTTAATTTCATCAATGCCATAAAACGCTCCGCCAATAAGCACTAGGTCATCTTTATCGTACGTAAAACGAATTTCTTGTGATTGCTGTTCTATGGTGTTTAAGTACTCACCATCTAATTGAACTAGCGCAGTACCGTCACGATCTTCGACATGTTGACGTTCATATTTTTCATATCCGGTTACAGAGGTTAAAGAAAGATCGTTATTAATTTCCCAATTTACGATTATTGACGCGCCAGCGCTCTTAATGTCGACAAAATGGTCATCTCTACCTGCAGACTCATAAGGTTTGATATTGGCATATTTATCATCATCAGCAGTAGTTTGGTTGTCTACTTTAACTAACCAAGTGTCCGATTTATCAGTGCCGCCGTGAATGTTTACTAAAACATCGATATCATCGTTAGGCATCCAATTAAGCAATGCTCGCCATGACGTCATATCTACTTCACCAACATCTTCACCAGTCTCACGATTTGTTTGATGCCCTTCACTTTGTCGTACTGTTTTTGCTGAAAATCGGCCATTTAAGCCTTCGGTTATTTCTCCAGTAATAGCGCCTTCGATTGCCGTACGTCCGTAAGTACCATAATCAAGTGAGAAATATCCTTCAGTGATATCATTTGGCTTTTTGCTTACAAAAGTAACGGTACCTGCCGTTGTATTTCGTCCGTAAAGCGTACCTTGTGGACCTTTTAATACCTCAACACGTTCAACATCGAATAGTTGGAAACTAAGCATGGCAGGTGAAGAGAGATAAACTTCATCAATATATAAGCCTGCGGCAGGGTTATTATTAACCGCATAATCGTTCAATCCTAAGCCACGAATACTGACATTGGGAACACTATTTTGAAACGTATTGTTTATATTTAGATTGCTGGTTTGTGCAGCTAAATCTAATGGCTGACCCGCGCCGATATTTTTAATATCGTCGCCATTAAATGCCGTGACCGCAATACCAATCTCATTGATATTTTGAGCACGTTTTTGTGCGGTTACCATTATAACTTCAGGCTCGTTCTTTTTCTTTTTCTTTTTGGCTGACGCTTCTTCTTCGAAAGCATGGGTTGTCGCTGGTAAAAACGACGCTAAAATCGCGCAACTTAACAGTGAATATTTCATAGTATGTAATGTCATGGCTCGTTCCTTTATAGGTTAGTTAATCGCAAAGTACTGATACTTGCAATTTTCTAGTTATTTTTATTGATTTAGTTCTTCAATAGGTGTGAATTCATAATCTAATCCAAATGCTTGAGGACCAAAAACCGCTAAGGATTCTGGTGTTCGCATGATAGGCGCAGCACTTGTGCCTATTACTTTGATTCGCTGTCCATACTTAAGGGCATCAACTGGAATAGGTTCGGCGGTTTCTCGATCTACCATTGCCAATAAATCAGGGACTATTGCCAGCAGTTTATTGCCTTCTTTTGCGATGAGAAATTCGTTTTGGAAATTTACTTCAAGTGTCCGCTCAGACCCATCGAGGGCACTCAAAATACAATGCCCCATAGTAAACCCGTCCGTCACTTCTCGGCGCAAGTCGGTAACTTTTCCGTCAAATAAAACGCTGCACTGATTGTAATAGGGCGTTGATCTGAGATAACCAATGAGTTCGTCAATTGGGCTTCCTTCCAGTTGACCTCGTTTGATGGCACGACCAATTTCCAACGCCATGGTCAACGTACCGTGGACACCGTAATCTTTTGCTTGTTTTCCTGTCATTGAATAACTTGACATAATAACGCTACAGCCCATTTCTATTGAGCTTACCCGAACCAAATCTTCAGCCCGTTTGGCATGGCCCGTTTCAATAATAAGGCTGTTAAGGTGTTCGTCGGTAACACAAGCAGGCGTGCATGAAACGCCGTAAACATTAAAGGTAACCATTTGAAGTTCCGGAAATGCTCGGCCCATGCCGTCCATGTTAACCAACGGCAGTTGAGAGCGTGCTGCTGCCATGATGGGTAACATGGAATTGACACCGCCAATTTCAATAGGTAATAAGGCATCGGCTTTACGACCTAAATGTTTTTCCATTGTCGCAATGGCTAAGTCAACATCTTCACCACAGGCTCCTTTTTCGCTTAAAACGGTTGGGGCACCGACCATCGCAATGGTGAATACCAACGCATCGTCAGCTAACTCATCTGGTTCGATGATTTTCGGCATTCCACACTCTTTGATTGCACCAGCAGCAAGTACTTGCCCTATGTATGGATCACCACCTCCACCTGTGCCTAAAAATGCAGCGCCACGTGCAAGATCAACTAAGTCACTTTCTGTTAATTTCATACAACCTCCTTAATTATGCTGTTATCGTGGTTATTGATAAGTCACCTGCGACTTTAACTCGTAATCTCACTGCACCATCCGGTGCATAAGACAACGGTGTTTCTTCGATATCTAAAAACTCAATCGTGCTTTCGATGGCGCCAAGCGAAATTGCTTTTTTGATGGCTTGTTGTTTAGCTTGTTCAATAGCGTTTTCTCTACCTACCTTGTCATAAGCGATAACGGTGTCTATTTCACCGGCAACTTGTGCGATGGAAGCACCAATTGCGTTTGCAACTTCAGCGTGTTTTGGAATGATTACTTCAGAAATGCCAGCAAGGTCGCGATTAACTAATATTGAACCGCCACCAACAAGTATCAGTGGAATGGGAGTCCCGCTTACTTTCATGCGATCACTGCCATCTTCAATAATTTGGTGTATCGCCGACACGGCGCGGTCAATTACATTGGTTGACAAATCTGCTAATCTCGCTTGATTGCCAACGTCCGCATAACCTGCTGCGACGGCGATATCGGTTGTTGTTAATGTATCGCCGCCAAACACTTTGGCTTTTTCTAACAACTGATACCCCACAGAGTGCGGACCGAGAGTTAATTCATCATTCGCATTTTGGGTAATGACAGTGCCGCCACCTAAAGGGAGGGCTAAAACATCTGGCATTCTAAAATTGGTTCTTACGCCGCCGATATCAACGGTCACTGAAGATTCTCGCGGAAACCCGTTATTGAGCATGCCAATATCGGTTGTTGTGCCGCCGATGTCTGCGACCAGCGCATCCTTGATGCCAGATAAGTATGCGGCACCACGCATACTGTTTGTTGGGCCTGATGCGAAGGTTAAAACGGGATATTTTTCGACATGATCGGCATCCATTAATGTACCGTCATTTTGACTAATGAAAAAAGGTGCATTGATGTTTAAAGTAATCAGCGCGTCACGAAATGCATTGACTACATGGGAAGATAAGTCTGCCAAACAGGCGTTCATAATGGTTGCATTTTCTCGCTCTAAAATACCTGAGCGGCCAACCTTATGTGATAACGATGTCGCAACATCACCCATTTCTTGCTTAATTAATTCTTCAGCACGAAGTTCCATTTCGCCGTTGACGGTTGAGAATAACCCCGTGATTGCAACCGTTTTAATTCCTCTTTTTTTCAACTTTTTGGCACAGTTTATAATGGCTTTTTCATCGAGCGTTGAATTAACACGACCGTCAAACTGATATCCTCCCTGTACAACAAATTGATGATCCCCCATTTTCGTACGAATTTCTTCAGGCCAATCTAATAGTGGTGGGATACCCTTCGCGGCGGGTAAGCAAATTCTAACAATCCCAACTTCGAGTAGATTCCTACGCTCAACAAAGGCGTTAGTAAAATGGGTTGTACCAATCATTACACACTGGATTTGATCGGGTGAAACGTTTGAGTCAGTTAACACTTTATGTACTGCTCGCGTGATACCATCGCTGACATTGTCGGTCGTTGGTTGTTTGCAGCTGGCGAGCACATTGTCACCGTTCATTAGTACTGCATCGGTATTAGTACCGCCTACATCTACACCTATTCTCATAGTTAGCTCCTGTTTTTTATTTAGCATATGATAATTAATGAACATTTAGTTAACAATTAAGGGTGGTTTTTTGCAAATAAAGGGTAGGTCGTTTGGGTGGGGCATCTTGAATACTTACTTTTTACCCTCTATAGTTAACAGCATGAAGGCTCTGAAAGTTGAACACTGGCTCTAAATATTGACTAATCAAGGGGTAAGGATGAACGAGTATCACGTCATTGTAAGAGACTCCTTACTCGACAATAAGGGTAGGTTGGTGTGGGTTTATGGTCAAACTGGCTTTGGGAAAACGACAATTTTACGTCAAAAGGAGCTTAACTGGCCGAATAATTCGCTTTGGCTAGACAGTGAATCTATTGAGCCTTTGGATCAACTTAAAGCATTTTTACCTCATAATGATGAAGTATCTTCCGCTCTGTTTATTGATGATATTCACCGTTTTAGAGATGAATTCGTTGATTATTTCTTTGTCAATTTACCTAAGCACTGCAATATTTATATTTCTTCTCGGCAATTTTCACCGGCTTCTAACATCAACTTAATTGTATTAAATAGATTCACCGTCATTGATTTCCATCAATTGAGGCTTAATCTCACTCAAATAGATGAAGTGTTAACACCGCATAGTGTAATAAGCTCAAGTGATATTTATTTGATGTCATTGGGTTGGCCGGTATTAATTAACTTGCTCAGTGCTAAATTACCGTTGGCACGTGATATAAATCATTTAAAAAATCTTGTTAACCGACCCCCTAATGTGCTGGCGAATTATGCGGGTAGTCATTTGATTGCGTTAGCGAAAGGATTTCAGCGCCAATTTCTCGGTTGGTGTGCCATCGTTGATACGCTTTCAAAGTCACTCTTTAGTGTGGTTGAACGAGGTGCATTAGACGATTATTGTGAACATGAACTCAATGGGTTAACTGTTTATCATGATGATGCCTGGCAGTTGTTGCCATTACTCAAACATGCTTGTTGGATACATTTTAGCCGCGACGATCAAGATGGCTTACATGCGCTATATGAGTCGTTGGTACAACGATGCCTTGAGCATGGCGATATTCAATTGGCGATTAAATTATTGCTAGATATTGGTGAAAAAGATAAAGCCATTGCTTGTTTGAGTAAAATGGGGGGGCTTTTAGAATGGATTAGTCATGGCCAAACAAATTTAATTGCGGTATATCAGCTGTTTGAACAACAGGATATCGATGATAACGAGTCATTAGCCTGGCTTGCCTGTGCAGTACATTACAAATCGGGAAACGTTGCTAAAGCACGAAAAATCATTAACAAGCACGGACATAAAGACAGCAATAATACCTTGGTTTGGATGGTTGCTGACTCGCTAGTCAAGCTTCACGAAGGGCGCTTATTTGAGTCAAATAACTACGATAAACTGGAAGCGTTTTCAAAAAGTACTGCTAACGCAGCGCCATTCGCGCGCGCCATTATTTACAACCTAATGGGTATTACGTTACTCCAAGCGGGAAATAACGAACGGGGTCATGATGCGTTAGTGCTCGCCAAAACTTTTTATCAAGAACTCAGCGAAGCGCAATATAGCATGGCATTTATGAAGGTTCACCTTAGTCATAGCATGGTATTAGGAGCACAGTTAGATTCTGCCAAGGCCTTATTAAATCGTACAAATGCAGATATTCAGCTTCATTTTAATCAAGATAAGAGTATTCGGTTGTCGCTGCAAATTGTAAAGCTTGAAGTAAATTTTTTGTCTGGCTTGAGCACAGCGTTACGCAGTGTTGATCAATTAATTAAGCGGCTTAGTCACAGTGAATCATGGTTTGATTTATTTGCCACTCTTTATCCAATTGCGATAAAACTATCGGTTCAGCAGAACAACTTAACCTACTTACCACGATGGTTTTCAACCGCAGCAACGTATTTTCAAACCAATCCGATTGAGTATGCCGACGTCTTACTAAGTCAGCTGGCAAAATTGCTAATTGTGAAATTCCCTAAGCTTAACCGAACGCTAGCAAGTTATCTCATTGACGACTCCAAGATTGATATTCAACAGTTACCTTGGCGTATTCAATCGATTATTGTCGATGTGATGTTTGAAGAAAATCAATGGGATTTGGACCTAGTAACTTCTATGTTCGAGCAAAGTAAACTAAACAATAATCAGCTGTTGGCTACGCAATGTAAAGTCATGCTGGTCATTGGCAAGCAGCAATCGATGCTACCTGATGTATTGATAGAGGAGGTCAGTGGACAAGGGCTAATTGCGCTGTTGTGGCAAGTTCAAGCGTTTATCCCAAAACAAAAATTAGCAATGCTAATTAGAGAGTCAAACCGACAAAGTTTATTTACAATTAGCGAACCAACGGTATTGGACAAGCAATCAGGATTAAGCCCTAAGGAGCTACAGGTTCATAAGTTGTTGTGCGCTTCTATGCGCAATAAAGAAATTGCGCTTAAAATGGATATCTCAGAACAAACTGTTAAATTTCATCTCAAGAATATTTATCGCAAACTCAATGTTAAATCACGTAAAGAAGCTATTACGAAACTTGCGTAATAGCTTGTTGATAACCGAGGTTTACATCTTTGGCGTAAAGAGTGAATGATAAAGTTTGCCAGCAAATTCATCAGTCATACCTGAGATATAATCACAGATAATACGCATTTGAACATCGTCTTTTTTATCTTGGGCGAGACGCCAGCGCTCTTTGGTGTTTTCTGGAAGTAAGCGATAAGGATCAGAGGTGAAGGCTTCAAATAGCTCCATCACTATTTGCTGTCCTTTGTATTCCATTGCTTGGAATTCAGGTTTGCGGATCACGCGCTTAAAAACAAAGCCTTTTAGTATCTCTAAAAACTGCGAATATTCACTGTTAAGCTTTGCGTTGTAAGCCAATAGTGGCTCGTCGAATTGTGCATTATGCTCGATTTTAATCGCGGTGACAAAGCTATTGACTAGCTCGCCAATCGCGTCTTTTCGAAGATAAGCCTCATCGCTAAATAAAAATAAAGTCAGTTGGTCAATATCAATATTTAACACATCGGAATTCAATGACTTGACTGGCGCTACAACGTCTCGCATCCATAAGTTGTAATTAACAGTGCCCATAACAATGGCATCTTCAAGATCGTGAACAGAGTAGGCAATGTCATCGGCAAGTTCCATGACTGAACAATCAAAGGATTTATAAAGGCTGCGCTTGTGGATGCCCGTTATACCGTTAATTTCAGTGTGCTTAGCGGCTCTGATCAACACTTTGTCGTTGTCGGTTAATGGTTCTAACACCCAGTCTAGAGCACTTGAGTCAACATCAAATATTGCTTTGGGAGGTAGCCAATTATGCGCTTTTAATTGACGAAAACTGCTGGTGGGTTGGTCGGGGTATTTTCCAACAACCTCACTAAAAACCACTGGATATTTTAACGTGCCTAGCAAACTGCGACGTGACAAATTCATGCCAAAATCTTTGGTGTAAGGTTCTAAACGCGTCAAGATACGGAACGTTTGGCCATTGCCTTCAAATCCACCGTTATCTCGCATCATGTAATTTAACGCAATTTCACCACCATGGCCAAAAGGCGGATGCCCGATATCATGGGCCAGCCCAAGCGTCTCAATTAGCGTTTCAGAAAATTCAAAATGGTTAAAGTCAGGGTATTGGTTTTTTAATTGGCTGATTATGCCAGAGCCAATTTGCGCCACCTCTAATGAATGGGTTAGACGTGTACGATAAAAATCACTTTGGCCAATACCAACCACCTGCGTTTTTGCTTGCAAGCGTCTAAATGCTGCACTATGAAATAACCGAGCACGATCGCGTTGGTGAAGCGAGCGATGATCTGGCGGCCTTGCATTATGACTCGGACCTTTGCGGGTTAGCCATAATGCGGGATCGTGTTTATTCATCGTTTTTCCTAAGAATATATGGGCACTATTACTGGCGATAGTTTTCTAAAAACTGACCAAACTTTTGCATGGCAGCAGTGAGATCCTGCACATATGGCAGTGTTACTATGCGTAAATGATCTGGTTCTGGCCAGTTAAAGGCGGTGCCGTGAACTAACAAAATCTTCTCTTTTTTAAGTAGATCAAACACCAGTTGCTGATCATCTTTTAAATTGAATTTTTTAACATCTAATTTAGGGAACATGTACATAGCCCCCTTCGGTTTGACACAGCTAACCCCATCGATGCTGGTTAATACGTCATAACAGGCATCGCGCTGTTCAAGTAAGCGCCCGCCAGGCAAAATTAATTCGTTAATGCTCTGATAACCACCTAATGCAGTTTGAATTGCATGTTGGCAAGGAACGTTGGCACACAGGCGCATTGATGCCAGCATATTTAACCCAGTAATATAGCCTGCTGCGAGTTCTTTATTGCCAGAGATAACCATCCATCCTGCGCGAAACCCTGCGATACGATAAGCTTTAGATAATCCATTAAACGTAACAATAACAACATCTTCTGCGAGTGAGGCGGTATGAATGTGAGTGGCTTCATCAAATAGAATTTTGTCGTAAATCTCATCAGAGAACACCATCAGATTAAATTCTCGGGCAACTTGTAATAGTTGCTCTAAAATCTCTTTGGTGTACACAGCGCCCGTTGGGTTATTTGGGTTAATTAACACAATGGCTTTGGTATTCTTACTGACTTTGCTGCGAATATCGTCAATGTCTGGAAACCAATCAGCTTGCTCATCACAACGATAATGCACTGCCTTACCACCGGCCAAATTAACCGATGCTGTCCATAACGGATAATCAGGAGCAGGTACTAGCACTTCATCGTTATTATTTAGCAGTGCCATCGTCGCCATTTGAATAAGCTCTGAAACGCCATTACCAATATAGACATCTTCAACATCGACATTCGGAATAATTTCTTGATAGTGATGGAATACCGCTTTACGTGCTGAAAAAAGTCCTTTGGAATCACAATAGCCTTGAGCTTGTGGCAAGTTATGAATAACGTCACGGACGATTTCATCTGGGGCTTCAAAACCAAAAGGGGCAGGGTTACCAATGTTTAATTTCAGAATACGATGACCGTCTTCTTCTAGACGTTGCGCTTCATCATGCACCGGACCTCGAATGTCATAGCAGACATTGTGTAATTTATCTGACTTCTTAAACACGACTTTACTTCCATAGCTTGAGTTTTGTAGGTATTGGCAAACAACATAGCGTATTGCTGTAGGAGAAAACAGTGTAATAAGACGAAAGGATAAAAAAAACCTCGCAAAGCGAGGTTTTTAGTGTTTTTTGGACTAAGTTAGCTCAGTTTTTAGCAATTATGCTAATTCAGCTAAACACATCTCTTCTTGAATTTGTGCAACCCATGCTGAAACACGTTGGTCAGTTAGCTCTGGTTGGCGATCTTCATCGATACCAAGACCAACGAATTGACCATCGTCAGTTAATGCTTGTGACTGTTCAAATTCATAACCGTCAGTTGACGTATGACCGACAATAATTGCGCCACGTGGCTCAATGATATCTTTTAAAGTGCCCATTGCATCTAAGAAGTACTCTGAGTAATCTTCTTGGTCGCCACAACCAAAAATGGCAACTAGCTTATCGTTAAAATCAATGTTCTCTAGTTCAGGGAAAAAATCATCCCAATCACATTGTGCTTCACCGTAGTACCAAGTTGGGATGCCTAATAGCAGTAAATCAAACGCGGCAATTTGATCGGCCGTTGATTTTGCGATGTCGTGAACTTCAACTAAGTTTTTACCCAGTTGTTTTTGGATCATTTTAGCAACGGCTTCAGTGTTACCCGTGTCGCTACCAAAAAACATGCCTACGCTAGCCATAAAGTTTCCTATGTATTTTCTAATTCGTTGGTTGTTAATGCCATTTTATCATCAACAGATGATAGATTGTTGATTTGGGTCATTAACATTGATTCTATTAATTGGCCACGACTCACATTATGAGCGTTTGCCAAATCGTTTAAAATGTCGAACAATTGTTCATCGACTTTAAGCTCAACGCGCTTTAATCCCTTCGCTTTATCACGTTTTATCTGGTTGCGTTTATTAACCAGTAATTGATCTTTACGAGATAACGGATTAGTTTTGGGACGTCCACGATTTTTTTCGTTAGCAAAAAGATCAATGGTTGTTCTGTCGTTAGATGCTTTTGCCATAACTTAATTATTATTTCTTACTACCAATAAGGTTGTTAACAGTCGCTCACAAATGACTAAACTAACCTAGGCCTTGAGTATTCCAAAATGCTTGAATAATACCTTTGGCGATAAAACCCAGACAACCAAGCGTTAAAACGCTCCACACGACAATTTTTCCTGCAAAAGGCACGTCGCCACTTTTTAATACATCATGAATGGCCATACCAATAAGGAAAAAAATTCCTGCAAACATAAGGTTTAAACCTAATGCTTCAAATTGTTGATATTCTTGAGGTGTCATTGTTTGTCTAATTGACCATGAAAAATAGTGACGCGCAATATAGCATAATCATTTTCTGACTACCATGCATTACATCACTATATTTAAAGACTTTTGAACGTCGATTCTAGTCGAGATTCTTTGCAATGAAATCGCCAACTATCTTATTAAAGCTCGCTGGTTTTTCGGCGTGGAGCCAATGGCCTGTACCTTGGATTATTTTTGCTTGAGCCTTAGGAAAATGCTGCATGATTTGTGGGCGATGTTCACTAAGAATGTAATCTGAGTTTTCACCTTTAATAAACAGCGTTGCGCCGTCAAATGTATGGCTGCCCGTTAATCCGCCAATGATGCTTTCATAATTAGTCGCAAGATTAGCGATATTGCAACGCCAAACAAAAGCGTTGTTCTCTTGGGCGAGGTTTTTCAATAAGAACTGCGCTGTGCCAGCATCAATACCGTGATCTGTGACAATCGCTGTTGCTTCACTACGATTAGCTAACGATGTTAAGTCAATAGCATTTAATGCATCGAAAATATGCGTATGACGGTGGCTATACGTTACTGGTGCGATATCAGCGACGACAAGTGATTTAACCCATTGAGGAAAATCTAACGCTAATTGCATCGCGACCTTTCCACCCATCGAATGGCCGACAAAATGGCATTGATTTAGTCCTAGACTCGTCAGTCGTTTGACTATTTTAGCGGCCAATTTAGGGTAATCAAATTTTTCAATGTGGCTCGATAGACCGTGATTGGGAAGGTCTACACTAATGACTTCGAAATTTTCGCTAAGATGGCGTGCTAATCGGCCTAGATTGTCTAAGTTACCGAATAACCCGTGAATTAAAATGACAGGTTGGCCCTGACCAATGCGCTTAAAGTTAATGCTCATAATGACTATTCGTTTAAAAATTTTGGCTATTTTGAAGCGTGACGCTCATAAAATCAAATCAGAACTTAGGTGAACGCCCAAATTCAAACGGGTGTTTACTTGTTGGCGTTGTCATAACGGGGGGTAAAAACGATGATTTAAACGTCAAAGGTTGAATTAGTTCAATATTTTATTGTTAAAATATGGACTAAAGTCGCAAGCTTGTTACCATAGTTTAATAGGCATGCTTAATGCCATAAAGAAATAACAATAATAAGGTTAAATCAACTATGCCAACCGCCAAGAAATCTCCACTTTATATTCCTTATTCAGGTCACGCTTTAATCGATACATCATTGTTAAACAAAGGTAGTGCCTTTAGTAGACAAGAGCGCGAAACATTTAATTTAAGCGGCCTATTACCGCCGCTTATTGAAACCATTGAAGAACAAGTTGATCGCGCTTACGGTCAATTTAGTGCGTTTACAAATAGCTTAGACAAACACGTTTATTTACGCCGTATTCAAGACATGAATGAAACCTTGTATTACTCGCTCATTCAGGCGCACTTAGAAGAAATGATGCCAATTATTTACACACCAACTGTTGGTGAAGCGTGTGAGAAGTTTTCGGATATCTATCGTTGTGCACGTGGTTTATTTATTTCGTACGATCAGCGCCACGATATGGACGATATTTTACGTAACGCCATTAAACCTAATGTGAAAGTTATCGTTGTGACAGACGGCGAACGTATTCTAGGTTTGGGTGACCAAGGTATGGGCGGTATGGGCATACCGATTGGAAAACTTTCGCTATACACGGCCTGTGGCGGCATCAGTCCAGCTTACACACTGCCAGTGATGTTAGATGTAGGTACAAATAATCAATCATTGATTGATAACCCAATGTACATGGGAGTTAAGAAACCACGTATTGATGATGACGAATATTTCGAATTTGTTGATATGTTTATTCAGGCGGTTAAACGTCGTTGGCCTAATGTTTTATTGCAGTTTGAAGATTTTGCACAGCCAAAAGCGATGCCGTTATTAGAACGCTACCGTGATGAACTTTGTTGTTTCAATGATGATATTCAAGGAACAGCGGCAGTGACCGTCGGCTCATTATTAGCGGCCTGTAAAGCTAAGGGCGAAAAATTATCACAGCAAACCGTTAGCTTTTTAGGGGCGGGTTCAGCAGGTTGTGGTATCGCTGAAGCTATCATTATGCAAATGGTAACAGAGGGCATTAGTGACGAAGAAGCACGTCGTCGTGTATTTATGGTTGATCGTTTTGGATTAGTCACTAAAGGCATGTCAGACTTACGTGATTTCCAAGAGCGCTTAGCAATAGAGCCTTCATTTACCCAAGATTGGGAAGTGAGTGGTGAATATCCAACACTATTAGAAGTCATGAAGGGCGCTAAACCAACTATTCTCATTGGTGTATCAGGTCAACCTGGACTGTTTACGCATGCTGTCATTAAAACGATGGCTGAGCACTGCGCTCGTCCGATTATCTTTCCATTAAGTAATCCTTCTAAACAAGTTGAAGCAACGCCGATGCAAGTCATTGAATGGACTGATGGTAATGCTATCGTTGCGACGGGAAGCCCGTTTCCACCATTTGAATACAACGGACAAATGGTGGAAATTCCGCAGTGTAACAACAGTTATATCTTCCCTGGCCTAGGATTAGGTATCATCGCTTGTGGTGCTAAACGAGTAACAGACGAGATGCTAATGGCAACAAGTTTGTGTTTGGCTAATGTGTCGCCGATGGTAGCGCACGGTGAGGGCAGCTTACTGCCACCACTTACTGAGATTGCTAACATCAGTAAACAAATGGCGTTTGATGTCGCTAAAATCGCGATTGAACAAGGCCATGCATTGGCTATTGACGATGAAATGTTGAAAGCGAAAATAGAGAAAAACTTCTGGCTACCTCAATATCGCGACTATCGCCGCGTATCTAAATAAGCAAATTTCAAAAGTAATGGAGCTTTGACGCTCTTTATGTATAATCGCAGGATATTAAAAATATTGTCCTGTGATTATTAGAAAATTATTTTGATTTATAAGGGGTTAAAATGAAATCCATCGAGGTAGAAAACGACCTATATCGTTATATTGCTAGCCAAACTGAATCGATAGGTGAAGATGCATCTGCAATTCTTAGACGCCTTCTAGGTTTGCCGCCAGTCGGCGAAATAACGGTTGATGGCCCTTTAAAAGACCCTGTTGAAGTTAAGAAAAATGCAGTTGTTAAACAAGTAGCAAAAGAGCTTAAATCAATTACTGCAAGTGTCATTGACCCAACAGACTTTACTTGGCTGGTGATGCCAAAACCAATTAGTGAACACAAAGCTGCCGTTGGTCGCTTTTTGTTTTTGCTAGAGCAGTTGCATAACATGATGCCAGAGAACTTTGACGCTGTTTTATCAATTAGTGGTCGTGATCGCGTTTACTTTGCTAAAGACAAAGCGACATTGCTGGCGTCTAACGCGAGTACTAAACCAAAGCAAATTGGTCAAACACCTTACTGGGTTATTACTAATTCAAATACGGGTAAGAAACGTTCTATGTTAACGCAGTCATTATTTTTAATGGGGTGTGACAAAGCACTTGCTAAAGATATTGCCGAACAGATCTAAATTTCGTAGATGTGAGAATTAAAATGCCGCTCATTCATGGTGAGTGGCATTTTTTGTTTAGGATGAAATGACTACTATATTTCGTCAACTATAAAAAAATAGCTTATTAAAAGCTCTTTTTTAATCAAACAATACATTATACCAATTGCATTAAATATTTGCCCACTTGTACTTGTTAAAATTAACTAAAATGGCATTGCTCTCAATCCTAATAGCCAGCTATTAGTCAATCGAGCGCCTTGTTTTAGCTGATTTTCTCTACGCACAACAAGATCACTTACTTAATGCAATTGGTATTAATTCATGTCTAAGATGATTAGCTTTCGCCTTCATCGTCAATAGGTACGCCGTATAAATATAGGCTATGGTTAGTTAATTTAATACCATTTGCTTTAGCTATATCACGTTGACGTTGCTCGATGATTTCATCATGAAACTCAATAACTCGACCAGTGTTTAAACACACCAAATGATCGTGGTGCTCTTTACTGCTCAATTCGAATACTGATTTACCGCTATCAAAGTGGTGACGAGTAACAATGCCTGCGTCATCAAATTGGTTTAATACACGATAAACTGTCGCCAAACCAATTTCTTCACCTTGATCAAGCAAGATTTTGTAGAGTTCTTCTGCACTGATGTGTTGATTAGCTGGAAATTGCAGGATTTCTAAAATTTTAATACGCGGTAGGGTAACTTTTAGACCCGCTTTTTTCAGTGCTAAATTTTCGTCAGCCATTATTGTCTCTTATGTCATATGTTGAGTTGAAATTAATAATAACAGTGTAAATCCAAGATTTCATTATAAAAGCTCTGCACTGTTAAATTATTTAGTGTAATTGGTTAAATAATTTACCACGATTGCCGATAAAACTGACAAGCATAATTGTAATATAAGAGGTAGAGATGGTTGCTCACGGCAATGTGGAGTTTCAATGGAGTGGAAATATCCTGATTTATAATACCAATTGCATTAAGTAAGTGATCTTGTTGTGCGTAGAGAAAATCAGCTAAAACAAGGCGCTCGATTGACTAATAGCTGGCTATTAGGATTGAGAGCAACGCCATTTTAGTTAATTTTAACGTAACTATTCAGCCTTATCTTCAATAAATACATCTGGAAGCTGATTTTTGAATAGCAATTCAAGGGCTAGGCTTGCAGATACATATTGTTTTCTGCAAGTCGATAAATAGCTTCTGATCAAACAGAACATCTCTGCGCCTTGCATACTTCTAAAGCATCCAGATATTTTTTGATGAACTTTTGTCATCCTAATATCATTCTCGCCTTGATTATTGGTAAATGGGACAGCAGTGCTCGTCAGAAAGCGTAAGACATCATCTTGATAATCTCTTAATCGCTCTAACAATGCTCTGGATTTTGTTCGTTTTAATCGCCCTCGCTGACCTTTTATTCGGCTGTTTTCATCTGGCGCTGGACATTCAATTTCACCTGCGGCTAGTATTTTTTGATATTGCGTTAAGTATTGCCGCTTAGTGTCTTCGTCTAAGTTGGGGTTATCAATTTGATGTTTATTCATGTCCTTCAGTAAGGTTTGCAACGCCTTCGCCCATTGCATGCCATCTTGCTCCCATGCTCTTTCTAACTCTCGGATATGA
This sequence comes from Psychrobium sp. nBUS_13, assembly GCF_051201665.1. Taxonomy (GTDB): domain Bacteria; phylum Pseudomonadota; class Gammaproteobacteria; order Enterobacterales; family Psychrobiaceae; genus Psychrobium. Next base: position 2,483,610 of record NZ_CP179210.1, on the reverse strand, counting down.
TGAGCATTGCATAAGGCATGTTGGCACTTGGTATATTGATAATACGCTTTTCAATGGTCATGACACAGTACACCACTAAAGTGAGGAAGAATATCGGCGTCATCCATCGCTATTTTTCCTCTTTTTTCATGAGGATAAAAATACGTCCACCATGTCGTTGACGCGCCATGAAGCCATCGCCGTTTTCCGCCGATATTAATACCTGTTTCATCAACATGTAATGTTTGATGAGGGCTTTGTAATGCCGTTTTTATGATATCTTCTGCACCTGATGACTTGACCAGTGCAGCCGCTTGCTCATTAAAGTTAAACAAACTACCCGCACTGACGGGGAGACCGAGCTGGTCGGCAAAGTATTCTTCAATACGATTATAAGGAAGTAATTGATATTGGGATAAGTAAACGGCATGCGCTTTCACACCAACGCCATACTGGATCGGACTGTTAACGCCTTCTGGAAATTCACCCACAAAACGCTTTCCTTGCGCATTTTCCAGAATTTGCGCTTGGTATTCTGTCACCACTTTACTGATGTCGATATCGACAACTTGCCGCTTTTGAAAACCCACCTCACGATAACGTCCTTGAGGTAACATGTCTCGGTCAACTAAAATGACTTCTATCTCATCGGGCGTTTCTGTTTGAGTCAGCGTTTTACCCGTTCGGCCTTTTTGTCCACCCGCTAGCTTATCTGATTTAGCTTTGGTTTGTTTTTCTCGGTTAATATCTTTTGATGGCGGGATACTACTATTTTTACTGTTAAGTCCCAATTTACTGGCAAGCATAACAACGATAACAAGAATAAGCTCGATAGACATCTTCAACGCAGGCGTGAGTGTCTTATCTTCTTGTAACTGAGCTTTAGTTTGCTCAACTATTTCAGTGATGTTGATGCTGTTTAAGTTCATTGAAGCTAGGGCGATTAAGTCATAGCCCTAGCTTGGCATACTGGCAGGATCGGTCAATAGCTAAAAAGGATCCTTAGAAAATAATTTTCCCTAGTGAATAGTTACATTTTAACAAGTACAAGTGGGCAAATATTTAATGCAATTGGTATAAGTTGCAAGGAGCGTTTAATGAACAAGGCTTAATGCTTCTAGTTAAGGAGCGTCAGCAACAACTTGAAAGTAAGAATTATTCTCAGTGGTTTCGGATCATTTATTTGCACGATGATACGTTAATGTCGGCTGATTTATTCAAAAAATCCGTTGCTTTGGAATTAAAATGAAAAAATGAAGGGTGTCTCGATACCATTTATGTAGTGCCTAACGAGAGTTTACGTAGATATCGTCAGCACTATGAAACAAGCTTAGGTGGAAAAAGTACCTATTGCGATAGCATAGAAGAAGCTATCGCAATGTTTTCCACCCATGCTCAATTTTTTACAGCCTAGAAATTACGTTATACATGCCGCTGCACAATCTCTCTAATTCTTCATTGGAGATAATGTATTGCGGCATGATATATACCAATTTACCAAAGGGCCTTATCCAAATGCCTTGTGCGACAAATGCTGCTTGAATCGATTCCATGTCAACGGGATTATGAAGCTCAATAACGCCAATAGCACCAAGGACACGAACATTGTTTACTTGCGGCAACGCTGAGAAAGGTTTGAAGTGTAGTTTTAATCTCTGCTCGATATTAGCGACTTGAGATTGCCAATTATTTTCTTGCAGCATCAAAAGGCTTTCATTTGCTACAGCGCATGCTAATGGGTTACCCATAAACGTTGGACCGTGCATGAAAACGCCTGCTTTGGTTTTACAAATCATTTCACCAATTGCTTGTGTAGTGATGGTTGCTGCCAAACTCATGTAGCCACCTGTCAGTGCTTTACCGACACATAAAATGTCCGGCACTATCTCGCTGTGTTCATAAGCAAAGAGTTTACCGGTGCGGCCAAACCCCGTCGCGATTTCATCACAAATAAGTAATACATCGTATTTATCACATAACTCACGCACAGCTTTTAGATAGTTTGGGTGATACATCCGCATGCCACCGGCGCCTTGAACAATAGGCTCTAATATAATTGCAGCTGCTTGGTGGTGATGTTCTTCGAACAATGCTTCAAGCGGCGCAATATCGCTATCTTGCCAAGTCTGATCAAACCCAATCTGCGGTGCTTTGGCAAACAACTGTTGATGCAATACCGTATTAAATAATTCATGCATGCCATTAATAGGGTCGCACACCGACATTGCAGCAAATGTGTCGCCATGATAACCATGCTCAATAGTCAACATTTGGGACTTTTCTGGACGCTCTTGAGCAACCCAATATTGAATGGCCATTTTTAATGCAACTTCCACCGCAACGGAGCCTGAATCAGAAATAAAAACTCGGTCGAGCGGCTGTGCGGTCATTTCTACTAAGCGACGACTTAATGCAATTGCACTAGGATGCGTAATCCCACCAAACATTACATGCGACATTCTATCAATTTGATCTTTTGCCGCCTGATTTAATCGAGGGTGGTTATAGCCATGAATTGTGGACCACCAACTGCTCATACCATCAATAAGTCGCTTTCCGTCATGAAGTACTAGTTCAACGCCTTGGGCTTCAACAACACCAATGCAGGGAAGCGCTGATATTAGTGACGTGTACGGATGCCAGATGTGTTGTTTATCAAATTCAAAATCAGAAGGGTTCATAAGAAACTCAAATTAATCTGATTGATAATTAATCAGATGTAAATTAAAAAAATATACTTTGGTTGACAGGTTAGCGCATTAACGTATCCTAGCCAAATAATTAATAGCAATAATAGAGTTAGCAATGAGCCCAGCACAAATTCGTCACGATTGGACGTTACAAGAAGTGGACGCGTTATTTAATCAACCATTCAATGATTTGATGTTTCAAGCACAGATGGTTCATCGTGAGCACTTCGATCCTAATGCCGTACAAGTATCGACATTATTGTCGATTAAAACCGGTGCCTGTCCGGAAGATTGTAAATATTGCCCGCAATCAGCGCGTAATAAAACAGGCCTTGCCAAAGAGCAGTTACTGGAAGTTGAAAAGGTTATTAAAGCCGCGAAACAAGCTAAGTCAGTGGGCTCTACACGTTTTTGTATGGGCGCTGCGTGGTCTAATCCGCGTGATCGCGATATGCCAATTGTATTGGATATGGTACGTCAGGTTCGTGATATGGGCATGGAAACTTGTATGACATTAGGTATGTTAACAGCTGAGCAAGCACAACAGCTGAGCGATGCTGGCCTTGATTACTATAATCATAACCTCGATACATCACCAGAATTTTACGACCAAATCATTACCACTCGTACTTACCAAGATCGTTTAGATACCTTGTCTTATGTGCGTGGCGCTGGGATGAAAGTGTGTAGTGGCGGTATCTTAGGCATGGGTGAAAAAGAGCAAGATCGCTACGGCTTACTCATGGCGCTTGCTAATCTTGAGCAACACCCAGACAGTGTTCCTATTAACATGTTAGTAAAAGTTAAAGGTACGCCACTGGAAAATGTTGATGATTTAGACCATTTTGAATTCATTCGTACCATTGCTACTGCACGAATTATGATGCCTAAATCTCATGTTCGTTTATCAGCGGGCCGTGAAAACATGAACGAGCAAATGCAGTCGATGTGTTTCCTCGCCGGGGCTAACTCAATTTTCTATGGCTGTAAATTATTAACCACAAGTAATCCGGAAGAGTCAACGGATGTTAACTTATTTAAAAAGCTTGGTATCAATACTGAGCGTACACGCCAATACTCTGATGAAGCTTTTGAAGCCTCAATCATGGATGCCGTGCAAATGAGCGAAAAGGACAGCTTGTTTTACGACGCAGCAAATTAATTTGGCGCGCCGAGCATGAGTTTTAACCATTTAAGCGATACGCTAACGCGTTTGCAAGCTAGCCATTTACGTCGACAAGTTGTTGAAGTAAGTGGCGGCAATGATGTCCAATTATCTGTCAATAATAATGTTTATTTGAATTTTTCAAGTAATGATTATTTGGGTTTGGCAACTGAGTCATCCGTTATCGAAGCCAGCGTTGAAGCGGCTCATACCCATGGTATTGGTAGCGGCGGGTCGAGTTTGGTAACAGGGCATTCATTACTTCACCAACGTCTACAAGATCTTATTTGTGATATCACCGCACAGGAAAACTGCATGCTATTTAGCTCAGGTTTTGCTGCCAATAGCGGTGTCATTTCGGCGCTGCTCGGTAAAGATGACTTGTTAATCCAAGATAAGCTAAATCATGCATCATTAATGGAAGCGGGTATGCAATCAGCTGCGACCATGAAGCGCTTTCATCATAACGATATGGCAAGACTATCGCAGTTGTTAGCAATGCCAACTAAACAACCTAATGGCAGTAAACTCATTGTCACTGAAGGCGTTTTCTCGATGGGTGGTGACGAAGGTGAGTTATCATCAATTGACCATTTAGCGCGTCAATCTGATAGCTGGTTAATGGTGGATGACGCACACGGTTTTGGTATTAACGGTAATGGGCGAGGCAGTTGCGCGAAAGCGAACGTTTTACCTAATCTGTTGATGGCGACATTTGGCAAAGCCATTGGTACTAGCGGTGCTTTTGTTGCGGCAAATAGTGAAGTGATTGATTTTCTCATTAACACGTGTCGACATTTTATTTATTCAACGGCGCTACCGATGCCTGTGGTTGCCGCCACAATAAAAAGTATCGAGTTGTCACAACAGACTTGGCGCCATGACAAACTCAATGAACGAATTGACCATTTTAGAGCACGGGCGCAGCAGGCTGGATTGCAGTTAATGCCGTCAAGTAGTGCGATTCAACCTATAATCGTTGGTGCCAGTGATAAAGCCATTGCAATGAGTGATTACCTTAAGAGTAATGGTTTATGGGTAAGTGCCATTAGGCCGCCGACAGTCCCCGTTAACACAGCGCGGTTACGCGTGACATTGTCAAATAATCATCAATTGAGTCACATTGATACATTAGTTGATAACTTGGCCATTGCACAGGAGGTGGCTGCATGAACAAACCACTAAGTGTGACCGATCAACAAAATTTAGCGCCAGCGAACGCCATTGACAAAAGTAAAATTAGCGCGGCATTTTCTAATAGTGCGGCCAGTTATGACAGTGGGGCTGCACTGCAACGTCGCGTGGGTAATAAGCTACTCGCACAGCAACAATCTGTGCAACACCTTGTCGATTTAGGTACAGGACCTGGTTACTTCACCAGCGCGTTGCATGACAAGTCACAACAATTGACTGGTATCGATATCGCGCCGCAAATGCTGGCGTTTGCCAAAGAGCGCAATCAACATTTGTCTGTGGAATGGCTGTTAGGCGACGCGGAAGCTCTGCCATTGGAAGATAGTAGTGTCGATGGCATCTTTTCAAGTTTGATGCTGCAATGGGTGCACGATCTCTCTATGGCGTTAAGTGAAGCCTATCGAGTGCTGTCGCCTGGTAGTGAATTTAACTTTTCTACATTACTCGATGGAACGCTTTTTGAACTGGTTTGTGCTTGGCAGCAGGTGGATAATTTACAACACGTTAATACGTTTCTTACCAAGCAGGTGTTAGAGCAGGTTATTGATGCGAGCGAGTTTGAATTGGTATCTTTTGAACAAGTGCCTCAAACGCTTCATTATTCGAGTGTCATAGCACTGATGCGCGATCTAAAAGCCATAGGCGCAAATAACACCGCGAATAAAAGCCAAGGCCTAATGGGCCGTTCAGCCTTAAAAACGTTAGGTCAGGGTTATGAACAGTTTAGAACGCCAGCGGGATTAACAGCGACTTATCAAGTGGCTTACTGCCGCCTTATAAAACCAATTTGAAGAAGAAATAATGACTAAACAAGCAGTATATTTTGTTACTGGCACCGATACCGATGTCGGTAAAACTTATGTCTCTGCCTTGTTGCTTAAATACTTGAGCCAGAGTGCCAGTGTGATCGGTTATAAGCCGATTGCTGCCGGCGCTGAGTATGTAAATGGTGAGCTACATAACGACGATGCGGTTACTTTGCGCAATGCAAGCAGTGAGCTGATTGATTATCAGCGCATTAACCCAATCTGCTTTGAACCGCCAATTGCGCCGCACATTGCCGCAGAAAAGGCCAATGTATTGCTAACCGTCGAAACGCTTAACCAATGGTGGATTAAAGAACAAGACAATAGTGATATAGCGCTAATAGAAGGTGCTGGTGGTTGGCGTTTACCGCTAAATAACAGCGAATATTTAAGTGACTTTGTTCGCGTTCAAAACTGCGAAGTTATAGTCGTGGTTGGAATGAAATTAGGGTGTTTAAACCATGCGCTGTTAACCATCGAAGCGATAAAGGCTGATGGGCTACGCATCAAAGGTTGGGTTGCCAATCAATTGCATGAGCCGATGGCGTTTTATGATGACAACCTTGCTTATTTAAAACAATCGATTGATGTCCCATTTCTTGGTGAAGTGAAATCTGATCAGCAAGTCGAGAATATCGAATTTTTCGGGTTATATACCCAAGCCACTTGAAGATGCATGTTTCAGAGCTCGGGTAGGAATCGAATACAAGGCATGATGTGTAATTAATGGTTATTTTCGGCAATAAGCTCCTGCATTGCCCTAATGTTTCACATCCGTGTGAAAACCTGATTATGAATCATAACGCGGTAGTCGTTTTCTACCCGAACTCCCAAAGGACAAGGCGATAAGCGACCAACTACGTCCTTATAAGATATTTATTAAGAATGACTTAACGACACATCTTATGCCTAGTATTTGGCGCGCTTCTCGACTTGCTGAAGTCGAACATCTTCAGGTAGTTTGGGTATAAAGTTTACGACAACACGTATTTGCGATAACACATAGTTGTTGTCGCAAATAGATCTAATTGACTGCTAGTGATGAGTTAACCGATATCTTCCGCCTGCATAACGATATTAGTAAAGTCTGTCAGAGACACTTCCGATAGGTTGTCATTGATTCCCCAATTAATGCCAATGACAATGGCGCTATCTTGTAAATCATCCATCCAAAATTCTAACCAATCTTCAATCGATATTGCTTGTAGCACAAATCCTTTCCACTCGCCGGTTAACTGAACACTGGCAAGTTCTTTGGTTGACCATAAAGGAAGGGCATCTCCATCATTATTATTGGTCGCATCGACAATCACCCATTCTTGTGAGTTTTCGTCAAACAAGCCATAAAATTCTTGGTGAAGTTTAATGGCGGTGGCAAAGTTATCTAGTTGTTGGTTCATCTGAAATATTCGCTAATTGGAAAGTCGGCAGTGTACCATGCAAGCTGTTAGTCTTTGTGAACAATTGATTTTTATCAGCTAATCATCTACTAAAGATATTCGTAAATTATGATGATAAGTGTCAATATAATTACTTATATAGCATGAATAAATTTTGATTAGCCAAATGGAGGAGTAACTGTGTCAACTAAGTCATTTATTTTTCTAGTTATTTTAATTGGCATTTTATTGTGTTTCAGAGCCTTACATAGTGTTTTACTGTTCCATACATTGGTTGAACTTATCACCATATTTGTTGGTTTGTTGATGCTAGTGGTGGTTAAGAATACGCGCTCTTATATTAAAAACGACTTCTTTTTGTTTCTTGGGATTATGTATTGCGGTATTTCAGTCATCGATTTAATGCATGCATTTACAGTCAAGGGAATGCCGTTTGGTGGTTATCAAAATGCTGAAGTGACGCTAAGGTTGTGGGTTTGTGCGCGTTTTTTTGAGGCGTGTGTTTTACTCTACTCACCGCTTGTATTGGGTCGTCGCCTTAATCAACCTATTGCTATTCTAACAGCGTTAGCTTTTATTGTGATCAGTGCAATCGTTGGCTTTTACACCACATATCCAAAAATGTTTGACGCCAATGGCTTGTCTGACTTTAAGGTGGGTATCGAATATTTCATCATGGGCATGTTTGCATTAACCATGATTATTCTTCAACAAAAACGCGCAGATATTGCTCCTCATGTTCTTAAATATATTCAAGCATCATTGGCGTTAAAAATTGGTTCAGAATTTTGCTTTACGTTGTATAGCGATTTCCATGGAGTGGCTTTTGTTATTGGTCACATTGCTAAGTTTTTATCTTTTTGGCTGATTTACGTTGCCATTATCCGCACAGCGTTGAAGTCACCCATTAGTTTATTATCCAAGCAATCAAATAGTTATGATGCAATTCCAATTTCGGCGATTAGTGTTGATGAAAACGGGGTTATTCATCAGCTCGAACCGCGAAGTGTTGTCTGAATTTAATATGACTCGTGAAAGTTTAATGTATCAACCAATACATGAACTCTTTCATCCTCAAACCTTGATTGATGGACGTTGTCGTTACTGTGAAGCGATTGAAAATCATCACAACATTTCTAATGAAGAAGTATATCTAGAACGCTACCATCGCTGGTTTTTAATATCGATAGCCAGTATTGATAAACAAGCTAAGCATAAAGGGATGGTTCAATCATTGACGAACATATCAACCCAGAAAGCCCATGAAAGCCAGTTACAACGGCATCAACACGACTTAGAGCAAACGGTAAAAGGACGAACAATAGAGTTACAAGAGTCATTTGATGAGTTAGTAACAACCCAAGAAAAACTGCTTGAGTCTAAAAAGATGGCGTCGTTGGGTGGCCTTGTTGCTGGCATTGCTCATGAAATCAATACACCCATAGGCGTGAGTTTAACCGCGGCGTCATATTTAGATGAATCAACCAAACAAATTACCCAAAAGCTTGCTGCCAATGAAATGAAACGTTCAGAATTTGAACGCTATATTAATCAAGCGCAAGACGGAAGTGAACTTATTATTAATAATTTACAACGAGCCGCTAAGCTTATTGGTAGCTTTAAGCAGGTTGCTGTTGATCAATCGAGTGAACAAACGCGTAGTTTTGCCATTAAGGAATATATTCAAGAAGTGTTAACCAGCTTGAAACCGACACTTCGAAACTATCCTGTTACGGTGTCTTTTGATTTAGCTGATGACTTTTCGGTAACAAGTTCGCCAAGCGCCATTTCGCAAATTATCACTAACCTGATTATGAACAGCCTAAAACATGGATTTGATGATGGAAGCTCAGGAATAATAACGCTTAGCGTTACGAATGAAGATGAAGTCGTCACGTTATTATTTTCAGATTCTGGTAAAGGAATACCTGAGGAACACCTCGCTAAAATCTATGAACCGTTTTTTACCACCAAACGAGCTCAAGGCGGCAGTGGTTTGGGCATGAACATTATTTTTAATCTCGTTAATCACACTATTGGTGGACATATTAGTTGCCGCAGTCAATTGGGAGAGGGCACTCAATTTGAGATTACCTTTCCTCAAAATATCAACAGCTCTGGTTAAAGCGAACAGTGATACCAATTGCATTAAATATTTGCCCACTTGTACTTGTTAAAATTAACTAAAATGGCGTTGCTCTCAATCCTAATAGCCAGCTATTAGTCAATCGAGCGCCTTGTTTTAGCTGATTTTCTCTACGCACAACAAGATCACTTACTTAATGCAATTAACTGGGGATAAATCATTATTTACAGGCAATAAAAAAGCCAGATTGCATCACAATCTGGCTTTCTAAATAACTTGAGACTGGTAAGCCTTATAGACCTGCGTCAGCTTTTAATGCTTCGGCTTTGTCTGTGCGCTCCCAAGGGAACTCGTCGCGACCAAAGTGACCGTATGCCGCAGTAGGCTGGTAGATTGGACGGTTTAGATCAAGCATTTCAATTAAACCGTAAGGACGTAGGTCGAAATGTTCACGCACTAAGCGAATTAATGTAGTTTCATCAACGTTTCCAGTACCGAATGTTTCGATGCTGATAGATGTTGGATCAGCAACACCGATAGCGTATGACAATTGGATTTCACAACGGTCAGCAAGACCAGCAGCAACAATGTTTTTCGCAACATAACGCGCTGCATATGCCGCACTACGATCAACTTTTGATGGATCTTTACCAGAGAAAGCACCGCCGCCATGACGAGCCATGCCGCCGTAGGTATCAACGATAATCTTACGACCTGTTAAACCACAATCGCCCATTGGGCCACCAATAACAAAACGGCCAGTTGGGTTAATAAAGAACTTAGTGTCTTTGTTTAACCACTTTTCTGGCAGCGTTGGCTTGATGATAGTTTCCATTACCGCTTCAACTAAATCATCTTGACCGATAGTGTCACAATGCTGTGTTGATAAAACAACGGCATCGATACCAGTGATAATGCCGTTTTCATAAGCGAAAGTAACTTGTGATTTTGCATCTGGACGCAACCACGGCAATGTACCGTCTTTACGAACTTGTGCTTGGCGTTTTACTAGCTTGTGAGAATACGTAATAGGTGCTGGCATTAAAACGTCAGTTTCATTGCTGGCGTAGCCAAACATTAAACCTTGGTCACCGGCGCCTAAATCTTTAGGATCTTCACGGTCAACACCTTGATTGATATCAGGAGATTGCTTACCGATAGCATTTAAGATGGCACAAGAATCAGCGTCAAAGCCCATATCTGAATGAACATAACCGATATCGCGTACTGTACGACGAGTGATCTCTTCGATGTCTACCCATGCTGAAGTAGTGATTTCACCACCAACCATGACCATGCCTGTTTTTACATAAGTCTCACAAGCAACACGTGCTTTAGGATCTTGCGTTAAAATCGCATCAAGCACGGCATCAGAAATCTGATCGGCAATTTTATCTGGGTGACCTTCAGAAACTGATTCTGAAGTGAAAAGGTGTTGTGCCATAGCAAAAAGCCTTCCGTTTAATATGAATAAGGGTGTATTTACGTCTAGACGTCTATTGTAATGAAATAAAATAAAGATGCCATAGCAATTTATTAAATAGTGGGACTTAGTACTCATTTAGTGAGACTAAATACCGAGAAATAAAGAAATTAACGTTGTCGCCGATAACAACTTTATACACATTAAATAAACGATTCATGGCGACAAACAAAATAGCCATGCAATAATGTATAATTAATAGACTGGTATTAATGAGGAGTAGGATATGTCACAAGATCTATTGTATTCAATATTACCGCGCCCCATGAGCAACCAAGTGACACCTGCTAAAGAGGGTATTAAGAAAGTCGACAAAACCAACAAGAAGGGCATTGTCGAAGAAGAGCAAACCACCTTAACGGGTGAAGAGCGAGCCCATACCGTGGAGAAGCAGCATGAAAAACAACCGTCGTCGAAAAAGGATGATGGTGGGCTAGATACCTATGCTTAGTTTGAGGGCGTTCAATATTCTGTGTCAGGCTTAATTTTCTAAATATCAATGACGCTATCTAAACGCCCCTCAAAATATATCGCTAACTGAGAAACACACAAGCTCCAGTTATGGATTGGCATCGTCCATTTCTCAGAAGCATTCAATATGCCAGCATACAACAGCTTCAACAAGCTATTTTCGTTCGGGAATGCGCCTTTCGTCTTTGTTAACTTTCTAAACTGACGATGAACCGCTTCAACGGCGTTCGTGGTATATATCACCTTCCTGATGTGCTCAGGGTACTTAAAATAGTGAGATAGATTGTGCCACTTCCTGCGCCAGGAATTAATAACCAGCGGATATTTTTCGCCCCACTTCTCTTCTAGTTTATCGAGTGCTAATTCAGCTGCTTCCTTTGTGGGTGCACGATAGACAGGTTTTAAATCGGCCATAAAGGCTTTCTGATTTTTAGACGCGACGTACTTAAGTGAGTTTCGAATTTGATGAATGATGCAAAGCTGTGTTTCTGTCTCAGGAAAGATAGCTGCTATGGCTTCAGGAAAGCCGGTTAGCCCATCTACGCAGGCAATAAGAATATCTTTAACACCGCGATTATTAAGGTCGGTCAGCACTGAAAGCCAATAATTAGCCCCTTCGTTTTCTGATAAATGCAACCCTAATATCTCTTTTTTACCCTGCATATTAAGTGCTAATAACGTGTAGACAGCTTTGCTGATGTAGCGACCGTTTTCTTTGACCTTATAATGAATAGCATCGAGCCAAACAATTGGGTAATGGCTATCTAATGGCCTTTGTTGCCATGCTTTAAGCTCAGGAATAAGCTTGTCAGTGACTGCGCTAATCGTTCCTGTGGCCACGTTAATACCGTACATCTCCTCTACATGTGCATTGATATCACGATAACTCATTCCCAAGCTAAACATCGAGAGTATTTTGCGATCGATTTCATCTGATAGTGAGGTTTGATTTTTCTTCACTAATTGAGGTTCAAATGTTCCATTGCGGTCTCGCGGAGTGTCGAGTTCAAAATTACCAGACGGGTGTTTGATGTTTTTACTTGTTCTGCCATTCTTTCTATTAGATTGATTATCGTTGGCTAAGTGGTGCTCTAGTTCGGCATTAAGAGCCGCTTCGGTTAATTGCTTAATCAAAGGGCCTAAGATGCCATCTTTACCAGTGAGGCTTTTACCAGCTTGTAAATCTGTTAATGCTTGCTCAAAATCAAAAGAGTTAGTCATGTGTCATTCCTGTTTTATTATATTATACTGAAATGACACAGAATTATGAACACTCCCCTTAGTTTGATAGGGATGGTGACTTTTTCTTTCTAATAGCGTTGACCTATCTACCCTTCAACAGATCTCAGGTTAATTAAATCAAACATTAATATTTTATCAATGCTCTATCGTGCCTTTGAGAAGTTTTCAACATACTTGAGTTGAGTACCGGTTCAGTTCTCTAAATAGGCTGTTAGCTTAGTAAATTTTGACGGGCTCATGAGTAAACCCTCTTGTTGCTGTGATTACATAGCGTATAGCAACAATTTAAGGGAACATAGCCCTAAAAATATTTAATAAAGAACACTCTGAATTATCGATATTATTCTAGCGCTTCGCTGAAGTGGTTTTCAATTTTGTGGTTAGGATAGTTTTATCGGGACAAAAGAGGTGTGCTCCATAATCAATAATTACTATATCGTAAATACCATTGAATAATTTCATCATGTGATTGTACTTGTTTCAAACATTGGGTTGTCTTTAGTAACTGTTATATAGATCACAATATCAAGGTGAGTACTATTGATAATGGTAATGGTAATGGTTATCATTGCGTCCTCTTACATTGTGGATTGAATCATGCGCCTCACTTTAATTAACATTGCTATTCTCACCAGTTTTAGCACCTTCACATCTAATATCTTCGCCAATGAAGTATCACAACAAACAATCAATACATCAGATGATATAGAGGTGATAAAGATTCGAGGTACTAAATTCGAAAAGCCATTAAGTGAACTTACCGGCAGTGTTGCTGTAATTTCTGAACGTGATATCCGACGTAGCGTCTCTACACAAATGAGTGACTTATTTCGCAATGAACCTGGCGTATCGGTAACTGGCTTTAGTGGTGTGTCGCAAAATATTTCTATTCGAGGAATGTCAGGTAATCGCATTTTGATGTTGCAAGATGGTACTCGATTAGCAGATGGCTACGGTGCTAATGATATCAATGATTTTGTGGGACGCTCTAACTTTGATTTACAAGATGTAAAACAAATCGAGGTGGCGAAAGGTGCTGCATCTTCATTTTTTGGCGCGGGTGCACTCGGCGGGGTGGTTAAGATAACTACCAAACAAGCGTCGGACTATTTACCGACTCAAGCACATTATTTAGACGCTAACCTCTTATATAACGACGTTAATAGTGAATTTAAGCAATCTATTACAGGCGCTAAACGCATTGCATCGTTACCTGTTATGGTTAAGTTTAGTAATTGGGATGGTAAAGAGCAGCAAAATAGTGGTAATAGTCGTCGACCGTTAGATATTGCTGGGCAAAGTGCTCGTATTAATACGCAATGGGAAAATGATGCCGGCGTGTTAACGTTTAACGGCGATTGGTTAGAGCAAGAGACTCGAAATACGAGTCGGCGGTATAGCGTGCCGCAATTTGATGGCGCGTGGCTTGTAGAAGATCAGCAGCGGCTAGAAACTCAAACCAGTAATAGCGCGACCATAACATGGCAACACACCCCTGAAACACAGTGGTTTGATGAATATACCGCGATTGGTTTTTGGAGGGAAACCTCCAATAAGTATCATTCAACGCAGCTATTGTCTCGCATCTTCTTTAATATCCAACGTCGCTTTCGTCAATTGATTAATGACGATAGTTATGAGCAACAAAGCGCAGGCGTGAAGATCGATTTGTCGAAAATCGTCGGTAATCACGAAGTACTTTATGGCGCGAGTTATGAGCAGCTAGAGCATGAACGTCCGAAACTAGATATTCGCATTGAGAATGGTAGTTCAACAAATATCACGTCAGAGCCATTCAGGGCAGCAACGACCAAAATCGCTGGTTTATATGTGAGTGATGATGTCACCTTAAATGAGTCATTCAATGTACTAGTTGGCGTGCGTTATGATAATAATAAGTTATCAGCGAAAGACGGGGATTTTACCGATAACGATTCGAGCAAGCTAAGCGCTAGTGCTAAGTTGACTTTTGATAATGGTCACGGCGTGAAAATGTATGCTGGATTTAATCAAGGTTATCGCGCAGCGCCATACGACAAAGTATATGGTAATGTGCCACACTACTTCGCCTTACCGCCGTTTGAGCTTATGCCTAACCCTCAATTAAAGGAAGAAACGAGCAACAGTGTCGATGTTGGTCTGAGTTGGCAAGTCGGCGAAGTGTTGATATCGGGTAGTGTTTTTTACAATCATTATGATGACTTTATTGCCGTTGAAGACGGTGTATTACGCCAAAGTGACGGCGTACTTGAACGCCGTTATGTCAATATTGACGAGGTGAACACCTATGGCGCTGAGCTCAAAATGAATTATCAAATAAATGATGATATTTCGGTATTTGCCACCTCGGGTTGGATGAAAGGGGAAGACTCCAAATCTAAAGAACCAATTCGAAATATCACGCCGCTTGAACTCAACTTAGGCACCAGTTATCAATGGCATGATCTTCTGATTACTGCCAATTTATACGGTCAAGCAAAGATGTCTGACGTGCCGCGTTGCAGCGATAGTTTTAACCCGACCTCAGTGCCGTGTCGTGGCACAGACTCGTGGTATGTATTAGATATCAACGCAGAATATTCCCTATCAAATCATTTGACATTCAATCTATCGGTTAAGAATTTACTTGGCGAAACCTATACGCGTTATCAGGACGTTGCAGGCAGCTATGGGGACAGGGATAGTTCACAGCCAGATCGCAATGTTAGCGCTTCCTTTCGTTATGTGTTCTAGGGGGTAGCTATGAAAAAAATAACCCTAGCAATCGCACTGAGTTTGGCCGCCGTTCAAGTCGACGCGGCGCAATTGCACTTCATCGATCAATCTGTGTCCTCACAACAGCAAGCTCAAACGTATCTCAGTGATAAGTTAACGCGCGATTATCAATTTGCGGTTCAACGTCGCGGTCATTTTGGTACTTATTACAGTTTTATGCCGCTGTATGAGAGTCGACCGGTTTTTAATTTAGTCGATAGTCTCGCGGTCAGTAATGCCAATCGGGCTTTTCGTTATTATCAGGCTCAAATATCTCATGGTGCAGACACTGCCTCATGGCCAACAGAAAGCCGTTTATCGCTGGCCGAGATCGTGTCCATTGTCGATAAGCCACTAGCGCAATTAGTTGCCAATGATATCGTTGAAGGTTGGTGGCAAACGCCGTCTGGATTAAGCGCTGGCTGGCGGGTTGATCTGAGCTATGGTGAAGATGAGGATAGAATACGTCACTTCTTCATTATTGCTGCCGATAAAACCCGTTTACTCGGTGAACAGGGTTACGTTGCACCTTATCAATTAGAAACTACTGCTGTGCACAGTGGCAATGATGTGACGACTTGGTTGTTCGATCCTGATCCCAAAACGTCGATGATGAGTGAGACATTACATACTGAATACGTTCAAGATCAGAGATTACCCCAAGCGGCGTTTCGCTTAGTTACGTTGCGTGATTTAACTCGGGTAGAGGATCAACTGGCTTTGACTGGTCCTTATGTCAAAGTTGCCGATTTTCTGCCGCCAGAAGAACCCGTTGCGTTACTTCCCGATGCTGGACCACTCACCAGTGAACAGGATAGTTCAACGTTTTTACAACAAATGGCGTACTACCATATCGATACGGCGCAGCGTCATCTCCGTCAGCTAGGGTTTGTGCAAGACAAAGCGATTCACTACCAACCAATGGTGATTGATGCACAGGGCTCTAGTAATGATCAATCGGCGTATTCATTTTATCAAAATCGCATATTACTCGGTATTGGTGGTCGACCTGATGCACAAGATGCTGATGTAATCTGGCATGAATATGCCCATAGCATTACCCATTTTATTAATCCGTTTGAAATCGGTGGTGATAGCGGAGCTATTGGCGAAGGCTTTGCGGATTTTTTTGCGGGTGCTCATAGTTATCGCGACGAACAAGGCAAGATATTTGAACCTGATGTGATGTTTAATTGGGACGCGCGGTTTGGTGGACGCACACCGCGCACCCTCAATGATGTTAATGCACAGTACAACGCTAACTACTATTACCCAGCACATATTAGCGTCCGCGGGACATTGGGTGACCAGCTATGGTCGACTCCTATCTTTCAATCGTTGAAGTTAGCTGAACAACATCACGGTATTGAGGGAATGGACGATGTAGAACGCGTTGTACTTGAAGCTATGTACGGTTTAGGCGCGGGTGTCACTATGAATCAGCTGGCACTTAGCACCATTGATATTGCAAAGCGAATGTATCCGAATCGTCGTTATAGCGAAGATTTACAGCAACAGTTTGCAGAGCACAATTTATTGCCAAAATTCGTGAATGTATCTCAGGCACAAGACATTTCAGCCTTGTCGGGGCAAGATGAGTTAATCGTTAGCGTAACTAATATCAGTGACACTGATTTAACAAATGTCACGTTAACGCCTGTCGCAAATGATCATTTTTCCTTAGCTCCGGCCAATGTCGCTAATGTTCCAGCAGGCGCTAGTCAACAGGTGACACTACCATTAGCGTGGTTAAAAACGGCCACTTGCGGTGCAGATTTTTCGCTCGAATTTGATGTCGGTTTCAACAGTGCTGTGCCTGTCATCAGCTCTGAAAAAAGTCGAATGACTATGGTGGTTGGTCAAGCACAACGTGACACAGTTATTGGTGAAGGAGGAGTAATCAAAGATGCATCAGGTACTTCTGGTGGCGCGGTTACAAGCAACGGAGTAAGTACTTTTTATCTCGATGTTACTAACTCGGATTTAACGCTTGATAAAGATTTTCGCGTTAACTTGGATTTCACGCATCCTGATTTACAGGAAATTAGTATCGAGTTAACGAGCCCATCAGGTCGTTCTGTTAGGTTGTGGAACAATGGATACTATTCTCAGACTCATTTTGATTTTGAGTTGCCATCATCAATAAGTGACGTTGATTTATCAGTATTTCACGATGAGCAGTTTCGCGGTCGCTGGAAATTACAAATTGTCGATGAGCGCCCATCGCAAGACAAAGACATTGTGGCCCAATTACATCGTTGGAGCATTAGCCAGACACAGACTTATCAATGTCAGGCTCCGACGCCCAATCCTCCGCCAACTCCCGCACCGGAGCCAACACCAGCTCCTGATGTTGTGACTAAGAAAAGTTCATCGGGCGGACCATTTAATCCATTGAGTTATTTATTTATTGCCTTGCTTATCGGCTGGCGCATCAGAAATTTTACGAAGGAGAATATATGAAATCTAAATTAACCCCGTTAATGCTTGCATTATCGGTTGCTGGTCTGACGGCCTGTGGTGGCAGTGGCAGTGGCAGTGGTAGTAGTGCACCAGAAATCATTACTTATACGGTCAATGTGTCCTTGGGAAGCAATGATGGTTTAGTGTGTGCAGACAGTAACCAAAATTTAATGTGTGACACTGGCGAGACTCAAGCGACTTCGACGGCGGGTAATGCGACATTAACGTCACAAAATATAGCGTTGTTAAATACTAACTATATCTTAACGCAGTCAGACAAGTTCAGCTTAGCAGCGCCATCGGCAATCGCTGATAACGCCGCAGTTGTATTGTCGCCAGCAACAACTGCTGTCGTTGGCCAATTAATGCGCGGTGTTGCTCGTGATGAAGCCGTAACTAAAACCAACAACGCATTAAAAACAGGACTAAAACTTGAACTTAACGCGAGTGAGTTACTGACTCAAGCACCGCAGTCGCTTAATGATTTTAGCCAGAGTTATCTCGCGCTGTGGGAGCAAGCCTTAACTAAATCTGATAATACTGTTGCACTGCTGACAGGGTTTACTGAGCAATTGCAAGCAATTGCTACTGCGTCGCTAGAAAACACCCATCTCGATAATGTCGATGAATACGTCAGCAATGCACTGTATTGGGATCGCGGATTTCCGATGACAGATACAGGCGTTGTGACCTTTGCTGAAAATGATGCAACAGGTCTTACAGCGACAGTCGCAGCATTTCCTGGCCAAGATGCTGATTTTGGCTTAGATGTTACTCAAAGCGAAAGTAGTGATGGTCACGCCGGATTTAAGTACGTTAAATTGGATGTCCAAGGCAATGAATTAGCCGCAGATGCAAGCGAATGGAGCTGTGTCAAAGATCAACAAACAGGACTTATTTGGGAAAAGAAACTCGCCGACGACAGTGTGCGTAGCGGAACTTACTTATTTATTAATAAACCTGAACTTGAGCGTGAGTATTTCTACGACGAAGAAGAATACGTCGATGAGCTGGAATACGCTTCTTGCGACAACACTGAAGGAAAGAGCGATGGAATTTGTTCTGCTCAGCAGTATGTATCGCATGTCAATTCGCTGAATGACGGTGCGGGGCTATGTGGTTCAACACAATGGCAACTTCCTTCGGTTAATCAGCTCGAAAGTCTTATTCATTTTGGACAGGCTTATAGCGATGATGAGACGGTGGTGGGAATAGACACCGCGTTTTTCCCAAACACGTTCACGGAAGTTTACAATTACTACCAAACTGATACCAACTCGTTACTAAATGCCGCTTACGATGAGTCTAAATATAACTGGACTATCGGCTTTGCTGGTTCAGAAGTCGGCACAAGTGACTCTATGAGTTACTGTACAACAGGACAAGATTGTTATGGTGGTGCTGAGCCTGTGCGTCTAGTTGTTATCGGGGAGAAAGAATAATGAAAAAACTATTACTTGCATTAACGGTAGCTGCATCTTTTACGGCAGTTGCAGATCAAACCTGTGTGCCTAATGCTGCACAGTCGACGCCAACGGCTAACTTTATCGCCAATGACAATGGCACGGTAACAGACCGCGCAACAAACTTAATGTGGATGCGTTGTACTATCGGGCAAACGTTTAATGCTGAGACAAAAAATTGTGATGGTCAACCACAAACATTTTTCTGGCAAGATGCCTTACAAGCGGCTGAAAGCGTGCGTACTAATAAGCAGCATGCCTATTACCAGTTTGCAGGTGTTACTAATTGGCGCGTTCCTAATATCAAAGAGTTAACGTCAATTCGTGAAACTGCTTGTTATAACCCAGCATTGAATGAAACCATTTTTCCAAATAGCTTTGTCTTAGCCGATGGTGGTTATGCGTACCTGTGGTCAGCAACGCATTTAGCTGCTGATAGTGATGTTAGTGGTGATGGTGACAATGTGGGTATTATGATTATGGATCTCAACTTTGGCGGGACATCTGTGACGATATCACCGACTGATTATCGTCGCCAAATTCTACTAGTGGCAGATCCTAAAGCCCAGTAAATTAGCATAGTACTATGAAAGGCCAAAACGCGTTGCGTTGTGGCCTTCTTCATTAGCTCATATGCTGCTGTTGGCGTTGCATCAACTTACTGGTTGTTGCAGCGCTTTTTTCTTGCCCTAGATAAAGATTCAACTGGTTAAATTGTCCTTTGAGTTTTGAATTGGTGTGATCTTTTTCCAATTCAGCTAGTAAAGCTTCATGCTTATCACTAAATAATGATTGGGTTGCTTGTGATAGAATTTCAAATAAGCGCTTGAGATTGATTTGATGTGTTTGTCCTGTTTTGTCAAAAATCCAATTGGCAAGAGCAAGGAAGTTATCAAAAGGGTTGCCATCTAACATGAGTGGTATTGAATGCTTAAAGCGGCCAGAGTTGGCAATCATGTCCCAATAGCGCGCAAATCGATTGACTAATTGCATGGTCGCAAAGTCCACGCGATCAGTACTTAGAATATTAAACGGCGGCAGGGGATTAAAGCGCAAATCAAAGGCTTGTGTATGTCTAATAATCGGACTGCCTTTTAAGCGCTTTAAAATACCGAGTTGAATTTCATGGGGACGACAAAGATAAAGCTCATTAAAGCTCTCTCTGAATGTCTCGAAGGTTTCACCGGGCAAGCCAAAAATTAAGTCGGCATGAATGTGGGCATTGGTATTTTCACGCAGCCACAATAAGTTCTCTTTCGACTTAGGGTTATTCTGTTTGCGATTGATGTTGGCCTGAACTTCTTGATTAAAGGTTTGAATACCCACTTCAAATTGCAAACTGCCTGCAGGAAATTGTGATAATAGCTCTTTGAGCTTTCTAGGCAGGTGGTCAGGCACCACTTCAAAATGCAAAAATAATGGTTCGCTCATTTTATCCAAAAAGAACTGCATAATTTGCATGGTGGTTTTGATGTTTAAGTTAAACGTTCTGTCAATAAACTTAAAATTGCGGGCACCGCGCTGATATAGCGTTTCCATTTCTTCTAAAAATTGCTGGAGTTCAAACGGATTAGATGAGGTATCAAGTGACGATAAACAAAACTCACATTTGAACGGACAACCGCGTGATGCTTCGACATAAAGTAGACGATTCGTTAAATCTTCATCGCTGTAATATTCGTAAGGCAAACTTAACTTATCTAATACGACAGGTTTCGATTGCAGAATTTTTTGCGCTGGTGGCGTGTCATTTAAAATGTCGATACATAACTGATAAAAACTAATATCAGCAGGGCCTGTGAGCACGTAATCGGCAGTTTCAACGATAGACTGGCCTTGTGATTCATAACTCACTTCAGGACCACCCAGTACAATTTTGATGTCAGGTGCAATGACTTTAAGCAGGCTAACGACATTGGTGGTTTCAATGATGTTCCAGATATAAACACCAAAACCAACGATTTGTGGTTTAGATTCAAGAATTCTCTCAACAATGTCGATAGCGCGAGTTTGAATAACGAACTCTTTGATTTCACAATGACTTTGCAGTTCCTGTAAATTGGCATACAGGTAACGTAACCCTAAACTTGCGTGTATATATTTGGCATTGATTGTCGACAGGACTATCTTTGTCGCACTCTCATCTGCAAACCAACCTGACGGTAAGCTAGTAGAGCGCGGCGTGTAAGTCATATCTGTGACATCTATCTGTTTAACAGCGAGTTCATTGGTGGTTGTTTGCATTCGGATCTGGTTTCTTAAATAAACTGAATATTCGAGGCGTGATAATACAGGAGTTTGCTGCGCTTAAAAACCTATCAATATTGAGAACAGTGCTGAGTTCACGTTGTTTTTATCTTACTGTTGTAAAATACCTCATCCGATTGACAATTCTTTTTGATGTCAAGCGAAATAGGGGCGTTTGTGACGCAAAAAACTTAACTACCATGTCAGGTTACTCGTTGTAACCTACTAATTTAACGTTATTTTTAATGACAGAATTATGACAATTCTAAAAATCTTCACCAAAAGATATGCTCAATATATCCGCAAAGTTAAGCCTGGCAGGGGTGTCATATTTGCGTCATAAAAAACAAATATTACTGACAACTTTGTGTCTTCTTACTGTCATCTTCGAGTATTAGATTCTTTCGCAGATTAAAACGAACACCTTATTTTCGTCCTCGGAGAAGACAATGCATATCAAAACTGTCCAAATTAAAAGAATGTTTAAGTTAGGCGCTTTAGCAACTGCACTTGCACTTGCAGGTTGTGGTGGTGATATTAATATCGATACTAAAGGTGAAACAACAACGACACCAACTCCTACACCAAGCCCAACTCCTACGCCAACTCAAACTGAGCAACAGCAAGCATATAGTGGTTTTGCAACGCGCAATACTAGCCTGTCAATTGATGGCAAAGAAGTATGGACATTAAAAGGTGCACTAGCATCAGCAACGGGTGATTCAACGGTTGGCACTGGCGATACTGGTGGCCAAAATGGCGCAACTATTGTACTTGGTAATGATGTTGTGTGGGAACTTGATGGTGCAGTTGTCGCTGGTGGCGATAAAGCTGACTCAGTGGTATTAGAAGTTCGCGCTGGAACAAAAATTGTTGGTGGCGGTGACGCATATTTGGTGATTAGCCGTGGCTCACAAATCAACGCTCAAGGTACTAGCACTAATCCAATCGTATTTACGTCACAAGAAAGCGCGCTTGGCCAGGAAGGTAAAGCAGGACAGTGGGGTGGCTTAGTATTACTGGGTAATGCACCCGTAAACTCTTGTCCAGACCTAACAGCATGTGATGCAGCTTTTGAAGTTGGTAGCCATAATTACGGTGGTAACGACACAGAAGACAGCTCAGGAACAATTAAGTATGTCCGTGTTGAATTTGGTGGTTTTAAAATCAACGACACCCAAGAAATGAACGGTATTAGCTTTGGTGGGGTCGGCTCTGGAACAACGGTTGACCACGTTCAAGTTCACTTAAATAACGATGACGGTGTAGAATTCTGGGGCGGTAACGTATCAGTGTCTAACGTTGTGTTAACTGAAAACTTTGACGATAGCCTAGATTGGACCAACGGTTGGCAAGGTAGTGCGCAACACGTTTACATTCGTCAAGCAGATAACGGTTCTAACCGCGGCATCGAAGCAGACAGCAATAGTGATGCTCAAGCAACGCCGCAATCTATGCCAGCGATAGCTAATGTAACTATTGAAGTTGCTGATGGTAAAAACAGTGGCGGTGATGACGCTGAAGGTATTTTACTACGCAAGGGCACAGGCGCTCACATCTTCAATACCTTAGTAAAAGGCGGCGCAGATTCTGGCGAGTGTTTAGAAGTAAACGATGACAATACAGTTAACAGTGCTAATGACGGTAACCTAACGATTACCAACAGCCTAATTGATTGTGTCGAACCATTTAAAGATGCAAAAGTTGACGCTGAAGAAGGCCGTACCCTGAGCTTAGATGTCAGCGAATGGTATATGAATCAAGATGGCAATTTAGTGGGTGCATCAGATCTCAATGGTTACATGCCAAACTCAAGTTCTGTGGCACTTACTGGTGGTAATGATGATTTGGCAACCGCTGATGCGCGTTTAAAAGACGCTGATTACATTGGTGCATTTGACGGCACTAACGATTGGACAACGGGTTGGACGACTAAGGTTACCACAACACCAGCGCCAAGCGAATTACCAACACTGACTTCTTGTCCAGTTGGCACAACGTCTGAAACGGTAACCGCGGGTCTTTATAAAGACAGCAACGTAAACCTTGTGTGTAGCATTTCAGGCAATATCACTAGCAATACGACCTTGCTTGCTGGCAAAAACGTGATGTATAAAATTGACGGCGGCGCGGTGATTGTTGGTGGTGACAAAATAAACTCGGCAACCTTATCAATTCAAGCCGGTACGCAATTATTTGCTACTGATGAAAGTTACATTGCAGTAAGCCGTGGCTCTAAAATTATGGCGCAAGGCACTGCAGCACACCCAATTACCATGACATCACAACAAGATGTGATTAATGGCGCAACAGGAAGTC
This sequence comes from Psychrobium sp. nBUS_13, assembly GCF_051201665.1. Classification (GTDB taxonomy): domain Bacteria; phylum Pseudomonadota; class Gammaproteobacteria; order Enterobacterales; family Psychrobiaceae; genus Psychrobium. The sequence goes on along the minus strand of NZ_CP179210.1, from coordinate 2,459,848 downwards.
GCGGTCAATGGGGCGGCCTAGTTCTATTAGGAAACGGCTTAACCAATAAGTGTGATGACCACACAGCGTGTGATGTGTCATTTGAAGTCGGTGATCATCAATACGGCGGTAACGATAACACTGATAACAGCGGCCAACTTAGCTATGTTGTTGTGAAATACGCTGGTTTTAAAGTGAATGACACGCAAGAAATGAACGGTATTTCATTCGCAGCAGTGGGTAGCGGTACGCAAGTTGACCACATTCAAGTGCATGCTAATGGCGATGACGGAGTTGAATTCTGGGGCGGTGCAGTTAACTTAAAATATGTTTACTTAACAGATAACTTTGACGATAGCCTAGATTGGACTAACGGCTGGCAGGGTAAAGCACAATTCGTGTACATCACGCATGAAGATGGCAGCGCAAACCGTGGCTTTGAAGGCGATAGCCACAAAGGTGACGGCGATACACCAGTTTCTAAGCCTGTCATTTCAAATGTGACCATTCTACCTGGCGTTGATGTTGAGAACGCAAGCGGCGACAAAGGTGAAGGTATCTTACTACGCGTTGCAACCGCAGCATCATTAAACAATATCTTGGTTCAGGGACGTAAAGGTGATAGGTCAGCGACAGAATCAGGTGAATGTTTAGAGTTAGACGGAACTTATGCTGACTTGGTAACCAATGTAACTGGCGGTGAACTGACGATTGAAAACTCGGTAATCGACTGTAACGAACCATTCAAATACAGCTCAGAAAACACTGATACTGCTGATGCCGTTAACGTTGAAACATGGTTTACCGGTCAAACGGGTAATTCTGCACAAGCGGTTTCGTTAACAAACGGTATGCCAGCAACGACAGATACTATTTTGTTAGGCACTGGCAAAAACATGAGCGCTGTCGATAGCTTCTTTACTACAACCAACTTCATTGGTGCATTTGATGGCACTAATGACTGGACTAACGGTTGGGTATTCATCCCTCAGTAATAGCAGCGCGCTAGTCACTAAGTGGCTAGCTAACGTTTAAGTCAAAGCCGTGTTTTTAACACGGCTTTGTTGAAGAACAAATCTTTCATTCGAACCATATAAGAAGTCATTTGAAACAGGACCCTAAGGTATGAAAATCACGCCTAAATTTACACTTAACAAACTTAGCCTTGCCGTGGCGAGTGCAGTGCTTATTAGTGCTAGCGCAAGCGCCGAGGCTAATACTGTTAATAACAACCAAAAAGAGAAAGATCCTGAATATTTCCCAGTGGAAAGAATTCAAGTTACTGGTCGTTTACGCACCTCAGCATCGGCAGCCGTTGAAGAGCGCCGTGAACAAATTGCTGTTGGCGATATTTTAGGGCTAGAACAATTATCTCGAACTGGTGACAGCAGTGCGGCCGCTGCGCTTCGCCGTGTTACAGGTTTAACCCTAAAAGACGGAAAATTTATTTATGTTCGTGGCTTAGGTGAGCGTTATTCAAGTACTTCGCTAAATGGCGCCATCGTGCCATCACCCGATCCAACCCGAAATGTTGTCCCGCTAGATATGTTTCCGGCGTCAATTATTGAGTCATTGTCAGTCCAAAAAAGTGCATCGGCAGATAGACCAGCCGCTTTTGGTGGTGGTCATGTTGATATTCGCACGTTGTCGACACCTGTTGAACCATTCGTAAAAATATCCCTTGGTACATCATTTAATACGAACGATAGCAACGATGCGTTAAGTTACAATGGCGGCGGCGATGCGTGGAAAGGCAAAGATGATGGGACGCGTGCCTTAGCAAACACCATTATTAACACTAATAATCAATATGGTGGTATTAGTCCAATTGATATCGTGACTGGGAGCAACGGCGGCGTTGATTTCGCCAGTGCGTCTCAAATTAATCGTGACTTAGCCGCCGATTTGTACCGTGATATGAATGTGACGACCGAAAGCACCGATCAGCCGCTTAATGGTAACCTTGCGTTTGGTACGAACTGGGATATTGGCGATGAATGTCTGCTAGGTATTGTTGCCGCTTTTGCTTATAAAAATGAGCAAAGCAACTACGAGAAAAAAGACATTGAGTTAGACGGTGATGCAACGCAAACACAAGTCGAAAACGACAAACGCGTAACGGGCACTGACACAAAGGTTAAATTCTCAGCCATGTTCAATATGGGCTTTGAGCTTAATGACAATCACAAAATTGAAAGCTTTAGTACCTATTTAAGCGACAGCTCTGATGATGTATCTGTTGCGATTGAAGAAACGATAGATACTTTAGGCGAGCCCAATGCGCTGCAAGTTTATGATATTGATTTTCAGCAACGTACATTGATGAGTAATCAGTTAAAAGGCACCCATTATTTTGAAGACTACTGGGAACTAGAATTAAAATGGCAGTACACCGATTCGAAATCTTCACGCAAAGCGCCAAGCGAATTGTCGTACACCTACAATGTAGTATTAGATGACGCTAACGCTATCACCAGCCGTAATTTAAACACCCAAGACGCGCCTAAATACGTTTATAGCCAACTTGATGACGACTTAGAAAATTTTGGTTTTGATTTAGGGTTACCCGTTGCTTTTGACAATACCGTTGTCACGTTTAAAGGTGGCTATCAGTACACTGAGCGTTCACGTACAAGTTATGCTACACGGCTTGGATTAGATGTTGGTTTGCGTCCAACAGACGCCAATGGCGATATTTTGGCAAAAGAATTTGGTCAAATATTTAGTGACGAAAACATCGCATCTGATGTGCTAGATCTAGCGCTAAAAGATGCATCTACAGATACGGAAGACTACATTGCCGCAGAAAAAAATGACGCCGTGTATGTGTCAGCCGAATTTGATTTTGACGATGAATTAATTTTCTACGCGGGTATTCGCTATGAAGATTTTCGCCGAGTGACCTTGCCACTTGAACCAGATGGTAATATTTCTGATGAAGGTGGTCGTTATCAAATTGAAGATTATATTGTGCAAGAAGACGGTTTCTTTCCCTCTCTGTCGATGACCTACAAAGAAGATGATCTAAGCCAATGGCGCGTTGCCTTAAGTAAAACCATGGTTCGCCCTGATTTACGTGAAGTATCGCCAGTGCGTTTCCAAGATCCGGTCACTGGTTTTGATTTTTTTGGTAATCCTAATTTAAAAAGCTCAGCGATTTATAACTTAGATACACGCTGGGAATACTATAGCGAAACAGGTGATAACTATTCTATTGGCGCTTTCTATAAAGATATCGACGCGCCGATTGAACCGATTCAGCGAATCAGTGAAGCGGGGCGTCAGCTCAAGTTCTATAATGCAAACTCTGGCTTTATCTATGGTATCGAAGCTGAGGCACTGCAAGGGCTAGCTTTCTTGGGTGATGCAAAGAGTATTTGGCAACAATTCTTTATCGCCGCCAATATTACGCTCAGTGATTCTGAGATTGAAATTGCTCAAAGTGGTGAAATCGACCCAACTAATACTAAGCGCCGCATGACGGGGCATTCAGAATGGGTGACAAACTTCCAAGTAAGTTTCGATTCAAAAGATGAAGCGCATAATGCAACCATCGTTTATAACGTGTTTGGTGATCGAATCGCTTACGGTGGCCGTGGCGGTTTAGATGATGTGTACGAACAACCATTCCACAGCCTTGATTTTACTTATAAGTATTATCCTATTGAAGATATGTCAATTTCATTTAAGGCAAAAAACTTACTGGATGAGAAAACGACGTATGATCAGCAAGATATTGAAGTTTACTCAAAAGAACCTAGTTCGAAATATAGTATTCAGGTGAGTTACAAATTTTAACTACTTAATTAGGGGCTGTTGATCTTTTGAGTTCATTTTTGCAGCAATTTGTTTGGGGTTTCTACAAGGCAGAGCCTATGTGGTGTAGCTGGCTCGATAATAGCTCCTGCATTATCCTAATGAGCTACATCCCTGTAGCAATACACGAATAGGCGATAACGCCGTAGAAATAACAAACAAATGCTGTCCGTAGGATTCACCTAAAAGTATTTTGTGCTGCGTTATTCGTCATTCACTGGGGTAAACCCAGCATCAATCCTCATGCCTCGCCCACAGGGATGTGGGTGCTTATGCTCAGTCTGGAACAATGAACATGTGCCCAAACTCCTTTTAGATTGAAGAAAATTTGAACCACAAAGATCAACAGACCCTAGTTAAATAATCAACAAAAGGTCACTTTGCTCTCCCAAAGTGGCCTTTTTTCGTTTACTCTGCGCATGAGCAATAAAAAAATTATAAGTAATAAGAGTTAAGGAAGCATTATGTCTGCAATGAAAAAAGTCGCATTAGGAATGGCCGCTGCATTAATTACGTCAACGGCAGTAATGAGTACTGCTGTTGCCAGTGAAGCACGCTCGGAAAAACATGCAAAACAAGCTACTGAATTACGCCAATCAGTATTCAAACTGTTAGCAAGCAATATTGGTCCAATGGGCGCGATGGCTCGTGGTAAAATGCCAATGGATAAAGCGGTTGTCGAGAAAAACGCAACACGTATTAATCAGTTATCAATGATGATCACAGATTATATGGCAACAGATACTCGCAAATTTAAAGTGAATACTGAAGCATTAGCCTCAAATTGGACTAAACCTGAGCTTTTAAATGAAAAAGCTAACGCATTAACAATGGCGTCAGCAAATCTGATGAAAGTTGTTAAGAGTGGCGATGCTAAAGCGATTAAAAAGGCGATTGGTGGTATCGGTCGTACTTGTGGCGGTTGTCACGATGATTTCAAACAAGACTAATTGATAGTCGCTATTGAAATGAAAAAGCCTTATTCAATTGAATAAGGCTTTTTTTGTAGGCGGTTTAGTAATACATGTCGACTTCTGGAATGTTGATCACTACTAACCAATAGACAAAGGCTGCAGACGAGGCTGCAATGATTAACGCCACTATCAAGCGAGAATGTTTGATGGTATTTAAATCGGTTAGATGAGCGCCTTGTTTTTTGCCATGGATCATTGGCGCAATTAAATCGTGTTTCTTACCCCATTGATAAAATCCAACCGCAAGAATATGCAGAGCAATTGCTGCTAAGATAAAATCAAAGACATTGTGATGAATTGTGGCCATAATTTTGTCGATATCACCGCCAAGCGCGTTGTAATATGGACCGCTAGAAAACACGTCATCGTCGACAAATAAGCCGCTCACCGCCTGCATTAAAACAAGCGCCAGCATAGCAAATACCATTAAGCTGCCTAATGGATTATGGCCGACACTCGGCGCAGCGTCTTTAGGCTGATTAAGATAGGCTTTTATCGCCGCAGGCGTTGGGAAAAATGTCGTAAATCGAGAATGCAAGGTTCCGAAAAATCCCCAAGTTAAACGAAAACAAATTAAACCAAGGGCGACAAAGCCAAGTTGCATATGTAAATCGATATAATCAGTGCCGAGTTCATTCGTGAGCCAACATCCTAAAATGGTAGTGACAAATCCCCAGTGAAAAAGGCGTAATGGAAGATCCCATACTAATTGTAATTGCGACCGTGATTTAGACTGTGACTTCGACATCGCTTTGCTCTAAATACCTAAATGAATAAACGCCGCCTACTATAAACGTACACAATAGCTGAGTAAATCGCAGAATCAATTTGTTACGGTTGTCCATTGCATCATTGGGGGAATTTCGTCACTATATGACTTTTGCGGTTGGAATCTCTTTTTTGTCAGACCTTAGTAAACTTAACCAATTGAAAATCGGTTTTATTTCTTTGTTTTTTCTCGTTGGACTCTTCATTAGCGCTAGTGTTGTTTCTGGTGATGAGTTAGGGCGAGTTAATCTATTACACTTTATTGGCTTGTTTGTGCTGTGGCCGTTTGTATCCTGCCTTTTATTGGTGGTTTCAAGTATTTCCTCCAAAGCGCCGTCTATTGAAATCATACCGTGGCTGTTGAAATTGCCGGTAATTCCACTAGCGCAAAAGCAATCTTTGTTAGGGCTTAAAAAAGAGCAACGATTGTCGCCGTGGTTATTGTTGTGCAGCCAACAGTCAGTATTGGCCTTTAGTGTTGGATGCTTAACATCATTTTTCTTGGTGTTATTATTTAGTGATGTTGCCTTTGTTTGGCGCTCAACGTTATTGTCTGCATCTAACATTGAACCTGTTCTTAATGTTATAGCGTTGCCTTGGAGTTGGTTTGACGCTGCTTTGCCTAATATCGCGCTGATTGAAGCGACTCAAGAAAACAGAATGAATGACCAAGCTGTTCAAGGACAATATGGTGCTTGGTGGTTGTTTTTATTGATGGCTCAATTGGTGTATTCAATTATTCCGCGCGCAATTAGTAGTTTAATGGCAAGTCGTCAGTTTAAAAGCCTCCCTGCGTATCTTCATGAGCTGCCAACTAAGGCCCCCATTAATCAACAGCCTAAGGCGCCTGTTTTAGCTAAGGTGAGCTATGACCGACCATTATTGTCTGATTATAATTTATGTTGTTGGTTGCAACTACCAGCGTCATTATTGGACAAACTTGTTGAGTCTCAATCAACAGAGCCAAGCCATGTTTATCACGTTGGTTTTCACGGTGAAGACGAGCAGGTCGCGGTATCGGATAATCGCCCGCAGCTATTATTAGTCGCGGCATGGGAGCCACCATTAGGTGAGCTAAAAGATTACTTGTCGACAGGGCAAGGAGTCATTCAATTAATTGATCATAAAGAGGGTGTGATGCAGCCAATTGCTTCTCATTATGTCGATGAGTGGCGCCGTTTTTGTTTAACATTGGACAATTGGACGTTATTTATTGATAAGGATGTACAATGAGTAAATCAACCGTAGCTAATTCTAAGGTGCCACGTTCCGAAATACCAAGCTTTGCAGTCGTAGGCCATCCGAATAAAGGGAAGTCTTCCGTTGTTTCAACGCTTGCCCGTAATGATCAAATAGCGATTTCAATGCAAAGTGGCACCACTATGGTGTCTGAAACATTCGATATTACTATTGGCAACGCCCATTATCAGTTAGTTGATACTCCAGGCTTTCAGCGTCCACGAAAAGTGTTGGCTTGGTTAAAAGCGCATAACCCGACTGCTGATAAACGCCGTGAGTGTGTCATTGCCTTTTTGAATGATGAGACATGTCAGCAGCAATATGTCGATGAAATTGAGTTGTTAAAGCCAATAATCGCAGGTGCAGCAATTTTGTATGTTGTTGACGGCTCTCGGCCTTATAGCGCTGAATATGAAGCGGAAATGGAGATATTACGCTGGACTGGTCAGCCAACAATGGCATTGATTAATCCTATTCTCAATGACGATTATGTCCCTAACTGGCAAGCGGCATTAGGGCAATATTTTAGTGTGGTGCGTGTATTTGACGCCGTTAAAGCTGATATTGAACAACACATAGAATTGCTCCAAGCGTTTGCTGCAATTCATCAGCCGTGGCAATCGCAACTTAGTGCGATTATTAATGCTTTCGAACAAGAAACAAGTCATCAGGTTTTTCAAAGTTGTTTTATCGCTGCTCAGTTATTGGAAGAAATGACAGCTTATCAAACAACACAAAAGGCGTTATCTAAAGCGCAGGCGCAAACCTTAAAACCAGTTCTAGAAAAGCAATTTTATGATTGGATGCGCCGCCGCGAAAAGAATGCCCTTGATGAGATGCAAATGGTTTATCGCCATCATCAACTAGCGCGTCAAGACAAAGCCCTGGCGTTGCCAGATGATTTATTTGATACGCAAAAATGGTATGGCTGGGGCTTGAGTAAAAAGCAATTAACGAGTGTCGCAGGGATCACTGGTGCCGCTGCTGGTGGTGCGCTTGATTTAGCGGTAGCTGGACATTCTTTTATGCTTGGGGCCATTGGCGGTGGCATTGTTGGTTCTACCGCCGCATGGCTTGGCGCAGATAAGTTGGCATCAAGTAAAATTAAAGGATTACCAATGGGCGGTTATGAAGCGCGCTTAGGGCCGATAGGCAGTAAGAATTTCCCGTATGTCATTCTTGCTCGGTTTATTTATATGTTTAGTCAGTTAAAACAGCGAAATCACGCACAACGTGGTGAGGTAGAGCTGGATGAGATTGGGCTTGAACCGTTGTTAGATAAACTAGATAGCGAGAAGAAAAAAGCGATTTATGTGGCGCTAGATAGGCTCAGCAGGCAAAAGTCTGTTGACGATTTGCCTGATACCTTAGCGCCTTTATTTAAGTTAATTGATTAGAGCCTAAATATCAAAATCCAGTAATGGTGGATTCTTTTTAGAATCTGCCAATTCTTTTTCAAGGTTTTGGCACATATCCAATGCGGGCATAATACTTTCAGGGGAGCCTATTTGTCGTGCCGGTACGCCAGCTACTGTGGTATGCGGTGCTACTTTTTTCAACACAACACTACCAGCGCCAATTTTTGCACCAGATCCGATTTCAATATTTCCTAAGATTTTTGCGCCTGCACCAATTAACACACCGGCGCGAACTTTAGGATGTCGATCGCCACTTTCTTTACCAGTACCACCTAAGGTTACGCCTTGCAAAATAGAAACATTGTCTTCAATGACGCTCGTTTCACCAACGACAATGCCACAAGCGTGATCGAACA